>DATKPA010000040.1:0-76300 GCA_035524355.1 Phycisphaerae bacterium | reverse complement strand
GCGCAGTTGGCGGGGAAGTGAGTGGGGGGGGCGAGCGTTGTTCGGAGCGTTGACGATCCTTCGGCATAATTAATCTGCAATTTTCATATTGCAATTTGTCGAGGTGAAGGTAGATTTCAGGGGCAGTAAAAGTACCGAGGGAGAGAGGGGCGTGGGGAATTGTGGGTCGTAAGCCCCCCCGTGCACATTTTAGGTTCATTATTTTTACGAGGTGTGGCAATGCGCGCGTGTAATTCGATCGTCATGGGGTGTGTTATTTCCGCTTGCATGCTGGGTGCCGCGGCGTCATCAGCGATGGGCGCGAATGCCACAGCGCAGATGGTGGTGACGGGTTTCGATGACAACTTCGGGAACCTGAGAGTGAACGGAACGACGGCGGTCTACGGCTACAGTTCGCAGAACCAATTGGAAAACAGCACGCTAACGCCGGTGGTGATCATTGGAGGCACCGCGCAGAACGTCGCTGCCGCGCAGCCTGCGGCGAATATGGGGGGATATTATACCGGCACGCTCCCCGGCACTGGGGGGCAGAACCCGAATGCGGCGGGCACCTGGTTTGACCGCTCGCGCGGCCAGAACAACCCGTATCGCGCCCTGCCCACGATATCGCTGCAGACGGCGAACGTGGGGACGACCAATGGCCTGAGCAAGGGCCTGCTGAATAAGACGACCACTCCGTACGACGATACGAAGACCGATCAATACACGCTCACGTCGACGACGCTGGCCTTTGAAGGACAGGGCTCGTCGTACGTCAATTCGACCGGGAACAAGCGTGAATATGCCATGGCGTCCGGCACGGTTCCGGCGGGCGGCAGAGGGTCGGCGTTCGGGAAGTCGACGGACCCGCTCTCGATTTCGTCGGGGTCGTCGTATATTTACAACCCGACGATCACGGGGAGCGCGCATTCGGACGCGAACTGCGACGCGGGATTCGATGCCGAGGCGGGGGACAGTTCCGTGTTCAGCACGTACGACCCGAATGCCGCCGGTCTGGACGCTCCTCCGCTTGCCGAGACGCTGTGGTACCTGGCGGCGGAGGCTAACGGCGGGACGAGCACGAAGATCACGTTTGTGCTGAATCCGCTGGCGCTGAATGAGATCACATTTCCATCGAGCTTCATTGCGTCGCTGCCACCGTTTTCCAATGCCGCACAGGAAGCGGCGCTGATCAGTCAGGCGGTGGTGAATTCGCTGGCATTGCAGGGGACGTTCAGCGCCGGAGCGATGGACTTCAACAATGCATCGCTGTTCCCGGCGGGGACGACGTACCAGGCGATTTCGGGGGGCGTGCAGTATGTGGATGCGTCGGATGCGTTCGTGGCGGGTACTGAAGTGCCGGAGCCGGCGACGGGGGTGATGCTGATGGGGTTCGTTGGTGCGGCGGTAGTTCGGCGTCGGCGATGAGGTGTGTGACGGGGCGGGCGTTGGGGCGCACAATGGCCCCGCGCCGCCCGAGGCGTCGGGCGTCGGGATGTTTTGCGGGTAGAGTTTTCTACCGGAGGATATCGCGGGCGTTGAAGAGGGGGGCGGCGGTGCAGGTGAGATGCGGACGCAGAAGGGTATTTGGCTACGCGTGCGGCGGGACGGTAGCGTCAGCGTTTGGATCTGGTGCCGGGGAGTTCTTCGACGGTGGCAATCTGGTCGTAGGGAACGTGAATCGCGCGATCGGAATTCGGGAAGTAGTAATGGACCTTGTCACGTGCGGCGGCAAGTGCGTTGGGATCGGTGATGTCGTAACGAACGCCGGCTGCGGTGATGATTGCGAAATGGCGGAAGTGGTCGCGGTTAACAAGCTCCAGGATTTCTGCTTTCACGTGGGCGTCCCTTTCCAGTTTAGCACTGGATTATAACATATGGAGGGAGGGAGGAATTGGATTTACCAGAGGATATCGCGGGCGTCGAAGACGGGGCCGTCGGTGCAGGTGAGTTTGTATTTCCATTCGGCCCCCCCCCCGGTGGGGTCGGCGTCGTGGGGTTTGTGGCGGATGATGCAGGACTGGCAGGTGCCCATGCCGCAGGCCATGGGTTGTTCGAGGGAGACGGGCAGTGGTGGAAAGGCGAATGGTGCCGGGAAGCGATTCGCTAATTGCGTGTGTCCCGCCGTGGATTTTTCCGAAAGACATTTTTCACCCCCTCATCAAGAGAAGGCGCCGCATTTGCCGAAGATAGGACGGAATGCCCGGATGCTGTTATTGATTGGCGGTAATCGGAATGGACCAACAACGGGGAGTGACCTTTCATGATTACCACCGCACGGTTATTGCATATCATGGAACCAGTACAGAGACAGCCGAACGGTTGGTCGCCGGTGAAGCTTTCGACCCGAGCAAGAATGATGATGATTGGTTCGGCAGTGGGATTTACTTTTGGGAGTATGCGCCGAAGCAGGCGTGGTGGTGGGCTGAAAAATTCAAGAAAAAGAAGAGTCCAGCAGTAGTTGGCGCCATTATTCGGCTCGGGAATTGTTTGGATCTGCTGGACCCGGAGAACGTGCGTGTTCTGCAGGCATTTCAGAGGGAAATGGTGGCAGAATGGAAAAATTTGGGAGTTGCGATACCCAACAACGGAAATCAACACAAGAAATTGGACTGCGCTGTTTTAATCTCTTTTGCCGCGACCAAGAGCAGCCTAAGATACAGACAGCCAGAGCAGTCTATGTTCCGACGACTTCAAGCAGACGCGCGTGGCTAAGGAGTTGGATTTATGAAGAAGCTCACATCCAAATCTGTGTTCGGGAAGCGAAGAACATCCTCGCGGTCTGGCACGTCAGGAAAGACGGAAGTTACGGGCGCGACTAGCGCTCCGCTGACGGGGCCGTTTGCTGGGAGAGTAGCACGCTTTCGGAAACTGACGCCGAAGGCGTTCAGGCGTGTGCTTGTGGAGACTGGCATTATTGATCAGCACGGCGAATTGACGGCGAAATACCGGACGGCCTCCAAGCGAAAATAAGGTGTTGGGGGTTGCTTCACCAGAGGATATCGCGGGCGTCGAAGACGGGGCCGTCGGTGCAGGTGAGTCTGTATTTCCATTCCATGGCGGGGTCTGCGGTGTGGGGTTTGTGGCGGATGATGCAGGACTGGCAGGTGCCCATGCCGCAGGCCATGGGTTGTTCGAGGGAGACCTGGCAGGGGACGTTGAAGGCGGCGGCGAGGCGAGCGGTGGCTTTCATCATGGGGGTTGGGCCGCAGCAGTAGACGATGACGTTTTGGAGGTGGCCGTTTTGTTCGAGGCGTTTTTGGAGGAAGCGGCGGAGAGCGTCGGTGACGAAGCCTTTCATGCCGAGGGAGCCGTCGTCGGTGGTGATGGCGGTGGGGTAATCGAACTCGGAAAATTCTTCGACGTTGAGGACGGGGTCGCCTTCGGGGCTGGCGGGGAGGACGTCGGAGGTGAGGGTGAGTGGGAGGAGGTCGTGTCGCTGAGCGCCGACGAAGGCGGTGACGTTGTGCATCATGGATCGGGAGAGAGCGTCGGCGAGGTAGAACATGGGGGGGATTCCGACGCCACCGCCGACGAGGCAGGCGTGTTCGAGAGTGGAGGGGAAGGTGAAGCCTTTTCCGAGGGGACCGATGATGGAGATCTTTTGGCCGGGGCGGAGTTGAGCGAGCTGGAGGGTGCCTTTGCCGACGACGCGGTGGAGGATTTCGAGTTCGGTGTAGCCGTCGGGCCAGGTGCGGTGTCGGGCGATGGAGAAGGGTCGGCGGAGGAAGGGAAGCGGGGCGTTGAAGTCGGGGTCAGTGGTGGAATAGGTCTTGAGTCCTGAGTCTTGCCCCCCCCCAGTCTTGAGCGGGTGCGGGGGTGGCCAGTCGAAGGCGTGTGGGGTGGCTTCGTGGTCGGCGGCCATGTGGGGGTCGGCGCATTCGATCTGGAGGAATTGTCCGGGGGCGCTGAGGGGGAAGTGGCGGATGGACATAGCGAGGAGGTAGTGGTCGGTGCAGAGGCGGCGGTTGTCTTTGATGGTGGCGGTGAATGTGCCGCGGGATTTGAGGAGGGGGTGTGCGGTGTGATCGAGAGGGGAATCGGAAGGGGGAGTGGCGGCGGACATGAAAGCTCCGAGGCGTGCGGGAGAGATGAGGGAGAGTCTAGCAGAAGGTTACGGGTGGCGAAAAGGAGGTGAGGAATTGGGGAATTGGCGGGCGAGGGTGGGTGGATTAGGGGAATGATTTATATATGTGGAGATCGAGGCAGGTCCGAGAATAAGGCGGATGCCCATTATGGGGGGGATTGGGAATTCAGGGGGCTTTTTTGCAGTGTGGAAGGGGGTTTTCGAGAAGGAGGAGGGGGGCGGGATTAGTGGGAAATTAGCGGAAATAGCGTTGGCGACAGAGGTTCCGATTTTTTTCTCGGAACATCTGATTTGTTCATGCGGGAAGGGTGTGGGGCACGATATATAGGGTGGACGATAGTTCTGCAGGCCTTTGGACGGGTCAGCATAAACAGGGCAGAGCTGGGATCCAGAGTATTATGGGCAGCGTGAGAGGACTTGCATGAGCATTTCCCCGATTGGGCAAAATTCCCCGATCACGCGCCTGCAGGGAAGCAAGGCGAATGGTGTCGCTCAGGGCACGCAGGATGCGGGCCGCGGCGTGACGGGCACTGATACGGTAGAGATCAGTGATTCGGCGCGTTACCTGAGTGAGTTGAAGAATCTGCCGGACCGGACTGACAAGGTCCAGTCGGCGCGGGACGCGATTGCGGCGGGCACGTATGAGACGCCGGAGCGCATTAATGGGACAGTGGATAGTCTGCTGCAGGAGTTGAGCGCGTAGAGACAAGAGAGAAGTGAGGCAGGCGAGTTGTAGGAAGCCTGCAAACATCTGGGAAGAATGGTCAGAAGGAATTTGTGAGAAGGGCCGCCGGAGAGGGCGGCCTTTTTTTTATTTTTGCCCCCGGGGGGGGCGCGGAGGTGCGGCGATTTGGGCGAAAGAGAAATTTGTTTGTTTCGTGTCGCGAATTAGCATGGGCGTGACTCTATAGGGGTGATGACACTTGCGATTGAGAAAGTCACGGCTTTGAGCGAAGAACTTCCGGCGGATGAAACGCTGGTGCGGGCGAGCCTTGCGGGGGATCGCGAGGCGTTTGGGAAGCTTGTGCGGCGGCATGAGCGCGGGGTGCGGGCGACGTGCTGGTCGGTGTTGCGGGATCATCACCTGGCGTGCGATTCGGGACAGGACGCGTTTGTGGAGGCGTATCGGGGGTTGAGCGGGTTGAAAGATCGGAGCGCGTTTGGGGGATGGGTGATGACGATCGCTCGGAGGAAGGCGTTGCGCGCGTTGCAGAGCAGGCGGGCGGAGGCGGCGTTGCCGGAGGTGCGGGTGCCGGAATCAGCGGGGAGTGATGAGGAGTTGATGGAAGCGGTGGCGAGGTTGCCGGAGCAGGAGCGGGTGGTGGTGATGCTGCGGTTTTTTGATGGGCGGGAGGTGGGGGAGGTTGCGGTGATTTTGGGGCGGCCGGAGGGGACGGTGCGGAAGCAGTTGTCACGGGCGTATGAACGGATGCGGGGCGAGATGATGCGGGAGATGACGAAATGAACGAACAAGAGATGCAGGATGATTTGGAGCGGCGGCTGCGAGGGGTGAACGAGGCGTTGCCGGAGGAACGGGGGTTTAGTGAGCGTGTGATGATGCGCATTCAGGCGGAGGCGATTCCGCCGGCGCGAGAGAAGGACTATCGGCTCTGGAGGTATGTGATGAAGGGCGTCATTGGGATAGCGGCGGGTGTGGCGGTGGGCGTGGCGGTGTGGCATTTGAGCGTGGGGTCGCCGCGGGTGGCGTATGCGGTGGAGGATGTTCCGCAGCGGATGCTGGGATTGAAGACACTGCATTTGAAGGGGGAGGTGTTTTCGTCGGATGGCACGGCTGGGCAGCGGATTGAGCTCTTTTTGCAGCGGCCGGGAATGATGCGGCTGAACGGGGTTCCGGTATGGATAACGGAGAACGCGGGGGAGAAAGTTCTGGAGAGCATTGACGTGATCCTGACGCCGAAGGGGCGGATTCAGATCGATGCGCAGAAGAAGCAGGTAGGGATTACGCCGGAGACGGAGATCGATGCGCAGTTGCAGGCGGAGCAGATGTTCCAGCAGAACGTGCAGATGCTGCTGGGGTCGGGGGAGGATTTCAAGAAGGTGCGGAGTGAAAAGACGGGGGGGATCGAGGCGGACGTGTATGAGAGCAAAGTGGAGCTGCCCGGGGAGAAGTCGCGCGTGGAGGTGTTCATGAATCCGGCGACGGGGTTGCCGGTGCGGAGCGAGGTTTATTCGACGCGGGGCGGGAATTCGGAGAAGCCGGAAATGGTGTTCGACACGATTGAGCCGGACGCGGTGATTCCGGAGGGGACGTTCAAGTTCGATGTGCCGGCGGATTATCAGGTGACGCAGATGCCTGCGGAGTTCTCGTTCATGAACGCGCAGGTGAATGATGCGCAGTTCGGCGTGCGGTTTGCGATCGCGTTGAATAAGAAGAGTGTGCTGGTGTGCTGGCGGGCGTACGACGTGCACAGGCCGGCGGAGGATTTGACGTTCTTCGAGGAGAAGGGGAATCAGTTGGTGATTCGAGGGAATGGGGGCGTGGAGTACCAGGAGCGGCTGTTGCGGGCGGACGAGACAGCGGAGGGGTTTCATTGGCGGTGGTCGCTGGTGACGACGGAGAAGCCTGCGAGTGCGTGGGCGAATGCGATTTCGATGAGCATGCGTATTAGCGGAGGGACGACCAGTGATGCGTTCATGCCGGTGACGTTGCCGAAGAATGAGCTGGCGGATGTGGTGGAGCGGGCGCAGCAGGTGACGTTGCCGGCGGGGGAGAAGGGGATGACGTTGAAGGAGATTGAGGAGAAGGCGGGGGAGATGAGCCATTGACTGGCACGCGAATTCAATTAGAGAAAGGCTGCCAGAGGAGGGCGTTCTTTTTCCGTTTGGGCGGGGGGGGGAGACCACAAAAGCATACGGGCCTGTTTCTTCTTTAGACCCAATGGGACGGTGTCAGTCCACGGAGCGGACCAACCAGCGAGCACTGCGACCGCGGCCGGTGAGCGTGAGCTTTCGTTCTGCTTTGAGGTCCGCGAGGACTTTTTTGATGAGGGGAGCGCTAACGGAGGGGAGTGCCGATTGGAGATCAGCGAGAGTGAATGGGCCGACTTGACACATTGCGGCTTGGCGGATGAGGTCTGATTTTCCGGTGCGTGTTTCTGCGCGTTCGACCCGTTCGGCGAATTCGGCGTAGGCACGGCGAAGCACGGTGAGAAAATAGTTCCACCACGGGAGTACGGGATTTTTCCCTTCGGACCAGCCTTGCGAGCATTCGCGCAGGATGCGGTAGTAGTCTTCTTTGGAGTCTTCGACGACCCGCTCGAGGCTGATGAAGCGGCCGACGACAAAGCCATGCTGCTGCAAGAGAAGGGTAGTGAGGAGGCGGGAGACGCGGCCATTGCCGTCGCGAAAGGGGTGGATACAAAGAAAATCGAGAATTGTGGTCGCCGTGATGAGGAGTGAAGGAGCTTCCTGTGATGAGATGATGGCGACATGGGCGGCCGCGAGTGCTTTCATGGCAGCGCGAGTATGTTTCGCGGGAGTGGGGCGATATCGTACCAGGTGCTCGCCGCGCTGCGTGACTTCGATGATCTCGTTGTCGCGAGCCTTCAGTTTGCCGGCGTCGCCGGCGCCTGCCTGACATAGAGCATGAAGATGGAGCATGGTGCGCATATCGATCGGCACCCGGGATTTTCGGCCGTAGATCCAATCGAGAGCTCTGCGATAGCCGGCGAGTTCTTCTTCGGAACGATCTTTTGGCCGCGACTCGCCGAGAACGACGGATCGGAGGCGGCCGGGGGCCACGGTGATGCCTTCAATGCGATTGGAGGATTCGACGGATTGAATGGTTGCCTGTTCACGAAGGGCGGCCAGGGCTTCGGGTTTCTGGCGAATCCAGAGGTCCTGCTTGCCGCGATATTCCATGCAGTCACTCAGGAGCCAGCTGGTGCCGAGGGGGAGGGTGATCGAGGCAAACGTATCGGGCCGCAACGAGAGAATGGGAGGGTGGTCTTTCATTATCCTATTATTATCCTATTAGTCGGGTAAATTATCCAATTAATATCCTATTGTTTGGGAAGTAGCCAATTCGATATTGCGCGCACATTAGCCCCGCGCCGCCCGAGGCGGCGGGCGTCAGTCGGGAGTTGGGGGCGTGGGACGCAGGTTGAAGATGGAGGGGAGGAGGTAGCGGGTTTTGAGGGGTTTGTGGGTGATGGATTCGATGTGGGCGAGGAGGAGTTGGAGGGCGGAGTGGAGGGCGGTGGGGTCGGCGGGGCGGTCGGGTGATTGGGTGAGAAGGGTGGTGGGTTTGGGGAGGCGGGTGAGGGCGATGGCGATTTTGCCGGTGGTGGCGAGGCCCTGCCCCGCGCTTCCCTGCGTTGGGCAGGTTTGGCAGGTGATGCCGCCGGCGGTGGGGTTGAAGCGGAGGGGGATGTCGGCGGTGATGGGTTTGCGGCAGGCGAGGCAGGCGTGGAACTGGGGGGCGTAGCCGGCGTCATCGAGAGCGGATTTGGCGTAGGCGACGATGGCGCGGGTGCGCTGCGAGGAGGTGAAGAGTTCGAGTGCGGCGTCGAGTTCGGCGAAGAGGGGCGGATGCGGGTCGTGGGGTTGGAGCAGGTGGAGTGTGATTTCGGCGGCGAGCATGGCGGCGTTGAGGGCGGGGAAATCGGCGCGGAGTTGTGTGCGGTGATTGACGAGTTCCCAGGCGGCGAGGGTTCCCAATTCGGCGGCGCCCTTTGCGGGGATGAAGACGACTTCGCCGGAGGTGAGGAGGTCGAGGGGGCCGGACATGGTGTTTTTTTGGGTCTGGCGTTTTGAGCCTTTGGCGATGAGTGGGAGGAGTCCGTGGGAGCGCGTGAGGAGGGCGACGATCTGGGAGGTTTCGGAGAAGTCGGTGACGCGGAGGCAGATGGCGTCGTCGGAGAGGTAGGTGGGCATGGAGGGATTATAGGGGGAATTCGGAATTCAGAGTTCAGAATTCAGAATGGGGTCACGCGATGCTGCTGCCGACGAGGTGGATGGGAGCGGCGGAGTTTGAATGGTGCGTGTTGGCGGGTTCTTCGACGGGTTCGCCGGCGTTGGGAGCGGTG
Source organism: Phycisphaerae bacterium (assembly GCA_035524355.1). Classification (GTDB taxonomy): domain Bacteria; phylum Planctomycetota; class Phycisphaerae; order WQYP01; family WQYP01; genus DATKPA01. Next base: position 67,186 of record DATKPA010000040.1, on the reverse strand, counting down.
GCGTCGGGTTCTGGGATCTCGGGGGCGTTTTTGGCGCCGAGTTTTCGCTGGAGGGTTCGGACGCTGATTCCCAGTGCGCGAGCGGCGCGGGTGCGGTTGTTGTTGAAGCGGACGAGAGCGGCGGCGATGGCGCGATCTTCGAGATCGGCGAGGGTCATGGTGGCGAGGGCGAGGTCGAGGGAAGGGTCGGGGGCAGTGGCGGGCTGAGGGGTGGCGCCTGGGCCTGAAGAAGTCGATGAGGCGGCGGTCGAAGGCGCGGCGGCGGCGACGACGGTGCGGTTGGCGGGATTCCGAATGTAGGCGGGGAGTTCATCCATTTCGAGGGCGGGCTTGTCGGCGAGGACCATCATGCGTTCGATGATGTTGAGGAGTTCGCGGACATTACCAGGCCAGTGGTATTGCTGGAGTGCGTCGATGACGTTGGGGGCGATGCTGGTGATTCTGGTGCCGTTCTGATCGTTGACGCGGTCCATGAAGCGTTTGACGAGGAGGGGGATATCGTCGAGTCGCTGGCGGAGCGGTGGGAGTTCGATGGTGATGACGTTGAGGCGGTAGTAGAGATCCTCTCGGAACTGGCCCTTGGCCATCATCTCGCGGATATCGCGGCTGGTGGCGGCGAGGACGCGGGTGTCGACCTTGATGTCCTTGTTACCGCCGACGGGAGTGATGACGCGGTTCTCCATGACGCGCAGGAGTTTGACCTGGAGCGCCACTTCAAACTCGCCGATTTCATCGATGAAGAGTGTTCCGCCAATGGCCTGCTCGAAGCGACCCATGCGGCGCTGGTCGGCGCCGGTGAAGGCACCACGTTCATGACCGAAGAGTTCGGACTCGACGAGGGTGGCGGGCATGGCGGCGCAGTTGACGGCGACGAAGGGCCCATCGCGGCGGGGGGAGTTCTGGTGAATGGCCTGGGCCACGAGTTCCTTGCCGGTCCCCGATTCGCCGAGGATGAGCACGGTGGAAAACGCCTGAGCGGACCGGCGGATGAGCTCGAATACGCGTTGCATCTGCGGCGAACGGCCAATGATACTGGAGAGGGAGAACTTCTCATCGAGCCGGTTCTGCAACTCGAGGACTTTGCGCGATTCCTCGCGTTGGCGGACCATGTTCTGGAGGGTGACGAGGAGCTTGTTGATGTCGAGCGGCTTGGTCATGTAGTCGTAGGCACCGGCGCGGATGGCGTCGATGGCGGTCTGCGTGCTGCCGTTGCCGGTGATCACGAGGAACATTGTTTCAGGTTGTTTGAGCTTCCAGTGCTTAAGGAGGTCCATTCCGGAGACGTCGCCCATGCGCAGATCTGTGAGGACGAAGTCGATCGCATCATCGAAGTAGCTGATGGCTTTGTCGGCGGAGTCGACGGAGCAGACCTGATATCCCGCATCGGCAAGGAGGCGCTGCAGACCGGATCGTTCGTTGTTGTCGTCTTCCACGACGAGGATTTTGTACGCCCTGGATCCTTGCGAGACGGTCATAATCACCTTCCGTGAGCTATCGGCTACACTGCAGGCGCGTGCTGGCTGCCGACGATTTTCAGAATGTAAGTCGTTGCGGAATGGACCGCGCCGGAGGGGAGAAGCTCATGCGCAATTCTCCCACCGACCTGCCGTTAACTAATTGCAAGACGTGTACCATCCCGAAACACAATTTTTCAGAGGCAATTCCGAGCAAGGGGTGCAGTTCAACTCATGCGTCGCAGAACTGAGCTGAGGGCGTCACAATGGCCTATTTCGAGCCAGGGGGGCGACGACAAATTGCCTACCGCGACGGACTTTTTTCCAATTCTGCCATTTCTTCATGGACACGACGATGAAGTTCGGCCACCAGCCTCTCCGCATCGAGGAGCGCGGAATCCAAGCCGTCGACGGTCTCGCGATCGAGGAGGTCGCCGTGCATTCGGCGAAGCAGATAAGCATTGATTTTGGCGGCATTAAGCGAGTTGTTCAAGTCGTGGAGATACTTTCGAATATCACGCGTATCCATGAGTTGTTTCCCCGAATTTCCTGAAAGCGACAGGGCACGGAATCGCCGGTATCCACCGCATGTTGCGCGGCACGTACTAGCTCATCGCGGCTGTTGGCGCGACAATTTCACAAGAGTGCGGAACCTTGCCGCACCCGTTCCGTTCGGACCATATGCCGCTTTGCGTGAGACTTCCAAGCGTAAGTGCAAATCTTACGCCATTACTCAGGATGAGCGGAGTTATGGGAGGATCAGGGGTGTGAATTGCCGGGAGGGAGCTGCGAGAGGATTTCTTTCGCTCCGCGGTTCAGCAGCGTTTGGAGGAGAATTGGTTGGAGTTCTTCGAGCGTAGCTGTGCCCGGCTTTTGTGACATCAGGGTGGCTCTTGCAACTTTTGTGCCGTCGGGTGAAGCGACGATGGCGCGGACAATCCAGCCGGGGTCGGTGGCGCGTGGCTGAGCACAAACACCGATGGGTGCGAGGCAATTTCCAGCCAGCGCGGCCACGATTTGGCGCTCGAAATGCAGGCAGGCGGCGGTTACCGGATCGTGAATGTTCTGCAGCAGGGCGATGAGTGCCGGATCGAGTCGGCGAGCCTCGATCGCGAGCGTCCCCTGCCCTGCGGCGGGAATGAACTTGTCGGTCTCGAGAAAGACCGCATGAGCCGGAACGAGGCCGGTGCGTTTCAGGCCAGCGGCGGCGAGGAAGGTGCCGAAGATTCCGTCGCGCCCCTCGGCCACCTTGCGCAGGCGCGTGTCGATGTTGCCGCGGAGGGGAAGGATGTGCAGATCGGGGCGGCGGGCGAGGAGTTGTGCCTGGCGGCGGAGGGAGGCGGTGCCGACGGGGGCGCCCTGCGGCAGGTTCTCGATGGTAATGCCGTCTTTGCCGATCCAGAGATCGCGCGGATCTTCGCGCTTCGGCGTCGCGGCGATGATCAGCGATTCGTGCCGCTCGGCCGGCACATCCTTGGCGGAGTGGACGGTGAAATCCACGTGGCCGGCGAGAATCGATTCATCGAGTTCCTTGACGAAGAGGCCTTTGCCGCCGGAGTCCTGGAGGGGTTTGTCCTGCTGCTTGTCGCCGGAGGTGGTGATGGTGACGAGTTCGATGGAGTGGCCCGGTGGGAGGAAGGGTTTGAGGGTGTCGGCGACGAGTTGGGATTGTGTGCGTGCGAGGAGAGAGCCGCGGGTGCCGAGGCGGAGGATGGTGGGGAGGGTGGTCATGGGGGCATGATACGCGCAGGGCAGGGGAATTGCTCATTGAGGATTGCCGATTGCCAATTGTTTTAATCGGCAATGGGCAATGGGCACTGGGCAATTGTCGGTCATTTTTTCAGAGCGGCTTCGGCGGCGGCGATCTGGTCGTTCAAGTCCTTTTTGTGATGGAGGAGTTCCACGTGTCCGTCGAGAAAGGCGACGTTGACCAGCGATTTTTCGTCATCCACGTTTTCATAGGCAATCGGAGTCGTGGCGGCGTGCGATTTCATCAGGACAGTGATTTGATCTGACGACCATGGGTGAAGAATGTACGTGCGGTGTTGCGGGTCGGCCGGGTTGGTGAGAATCACCTTGTTGGGAATGTAGGCGGCGAGATCGTCGAAGGATTTAGGCCAGGCGTCTTTGTGGTCGTTGTTGTAGATGATGGCGGCCATGGCGATCTGCCGCAGGTTGTTCGCCGAGGCGATGCGCTGAGCATGTTCGCGGGCCTTGTCGGCGGCTGGCGCGGCGGCTCGGATGTAACGCTGAATCTGCTCCGCGCCGAAGTGGAAGGAGATTTGCGTGGGCGCGGTCGGTTGGGCGTTGAGTTGCGGGAGCAGATCCATTTCGAGTTTTTGGATCTGCGGACCGGCGGGCGAGTCGATGGCCTGCTTGTGATCGGGCGAGGCGAGCCAGGCGTTTATCGCGGATTTGAGGAGCGCGGCGCATTGGGCGGCGTCGGCGGGGGTGTTGAAGTTGCCGTTGAGGGTGATCGCGGGGGCGGGGGAAAGGTCGATGGTGAGGGTGGCGTTGCGGAAGCCGGTGGTGGCGAAATCGGTGGAGGCGCCGCCGATGGCGGGGATGTCGTTGGGGAAGCGCGGAAGCATTTCCTGGATGACGCGGCGGACGTCGGGCGTCTCGGCGTAGACGAGTGCGATGGGGGCGTCGGTGGGGGGGGTGGCGGGGAGTTGGAGTTCGGGGCGCGGCGAGGGCTTCAGCGATTGGAGCCGATGGAGGGGGACTTCCTGGCCGAAGTAGACGACGTTGTTGGGGAGTGTCGCCGTGGTGAGGCCCCCCCCCCCCCCTCCCTCGTAATTGGCGAGGAAATCGACGAGCGGCTTCGCATCCTGACCTGGGGCGAGCGGGAAGAGCACGGCGAGCGGCTGGCGGCCGGGCCAGGCGTCGGGCTGCGAGATGAGCAGGCAGGCGTCGTGAGCGCCGCGCTGCTTGACGTTGTTGAGGAAGGTGTCGGCGGCCATCCTTGCCATGGCGAGGCCGGTGGTGACGTCTTTGTCGGCGGGCGCGGGGAGGGCGTCGGTGATGAATTTCTGGAGGGCGGCGGTGTCGATGCGGGTGAGGTCGGCGCGGGCGACGAGCAGCGTGTGGTCGTCGATGTAGGGATCGGGGGAGAATGCGGGGGCCTGGGCGCGGAGGGTGCCGGCGCAAAGGAGAAGGGCAATGGTGCTCAGTCGCTTGCAAGGAGTGCGGGTGGTCACGGGAACCTCATTTCGTTTTGGGCGTTGGTTCAAAGACGTATAAATGGCCACGAAAAACACGAAAGACACGAAAGTTGGGTTTTTGAAATGGGCTCTTCATCATTGGGGCTGGAGGGTGATTTCGTAATGGAGTTCGTCGCGTGCGACGCTGCCGCCCGGCGGCGCGGGAGATGTGAGAACGGCGGTGTCGGCGTGGTGCTCGTATGAGAACGGTTTGCCGAGGGTGGGGTCGTTGGAGAGCGGGAGCGCGAGCTGGTTGAGGGAATCGGGGAGTGCGTGGTGTTGTGCGGCGTAATCGCGGAGGGCTTCGACGATGCGGAGGGCGGCGAGCTGGCGGTCGGGCCGGGCGGTGTTCACGATGGCGCGGCTGAGGGCGGGCAAAAGCGTGCGGGCGAGGATGTTCGGCATGCTGTTGCTGGGAATTGCCGCCAGATCTTTTTCCGTATCGAGCAGGCCGGGGATTGCCTGATTCGGCGGGAGGAACATCCATTTGAAGACTTCGTCGGACGTTTCCCGGAAATCGCGAGAGATGAATTCGCCGACGACGGAGGCGACGGGGCGTTTTTCGACTTCCTCGGGTTTAGCGCCGCGCTGGATAAGAAACTCCTTGGCCTGCGGGTATTCGATGATGGCCAAACCTGTGGCCATGAGTTGCGGGTTGTGGAAGATGTCTCCCTCGTGATCGGCGAAACCGGCGGTGGTCGCATTCGCCAATCGGAGGAAGTGTTGGAGGAAACCGGCGAGCTGCTCCGGGGTGCCTTCGCCTTTCATCATGTTTTTCCATTCGGGCAGATCGAAGTAGATCAGGGCGCGTTCGAAGCTGATACCGGGGTTGAGCGGCGCGATAGGTTGCGGCAGGTCGGCGAGGGGCCAGAAGAGATTGGGGGAGCCGGGCTCGGAGATCCAGTCTTTGAGGCAGGCGTTCATCTGGCCGGCGATGGCGGCGGCGACGAGGGTTTCGATGAGCGTCTGCCCGTGCGCGAGGTGGCGTGCGATGGCGTAACCGGTCTGGAGTTTGTCGTGAGCAAGATTCCAGTGATGGTTCTTGATGTCGACGCGGATCGCGAGTTGGAGCCGCCGGGCCTGGGCGCGGATGGGGCTGAGGTACGGCAGGAGCGTGGCGAAGCCTTCCTGGCGGAGGTTGAGTTCCCAGTTGCAGGACTCGCGGCGTGCGCCTTCCCGGAGGAGGTTGAAAGGCATTCGCATGGGGTCGAGGATTTTTCTGGCGGCGTCGAGATTGAGTTCGGCGAGCGGCAGGGTGTTGAGCTTGTCGAGCGTTTCGTCTTCCTTGGGATCGGTATTACCGTTGAGGCGATACGAGAGGTAGAGGTCGGCCGCCATCTCGTATTTAATGGCGGCGTTGCCCGGTTGCGTGTCCTGCGGCTCGGGGAGGAGAAAGCAGGCGAGGGCGGGTTTTTCGATCGGCGTCGGAGAGATCGTGATCTTCGTGATCTGCGGCTTGTCCGGCTCGGGATTCTGCGCCAGCGCCGAAAGGCCCGGGAGAATGGCGGCGGCGAGGAGGAGTCGGCGGAAGCGAACGGTGGTCTTCATGAGTGGTCTCCTGTGGAGGCGGCGCGGCGTTGCCAGGCGGGGGCGGCATCGAGGATGTCGTAGCGTAGATGTTGGGGGGGCGAGGGGGAGGAGGGGGGGGAACTTGGGGCGGAATCGGGGAGCGAGGGGAGGGCGTTGAGGCCGAGGACGAGGACGCGCTGGCGCATCTGCAGGTACGAATCGCCCTCGGGGAGAAAGATGGGGACGGCGGGGATTGAGGGCTGCGCGACGGCAATCGGCGTGCTGGGGGCGACATGCCGCGCGACGGTGGGGTGATCCTCCGGCGCGATGCGCTCCGGACGCCAGAGCGCCAGTGCGGTGCTGGTGCAGACGAGAAATGCGGCGGCGATCTTCCACGGCAGGAGCGCACGGCTTACGGCGCGATTCCCGGCGGCCATGCCCGCGGCGTACATCAGCGTGTCGCGGTTCATCTGCGTCGGGGCGGGGCGAAATGCGATCAGCGCATTTTCGACTTCCCGCTCCCGCGGGGTGAGTGGGGGGGGATTCATTTCTTCGGACATGGCGACTCCCATCTGCTCCGGATTGCTTCGAGGCCGGAGCGGTATTGCTGGTAGACCGTGGAGAGCGGTGTGCCGGTGACGCGGGCGATCTCCTCGAATGTTGCCTCCGCCCAGATGCGGAGCGTGATGACTTCACGCTCCGCGGCGGGCAGACCCTCCAGAGCCTTTTGCACCTCCGCCGCATCGAGGCTTGCGGAGGGATTGCTGTCGACGAACAGGTGCGAACGCTGTTCACCGGCACGTTGATCGCGCTGATGCCGGCGTCGCGCCGTTTTGAGCGCATCGAGGGCGGCGTGGCGCAGACTGACCAGGAGCCAGGCCTTCACGTTCTGCGGCGCGGCGGGCTGGGCGGCGAGCTTGAGGAACACTTCCTGCACGAGGTCTTCCGCCGTTGGCGCGGCGACCCATTGCCGAGCGTATAGCACCAGGTGGGCGGCGTGCGCATCGAACCAGTCCGCGAGTTGTGTCGGCGAGATAGCGGCCATGACACCTGCCAGAGGTCACAATGAAGAGACGACGTGCGGAGATGCATTTTTAGGGAAGTGGGCGATTTCCTGAATAGGGGATTCGCTCACTGTACGGGCGTCGCTTATGCGTTACAAACGGGCCGATAATACAAAATGAACAAGTTTGTGGTTTTCCGCCTTGCTTCGTCGCAAACTGGGGGTAATTATTACGTAGAGCGCCAGGATATTGATAGATATCGTGGCGTCAGGCGAGTGAGAGCAGACGAGGAAGACGTTTCATTTCTGGCTGGCGGAGCGTTTTCCAGACATTTTGAAGCAGTGAGTGGTGACGCCTTTCCCCTTCCCCCCCCCGCCCTTCCCCGGCCCCGTTGCGTGGTGGCCGCGTGGCAAACATGCGGGAAAGTGGCGTGATCTCCCTTACTGTGCTGAAAGGCAGTTGAAAGCGATGCTGCGTTCGCGTGCATTTGATGCGCGACCCTGCCGCATCGCCTGTGGTTTACTGTAGCCTGGGGGTTGCAGAGAGAGCCTCACCCCACCGCCCGCCGATGAAACGCGGCGGGTGGTGGCGGTTGGAGGAGTATTTGGCTGGGTGGGGGGGGTGGGGAGGGGGGGGGGGCGGCGTTTCGCTGGGTGCGTAACAGAATCGGCGGCAGTCGTCGGGGCACGCAGTGTCGAAGGCCTTTGCAGCGCCTGCGCGAGGAGCCGGCCCTTTGGTTCGTGAGCGAGAGGGCCGGCGCTTACGCTACGGGTTCTATGGCCGCCGATTCTGTTACGCACCCAGTTTCGCGGTACAGCTTGTCTTCGCCGCGTCAGGAACGGAAGCTTCGTGTACAATCGCTCCGTTTGCCCGATGTCCGGGCCGCAGTTTCTTTGGAGGAGTATGTTCATGAACCGCGCTGAGCTTGCCCGCATGATCGATCACACCATTCTGAAGGCGGAGGCCACGGAGGCGGAGGTGCGGAAGGTGGTGCAGGAGGCGATCGAGCACCGGTTCGCATCGGTCTGCGTGAACGGGAGGTGGGTGAACCTGGTGAGCGACATGCTGCACGAAGCGGGCGTGGGGGATCCGGAGAAAAGCGATCGGGCGGTGCTGACGTGTGCGGTGGTGGGATTTCCGCTCGGGGCGAATCGCTCGACGGTGAAGGCGATCGAGGCGTCGAGCTGCGTGAAGGATGGCGCGCAGGAGGTGGACATGGTGATTTCGATTCCGGATGTTTACGCCGGGAATCTGGATTACTGCCGGCAGGATGTGTATGAGGTGGTGCGTGCGGCGCGGGCGGTGTGGAAAAGGACGGTGGTGAAGGTGATTCTGGAAACGGCCGCGATGAACGAGGAACAGACGGCCCTGGGTTGCCAGGCGGCGGCGGAGGGCGGAGCGGATTTCGTGAAGACTTCCACGGGCTTTCATCCCAAGGGCGGCGCGACGGTGCAGGCGGTGCAGTGGTTGAAGAAATATGGGGGTTCCGCGGCGGGGATCGGTGGGGGGGTGGGGGGGGCTGCGGGCGGGATGAAGGTGAAAGCGTCGGGGGGGATTCGCGATCTGGCGGCCGCGCAGCAGATGATTGCGGCGGGGGCGGACCGGCTCGGCTGCTCCGCGAGCGTGGCGATTGTGTCGGGCCTGGCGGGAGCGGGGGGCGGGTATTGAGGGATCAAAAGAGGCGGGGTGGCTTGACCGGGGGGGCGTGGTTTTTTACAGTAGTGGGTCTCTGCCGGGCAGATAGCTCAGCTGGTAGAGCAAAGGACTGAAAATCCTTGTGTCGCCGGTTCGATTCCGGCTCTGCCCACATCACTAAACCCCTCGAAAACGTGAGTAATTACGGGAAATTCGAGGGGTTTTTTGTTGCGCAAGAGTTTCCGATAGTTGCCGACGGATTCCCAAACTTCTGCCGAAAATGTGTGCCCGTTCATTGTAGGTTTCATTGTAGGTGCTGGTTTATGGGGAGGTCATTGCCACCATGGTTTCGTGACTTGAGGTGGCGAGACCGGGGTCACCGCTGGTGAGCCAGGTACGGTTCCTGCATTTGCCAGAACGGGTGGCGCTGCCCCGGAGGCCTGTGCGGCCTGAATGAACTTCTCCCGGAATTCTGTAGACACATAAACCGGTAAGGGCGCTCTCAGGCCTTCGACGCGGTCGGGTGCGACGCGATCCCTGACTGCTGCGGCCAGGTTTTCCTGCTCGATTTGGCCGTCGATGATGTCCAGCATCCGGTTCCAAAACGTGCGAGCTTCATTCCAACGCATAATCAAAGAAATGCCGAGTGAGTAGATGATCAGGAACGAAAACGCATACACGTGCCAATAGGCCAGGAACAGCGCATAAACAAAAAGGAGAACTTGTCCGACTTCAGGTCTCAGCCATTGGAATCGAGGAATGCCGATGCATCGGGAATGCCACCGCACGCCGCGCTCGTAGCGATTCTTGACGTCAGAGGAGTGGAGGATTGAGAAAAGGAGGAGGAGGACGGACCATACGACAGAGGTGCCCAGGTGAAGCGAAAGCGGCACCCCAGAAACGGCAGGATGCACCCCATAGAAATCCTGGTAGGCGGCGTGTGGCTCTGGCACGCCGGCAATGACGGCAGTCGCCGCTGATAGCAGTACCAAGCCGCCCACAAGATTCCATCCATTGAAGTAACGCTCACCCATGTATTTCCTGAGGAGTATCTCGGTGAGTGTCGCGAGCGGGCGGATCATCACAACAATAAAAACCAAGACCGCTTCACCCAGAACCCTCACCATTTTGTCCGTCGCTCGGTTGAACAAGTGTTCGTCCGCACCCATGTGCTCACTCCTGCTTGAAGCATAGAAGCTGGTAATGTTTTCCAGTTTGACTGAATCTCGCGCCCGCTTTGACGAAGTAGGCGTCGACATTTCCCTTGTACAGATCAGCGCCGGTGCGCAATTGCTGAAAAATCGAAGGCTGGACCTCGTAATCGATCACCTCCTGCATTCCGCCGGAGTTGGTCTGGCTCGGAAAGAGCACGCTGTGCAATGACCCATTGGGATTTGTTGACGTCGAGGTGCTGAAGTTCGATCGGTACTGCAGTGATTTGCCGATCTGCTCGGCCGCCCAGTTGTTACTGGCTGGATCGTTGTTGCAGTGGAATACCTTGGTGGAGAAACAGCCCAGAAAGCCGTCGATGGCGTCACGCGCCTGATAGCCGCCTCCCGCTGCGTAAAAGTTCGGAAGGTTCTGCGTGATATAAACGGTGCTGCAGCGGTTGCTGCGGGCCGTCGCCTGGAAGATGCTGTCGTGACTTGTGAAAAAATGCTGCGCTTCGTCCGCCCACAAGAATACCGGTCGACGCGTCGGTCCATCGGGATCTGCCCGGCGCTCCACGCAGGTCTGGAACTGGTACTTCCAGAGCGCCTGGGCGAATGATCCGGCAATTTTGAAACGGTGCACCGGCAAGTCAATGATGATGATGGCCCCATCCATGGCGGCTTCCGGCGTCAGCGTTGTCTCGGTGCAGAACATGTCGTGCAGGTGACGGTCGTAGAATGCGTCCGCCAACGCGGTCATACCGGTAATGACGCACGCTCTGGTGTCTGCCGCCTGACCCGGGTAGTTATTCAGCCAATACGTCTGGGCAGCGATGAGCTCGCTTTCCTTCGGGGTCCCCCGCGTGACCTCCGTGGCAATCGCCAGCCATTTTCCGAAATTGGATTCCTTCCACCGGCCGACCTCCAGTTCCTTCAGGGTCTTGGGCGCCAGCATGACAAACTCCACCATGTCCGAGATGGTGATGACTTCGCGGCTGCGCTCCAGGACCCGGAACACGTTGCGGAGCAATTCCTTTCCGGCGTTCTCCCAGAAGTTCGCGTACTTGCTGTCGTCGTTTCTTTTGGTGCTCCCGTAGGAGGCGATGTAGAAGAGATGCACCAGATTCTCAATGAGCCCGGCGCCGAATTGCGGCCGCTTGGTTTCATAGTCAAGAAAGTTCAGTTTCCAGCGGCCCCCCGGCTGCACGATGCAGAGGTGATGTTCCCGGCCGGCTTCCCGGGCGTAACGAATCCAGAGATCGCGCTCATTCTCCTTCGCGGTCAGGATGAGGCCGCCGAAGTTGTGTTCGAGAAACGCCCTGGCAAGCATGCGTCCGGAGCCACTGGTCTTGCCACTTCCGATTTGCCCCAGGATAAAAGCCCCTTCAAAGGCATCCCGCATGGTCCAGGTGTCCGCCGGGTGGTTTCCAAACCGAAGCAACGGCAGCTCTGGAGGCCAAAGAGCTTCAGCGGGCATTCGGGGAAATGGAAGCGGCGGAGGCTCCCACCCCTGCCGGCGAACAATCGGCAGAACGGGGGGCGGAGCTTGTTTCTGATTTTCCGCGATCAGATCGGCATACCACAGAGTGCCTTTAGGTTTCCCGACTGCACCCGGCGCGGAATTCCTCTCGGCAAGGGGGCTGGCTGGTTTCGTCGGTCGCTCTGCCCCGGGCGGACTCTTCAGCGGTAGAGGAGAGGCCGAGGTATCTGCCGGCGGCCGCTCGACCGGCACTCTCCATGTGTAGTTGCAGGTCCCAGCCACGAATAATGGCGGCTTCTGACTCGGCTTTCCCGTCCCACGTTGGGAACTGGCATCGGGCCGAGTTGGGGCCGGTGGTTTAGGCACCGCGTCCGGGGGTGATTTCCCCTTCGTGGAATCCCTCTTATCAGGGGGGCTTTTGGCAGGAACAATTCCCTCTTCGATGCAGAATCGCCGAACGGCATTGAAATCGGCATCGACCCCGCGAGCTCGAAGCAATTGTTCGATCTCGCGGAAATTCTTCCCCTCGCGACGCCAGGAACAAACGTCTCCCCTGTGCGGTCTGATCAGATCGGATTTGCTCAGGTTTGCCACGTCTGGGAACCCCCTGCTGGGATCATCAAGTGTGAGCGGAGGTATGCTAAAGCGTCGATCTTCCGCAGCAATAGGGAAGATTCCCAATGCTCGATGGTGTTCGAACAACCGCGAACAACGTGTATTCTTTTTCGAGATGCAAAATCAATGTTCATAAATGTTTATAGGTGTTCGTGGCCCGTCCTTGCCGCAGGCAAGGGAAGATGTCTGGGGACCCATGGATGATGATGTGGAATGTTTGTTTGTGAGTCGGTTGAGTGCGGAAGTCACCTAAACGTGAGTGAGGGGGGGCTAGCGATTGACGGGTGCGGGAGGGTGTAAGGGAAGCTGAAAGGACTTGAGCGAACAGGATGCGGGCAGGCTTTCAATGAGGGGCGGTCCTTACGGTGTTGGCCGTCTCCGGCGGGCCGCGGCTGCGGCCGGGCGGCAGGCGGCGTCGGGGGGCGGCTGCCCTCCCCTCGCCCGTCGCATCTGCGGGGCGTCGGTGCCAGCGGAGTCGGCGGGGGCTCGTTCACAGCTGCGCAGACCTTCGGAAACGAAAAGCCCCCCGCGGGTGCGGGGGGCCGTAGGGAGTGGGGGTTACCCTACCCGTTTCGTCTGGCGGCGGCATCCGTTGCCGGCGATGTGAAGCGAGCCGATTTTCACCGTGGCATGGGTGAATGAATTAATATTCGCTGGGGAGGATGGCGACGGCGGCACTTCCGACGATCTGCAACCAGATTTGAATTTCCGGCAGGGGGAAGTCCGTCCACTCGATCAACTGGGATACGGCGGCCGGCTCTCCCGCATCGGGCACGCATTCGAGGAGTGCCCCGCGGTTGTCCTGCACGGTCAGCTTCCAAAACTGCATCTCGTGGAGCCGCTGGTCGGGGTGCTCGGAGAGGTCCAACTGGTAGGAGGCAATTGCATCGAGAAGCCAATGGCAGCGGGCATGCTCGATGAGATATTTAATGCCGTCGGTGTAAACCAGGCCGTACCAGTGCCGGTAGTAGTTTTCCGTTCCGGTGAACTGTTGCAGGTTCTGGCGGAGTTGCTCCGGGGTGAGCCGGGGGGTTGAGCCGACGTGCGAAGCGTCGGCGGGGTGGGAGTTGTTTTGATTGTTGTTCATGGTTGACGTTTGTTTGCGTTGCGGCCGGGGGGTGCGGGCTGTGGAAAAACCACAGTTTTCCCGCCCTTGGCCTCAACAAGCGGAGCGGGGCCTTCACCGGCTGACGCGTCGTCCGGGTCAAGGTGGGGGCCCGCACGCGCAGCGTGTGGGGAGAAAACCTTGACGCGGCAGCGAAGCCGGTATACTTGAGGCCCTGAGGCCAAGGGCGGGAAACGGTGGTGCTCGCCACCATTTGTCTGCCTGTATGGATGTCTCCGGCGGCATCGCCGCCGGGGTAGTGGGCAGGTGGGGTTTATTCCGCGAATCACTGGTCCACCTGCCCTCCGCCCGGCTGACCGTCAGCCGGTCACCCGAAGCCTTGCGGAGGTGCACCGGCTGAGGGGCGGGGCGGCGGCCATCGCAGGGAAAAAAGTCGAGCACCCGCCGGGACGCGGAGCGGCCCGGGGTGATGAGCAGACGGGGCTGTGGCCGTGGATGAGCCCGCAGACCCGGTTGCCGGTCCGAAGCGGCACGGCAGCCGGTCACCGGAAGCCTTGCGGAGGTGACCGGTCTGAAGGGTCGCCCGAGGACCGCTGAAGAAGTGGAAGTCGTCATCCTGCGGAGGGTGATGGCCGCGAAGCGGCAGCGGTTGCGGCAAATACCTCAAAGCAGCAACCGCCAGTGATGGGAAAAAGTTTCGCAACTCCGGGTACGCGGGTTCCCGTCACTCTTTAGACCATTGTTCCACGGGTGTGACCTGGTGATTTCGTGGGCCGAAGCGATTAAGCGAGGCCCGCGCCGTCTAGGTGCGTAGGCACCAGCCCCGCCGCTCGCCGCACGCGCTGCGGAGGAGAGCGGCCCGGGCCGTGACGAGCACCGCCGGCATCCGGGAGAGTTACACCTGTAGGGGATTCATCGATCAGAGACCGTATCCTGTATTTGTTGCGAACTGGTGATTTCGCGGGCCGAAGCGTTTGTGCGAGGCCCGCGCCGTCTGGGTGCGTAGGCACCAGCCCTGCCGCTCGCCGAGCGGGGGAGAGCGGCCTGGGCGATGGCGAGCACCGCCAGTATCCGGGGCAGTCGCACGCGGTCCGGATTTGTAGATCAGTGACCTTTTCTCTGTTTCATTTCTTGCAAACTGGTGATTACGCGGGCGGCAACGCCAAGCCCGCGCGATCCAGGTGCGCAGGCACCAGCCCTGCTGCTCCCCGCACGCATTGCGGAGGAGAGCGGCCTGGGCGGTGACGAGCACCGCGGGTATCCGGGAAAGTGAACGGCCAGCCATGCAAGCTAGTGTCCGGGCGGGGCGGGGGCAGGACGGCATGAGCCAGGCGAAGGCGAAAACCTTGAGCCGAGCCGGTGCGAAGAGCACGTGCAGCCACGCGGGAGCACCGGCCACGTGCGGCCGTCCTCCCGAAGCCCCGCGGCTTTGTAACGAGGGGTGGCCCGGACGCGCAGCGGCCAGGGCCTCGCGGGTGAGGAGCATTCTGGCGAGCGCGGGATGCGTGGGACGCTCTCCGGCAGCGAGCCTCGACGAATCCCGCGAGGGCCATGAGCGGAGCAAAACCGGAGCGAATGGCCACCCCGGCCGGCCCGGTTTACAATGACAGGAGGCATCAAGATATGTTGTGCGGCGTGAGAAGGCGTGACGATTTCCGGTGGAAATCATTGCGGAAGGAATTTCGAGCAAAGAACAAACGAGGCGCGAACTGGCCTTTTTAAAGGGCTTGACGGGCGTTCAGAAGTTTTAGGAAAAGAGACAACCACTCATACCCTGCCGGTGCACCGATGCTGAGAATCAAAGCGCGGAGTTCCGTAGAAGCCGCGAAACGATACTACACCGAGTTACAACGCCTCGACTATTACACCGAGGATCAGGAGATCATCGGCCACTGGGGGGGCAAGGTGGCGGAGCGGCTGGGGCTGGAAGGCCGGCTGGAGAAGGAGGCCTTCTGCAATCTGTGCGACAACATCAATCCGGCAACCGGGAAGCGGCTCACCGCCAGAACCGACAAGGACCGGGTGGTGGGCTACGACATCAGCTTCGGGGTACCCAAGTCGGTGTCACTCGTGAACGTGTGGCGGGGGGACAACAAGATCGAAGAGATCCTCGACCGGGCGGCGCGGGAGACGATGGCAGACATCGAGAAGGAAATGCGCACGCGGGTGCGGAAGGGTGGCCATCAGGACGCCACCCGCCCGACCGGGGAGCTGATCAGCGCCTCGTTTCTGCACCGGACGACGCGGCCGGTGAATGGTTATCCGGACCCACACCTGCACTGGCATTTTTTTGTATTCAATGGGACTTGGGATCCGGTGGAAAAACGATTTAAGGCGGCGCACTTCGGCGACATTTACAAGCAAATGCCCGACTTCCAGACGGAGTATTTCAACCGTTTGAGCGGATATCTCCGCGAGATGGGTTACGGGATCCGCAATACGGAGTTTTCCTTTGAGATCGAAGGAGTCCCGCAATCGCTGATAAGAAAATACTCGCGGCGCACGGAGAAGATCGAGACGTTCGCCCGTGAACACGGCATCACGTCGCCCGAGGCGAAGGACGCCCTGGGGGAGGCCACGCGGGAGAGCAAGCAGAAGACACTGCTGATGAGCGCCTTGGAAAAGCGCTGGATCCACGGGGCGACGCCGGAGGAAGCGGAGGCGATGGAGCGGTGTTGCCGGCCGCAGCTGGTGCCGACGGCAACCAAGCGGGTTAGCAGCTACCCGCCGCCCGAGATTGGCTGGGCGCAGAAGGTCGAGGTGCGGCCGCTGCGCGAGCTTCTGGGGACGAGCAAGCTCATGCCGCGGCTCGCGACCGAGGTCGCGGGCGGCGAGGAACAGGCGCGGAAGCGTAAACCCCGTCCCGGGGACGACGCTCCGCCGGACGGGATCGGCAAGCGGGAGTGGGACGCATTGAACTGGGCGATTGAGCATGAGTTTCATAAGAATTCCGTGGTGCCGGCACGGCGGATCCGGTCATCGGCGCTCCGGTTCAAGATCGGGGTTACCACGATCGAGAACATGGACGCGGCGATGCGGCGGCATCCGCAGTTGATCTTCGCGAAGTATGGGGACCACGAGTTCGTCACGACGACGATGATCCTCCAGGAGGAACTCTCGCTGATCCAGTGGACGCGGGAGGGGATGGGGACGATGCCGCCGCTCCTGGAGGATGCGGTATTCACGAATCCCCAGCTTACGCCGGAGCAGCAGGCGGCACTGAAGCTGCTGGCCGCCTCGCGGGACCGGGTGACGGCGTTGGAGGGGCGGGCGGGGACGGGCAAGACTCTGGTACTGAAAGAACTCGTTACCGCCCTGGAAAAGGACCATCAGCGGGTGCTGGTCCTGGCTCCCGGTTCGCAGGCGGTCAATGAAGTCCTCAAGAAGCGGGGCTTCAAGAATGCTCATACGGTGGCGTCGCTTCTCTATAACGAGCGGCTGCAGAATGAATACCACCACGGCGTCTGGGTGGTGGACGAAGCGGGCCAGTTGTCGAACAAGGACATGATGCAGCTGGCAGAGCTCGCCGAGCTGCACGGTTCCCGGATCGTGACGTCCGGGGACACGATGCAGCATCGCGGGGTGGAGCGTGGCGACGCCCTGCGGATGCTGTATGGCTATGCGGGGCTCAAGCCGGCGGTGCTGACGACCATCAAGCGCCAGACCGGATCCCATGGGGAGGCGGTGCGGTTGATGGCGGAGGGAGACATTCCCGAGGCTTTTGCGAAGCTGCAGGAAGAAAACTGCATCCAGGTTCTCCCGGAAGAACTCCGCCACAGAGCCCTGGCCAATGACTATGTACGGTTGTTCCGGGACGATCAGGTGGTAGCGGTCATCTCCCCGACCCACAAGGAGGGGCGGGAGGTCACAGAGCTTATTCGGGAAAGGATGAAAGCGCAGGGCCTGCTCCGTGAAGAGCGGGAGTTTTCTGTTTACAAGAAAATCGAAACGACTCCCGCGGAACGAAGGGACTGGCGGACCTACCGGCGCGGGATGATCGTGGAGCTTACCTACAATACGCCCGGGACAGAGCGGCACACCCGCATGGTGGTGCATTCGGTGTTTGACGGTCCGCCGGGGGAGCGCGGGATGGTGTACCTGCAGAAGACGGATGGGTCGATCCATTCGAGCTTTGTGGAAACGTATCCGCAGCAGTTGCAGCTGATGCGGGAAGATGTGCTGAAGGTGGCGGTGGGTGACAAGCTGCGGATCACGCAGAATGGGAGTTCGGCGTGGTCGGATTTCGGTAAGGAGGATCTCTTCAACGGGACTTTCTACACCGTGGAGGGTTTTGACGAGTTCGGCAACATTGTCACCTCTTCGGGAAAGGTGATTCCGAAGGACTACGGGCATTTCACGCATGGATTTGCGAGCACAAGCTATGGGGCACAGGGGATGACGGTCGACTATGTGCTGGTCGCGGAGGGGGAGGATTCGTTTACTGCCGCAAGCCGCGAGCAGATGTATGTGACCGTTGGCCGTTCGACGCGCGGAGTGATGATCTATACGGACAATCTCGATGGACTGATGCATGCTGTTTCGAAATCCAGCCGCCGGCTTACGGCGGTGGAGCTCACTAGGATTCTGGACGAGGGGCCGCAGGAGGTGCTGGCACTCGATCACGCCGAGGAACTGCAGAAAGATCAGGAATGGCTGGAAGAGATCTATCCGCCGCTCAAGGAACCTCCGACGGGCCCGGATGTGGTGGAACGCGCGCCGGAGTTCGCGGCGGAGCTGGAGATTGAAGAAGAGGAACTGCCCGAACGCGACGAACTTGTGGAGCGGGCGGCAGAGTTCGCGGCGGATCTCAAGGCTCAGGAGGAGGAGCTGGCCGAAGAGCTCCATGAGGAGTTGGAGCCGGAGGAGATTCCGGAGGCAAAGACTCCGACCAAGTGGTGGCAGGAGGAAGCGGCCCCCTCCGCCGCACCGGCCAGGCCGGAGGTACCGAAGTTCGAGGGCTGGACGCTTCCGCCGATCAAGGAATCGCTTGGCCAGGAGTCGGTGGTGCCAAGCGTGATGTATCCCCTCCCCGAAAAGCCGGCGGTGCCGGGTTTTCAGGGGTGGACCCTACCGCCGATCGTCCAGGAGGGACCGGCGGCGCCTTCCCCGACCCTGGACCTCTCTCAGGCGGCCAAGCCGGAACCGGATGCCGAAACAATTACACCGGAACCCGAGCTTTCTGATCCGGATGATGACCTTACCCCGCGGATGACCATGTGACCGCCAGCGCGCCTGGGGCGCGGGCTGGCGGGCAGAAAAGACTTGCGCGAACGGCCGCAAAATGCATGAATATTCCCATGCCCCGGAGACTCAATAACACCCTCGAAAATCACTCTCTCACCCCGGCGTCTGTGGCGGCATCTGTAGTACCAGACGCCTGCACTCATGCTGCCCCTCCCCTGCGGGACGCCCTGGGGTTGTCCCGCGACGCGCGGGCGATCGCCAGCGACCGCATGGCGATCTACAAGGCGGCGAAAGCGATTCATCGCTCGCCAGCCTTTGTCATGGACCTGGTCAATGCGGGATTGCTGAAGGCGTACCGCCGCGGCGGGCCGGTGGACCGGCCCTGGCTGGCGGTGGATCTTTCAGAGCTCCTCGCGGTGGTCAACCGCGAGACGCTCTATGTGCCGCCAGCCCTGGAAGGGCGGCGTGCACCGCGTCCGCGGGTGGACCGTAACGCGTTGCATCCGCTGGCGGCGGCGATCTAGCAGCGGCACCTTCAGGGCCGGCGAGGTTTCCGCCGGGGTGCGCGGTGTTTGATGGCATTCGCCTCGCGCAATGCCTCAAGGTCGATCCGGTCTTTCGGACGTGGCGAGGCTTCTTTGTTTTTGAGCAGGGACTTGAGCCCGATGAACGGAACGGGCAGACCGTCTTCTTTGACGACAATGCGATCTTCGTACGCTTCATCGAAGCGTACGCCGTCGATTCCGGTGAGCACCTGGATCTTCATGGGTTCACGCCCGATTTCCACCACGAAATCCTCCCGCAGGAAATCCTCTGCGGAGATATCCAGGTCACCGAATCCGAAGTCCCTGAACACCTCCGGCAGCCTGACGGCATTCTCCGGGCTGACGGCAACGTAGATATCCAGATCGCCGGTGTGCCGCGGGAAACCGTGGACGCTGACGGCATACCCGCCGATCACGAGGTACTTAACGTGCCTTGCCTCTAATAATGCGATGAAATCTAGGAAATTCCGGTGGAGCATGAAGGGATTGGCTGATGATGCCGGCGGCCTGCAGCCGTTCCCGCCGGCTTCGTCGGCGCCAGTAGGCGACCTTCGAAGAGGGTTCGTGCAGGAGGCGCTTGCGTAGGTAGGTGCGGTTCATCAGCGCGGGGTGTGGTTGCTGATTTGATTGTGGGCAAGCGAGCTTCCGGGTCAACGCAGAAAACGCCTTCCGGCTGGAAAAAAGGCCAATTCAGCCTACAGGTCGCTTGCGTGGCTCAGGACGGAGGGCATGAAAAGGGGTGCGCTGGAGTGCCCGGATCGCAAACCGTGAGGAGCCGCAGAGGCCCCGGTACGCGTGAGCCCGACGGCGGAGCCCCTCCGGAGAGTTCGCGGCGGTGGAGTGAATCGACTGCGCTTTCTCTTCGCCGCGGGTGATCTGGCGCGAAGCAAAGCTCCCCGTCTTGCGACGGGGAGCCGTATGGATTCGATCAGGTTCAGGCGGACGCGACGGCGCGGACGGGTGTCGCGGCGGTGGCGTTTCGGAAGCGGTTCACCTGCCGGGCGGCCTCCCGGGCTTCGAGCAGTTCCCCCATCCGGCCCAAGGCGGCCAGATGATAAATGGGGTCTTTCTCGATCAGGATGAACTGCCGGCCGCATTTGAAGGCGGCTTCACCGGTGGCGCCGGACCCGCCGAAGGGGTCGAGCACAATGCCATCCGGCTTGGAGTACGCCTGAATCAGAGGCGTCAGGCTCTGCACCGGCTTCTGTGTGGGATGCAGCTTGTTGCCGGTGTAGGTCCAGGGGATGACATCCGCTGGCGGCTGTGCGGGTAAGAGCGGATTGCCTTTCACGAGCAGATAGGCTTGCTCGTGCATCCGCTGGGTATGCCGGGCGCCAGCGGCGTACCGCTTTACCCAGACGAAATGGCCCGCTATCGCAAAGCCGCATTCCTTCCAAACGGAAAGGAAACGATCGGACTTCCCCCAGCCGTAGAAGCTCACGCAATAGCTGTTTGGCTTGAGCACCCGGTAGAGCTCCGCGAAGGCCGGAAAGAGCCAACGGTCATTGTCGTCGTTGGCCACGGTTCGGCCTTGGCGGTCCTTGTACCGCACGAGGTAAGGCGGGTCGGTGAGCACCATGTCCACGCTGGCGCTCGGCAAGTCGCGAAGGATTTGCAGGCAGTCCCCGTAAACAACACGGTTTGCGTACTGTTCGATGGTGCTATTCATGGCTGTGCCCCTCCCCGATCTCCTCGATCGACAGCACACGTGTAGCCTCATGGAATAATTCCCATGTTCTAACGTCCTGCAAAGCACGACCACATGCCCACCGCCCGGCCAATTCCGGAGATGGCGCTTCCAATATCAGGTCCCCGGATTTTTCCTGCGTCAGAATGAGTCTGACTTTGTATTGGCGGAAAGCTCCGTGGAGGTCGCGCGGGTTGGTGTCAGTGCTCTGCTCGGGATGGCTCAGAGCCCTGGTCGGATTCTTGTTTTCTGGATCTGTTTTCATATTGTTTTTTCTGCAGCGGAGTGCTGCTCGGTTTTGGTCGGTCGCCCTTCACCGAAAGGGCCGCGAATCCGGGGCGGCGGCGGCTGGGTTCCCTTAGGGGGCACCGCCTGTATGGCCCCCCGGATGAAAGACGGCCCGGTGAGGGCGAACGATCCACAAACGGGAAGCCGACGGGGAAAAAACAATTATGAAGACAGTCCGGAAAAACGAGCGGGTGGCGCAGCCGGGACCCAGTCTCGGGACTATTTCCGCGCAGCGGACGCGGCCGTGATGTACAGGCCCTCGCATTGATGCCGCGCTGATTCGATGCCGCAAACCTGGCTCTGCGCGCGATGGGCATCAGGGTTTGCCCCGTGAACAGGCCAAATATTCTGTGCCCGCCTTGGATCCTTAGGAGTGCTGTTTCTGCCACTCGGCGTAATGCCTATGCCGGTTCCGCGGCCATGCGTCCTCGGCGTTCACCCATTCGAGCATAAGGGCTTGAAGGATTGCACGGGGATCCGAGAGTTGGCTGTCGCAGCCCTGGTGAAACTGTTCCCATATCCTGCAATCGAAGCGAAAGACCCGAAATTTAGTGTTCACCCTGGGACGGCGGTTTAACTTTGCGGGCATGGCGCTCTCCTGGATCATTGAACATTGGATAGGCACGTTCCATGCCTTGGCGCGCACCGCCCTCGCGACCGCAAGCTGGTATCTGTTCCCAGGTTCCCGCTTCGTTGCAGTGGCGGCAGTGATCGTGGCCATCTACGCAGTGCCCATTGTCGTTCTGGAAGCGCGCTCGGGGAGCGCATCGAATGGGCCGTACGCTGGAGGGCGGGTCAAGAGCTGGTTAAAGAAGTCGTGTGCTTTGTTGGTGGCATCGCAGAAGATCCCAGCATCGTCAGCCGCCGGCTAACCCGGACGGACTTGCGTAGTAGCCGACCGGGTGGAATTCATCGCGCGTGTGGGGCCGTGCCGATTCAACTAACATGATTCGTCTGCCCTTCGAGCAGCAGCATTCACACGCTTTATAGGAGCGAATATCGACAACTCCCAAGCAAGGGAAGTGCAATAAGCACTTAGCGCAATCCACCCCACAAAGGAAATCACTTACGTGACGCGTTCACCATATCCATCCAAATCCTCGATGAAATCATTTGCCAATTTTTGGATCGCTTTCGCCGTCCATGAGGCCAACTTCTCGTGAATTCACGCTTAGTTCGAGATCTTCCGCCGATGATACCACTATTCCATTCCTGATCCGCACAACCAAGGGAGTCTTTACGAACCAGTCATACCTATCATCTAGTTTGCCCATATGGAAACCAGCCTCCACCAATTGATCCGCCCCCGCAGAATAAGGGGGCATTTCGATGAAGACCGTGCGCAACCCTCCCTCGGTCCGATCGGATAATTTTGCTTCCTTTTCGTATTTCGGCACTTTTTCGCGGCAAGCTGAGCAATCGTTGTGATAGAATATCAACAGCCAGTCACCCTGTTTCAGCCTTTCTCCAATGTCTATGTAAGAAAACAGCGAAAAACGCCTTCCGACCCATTCGTTGGGCTTCAACACAATTGTACGTTGTCCAATCGCTTCGAATCCTGCACCGCGAAATGTCGCATTCGCACGCGTCCCGTTGAGAAAAATGCCGGTTCCGATACATATCGAAATCACTCCGCAAGCAATTTCTCTTTTTGACAGCGATTGCGCCCAAAAAGACCGTGGTGCCAGCGCCCAGACATACGAGAGCGCCAGCAGGACAATTAGATCTAAACCCAGTGTCCACTTCGGGCTAGGCGATAAACTGCCGAAGCATCCGCAGGATGGTTCCTGAAGTATCCATTCGTACAGAGATACTCCAGTAAAGCACCCGAACATAAATGCGGTTACAAAAACAACGCGTTTCGGGAATACCCGAATAATTAGGCAAGTCCCTATTGACCATTCGATAATCACGAGGATATCCAGGGGAAGACGGCTTTCAGTCCAAGCTGGCGGTCCAAAGTTCACATTCGTGCTACCGCTCCAAGCGTATAGCTTTGCTGCCGATGCGACCAAAAGAATAATGCCGATGGAAACGAAAATGATCCTTGCTACAAATTCGTTCTTCTCAGGACGAGCGCCAAGCGCGACCATGTCAGCTTTCTCCACAAGTACCCCCTCCGCGTTTGTGTATCATTTCGTTAACTCGGGGATCTTCATTTTTTTCCGCACGCGATTGGCCTCATCAAACGAAATATAATAAACCGGCATCGTATCACCAACCCAATCGACCGGTGCGTATTCCTTGAAATAGTCATATTCGTTGATTAGATTCGCATGAGTCCTCTTAATACTTATACAATACCATCCGGGCTGCGGGCCGAGTTTCGCGGGTTGGTCTAATGGCGCGCGTTTGAAATGCGGACTAACCGGCACCGGGAGCCAATCAATTCCGGCATTCCTTGGGTTTATCAATGTTACGTCTGACATCAAGTGAAACGGGCGAGCGTATGGATGGTCGTCGTACCATGCCTTTACGTAGTGCAAATCTTGGCCCCAGTCGAGGTTGCTGTCATCCAGATACTTGTATCCATTCCGCGGACCGCCGGCGATTTCATTAAAATACGACATATGATGCGGAAACACACTGAGACTGCTCGCCGCTGACCAACCCAAGCAACCCCACGTAACTAACCGCGAGATCAATCGGTCGCGACGATTGAGTAGCAACGATGCGCCGCCCATCCAAATTACGGCCATGGGCACTGCAGGCAACATGTATCGTATATGGTGGCTAAAGCCGGTCTGGCAACTCACAAACACAAATATGCACGTCATTGTTCCGAGTAGTATCACTACATCGTCGCGTATCGCTCTTAGGCGACGGCGGCAGCTTATCGTGATAATGGTCGCCACAAAAAATATCGCCCAGTTGCCAATGGGCTCTTTAACGGCCAATCCAAAAATATAATAGTACCACCAGCCCCCAAGCTGCCATTTCCCGTTTAGATACGACCATTCCTTATGCTCGAATTCCCATTTCATGTAGTCAATTCCAATTAAATAATTCGCCGGCAAAGGGACAGGAACTCCTTCTAGTATTGTTCCACGAAATCGATTCCCTGGATGAGGAGGCCCATCGACTTCGACCTGTCCCCCAAGGGGCGAAGAAATGAATTTGAATGTTCCAAGTGTCGAAAAGCTTCCCTCGAAACCGTATCCAAGATTAAGTACGAACCAAGTAATTCCCAAGACTCCTATCAGCTGCCCGCCCTCCCTAAAACACAAGCGCCAGTTAAATCGCTGGTCCATCACTCGGAGGAGCAGCCATAAAATTGGCAGAAGCGGGATGAGTATCAGCCAGGTTGATTTGCTCAGTTCCGCCAATCCAATTGCAATTCCCGCGAGAATTAGCCGAGCGGGCGTCGGAACTTCCAACCAATGGCGGAAGCTGTATAATGCAAATATGCCCACGGCTGCCGCGCCTAAATCAGGAGTGATGATGTGGGAAAACGTCAATACAGTGGGAGAAAGACACCACAATAGCAAGGAGATAAGTCCGCCGAGATTCCCCCATAATTTAACGCTCCAACGATAGCACACCCAGGCAGCCAACAAGCTAAATAATAGGTACGTCCATCTTGCCGCCGTTAGCATGCTGAAATATGACGATTTAGCCGCCGAAGCGATTTGGGCGCCGATCATGAACTCAGGACGCCCCCCTGGTCCCCGTTCTCCTAAACATTCATCCGGATCTTTTGCGACTTTGGCCAATGCTACCGGCGCCAATACGACAAGCCGCACCAAGGGCGGATTAACTGAGAATAGTTGGAATCTGCCGTGATACCAGTGTTCTAATCCTGCTGCGAAATGCCCAACCTCGTCCCAGCCGGGGCCATCCTTTGCACCTTCGAAAAGGACAATTCCGCAATGGAGAACGATGATAAGAACTACCATTATTCGATGCCAGTACACACCCCTACTCGATACAGTGTTCAATGCCGCGCGCGAGGAACAGCCCTCTGGAAAAGACAGATCTGTCATGATCCTACTCTCGTGTTCTTTTTTCCCATTTCGGACGGGTTTCCAGACGAGACCTTTAGACGCAATTGCTTGGCTAGCGTTTCGTCAATGTAGTAAATCGGCATTGTTCCTCCCACGTAGTCGATCGGCCTTAGGTTTTGAAAGTAATCAAAATCGTGCGTACGGTCGTTAAATACATAATCCACGCTTATACAGTACCATCCCGGCTCAATACTTGAGCCATTCGCGCCCGCTTCTCCCGATTCCAACCTAGGTATATTCAAAGCGACCATCCCCGCCAGATCCGGTGCAATCAATGTGAGTGCATTTTTGACGTGCAGCGGGCGAGCCGTAGGGTGCTCGTCATACCACTGTCGCAGGTACAGTAGATTCTGGCCCCAGTCGACATTGCTGCTGTCCATATGCAGGTGGCCGCTCTTGGGGCCGCCTACCAACTCGGTAAAATACGAAAGACTATGAGGTGCAACCCAGAGGCTGCTCAGCACATACCATCCTAGGCATCCAAGAACAATCCCATATTTCACTGGCGGTGCTTCCATACCCTTGGCTACGTAGCTTATAAGAATGACCAGAAATGGGAACGCTGGTAGAATATATCGCAAATGGTGGTTGAAGCCGGTTTGAGAGCTGACTAGTCCAAAAAGAGCCGCGAAGGGAAGAATGACAACCGCAATAGCGTGAAACTTACGATCTTTAATTGTCCAAATCAAAGTTGCCATCGCGCCAAGGATCCATATTGGCGTCGGCTCCTTATAAAGTAACCCAAGAGCGTAGTAGTAGTACCATCCGCCCATCCGCCATTCTCCGTCGAGAAATGACCACTCCTTTCGCTCAAATTCCCACTTCATGTAGTCGATTCCTAAGAGATAATTCCTAGGGACGGGAACCGGCACAACGGACAATATTCCTTGACGGAAAGCATTTCCATGCGCCGCGCCGCCGTTCGGGGCGGGAATGCCGGATAAAGACGAAGATATGAAATCGAAATCTCCGAGCTTTTCAAAACTCCCCTCGAAGCCATAGCCTAAGTTCAACATCCACAAACAAACGATGAAGATCGACGCCAGTTGTAGCAATTCCCTCCCAGCTGCTCTTCGATTCCGAATGACATGAATCCTACAAACTAGCCACAACAACACGAACAACGGAATCAAAACGAGTAGCGTGGTTTTCGTTAGCTCCGCAATTCCCAGAACGCCGCCGACACCCGACGCCTTCAGAAACGACGGGGACTTCAACCATTGATTGAACACGTAACAAGAAGAGATAGCCAAACATGCAGATGGCAAATCGGGCGTAATTATGTGAGCATAGCCGAGGACGGTCGGGGAAAAGCACCATAGAGTCAACGCTACAATGCCAGCCTTAAAGTTCCATAAATCGGCAGCCCATTTATAACAAATAAATCCGGCTAACAATGAAAACGGGAGACAACATGCCCTCGCTATAAATAAGAGGTCGAAGTATCGCGGTCCCATGTCCTTCGCCAACCAAGATCCAACCGGAAACTCGACGCGACCACCTGGAGTTATCGCCGGCGAGACGTATTTGTAGGGATCGGCACTTGGTGCCAGAAGAGGAATCAAACATGTTGCAACCATTCTCGCAAAGGGAGGGTTGACATAGAATAGTTCGAATTTTCCGTACCGCCAATGCTCAACGCCTGCCGCAAAATGCGCAACTTCGTCCCAAACGGGCGAGTCCCATTTGGCCTGGTAAAGCACGAGCGCGGAGTGAATGGCCATAATCGCTGCGATGAGCAGCGGGCGCCACGACATTGCAAATGACCGGACTAGGTGCCTTTCTCGCACAACGATAACTCCATTCCACTCCAACGGGCCATCTAGCGAATCGTCACCCTACAATTGTGGTCGAGCTCTGGCTCATCACCGCTCCCGCTCCGGCCAGAAAACGTCAGTTTCGTCCCTCTTCGGGCGAGACATAGCTCACCGTCAGCTGCTCGAATCAACTCCCGCCTGATGTGCAGCTAGTTGACAAACGAATCGCGAAACTCATCTCGTCAATTGCGTGCGAGCATTTTACGCCGTTCGTAATATACGAAACAGAGTATTGCGGCGACAATGGCCACCCCCGAACAAATAAGCAACCATTTCCTTCTCGAAGAATTAAAGGACGAGGCCGCACTCACTTGGATCGCCACCAAATCGTGATCGTCCATTGGCCGGGCCAGTTCTCCCGTCCAAATCTTATAGGAAGGATCTCCATGCTTAGTAATTGACGTATAATCATCAATAATAGTATTTACGGGCAAAGCCATTCCCGCCCAAGAGAACACGTTGCGATCAATCGGACGATTGACGTCACTAACAGAAATTTCAAGATGTTCCGAGATTGTCCGTTTTTGGTGAACATCCGCAATGGTATCCACAGACTTTGGAAACCACATGTGCGAAGATATTTCAATTAAATCGGCACTGGACTTATTGATACCAAGATCGCCAGTCAACGTGATCTCGGGAATAGAATAGTTCCATGCTGGGACGACGATGTATTCCACATGCAAAGGCATTTTTGAATTGTCGAAGGTGATCCTAAAAGCCGGCATATCTTTCCATTTACATTCCTCAATGGTTATGTTCTTTCGCAATGGCGAACCCACAAATGAGTCCAGCGGATGCCGCTGCTCAACTTCATAAGGATACGGCTCAAACATAAGCACGAGAGGATTAAATACAGAATATGTCTTCGAAGTACGATCAATCGACGATAACGGTCGCAGTGTTGCGCCTGCCCATTGCGTTCTATCCTTTACTGCTAGCCGGTTAGTCCAGTAAACCCATTGGTAATATAGTCCATCACTGAAAATCTGTTTCGTTCCAAAGGCCGACGCAGTCCGGTCCTCACGGAGACTACCGTCACTCGCAAGCCAAGTGTCAATTACATCATCGACGTGCTCGTTCTGCGGAATGAGGTCTAATGTTCTCTTGACTTGGAAATGTGCCGATTTGATCGCCCGCCGAGATTCTAATGCACGAGACTCAATGTCTCCAACTGATGGGGTTTCGCAATGACACACTCGGCATAGAGCCAAAAATATGCTTACGAAAACAATAAACAATGGCGGTGGCATAACTCTATGCCGCGTGCATGTCATTGCAATCTCCTTATTAAACTACACCGCACAAACCTTCAGCGGACCGCTTATTGGGAAGGGCAAGGCACCGTTTGGTACGTCATTTTGTTATGTGGAGTCTTTGCCCCATCGGTACAGCCCACACCTTGAACCCAAACACATGTAATTTTATTCCAGCAAAGCCGGGCTGTGTCTTGCACGGTCATTACCTGAGTAGAGGCGGGACCCGTAAAGTAATGATCAGTAGCAATCTCCACGCCGGCATTATTTGGGTGCTCAAGACCATCTCCAGGGCAACTTCCGTAGCCGTAGCTCGTACAGTCTATTGCGCCCGGCACCGTATTCCCGTCAGCGTCAGTCCCACTGCATGGGCCATTTTGATCACATGTCATAGGGCAGGGACTGCTTGCAACCGCCACAGTTACGCATATCGCGCTTGTGATCGCAATTGCTGCTGACATAAACCATCGGGACTTCTTCATATAGCCTCCTAGGCTTGAAACTAATCCACTCCGGTCACCAGCCAACACGGTTGGCAATCGAGTGAAGAGAAATGCTGCGCTACATGCCGTTTCCTTTCACCTTTTAAAGAATAATGGACGATGCCTGGGCATGCTAAGAAAGGCACTGCCTAGATGTATAATTTCAACAAATAGAATTTCTCCACTTACGTCTTGTTTAGCCTTTCGGATGCACGACCATCCTGCCTTAGCGCCGAAAGTGATGTTGGTGGCAATACAACGACACGTAACACGACGTTTTGATCGATTTTACTATCGGTCACAACGGTCACCCGAAACTCACCCGGGCCGTCTTTCCATAAGCTGGGGTCAAAATCGAGTTGAAGTAATTGTTGCTCACGATCATAGCTCACGTTAGCAGCTTTGGAACTGGAAAAGACATCCAACACACGGATCTGCGGGTCCCGCACGATGAGCTTGACACGCTGTTTTTCCGCTACATTCTTGTGGAACGATAATTGGGGTGGTGAAAGCTCAACTTGCCGTTCTACAGTACCCTCAATCCAGCACGGCTCAATTGTGTATTGCTCGTTCTCACTAGAGCGGTACAGAACCGATATGGTCGACACAAATTTGCCTCTTTTTGCTGTCAAATTCAAATCGCATGTCAATACCGTACTTTGGCCTGGCCTTAATTTATTTGACGCAAATGTTGCGCTAGTGCATCCACAAGAGGTAAGAACATCAAGTTGCAAGGATTGACGGAAATTGTTGGTAATTTGGAAAGTACAGACCCGTGAACGCACAGGTCCAATCGTCCCAATGTCGTGGGTGCGCGGGGAAACCACGATACGCTCCCCAGCGTCGACAAAAAACGTAGCCAAACACAGGCCGATGCTACAAACTAGAAAAAAACCACCCAACCAAGGGAAAACAGCCCTTCTCATACCGGCACTCCCCTGAGCATGATGTCTACAACGACAAGGGCGATCGGCTTAGAATTGCGGTATCCGACAAACTCAACCCATGCCAGAATATGGACGGCGACGATAAGCAAGTCAAGAGAAAAAACAAATATTGTTTATTAATGACGGCTTCCCACGGCATTGAGCTAGTTTTCTTGATGAGGACTTCATGGAGTGCACTCTCTTTAGGGAGTGTATTCAGGGGGGGGCGTGGGGGGGGCGCATACCGATTTCGTGTGAAGTGAAGCATAATTTGCGTCAATTTCATTTGCTGCCAAGAATTTGTTGGACATGACGTTTATTCAGTGTTAGATAATTCTCTAAACATTTCGAATTACATCTTTGGCGTACGGAGAAGGGCAATGAATAGCAAGGAACGGCGCAATGTTGTAATAATCGGTGCGGGCCCTGCTGGCCTAACGGCGGCGTACGAACTTTCCAAACATGGAATCGCTGGAACGATTTTGGAATCAGATACCGTAGTGGGTGGACTCGCTCGCACGCTGGACTTGGATGGTTATCGTTTCGATATTGGAGCCCATCGTTTTTTCACCAAAGTTATGGAAATACAGCAGCTTTGGGATGAAATGCTTGGAGAGCCGCTCGCCACGTGCCCGCGGCTTACAAGGATTCTGTACGGTGGGAAGTTTTACGAGTACCCACTCAAAGCAGGAAATGCGCTAAAGAACATGGGTGTTCCCTGCGCAATCGCGTGTGTCGTAAGCTACGCCTGGTCTAAGATTCGACCATTAAAATCTCCACGCAACTTTGAGGAATGGGTAATAAACCAATTCGGAGCCAAGCTTTACAATATGTTCTTCAAAAGCTATACGGAGAAGGTGTGGGGATGCCCTTGCACGGAAATCGGAGCTGATTGGGCGGCGCAGCGAATTAAAGGGCTCAACCTGGGAGAAGCAATCCTGAACGCTTTTCGAGGACAACGACAGAACGGCGCTGTAAAAACCCTCATTGATGAGTTTCGGTATCCGCGACGCGGACCCGGCCAACTTTGGGAGGCCTGTGCGTCAACTGTACGTCGCCATGGTTGGTCCGTACAAATGCAGACGCAGGTCATTGGTATCGAGCGCCACGACGGACGAGCGATTACTGTTTGTGCAAAAACCTCCGATGGGATTCACACCGTATTTCCCGCAGATGACATTTTTTCTTCAATGCCTCTTCGTGAGTTGTTGCTGTCAATAACTCCTTCGCCACCTGCGGAAATTCTCGATGCGGCTTCCAAGCTTTCCTATCGTGATTTCCTTCTTGTGGTCCTAGTATTAGACGCGCCGAACATTTTTCCCGATAACTGGATCTACGTTCACTCTCCCGATGTCAAAGTTGGACGAATTGATAACTTCGGGAACTGGACACCAGAGATGCTTCCAAATCGAAGCACAAGTTGCTTGGTGATGGAATATTTTGTCTTCGAAGGTGATGAGATATGGTCCTCGACTGACGATGCGTTGACCCAACTCGCATATCGTGAGCTGGACCGGATAGGGCTGGCAAAGGGAAAACTTTTGAAGAGCCGAGTGGTCCGAATGCGTAAGGCGTATCCAGTTTATGATCCGGGATACAAGCCGCGACTTGATACAATTCGGGCGTGGCTTCGGCAACACGTTCCGAATATTCACTGTCTTGGCCGCAATGGTCAGCATCGCTATAACAATCAGGACCATTCAATGGCTACTGCGTTGATTGCTGCGAGGAATGTAGCGCTCGGACAAGAGCGAGATCCTTGGTCGGTCAATGAAGACGCCGAATATCATGAAATTGCTAAAACAGAGAGGCAGGCCCCGGTTACTCCCTCAAGCACCCATGGCAATTACGAATTGACTCGGTAAAATCGGGAGTGAACCGCTGGGAGGGAACAGGCTATGAGGCAAGCCTTTACGCTGATCGAACTGCTTGTTGTTGTTGCGATCGTGGTGATATTGATTGGAGTTTTGATCCCCGCTCTAAGCCACACCCGCGAAGCTGCCCGTCGGTCGGTCTGCGCATCAAATCTTCACGCCATCGGGGAGGGTTGCGCAGCTTATGCCTCATCATGGAACGATCGGCTGCCGCAGGCAGGCAAAAATACTTCTTTGATCTATTGGTACTGGGACGTGACCCTGGAAACTGGCGATTTACTCGTCAATGCAACAGCTAATGCCACACGCAACGATCCAACATCGGCGAGAAGACTTCTTTATTGTCCGAGCAACTCCGCGCAGAATAATAACGATTTGTGGAACTTCCCGACTGCCGCTAATCCGCGGATACGGGTTATCGGGTATGGTTGGCTCGGTATTCGCCCCGGAGTTACACCCCTTAATAATATCGCTATCTCCGCCCGAGCGTTTCCGCCATTGGTTTATCGCACTAAGTGGCAGGACGGGCCGGCGCCAAGTTTGAGCGAGTTGGCCTTTGACGCAATCATCAGTCAAAATGGCCAATATACGGATATAGTTGGGGGATCAAGTCAACTTCACCATACCACGAGCCACCTATCATGGTCGCAACCTGCAGGCGCGAATACTCTTTATTGCGACGGCCATGTGGATTGGAAGAAATGGGCGGGCCCTTCAGCTTCGACGGCAATGCCCGCGGCGGGCGGAGGAGTGCCGCCAACATTCTGGGTAATCAATCCGTAGTGAGTAAATTTCTGGTTATTACGCGCCGGTATTCTCGCTAAGCTACGACCCCCCTGCACTCCCCTGGCGAGTGCCTCAACCGCCCATGCTGGTCGCGCTGCGACTTGCGAGCGACAAACTTTCGAGCAACGTGCGACGCGCACTAAACCACCAGCCCTGGGCGAACCCCGTCACCAACGCAACCGGCACGGCCACTGTGCCAGCACTTGCAGCGACGTCCGCAACGACCCGGCCAGATGGACAAGGTGATACCGCTCGGCAAAAGAAGGTCCACGTCGTACCAGCAGCCAGACACGAAATCGTACGCCACGTCTAACCCTCGCTTGCCTCAAAAAGTAGATAATTTTCTTCCCTCGCCGGCGCGTAATCTGTTTACTCTCCCACCAAATGCGGCACTCCCGCTGCAGGACGCCACACCGGAGGCACAAGCATCGAGCGTCACAGCGAAAATGAGGAAAGCCGCCCCCGGGAGGATTGGATCGTCATCGAAAACGCTTGGCCCGCTCTCATCGATGGGGAAACTTCGAGAAGGTGCAAATCAAACTCTCCGAAGGGGGCAACCGCTGGACCCGCTGCACCGGTCGCAGGGTCAAAGGTAACTACCTCCTGAGCAACACCCTCACCTGCGGCATCTGCGGAGTACCGCTTACTGCCAGACCAGCACCCATACCAATAAGATCCGAGGCAAGGTCAAAACCCGCTACTATCGCTGCGCCACCCACCACAAGGGTGACTACACCGCCTGTCCCAAACGATTCACCATTCGCGCCGACATTGTGGAAGGCCAGATCATTCCGGCTCATCCAGGACGATCTCCAGCACCTCAAGCAGGACCGGGAACTCCACAGCTACGTTCAGGAGAACTCAAGAAACTCTGCGGCAACCAGACCGACGCCCGTAATGGTCTCCAATCCCGCCTCGCCGAGATCGATACCCTAATCAGCAAGGTCGCCTCCCACCTGTCCGTCCTGGATGCGCCAGACCGCCACCACTCTCGGCTTATACGCCAAAGCCAAGACCCTCTCGGACGAGCGCCAGCAAGTTCAA
The DNA here is from genome assembly GCA_035524355.1 of Phycisphaerae bacterium. Classification (GTDB taxonomy): domain Bacteria; phylum Planctomycetota; class Phycisphaerae; order WQYP01; family WQYP01; genus DATKPA01. The sequence goes on along the minus strand of DATKPA010000040.1, from coordinate 34,176 downwards.
TCTCAACTCGATTCCCTCGCCGCCACCCTCCCCGAACTCCCCAACCCCAAAGAAATCGCCCAGAGAGCCGACGAAGAGCTATCGCGCCTCGACACCCTTCTCGCCAGTGGCACCCTCGAAGAACGCCGGGAACTCATTCGCAATTACGTTAACGGGGCAAAGGTAGACCCCAACGCCGAAGAAATTGAAGTTTCGTTTGTCCCCGCACTTTTTAGTAGGTTCGCCACAGGGGGAGATTCCCGATAGCAATTGCGGCTTTACACGGGCAGGGAGAGCCAAGAGTTACGCTCCACGCGGCGGTTTGACTGTACCCGCGCGCACCTTGTCGATTAATGCGTGGGGGTCAGCGCCGATGGACTCGGCGATCGCAAGAAACTCCACAACGTCGAGCCGGCGTTCCCCCCGCTCATACTTCGACACATAGGACTGCGGGGCTCGCAGCTTTTTGGCCAGTTCCGTCTGGGTAATATCCGCGCCCTTTCGTGCCTCCACCAATAGGGTGCGGAAATGATCATATCTGCTGATGTACCAAGACTTTTTCAATGCAGCATCCTGTCGATACGAATGCTGCTTCTAAACCAGTTTCAAAATTATCCCAAAATAGGTTTATCCTTTTTTGGGTTATGTGCTATGTTGTTCCTGCTGGGTTGTGCTGTTTGGTGCTGGGAACTGGGAGATTGGTTTGACATACCGGCAGGAAACATCCACGCTCGGGGCGGATGGTCCAAATGCGGCCCGTCCAATCCACTCCCCAAGCCATGGACACGCACAAGCACTTCGGGCTGGTTATCGCCTACATCATCCCCGGCTTCGTCGGTTTGACCGGTCTGGCGCCGCTCGTTCCGGCCATCTACGGGTGGCTGCTGCCGGTCCCACAAGGCGACTCCGGATTGGGGCCACCGTTGTATGCTCTCATGGGTGCCACCGCCGTCGGGCTGATAATGAGCTGCTTCCGGAATCTGGTGATCGATCCACTTCACCACGCTACAGGTGTCCATGCGCCCCCCCGCGGATTTCTCCACGCTGGCGGACCGCATCGAGGGCTTCGATTACCTGGTTCAGCAGCATTATCGGTATTTCGAGTTTGCCTCAAACATGCTGCTTGCAGTGGCTTGGGCCTATGCGATCCACCGCTGCATGCGCACATCGCCATTTCTTGGAATCGGCACAGATCTGGGAATGGCAGTGCTTTTAATCGTGCTGTTCGCAGCGTCCCGCGACGCGCTGTCGAAATATTACGTCCGTACGCATCGTCTGCTCGGCGAGATCGCGGAGAAAGGTTCATGTGGTGAGTACATGTACAACGGCATCGGTCATCATGAGGAGGTGGGAGGGGCTCCGTCGAAGCCGCCCGGCGACAGCAAGCCGGTGGTGAAAGCCGAAAAGGCCGCGTCTGAGAAGCCCAAGGAGAGCAAGCCGCAAGCCCCCGGCCCCCAGAAGTAGTTGTGGGATCCCGAACCGCCACCGCTGAACGTGTGTTCCGGTGGCTTTTTTGACGCCATCCTTAGGAGCTGGAGAAAATGAACAGTCGCAATCTTTGTATTTCATTGGCTCTGGGAATCGCGGCGAGCGCCCAATGGGCGCACGCTACGATTATCCCGTTCACCGACAATTTCGCTTCGGGACCTCTGGATGCTTCGTTCTCCCTTGTTGGAAGCGGCGGGGCGTACAACGGTACCGGGCAATATGTCATCACAGACACCGAAACCGGCACCGGAACGATCGCGGGCCTTCAACGAACGATTGGCGTCGGCGACTTCCGGGCGCGTCTGGACGCCGTCAACATCACTTCTACCGCAAGCGGCAATTTCGTGTACTACTGGCAGATTCGGGACGCGGCATCCTTCGCCGCACCAGGCATTGCCGTCGGCCTGGGACTCGGATCGCCGAACATGCTCACGACGTTCCTGTTTGATAGCAGCGGAAATATTACTCAACAGTGGCAGACCGCCCTGCCCTCGGGAACGCTGCCGGAAAATCTCGATCTTTCCATCACCTGGCGGGGTGCCCCCAGTGGCGGCGGGCAATGGGATGAGCTTTACGACACCAGCGGCGGAACGCCCACCACTGAGTTCAATGGTGGACCGTTTCACGATACCTATGACGCCCAGCCCACACGCACAATGTATGCGTTCATCGATGAATATGGCACTACCGGCACCGCCTCGGCGGGCCTCGATTATTTCAGTATTGTGCCGGAGCCCACCTCATTGGCGACCCTCAGTATTGGCGCTTTGGCACTTCTGGCCCGCCGGCGCATCGGGGTGACGTAAATCGGTCATTGGCTCATGGATTTGAAGGCTCGTCCTCATGGATGAGCCTTCTTTGCTGCGCAGGTGCGTGCGACACGGATTTCGCGCCGTCTTCATCCAAGCAATGGTCCCTCCTCTTCCTCTTGAATGATTTCGTTCATGATCTCTGCCAAAAGACCGTCCAAGGGCAGGTGGGGAACAAGTTTTGGCAGCCCATGTTCCCGACGGAGCGCTCGGCATTGAGAAGATCCCGTGGCGAAAACGACGCATGTGGTCGGCCTCGTCGGGTAAATGTCGCATCGCTTCTCGGCGTTCAAAAAGGGACAGGGGTATCCTGGACCGGCCAGCATCCAGCTTGCATCGAGAATGGATAGGCTGACAGCTTTCTTGCCAAGCGGCCGCTGTGCTTCGATGCGCGGTTCGCGCAGAACATCCGCGAAATTGGCGTCGACGAGCAGGTGTTCGCAGCAGAGGCCGCAGCCATCGCAGGGTGTGCGTTCGTGTTCCTTTCTATCGTTGGTCATAGATCGAAGAGGCTGGTCGCGGTAAGACGCCTGCGAAGCCGCGGACGGTCTTCGCCGTGGGCGATGGCGAGAAGTTCGTCGGCGGTGGCGCGCATCGCAGGATTTCCGCCGATATTGAGGCGTTCCAGTTTCCCGCAGTTCGCTATTTCAAGCGATGTGAGAGCATTCCCCGCACACTCCAGCGTGCGAAGACACGCCATGCCCGAACATATGAGCCGCTGGAGGTGATTATGCCGGCATCGCAGATGCGCGAGTTGCCTGAGAGAGTCCACATGCAGATCGGTGAGTTCACATCCATCGCAGTGCAGGCGGGTGAGATATCCCGCAGGCTGACGGTTTTTTGGCGAGGCGCACGACCAGATCCGGATCCACGGGACCGGTTCAATGACAATTGGCTCCTTGCCGGTGCTACGGTACCACCAGTAGAAGACTCGCACATCGTCATCATTGACCTGCACCGCCACGCACCCGGTGGTGCTGACGGCAACCAGACGGTAAGCCGAGGCGCGGCAGTTGAACAGGTACGCGGCGCCGTCCACGTTGAATTCTCGCCTGGTGGTTTGAAAGTTCATCGGGTGTGTTCGAAGACGCAATGAGCGTCATAACCGTAATAGTGGGCGGCCTCCCAGCCATCCATGCGAACTCGAATTGCGAACCCCTCTTCCAGATAGAGACGCTGCCGCGGCGACAGCCGGGAGAGCAATTCCTGTACGTCCGTATCCACCTGCAGGTAGGCGGAAGGGTGTGCCGGTCCGCCGTTCTGTACGACCTGGGCCAGTAGACGGCGAAGCAACCGGGAATTGACGAAGCTTAGCTGGAGATGCCCGAAGCGATTCAGGTGGAGTCGGACGAGGCTCATGGCGCTTTGAGGAGCCAGCCATATTCCTTCTCATGCGGGGACGTCGCGGCATCGGTCACCTTGTGCAGGAGTTCTTTGTCGGACCACGGGGGCTGGCAGCGGGGATTGTAGTGCTGTTGGAGGAGTGCGAGTGCTTCTTCAGGAGTGAGCGTAAATCCGTGCACGAGCGCGGTGGCAGCGGCATAGGTGAGGTTGTGTCCGCCCTGGCCGCTGATCGCCGGCGGTATGGCGCCAAGATAAGCCGATGCCCTCCGCAGGAGGTGTTGACGGTTCGCGGGAATGTGGGGAGGCTCCGCACGTTTGGCTTCCTCCTTCTCCGGCCGCTCGGGGATGGCGCCGTAGCGGGCGATGAGAACCTGGTCGGCCAAGTTATTGACGGCGGAGAGCAGTTCCTCAGAGGAAATGGCTTCCGGGCGGGCGTGCAGCGGATCATACGGCTCCCCGGAGGGATGGATGCTCGGACCCACGAGCGTCTGGGCGCCGGTGCTGCGGGCTTCAATAATGCTCTTGCGCGTTAGGGGATCCCGGCGCTGGGTGGTCTGGAGGCCGGGGCAAATGTACCAGCGGTGCGATCGTGGGGAGCCCGGCCTTCCAGTGACCGCATCGGTTGGTGGCAGCAGACGATCGGCGAGTTGCCTGGCTTCTTCGCAGTCGAGGTCCACATCCACGAGGTGCCCGCTGGGCGCACCCAGGAGGAGGCCAATATTCCCATACCCCCGGAATGCTTCGAACAGATCCCGTTCCTCCAAACGCAGATTCTGCCAATCGGGGTAATCAGGCCCCTTCTGGCCGGCAAGTATGGGGATCGGTGCATACCCCTGGCGGAGATATTCCTGTGCGGCATCCCTGAGAATCTTATCCCGTGGCGATTCTCGCATCACGATCATCGGAGGATTCCGGGATTCCTTTTCGCTTGAGTGTCCGTCATTACCGGGTGCATTTGGGCTACTCCCCTCCCCTGACATATCACTTCCGCTTCTCCTGCCCAGAATCCAATCAGCCGCCCTGGCCGCGGCGCCAGCGGCGTGAATGACCAGCCGCTTGTCCGACTTAAGGGTGCCCAGCCATCCGCTGATATAGCCGCTTTGGTTTTCAATCACGGCCGGGACGATGCCGGCCTCGCCGCACAGGAAGGCCGCGGACATCTCCGCGACGAGTTCTTCCTTGCCGTAATCCGGTGAGCCAAAGGGACGGAGATCCTTGTCGAGTTTCCGGTCAAGACGCTTGCTATGGCCGGTCGAGTGCGACAGCTCGTGAAAGAGGGTCGCGAAATAAAGCTCGGTGTTCTGGAAGCGAGCGGGTTCTGGGATGCAGATCGCATCGGAGAGCGGCCGGTAGTAGGCCTGTGATCCCTTATGTTCGATCGCTGGCCCATCTGCGTATCCTTTCACAATGCGCTCGGCTGCTTCAATGGGCTTCACTTCGCTCGGCGTGAACTTCGGTGCATCGGGCTTCTCGATACCGTCGCACTGATCCACATTGAAGACGTTGTAGTAGCGCAGGACAAAGACTTTCTTCTTTTCTTTGGTCTCTTCGTCCACCACCTCCATAGGTTTCCAGAAGACCACCTGGGAGGACTTCTCCCCTTTCTTTACCGCGCCGCCGCGTCCGCGGGCCTGGTCGTAAGTAAGCCAGTAGGAGGACTCATATCCTTTCATGTACGCGGTAAACGCGAGCAGGAAGACATTCACTCCCCGATAGGGCCGGCCAGTGTTGAGGTTCTTCGGGTGCCCCGCGGTGCTGCGCGAAAGAATGGGTGAGCGCCAGGGCACCACCCCCTTCTCCAGCATGGCCATGATCTGCTTGGTGATTTCTGAATAGAGGTCGAAGGAGTTTCCCCGCGGCTGGGGAGCCGGTGGCGTGGGGGTGTTGGAAGAGTCCATAGGGAGAACTGATCCGGCAACATCCAGAGCCTATGCCTGGAATCGTGCGGAGTTCAACCCAAAATAAATCGGAAAAAGGCGACCATGTACGTCATCGCACGTCTAACCAAATTGTTCGCTCATTGCTGTTATAAACTCACCTGGGGATCATCTTCATAGGCAGATCCCATTCGGCAGAGCCTGCGGAGAGTGCAGGCGAAAAGATCGAAGAGGGCGTGCAATTCGGTGAGATCCTTCATTATGCCCCCACGATGAAAGCACAATTCGTCCACTCCTTGGGGAAATGGGGTTCTAAACCAGCCTTCGTCGTCCTTCACTTCAAAGTAAATCGTCGGCTGTACGAGGAGTAGCGATTTGAGGGTGGGATCGTTGAAAAGCATGCGCACCTTGGCTTCGTCATTCCCCTTGATCACGAAGTGATCGTCAAACGGAGGATCCCCGATCTTGATATCGTCCATTCCAAACAAGCGGCCAATCTGGGTGAACAGGCCTTCAGGATAGATCGTAAATCGAAAGTTGTCGGGATTGACGTACGGGGCACGCATGCGGGTGAAGGTGGCCGCGGATTTACCTGTGGATACGACGTACGTGTCGAGTGTAATGATCCAATGATCGACCTGGACCATCACCTTGTCGGGCTTAAGGAATCCGCCCTCCACGAATTGCCCCTGGACTTCATACGCAAGTCGCCGCCATATCTCTTCCTTGGATGGACCAAACAACGCCGGGAACAGTCCCATGTCCTTCTCCCATTGCTTACACGCGTCTCACTTGCTGGCCTTCAGGCGTTCGATCGCCTCGCGTTTCCCGATGCCCCGCACGGAGGCAATCCGCGGCAACTGGCTGCGGCGCGGCTTGGATTTGCCCGCTTCCCAGTTGTAGATCGTCAGGCCAGAGACGCCCATTAGCTTGCCATAGTCCTTGGCCGACAATCCGAGCTTCGCCCGATGGGTCTTTAAGCCATCAATTCGTAATCGGAATTTCTGCGAGACCTCGCCCTGGGGTTGTTTCGGACCTTCGGGCAGATGCTTCTTGATCGCAGAGAGTTCGCGACGCAATTTCAATACTTCCCGCTTGAGCGCCGCAATACTGCGTCGATGCTCCGAGGAACGTTTCTTGGCTTCGGCGATCAGAGGCTTGAGATCGCGGCGGGCCTGCTTACGAATGTGCTCATTGAGAGAGGGGAGAATATTTGGCACAAATGGGCTCCTGTTTACGCGGAACAAATCGATACCGCTGCTTGCAATATTATTATCCAGTAAATCTGTCATTGCGGAAAGGTTAGTGCTTGCCTTCATTTCGGTGATTCCTAGATTTCGTGAATATGCCTCCGTCGCATGACGAACGCACCGCAGCACGTTTTGGCCAACTGCCATTCGAATGGGTCTACGAAGGTCAGCCTGACGATTCGACAACGCCCACAGGCACAGATGCATCACAGACCGCTCCTGCGAAGACAAAGGCTCCGCCGCCAACGGCAAGTACTTCTAACGAGCCACAAGTTCGAAACACGACGCCGACCCCAGCGAAGGCTAGGCGTTCGTTGCGTGAAACAGTCGAACGGTATCTGCGCGAGAAGCATATCCCATACATCAACGTCGATGAGGCAAAGAAAGCCCTGTTCGCCGGCGCCAGGCTTCGCAGCTTCCACTTCGTGGTGTATTTCAGTGATCGAAGGAACTGGCTGCTGTACACATCGCAACTGCGGCAGGAATCGCGTGACGATCTGAAACAATGGGAAGCCATCTTCGGCGACGGGTTCGTGGCCGTCGTTGGGAAACAAAATGCCAAGGGTGAACTGATGTTTAAAACACTGGCAGGCGAGGCCTTGGAATTGCCTTAATTTGAGCGTCATAAACGCCGATATTCCATTTGCATTTATGTCAGAAATGCGTAGAGTAATATCTGACAGGAGAATTCCATGCCTTCTCTCCCGCAGGGTATCCTCAACCGCGTCCGCAAAGCAGACGCGGGAGGTGTCCACACGCCTAGGGATTTCGCGGATCTGGGGTCCAGGGCGGCGGTGGATCAGACGCTCTCGCGCATGGTGCGTGCGGGGCAACTCCAGCGGGTCGGACGGAGGCTCTATTATCTGCCGCGGGTCAATCCGCGTCTGGGAATCGCGGTTCCCCCGGACGTTGATCGGGTGGCTGCAGCATTTGCCCGGCAGACCGGTTCCCAAGTTCTGCCGTCAGGGGCTGCGGCAGCCAATCAGCTCGGGCTGTCCACGCAGGTACCAGCCAAGGCCGTGTATCTCACCGATGGGCGTTCACGGCATTTGCGGGCAGGACGATTGAACATTCAGCTTAAGCATGTCGCGCCAGCGAATTTCCATGTATGTCACAAGTCCAGTGCGCTGGTCTTTCAGGCATTGCGGTATTTGGGGAGGGATGCTGTGGGTGATCGCACCCTGGCAATCTTGCGTTCGGTTCTGACGCCCGCACAACAGCGAGCTTTGCGTGACGATTCCCGCTATGCTCCCGCGTGGGTGGCCTCAGCGGTCAGAGACCTCGACAAAAGGCCCGCGATGTCACAGACTCCTTCTCATGGATGATTTTGCCAAAATCCCGGATTCCGACCGCAACGACGCGTTCCTGGCCGCTTCGCAGCGGCGTAGAATTGGTGCGGGACTATTAGAGAAGGACTGCAGAGCTGCCATCAAGGAGAGCATCCTTCCGGCACTGACAGGGTCGTTCGCGGCCGCTCTTGGGGATACCAGCCGATGGAAGCTGGAACTCGCCGCTGACGACCCGGACCAGCAAACACTGGTGTTCTATTAGCCGCGTCGTGATCGTGGTAACGCAGATTCTGCATGCGTCCGGCCCATGGTGCGGCTGGAGGTTGGCGCCCGGTCCGACCACTGGCCGGCCATAGATGCAGAGGTAACGCCCTACATCGCGGAAGACTTTCCGAAGCTGTTTACCAAGGCCAAATGCAAGGTACGGGTGCTTGGCGCCGAGCGCACCTTCTGGGAAAAGGCGACGGCGCTGCATGCCTGGCACCAAAGCGTAAAGACGGCCGTGCCGGATCGCCGTTCGCGACATTACTATGACGTGGTACGCCTCTACGAGCAGGAGATCGGCAAGCGGGCGATAAAGGATCTAAAACTGCTTGCCGAGGTTGCCCGGCACAAGTCGCTCTTTTTTCCCGCGACCTCCGCCCATTATGAACTCGCCAAACCGGGGACGCTCAAACTGGCGCCTCCAGCGGAACAAATTGAGATGCTCCGGAGCGACTATCAAAGCATGGCGGAAATGTTCTTCGCAACCCCACCCCCGTATGAGCACCTTCTGGACGTTCTGCGTCAGATGGAAAGAGTTATCAATGGGTAATATACCTGTTGGCGACTGGCGCACGCTCCAACTGCCCGAGCTTCCCACTGCCGACTCTTAGCGCAGTTCATACACTTGGGCTCCAAAGTGGGAGTACATTGAGGCTGGGAATCCTGAGAGAGGGCTGGTGTTCCTCGCTGGACCCGGTAGTTGTACTCTGTTGGGACTCAGGAGTTTAGAAATGCAGAAGCCGGGCATTGAAATTCGTATGCTGGCAAAGCAGATCGGTGTGGCCGCCGTCGAGATACTCCGTTGGTGCAGCGCCGAGGGATTGGGCGCTGCTGGATCAACTGTCCGGACCAAGATCAGTTTTGGATTGGCGGAAACGATCCGGGAACACTTTGCGACTCGCCTTGACGGCATTTTGCCAAACGACGTCGGCCAGGAAGTCTGCGCCGTCTGAATGTGTCTCGAGATGTTGAACCCCGGGGGGGATGCGCCTGCCATATGTGGCGACGCCCTCATGCTGGCGGTCGAGAGGTAGCCCATCGATAGCATTTGGGTATTCGGTACGCTGACGTCCGAGCCTGCCGAACAGCCAGGTTTCCGTGGCTTCAAGGGAACAGCCCCGGGCTGCTGGGGATGCGAGACCGGGGCTGTGGGAGAAGGACGAAGGAATTCCCCCACCCTGCTGAAGCTAACGGCTCGAACCAGTTCCCGTTGCCAGTATTCGGGTAACAATTATCAGGCACGAATTACCCATTTAATTATTCCTTGTTGGTTGGCGACGCAGTTTCGCTGTTGCCCAGGGCGCCAATCGCAAATGGCTGGCTGGCCGCGGCCCCCGTTGCACAGAGCTCACGCATCGCGGCGACGGGACGTGGCGTGGCGTGATGGACGATAGGCGGGAAAGAAAGTCCTGACTGCTGTTCGACCTGGGGATAGAAAAGGTTGAGGGCCTTCGTGGGGTGATTCCCAACTGACGGAAGATGCTTTCGACGCGGCCTTTGTGGTCAGCTTCAATGCGGACGCTGATTGCGGAGCTTTGGGTGTAAGAGGTCCTGAGCAAAAACGTAGCCCACTTAAGAACAAGTGGGCTACAACGTCAACAACAAACAAATCGATTCTGGCGGCCTAAAAGGCGCCTGCCCTGCCGGGTGCACGGCGGCGCCGATCCAGCGCCCGGATCGCGGCGAGTTCTTCGGCGGTGATGGGGGCATTGGCATTCACTCTGGCGAGGGCGATTCGGAAAAGTTCAATCATGGTCACCCGCTTGCCGAGGCGCTGGTGGAGTTCGAGGGCCAGGGCATTGAGCTTGTCGCCTTCACTTTGCGAGAGCACCACGGTGTAGCGGGGGCCGAACGCCCTCGCCTTCCGCACCGGCGGTTCTTCCATTGGTCTTGGCGTGATTCTGGGTGCCGCGTCCTGCACCGGGGCCGCTATGGGCTGTGGCGCCGGTTCGGCGGGTTTGCTGAAGGTGCGGTTTGTGTGCTGACTCATGAGACTGCGCAGCTGGCTGGCAGTACTGGTCATCTTGGAGGAATTACTCATAAACAGGGGGTGCTGCTTTGGGTCTGGGGTTTCGGGAGGGCCTGGGCGATTTCCATGGTCACCTTGATGATCTCCTCGCGGTAGGCGGCGGGAATGGATTTCCAGCCGGCGATCTGGGCCACCTGGTACGCCGTGCGGCGGACGAGATGGTTCTTGAGCGCGGGGAACGGGATTTCCCGGGCGATGTCGGCCATTTCATCGAAGAATCGGTTGTTGGTCTGGACGAGGTTGAAAAGCAGCCGGGTTTCGCCGCTGGTGCGCTGCGCTTGAATCCACTTCGCAGTCGCCGCCGTCGTGGCAAGGTCCAGGGGGCTGGGACTGGTGACCAGCACCACGAGATCGGCGGTCTGGATGGCATCGAGGGTCGAGGGCATCTGGATTGCAGGCGCCGTATCGATGAGGACGGTGTCGGCGGAGTCGCCCAGCGGGATATCGAAGATCCCGGCGGCGGTCGTGGCACTTAGCTGCGGATCGCGGTCGTCGATGGAGACGGAGATGTTGGCAGAGCGGAACGCAGCGGCGATGAGGGTGGTGGCGGTGGTCTTCCCCACCCCACCCTTCCCGTTTACAAAGGCAATTTGCGTCGGCATAAATTCGGATGTTCTGATCATAGGTAAATCAGATGTTCCGAACAGCGTCAACACCTTTCGCTGGCCGATCTTCGGAACATCCGACCATCAGAATACCCGATCATCAGAAAATGCCATGTTCGGAAGATCGGTTGTTCAGATCATGCGCCGCAGGTCGTGTGGCAATGCATGGATGAAGGGGGAGGGGCATCTGCGTTCCAGGACGATCCCGTTTTCCGCTGGAGAGGCCGATTAACGAACATACTCCGAGGTTCCGATGTTCGGAACATGCGCCGCAGGTCGCGTGGCAGGAGGGGGAGGGAAAGAGCCCTGCCGAGCGTTGCTGTTACGACCAGTTATTCATCCGATCTTCGGAACTTCGGCACATCGGATGTTCAGATCTTCTGAACACGCGCCGCAGGTCGTGTGGCAGAGTAGCGGGTAGGAGATCCAATCAGATGTTCGTTTGTTCAATATTTCCGATGTTCGGATTATCGGATGTTCACTTGCGCGAGGGTGTATCAAAAAGCCTGCAGTCCTTTCGAACTGCAGGCTCAAGGTTTTCTGCCTTGCTGGTCACACGCGGCGCTCGGGTTGCATCCCTGCAGAGCCCTGTCTTCCGCTGTGCACGCTGAGCCTACGTCGAATGCTCCGGGAAGGGCAAGCTAATTCGAAGGTCCGACTTGCGATTTAGCATAGGCTGTCCCAACAGCGAGGCAGCCCACGTGCTTGGACCTGTGAGACCGGCGAGGGGAAAAGTCCATAGGTTTTCCATTGCCTGCCTGGTGCAAAGCGATAAATCCTAGCGGGTGAATTCCGCCCTTGCGGCGGAAGAGGGGCGGCAATGAGCCCCTCAGGGTTCCCCTTGTTCCCCACTATTTATTTCTAATTCTCTTTCTTCTCTTATTTTCACGGGAGCACTTCCGCTTACCCCTTGCCCTCAGCGACTTCCGCCACCCTGCTGCCGCGTGACCTGCGGCATTTGCCACCGTACCTGCGGCTTCTGCCCCGCCTCCTGCGGCGAATGCCCCCGCAGCTGCGGCATTTGCCACCCGACCTGCGGCTCCGCCGCAGCTTGGGTGGCACGAGGAGGGTGGGGGACTGGGGCGAAGGCGCAAGCGCAGGCCGCAGCGTCTGTCCTGGCCAGCCACTGCCCCATTTAGATTGCATTTTCCCCGATGCGGTCTGGTCCGATGGCCCCCTGCACATATTTATGGGCCTGAGCGAAAACCACTGATTCGTCAGATACGACCAGAACCAGCCGATTCTGGCGACAAGGTCATCCATCGATGTGTTATTCCGACTCTCAGAATTGCTCCAGACGAGCCGCCGGCGAAGGCACCGGCGGCTCGCTGTTCAAAGTCAATCTTGGCAAGATTTTCGGCGGCGGATGAGGATAGTTGCGCCGACGAGAAGGGTTGCGACCGAGGCAGGTTCGGGGACGGCCGTACTGGTGAGGCTGGCAACGAAAGCTTCGCGGTTTCCACTGGCGTCGGTGGCCCAACCTGTGAAGGTTTTGTCGTCGTCGGAAATGCTGTCGAGACCTTTGAGAGTCCAGCCGGGAGTGATGGCGATGCCGTTGGCGGTGAGGTAGTCGGCGAGGGAATGCTCGCTGTTGTCGGCGGTGTCCCAAAAGACAGCGCCGCTGCTGTCGGAGCCACCGATGAGTGTGCCGTCGGCGGAGATGGTGAGGGCCTCTGTTCCGGTGCCGATACCATTGATGCTGGAAAGAGTGGTGAGATTGGTGGATAAGACATCGTAGATGAAGGACTGCGTGGTGGAACTGTTGTTGACATTGGCCCAGCCGACGACGAGTGAACCGTCGCCGGAGACGCCCGTAGCGGAATCGTGCTTGAATTGATCATTGGTTAATTGAGGGATGAGGGTGTCTTCGACCCAAGTTCCGCCGGAATCCTGAGTCCAGATGGCCGCCTGCTGCTTGCCTTGGGAATTGTGGGCCCAACCTGCGACGACGGTGCCACTTTCGCTGATGGCGACAGAGTTGCTCGTGGCGTCTCCCTTTCCGGGAAGCGGCTGGGTTTCGGGGAGGAGCGTGGGGGTGGTTACATCGAGGCCGCTGCCAAGGGTGTATACGAAGGCGTGCTGGACAGCGTTGCTATCCAGGGGAGTGGTGCTGGTGACGATACCGGTGATGGTGTTATTGCGGGAGATGCCGTAAGCGGCGCCGCTATTGTTGGCTGGACCGATCTGGACTATACCTGAAGCGGTTGCGTAGAACGGGCTGAGGGTTCCCGTGGTGGCGGTGGCATCCTGGCCGAGGATGACAGAGCCGTCATAGGAGACGCCGTATGCGATGGAAATTCCGGAGGGGAGTCCGGGAACTGCGGAGATGGTGGTGTCACCGACATGCGCGATAAATGCGATACCGGGGTTGAGCGCAGCGTTGCTGGTGCGCGCGGTGCCAACGGCGGTGCTGCCGTCGCCGCTAACGGCGTAGCCGTAGCTGACAAAGCCAGTGCCTGCACCGGGGAAGGGCGCATAGACCTGGAAGAAGGCAGCGGAAGCAGAGGTGGTGATGGCGGCGAGCGCGAGGGCCGCGGTCGGGAGGATGACGAACTTCGGATGCATTTTATTTTCTCCTTATCCGATTTTTGAACATTCCAAAAGTCGAACGTCGACTCTTGGCGTGTCTCGTGACGCGGGTTGATGAAGGAAGACCGTGGCGAGCAACGGGGAAGGCGCACGTCGGCGACGCCAGCGCCCGCTTCATTTCATTGGCCACCGCCGTTGATGTCCCAGGGATCGACGACGAATTCGCCGGGTTTGTTCTGGACGAGATTGGTGCCGACCCAGGAGGTGGTGTTGATGTAGTCGTATTTGAACGAAGCGACGTGGCCATCGGCGAAGAGGGCGTTGAAGCCAAGGTAGTGACGTGTGGAGAGGCGTTGGATAGAGACTTTGACTTTCCAGAGGTTGTCGTACTGGTAGGTGACGCCGAGGATCTTGGTTTTCGGTTCGTCGGCCCGCATGGCTTTTTCAGCCATGATGAGATCCGCATCGGGCTGCGGGAGATCGGAGAATTTGAGCCATTCCAAGGAGCGGGAGTTATTGAGCTTGGCGTTCCAGCAATAAGTGAGGAAATGGGGGCGCTCAACGGGATTGCCCTGCATCCAGGAAGGCTGAATGATGCGGCCCTGACCACCGGGCGCACCGTTGTACCCGCCTCGGGTGTAGAAATACTTGCCGTCGTTGGTGATTGCGCCTTTGTCGGGGTTGCCAAGGGAGGGGGTGGTGGTTTCGGGGCAGATGAAGACGGAGTTCATACCGCTGACGGGGGGCGTTTGGGGGAGGGCGGGAGGAATCGCTTTTGGTACACCGCCGTTGAAGATGTCATACGTAGATCCACTTCCGAACCAGCGGTCCTGCTGGAGATAATAGGGGTCGGCGTTCATGTAAGGGGGGAGAGCGTTGAAATAGGAGGAGGTGTCGGCCCAGACGGGAGTATCGTTGAATAATGTTCCTTCATAGCAAAGCGGTCCATAGTCGTTGGCGTACATGAGATTTGCCTTGCCCCAGGCGCGAATGTTTGACTGGCATTTAACAAAGCGGGCGCGGATTCGGGCCGCACCGAGGGAGGGGAGGAGGATGGCGATGAGAATGGTGAGAATGGCGATGATGACGAGAAGTTCGATGAGCGTGAAAGCATACGTCCGAGGGGGGCGAATCGCCGTTATTTTCGGTTGATTGTTGATCACGGTGATCTCCAGTTACGTCAGTGGGTTGGTTGAGGGGACATTGCGTCTGCGGTTCGCAACCAAGCGCGGAGAGAACTATCAGCGGCGACGGTGTCGGCGCGGACGCGGGGATCGGCGGCCAGGGCTTCGAAACTGGCAAAGTGGAAGTCGGTGTACTGATCGGCGAGCGGAGTGAGACGCGACGCCAGAGCGTCGATTCGGTCAGCGAAGAGGAGGGCGTGAGGATCGTGGGAATGGGCATGGCCCAGGAGTGTGCCCAAGGCAGCGGCCAGATCGTTCAATTGGGTAGGAGTGTGGAAATTGGCAGGCTTCAATTGAGTAGCCTGGCCATCTGGGACGCGTGTGACGAAGGATTTTCCATTGAGGGCGAGCCATCCCCAGCCAAGGGGCGGGTCGCCGAACGCAAGAGCATGCCGGAAAGCGCGCTCGGCGGGGAGCTGGGGGTCTGGGGCGATCAGTCCGGTGCGTTCGGCGGGAGTGGGGATTTGTTCAATGAGCTCAAGGACGATTTGTTTTGAGAGATCATTGGGATTGGGAGACAGTAGAACGATGTAAACGAGCTGGCCTTCGGTATCGTGACTGGCGAGGCTGGTCTGGCGGGAGACGCCGCAGATGGCGGCAGGAATCCGGTCCCGTGTCAAAGGGTTGAGCGCCAGGCGCAGCAAAGGGCAGGTATCGAATGCCTGGCGGAGGGCATCAGCGATTTCAGGGGATTCATCGTCAGCGGGCCTGAGGATCTGGGTGAGTCCGCCACCGAGCCCTTCGGCAGCGAGTTTGAGATGTTTGTTTTCGATTTTCACGATGGAGGCGAGATCGCGCGGGCGGTGCGAGCCACGTCCGAGGTAGGGATCGGCACGCATCATGGCTACGGAAACGTCATCGATTGGCGAGAGCATCGCGTGGCGATAGGAAGAGAGGAATAGAGAATCGAGGTGCTGCCGATCGGCCAGCGGGAGTTCGATGCGGCTTTCGTGGGCGACCATTCGGAGCGTAATCGAGGCGTGAAGGATTTCGAGTTGGATCGGAGCCCGCGCGCTGCTGGAGAAATTCTCAATGGCGGGGGTGACCCCATCAAGGCGCTGCGGCGAATTGCGGAATCCGATGTCGCGGATGTCTGAGAGAAAGGGGCAGAGTGTGTACGCGGCATCATCGTTAATGAAGTCAGGTGTGTTTTGGCGGGCCCAGGAGAAGAAGATGTCCTGGGCGGCGCCCCACATGGCATAGGGACTGCAGGCAACGACTTTCATGTGGAGGTGAAGCCCAAGAGGATCGGCGTTATCGAGATAAGGGGCGTAGGCAGCGGAGATGGCGGCGTACGGGCTGAGGACCGGTTTGCGGAGCAATCGCGGGAGGCCCATTCCAGCGAACATCAGTATCCCGGCGATGGGCGCGATGATGCATGCTTTGACCGTAAGGGCGGAGCGCAGCTTCGATGCGCGGGATGTTGCGCTGGCGGCGTGGCGATGCATGGGGAGGAGGGCGATTTTGGCGAGCCCAGCGTTCAGTGTGACGGAGGTTGGGAGGATAGCGTTGGTTTTCAGGAGAGCGGCAAGCGTAACGACGGAGACGGAGAAGCCTTTGTCGGTGAGATCGGCTTGAAGCGCTTCGAGGCCTTTGTCAATTCGGCGGGCGATGGTCGCGCGGCTGAGTTGGAGAATTTCGGCGATCTCATCCTGGGAAAATCCCTGGAGGTAATAGAGAATGATCGGGCCGCGGATTTCTTCGGGGAGGGCGGTGATCGCAGCGTCGATAAGTGGTTCGATTTTCTCCCAGGAGAGTTTTTCTTCGGAGTGGTCGGGTTGTGCCGCGGCGATTTCGCGGGATTTCTGGCGGCGGTGATCGCGGACGTGATCGAGGGCACGGCTGGTGGCACGGAGATAGAGCCAACCGGCAACAGAACCGCGGATGGATTTGGCCTTGAGGGCCAATTCGATGAAGCAGGCCTGGGTGACATCTTCGGCGTCGTGGAAATTCCCGGTGAGGCGACGAGCGACGGAGAAGCAGAGGCTTCGATAACGCCGGGTGAGGAGGGTGAAGGCGAAGGGGTCCGCACCCGTAAGATAGCGGTCAAGAAGGACGACGTCGGATTCCATTGGAGATTCCCGGTTCGCGTGAAAAGCAGATGCGGAGAACTAACACAACACCGCCGGCCGAGGTTAATCGGCTCATTAAATGATGATTAATATCTCGTTCGGCAGACATTAACGAACAGCGAGCATCTTCAAGATTCTGAGCTCTGTCACGGGGCGGGTTAAAAAGGGTTCTCCCGCACTTTTGGTGAAAGCTGAGCTGGTTGCGGCGCTCCGATTAGTCACGGTGAAGGCAGGAACTCTGTGGAACAGAGCACTAAGCGGAAGGGAACTCCGCCATGAACCTTGCCCCTGTCCTGCCAGATGCCTCCAGTCTGGCGGTTGAACAGCATCTGGAGATACGAACAGTCAGCCGCGACCGCGGGAGCACTCGCATTCGCGCAGCGGGCACGGGAGCCCCCTAGGCCCGTCAGGTGGCCCGCCGCTTTCACCTGCTCAAGAACCTCCACGAAGCATTGATTCGCTGTCTTGATCGACAAGGGAAGGAACTGCAAGAAGGCGCAAGCAGGCGGCGGCTGCCAATCTGCCTGCAATTCCAGAATCACCAGTTCTTTATCCACTACCGGCGAGGCCAAAGCGTTTGCCGGCATCGAATGCTGAGCGCGAATCTTCTGAGAACGCCCGCACTCGCCGCGAAGCGTGTCACCACGAGGTCTTGGCGCTGCATCGGCAAGGGCTATCCGTTGCTCGATACTTTGCTCGCGGTGCATTACACTTTCGTAGGCAGCGAGAAGTGGGAAAAATGAATTCGCACTCCAGGATGCATCGTCGCTCCCATTCCCTTCACGCAGCTTCCAAGTCATCGCCGGGAATAATGTCACAGAAGTATCACCTTCCAGCAGGGTGGCGCTCTGACCACCACGATGCTCGCCGTGGGCGTTGCTAGCCTGGGTAACCTTTCCATCACCTCTGTCGGTATCTGGCACCCGACCTGCGGCTGCGCCGCAGCTTAGGTGGCACGAGGAGGTTGGGGGACTACTCCGCCGGCGGTTTGGGAACGAGCGCCTCATCGATCATGGCAACGACGGCATCGTAATGCGCGATGTCCCGGGCCTCCCTGGGGGTGGGCTGCCGTGGCACTTTCAAGTAGGGATTAGCCGGGTGGGGCTGCCCCTCGTTGCGGAGCTTCTCCCGGATCTTGGCAAGTTCCGCAAGCTGCCCGCGCTTCATGTCCTGGAGTTGCTTGTAGCTGTACTCGGAAATCCCCCGCAGGAACGGCCATGCGACCCCCTTGTGCTCGGGCTTGTTCTTCCGGACCTGCCGGCGGCGCTCTTTCTCTGCGCGCTGTGCTTCGATGGCCTGGTGGTACTGATCAAGGTCGGCAAAGGTCTTCTGGTTGAACGTGATGGAGAGTTTCTCCCCGTCCCACTGGAATCCCTCGATGATCTGGGCCTGCTGGGCGAGTACGGCGTTGTCGGTCAGGGCTTCCCGGATGCGGCTCCAGTTGCGCTTGGAGATCTGCGCGGTCATGCGCAGCTGGATGGCAAGATCGGCCATGTGCTCGCTGAAGGTCCAGCTCTCCCTGGGCTTGTAGGTTCCCGCGGCCATGGCGGCTTTGGCGTGGCGTTCCTCGGCCCGGATGCTGCCGACCTCGGAAAAGATCCAGTCGAGGAAGGCATGGGTATGTTTGTTGCGCCGGCGGATGTTGCCGGACATGACCAGTCCCAGCCGCTGATACAGCTGCGCGGGCTTGTAGAAGTAAAAGCTGTCATGCTGGTCGAACCAGATATCGTGGAACTTGATGGAGATGCGCTCGGCGTGTTTGAGGCTCTGGACCACGGAAAGGACATCCTGTGCAGTTAAGGGTCTGGCTGATGCCTGCTCCTGCTCCTGCTTTTCCTTGTCATGTTCGGTTCCCACCTGCCAGAGGGTGGCCACCTCCCGCCGGGTCTTCCAGCGTCCGTTCACGAGTGCGTCATAGTTGACAAGCCAGGGCATCAGCCCGAGGGATGCCAAAGCGGTGAATGCCTCATCCCGCTCGTAGGAGCTCATTTCCGGCCGGTCGCGGGTATTGCGGGGCCGAACTTCCACGCCATAGGCCCGCAGCCATTCGGCGGGGGTAATGACGATCCGCTGTGACTTGGCGCCGGTTGCCGTAATCAGATACAGCGCGGCGTCGTAGGCCCGCTGCTGGGCAATGGAAAGGTCAAAGCCGATGACCGAGATATTGTGTTTGTCCACGTCCTGGCGGACTTCGGCGGGAAGATTGTGATAAGTATGGTCAAAGAGCTGCAGCTGCGGCTTATCGGCGTTGAAACGCTTGCCGCGGAGCTGGTTGGAAAGGTGCCGGGGTGAACGCGGGAATTCGACGCTCCAGTCAATTGGCGTGGGCAGCCAGTCCTTGTTTGAATCTCGTTCAGAGGGGGGCAGTTGGGGTGGGGGACTCACAGAGCAAGAATGTCAGAAAACCTACCGCCCGCCAAGACGAAAACGCGACGCCCATAATGCACTTAGGTGATGATACAGCAGGCATTGTGCGAGGCTCATGTGCTTTGAACGCTACATTCAATGTGCAGGCGCGGTGATGGGACGAGCGGGGAACAAATATCGACGGACCGTTCGGGGGCGGAGCGGAACCCCGGATTCCGCTGGTCTTCCGAACAATGCGATACGCAAACACGCTTTAGCGCGCGGGGCCGGGATCGCTGAAGACCCAACGAATCGTAAAATCTTCGCCGTGGGTGTCCAAGGCCTTGCTGGCCTTCACCCGCATGTGCCTCAAAAAGCCCTTGCGACGAAGAGACGCCAAAACAACTCGTGGGATTTGCCAACGCCCAAGACAAATCAACCGGTGCCAAGAGCTGGGCATCTGCACTGCGTCAATCGGAGTTAGCGCATTTTTATTTCCGATCTTAAGTCTATTGACGGCATGGCTTTATTGCTCTATTACCGACTCTTGCATCAGTTTTTTCGCGGGCCCGGTTGATGCGCGCACATAAGAGGATAGAAGGAGATCGACAAGTGGATGATGGAGCCTTACTCGCAGCGTTTGTTGCGGACAAGTCTCAAGAAGCATTCCAGGAATTGATTCAGCGGCACGTCGGGATGGTCTATGCGGTGTGCCGTCGACAGTTGCAGGATGCGCACTGGGCGGAGGATGTGACGCAGGCTGTTTTCATCCTCCTGGTACGCAAAGCAGCAACGCTTCCTAAGCATGTCATTCTGGGTGGATGGCTCTACAAAGCCGCCGTCTACGCCTGCTCCAATGCGCGCGATCTGGAACGAACGCGGACGTATCACGAAAACGTGGTGACGCTCATGAGAAAGCGAAATAAAGACGAAGACTCCATAGAGCGGACGGAGATCGAAGGGCTACTGGACGAAGGGCTCATGGAGTTAAACCGAGCACAGCGCGAGGTGCTGGTGCTGCGGTATTTCGAAAATAAGCCACTTGCAGAGATCGCTCGGGCACGTAGGCAGTCACTTTATGCAACACAAAAAACGCTCGATGCGGGCCTCGCACGGTTGCGTCGGTTTCTCTCTCAGCGAGGCGTCGCCACGACAGCGGCCGTCGTCATCGCGGCCTTAGGTGCCGAGTCTTCGACGGCGGTACCTGCAACGTTGGCCGCATCAGTCGAGAGTGCTGCATTGGGCAATGCGCTCCCGGAATATGTGTCCCAGCTTGCATCCCTTCTGATTAAGCACGCCGCAGGGGCGAAGTTCGCGCTGGTGGTGGCTGTTGCGGGAATCATGCTGATGTTTGCTGCCGGTATAGCCTGGTTTGTGAGTCCAGGAAAGCCGGCGGCTCGAACTGGTTCTCCTTTTCAGCTGGCGCCCATCGATCCACCATTCAGCCAACAAGCCCACGAGGTTGACGCGCTGTGGCGAACGTTGAGCGAAGCAAACGACGCCCTGCGAAATATGGACACGGTGTCGTTGAACAATGTTGTTGCGTTCACTGATGCGCGCCAAGCTCAGGATTGGGAGCTCATGGCGGATGTATTTGCAGCTAATCAGGCCCTCAGCCAGGCGGCGATCCGTAAATACGGCACTCTTGGGAAAACTCTCACGCCGATCCAGACGTTTGCTGCCCGATTAGATCAAGTGGTGCCCAAAATAGATCGTGATAGCTGCCAATGGAGGATCGATGGAACCGGCGCTACGCTGCATTTTACGTATCGCGATGGCCAAGCTCGCGGTGGGACGATTTATTTTGTGAAGGCAAACGGGCTTTGGAAAATCGATGTTGGCCAGTCTCTGGACGTTGCCTTGGAAGGGCTGGACAGCAATTCTTTGCGCATAGAGGTGCAGGGACTACAAGAACCTGATCGCGCACTGGTTCTCGACAAGGTGAATGCGATCGGACAGGCGCTTAGGGAAACAACCGCGCACATTGTGAGCGATGCTACGTACAACTTTGAGGATGCAAAGCATGACCTTCAAGTGGCGGATTCCCAAACACCTGGTAGGGCATTTTTCCACTTTGCGCTGCGATTCGATAACGAAGAACAAGTTCGTGAGTGATTTGTGTCGGTAGAAAGATGGCAAGTTTAAATTGCATAAGACAATTTCTGATCGGCGTGTTTTCACTGGACCGGAAGAGCTTAGGGACACGGTCGAACGCTGCTGGAAAGAGTCAGCCGGTTGTTGACGGCGGCGCGACTTCGGGAAGTATTCGAGAATATCGCAATCACGCCTCGGGCTGCGCGAGACGGCAGGATTTGATGGGTGAATTGGAAACGCGGCAGTTCTTCTCGGCGACGCCGCTTGTGTCCTCGCTTCTAGCACCCTCCACGATTCTCTATGCCGCAGTTCCTGGGGCGACAAATCTTACCGCCAACGTCAACGGCGAACTGTGGTACACCGCGAACGGTACACTCGAGAATCTAACGATTGATAATCGAACCGCGAAGAACAGCACCCCACCTGGCGCAACCGCCGAGATCCCGCCGGTTGTGTCCCACATCGTTGTCTCCGGTAGCGCAGAGATCTGGTTCGCTGTGGCGGCGAGCGACGGGAACAGTGTTGGAAGATTAATTGCGAACAAGCAATTTGAGGAAATAACGGCGGGTTCCGCGACGCCGATTCGTAACTTGACAACGAGTGGCGGTCGTTTGTGGTTCAGTCGTGGCGCCAATGAGATTGATGGTCTGGATGCGACGGGTAAGGAGATAACAATCACAATTCCTGGCCTGCGGACATTGACGGGCCTTTCAGCAGGTAATCACGGGCGAGTGTGGTTTGCGGGCGTGAACCTTCAGGACGAAGGTGTGGCGGGAACTATTGGCTCTGACGGATCCGTAACGATGCTCTATTTGCCGATCATTCCCACATCCATTACCCAGGAGAAGCGCGGGGATGTGTTTGTCGGTGGCTCCGGCGCTATCGAACGGATTTCGGTTAATGGCAGCGTTACACAAATGGGAGTTCCCGTGAGTGCACCGCGGGAACTCACCGTATCTGGCGACGGCTCTCTTTGGTTTATTAACGACCCCGATACACGGCAGATCCTGCAGGTTACGAGGAATGGGAACGTAAGGCGATATGCAGTTCAACTCCCCACAGGCGCTTTGATTACCTCCCTGTCGATTGCGCCAGACGGAGAACTGTGGTTCACAGCAACTACCAATTCAGCGGGATGGGTGGGAACCTTCACAACTGAAGGCGCACCACATCGAATTGCAACATCTACGACTAGGCCGCGAACAGAAAGCGGTGACCGCGGAAGCATTTTCGTATTTTCAGGGAAGAACGTTGCAACGTTCGCAGACGGAAACGCGCTTGCGGCAACAGTCGCCGTGCACCGTTCGACAGATGAGATTGGGTTGAATCCGAGTCAAAGATTCGAGCACCTTCGGCCAGCCGCGTGGGTGCCTTCCGCTCGCACCGCGGTCTGTTCCAGCCAACAACTGCCGACAGAAAAGAGCACTCGGGTCGTTGATGATGTCGACGATCCCGGATCTTTCGAAGGGGAGTTCGCACTGAACTCACCGCAGCCTCTCCCGTCGCGGGCCCCAAAGGATCCAGTTCACGATTCACTGCAACAGGTCGAGCCGACACCCAATGTCTTTGATGACTATTCGTCAAGTTCATTACCTACTAATACAACAGGATTGGACCATTCACACGACCCCAGCGCGCCTGAGGTTGGGGCATCCATCGACGTTCCAGCGGCTATTTGTTATCTGTCGGGCTCTTTACCCGTGATCGACAATCCCATTCAGACGGTCCCTGAGGTACTGGCGACTCTAATTCAAATCAGCGCATGTTCGCGGACGCAATTTACATTCAATTTAATCCATCTCTCATCCGCTATTCACAGGAAAGCAGGTATGTCCGTCGTGAAAAGTCCTCAACAGGAAAGGGCCGGCATTCCGGACAATGAAAATGGGATAGCCGAAGTGTCCAAAGTGCTCGTCCCGTCCGGAACCGTCGGAAAGCTAACACGATTCACGCTTTGTGTTTCTGCTGCGGGTGGAATTTACCCATGGCGAAGACGTTCCGTGCAGGACGTCTCGTAATACGCCAAGCCGAGTTTTAGTCAGTGCCAGCGCGGCGCGTTGCCGTTGCGCGGCTGTCGTTTTGCCCTTTTTTGGAGATGACCTCATGCGAAGCTCGATCTTTCGTCCCCTTCTCGCTGCTCTTGGCGCTGTGCCGCGAATGCAAGATAGGCGGCGTGGCAGAAAGCCCGGCGATTGTTCGCCCGCCCACATCGAAAGCCTCGAAACACGAATGCTTTTGTCCGCAGCAACCAAAGTTGTCTTCGGCGTACAGCCATCTTCTGCGTTTGTCGGCAATGTGGTTTCGCCGGCGGTGACCGTGGATGTTGAGGATTCGGGTTCGCACATTGTAGCGACAGATTCTTCAAACGTCACGGTCTCGATCGCCAGCGGACCGATGGGGGGTAAGCTCCTCGGAACCGTGACGGTAAAAGCGGAAAACGGCATAGCCGTATTCAACAAACTCTCATTTTCTAAGCCCGGGACGTACACGCTGAGCGCTGTCGATGGCCCGTTGGTTGCGGCCACGTCGTCCCATTTCGTCGTCCGAGCCCAACCTGTCGCGACAACGCTTGTGTTCTCGCACGAGCCAGTCGGCAACGGCGCGGGTGCAACGCTGACGTCGGCGGTCGTGGTCCACATTCTCGATCAATATGGCAACGTATCTACGGAAGGGAACCCGCTGATTTCGCTAAAAGTGGGAACTTCCACCTCTGGCGGCAACTTGCTGGGTGTTGTGAGCCGTACGGCTACAGATGGAGTCGTCACGTTCGCCAATCTTTCGATGACAAAGGCCGGTAGATACACGTTGCAAGCGATCGATGGAAGTCTCACGGCAGAATCCACAAGCTTCACAGTAACTGCGCCATCAGTGGCAACTACCCTCGCATTCCTCCAGGAGCCGACCAACCTCACCGCAGGCAAAGGAATCGCTCCGGCGGCAACAGTTGAAGTGAGGGATCAATATGGTCACGTAGTGGCCGATGATCAGTCCGTCGTTAAACTGAAAATCGTTACCTGTGGCGTAGTGCAGGGCACCGCGACGGCTGTCGTCAAACACGGAATCGCCACGTTTTCAGGTCTCAATCCGACCGCTGCTGGCACCTACACATTGGTTGCGACCGACGGCGCACTTAAATCCGCCACTTCCAGCAAATTCATTGTGGCCCCCGGAATTGGGACGCACCTGGCATTTAAACAGATCCCAACCAACGACTCGTCTCACTCGGGAACATTTACAATTAAAGTCGATGTCCTCGACAAATTTGGCAATGTCGCGATCTCGGACGCTTCCCGAGTGACTTTGTCATTCGCCTCTGCTCCAATGGGGGCAGCAGCTCTGAGTGTGAGTAGTTCCGTGGTTGGCGGCGTCGCAACATTCTCACACATAACTTTCTCAAAGCCAGGGCGCTATGTGCTCAAAGCAACTGACGGCGATTTGCTGATGGCGACCGCCGACGGGTTCACTCTCGCCTAATCGCTACCGCGATCGCGCGTTTGTTGTTGCGCGGGTAAAGAAAGCATCAGGAATAGAACTCCATACCACGGGGCGGACTTCGTTTGCCATCCGAAGCCGCCCCGGCTCTTTTGATGACACCGCCGAAGCGCCATATCAAGAAGCGATGTCGGTCCACCGTCAACTGGCGCCCCTATATGTGGACATAAGGCATACTTCGCGCGTTAGAACGGTTAGCGAATTAGCACGATTTCGTTGGCGCGGCGGCGGTCTTATAGGAGAAATCCCTAAGCCGTCAGGCTACTTACGATCCGCCAATGCAGCTTGCGCGAAGTCGATCGATGAACTACAGAACGTAACGAATGCCGCCGATGAATGTAGCAATATGACGATTTCCATTTAGACGAGATCTAATAATATGGATGCCAGCCCGGAAGAATCAGGGTCTACGATAAGCCGGGACCTGCTTGCTCTCGTGGCTGGCAGGACAGACAACGGCGTTGTAATCACCGATGCGCGGGGACGAATCCAGTGGGTGAACGCGGGATTTACCCGTATTTGTGGCTACACTCTGGAAGAAGTCATAGGAGAAAGGCCAGGTACGAAGCTGCAGGGAGCGGAAACGGACCCTCAGACGGTGGCGTTCATGCGTGCGCAGCTGCAAAAAGGGGAGGGATTTCGGACGGAGATATTGAATTACCATAAGAATGGGGGGAAGCTCTGGCTGTCAATCAAAGTACAGCCGATACGGGATGCGGAGGGGCGAATCATCCATTACATGGGCATTGAGACTGACATCACCGAGCGCCACGGTCTGGAGACAAGGCTAATCTCGAGTTCCCGGAAGCACTGTGAGATCCTCAATCGGGTAAAGGAAGTTGTTTTCCAAACAGATACCAGCGGTAACTGGATTTTCCTGAACAAGGCGTGGGAAGAGATTACCGGTTATGGTGTGGAAGAAACGCTGGGTACCTCTTTCTTTGATCATGTTCATCCGGAGGACTGCGGAGCGAGCGGGGCGAATATCGCCCAGCTCCTTGGACGGTTAGAGTCGGAATGTCGCAGTGAGGTGCGGCTCCTCACAAAACAGGCAGGCTATCGATGGGTGGAGGTTTACGCACGTGCTATAACACGTGAATCTAATGAAGTCGTGGGAATCTTCGGCACTTTGATAGATGTTACGGCGAGGAAATGCACCGAACTTCGACTGAGCGAAACCAGTGCTCTGCAACAAGCGATCTTGGACGGAACGACCGCCATGGTCATTTCGTCAACGCCCGATGGGATCATACGAACGTTCAATCATGCCGCAGAACGGCTGTTGGGTTACAAGGCAAGCGAGTTGATCGGTAGCATGACGCCGGCGGTATTGCATGACGCAAAGGAAATCGAAGCGCGAGCTGCCGAACTGTCGTGCGCGATTGGCAGGAGAATCGATCCTGGCTTTGACGTATTCGTGGCGCACTTGCGCGAGGGATTACCTGAGCGCAAAGACTGGTCGTATGTACGAAAGGACGGAACGCGTTTTCCCGTGCAGCTTTCCGTAACACCATTGCATGGCGCCCAAGGCGCAGTGGAAGGCTATGTGGGGGTCGCAACCGACCAAACGGAAAACCATCGGATTCTGCAGGCATTGCGCAACTCGGAGGAACGGTACCGTGGCATCATTCAAAGCGCCATGGATGCGGTAGTCACCATGAATGGGGCGGGCTTGATTACAGGATGGAACCGGCAGGCGGAGCGCACTTTTGGCTGGAGCGACACCGAAGTTTTGGGGCGCCCTTTGCACGACATCATCGCGCCTAAAAGGTTGGGGGCTCAATTTCGCGCGGGAATGCGCCGCTTTCGAGAGACTGGGGAAGGGCCTCTTCTCCACAAGCGTTTTGACACGGTGGCCATCCGTCGTGACGGGACGGAATTTCCCGTGGAATTGGCCGTTACTCCGATTCAGACGGAAGATGGTTTCGAATTCAGTGCCTTCATTCGCGATATTTCAGAAGCCCGAAGCGCTAAGGAAACTCTGTACGAGCAGCAGCAATTGCTCATGAATGTGGTTTCAACCATTCCTCTCGCCGTCTTCTGGAAGGATCGTCATTCTCGTTATGTGGGTTGCAATCATGCGTTCGCCAATGCGGTGGGCCTCAACGATCCCGCCGAAATCGTTGGGAAATCCGATTACGATCTTCCTTGGACCCGCCCGGAGGCTGACGCGTACATCTCGTGCGATCAGCAGGTCATGAACTCGGGCGTCCCGCAGATCAATCGCGCAGAAACACTGCTCACAACCAATGGGGACATACGTCACATCGAAAAGTCCAAGGTCCCGCTCAGGGACGCTTCGGGCGAAGTGATCGGAGTTCTGGGTATTTATGGCGACGTTACCGACCGGCGCAAAAATGAGATCGAACTAACGCAGGCAAAGGAAGAGGCGGAGACCGCCAACCGATCGAAGTCTTCATTCCTTGCGATGATAACGCATGAGATACGCACACCGCTCAATGGAATTATCGGGACCCTGGGGCTGATTAACGGGGAAGCGTTGCCCACGAAAGAAGCAAGCTATCTGCGTCTTGCTCGCGCCAGCGCATCGACTCTCTTAGGGCTCGTCAACGACGTACTGGATTTTTCGAAGATTGAGGCAGGCCGCTTGGAGCTGGAGACCATCGTGTTTTCCCTCCCTGACGTGATCGATCAGGTGATCCAGGCTTCGGCGGGTACTGCCACTGAGAAGGGGATTTTGCTCTCATATGAGATGGCCCAGGACCTTCAGCCTATTCGCAAGGGCGATCCCACGCGTTTGAGCCAAGTTCTAAACAACCTCGTTTCCAACGCCGTCAAATTCACAAGCTCGGGAAGTGTTACCATACGCATCAGTCAGGCGCCCGCGTCCGAAGCCGACGATGCCCATGTCCTGTTTGCCGTTAGAGATACGGGCATTGGCATACCCGACGACCGAATCGGACGGTTATTCCAGTCTTTCTCACAAGTTGACTCCTCTACGACTCGGAAGTACGGCGGGACAGGTTTGGGGCTTGCGATTTCCCAGCAGCTCGTCCGGAAAATGGGCGGCGACATTGGACTCAATAGTGCAACTGGAAAGGGCTCGACGTTCTATTTTACGGTTCGTTTGCCAAAGATGTCCGGGTTGCCGACCGCGACGCCCGCAGGTCGATCGGATCCCCTGCCTCGGGAGCAGCGAGAGAGAGCGCATCTGCTGCTTGCGGAGGATAACCATGTGAATCGCATTGTGATCTTGGACACCCTCGCCCAAGCGGGATATTCGTGCGATGTGGCGGTGGATGGTCGCCAGGCGGTACAAGCAGCCGCGCAAAAGGCATACGATCTAATCCTCATGGACTGCCAAATGCCGGAGCTCGATGGTTTTGACGCGACCCGTGCCATTCGGTTACACGAGAAGACCACAGGTGCACGCCATACCCCGATTGTGGCGTTGACCGCCAATGCGACCAAGGGGGATCGCGATACATGTTTGGCCTCGGGAATGAATGCTTATCTAAGCAAGCCAGTTGATTCCGCTATCCTTATTGGAATGGTGGACAATGCAGTCGCGGGCCGGCACCTGGAAGCTTGCCGGGAAGCGATCCTAAACGCTCGAGCCACCGCCCCAATCGACGAGGCGGCTCTTCATACACGCTATTCGCCACCCGTGCTGGCCGAAATCCTTCACGCCTTTGATGAGCAATGTGTTACGGCCGAGGAAGAGCTGGAGAGGATGGCGAATATCCAGCGCGCCGACGCCATTGCTGCAATCGCACACCAGCTCAAGGGCGCCGCGCGATATGCTGCCGCAATACAGGTCGCGAAACTGTCAGAAGAGGTTGAGGCACGCGCAAAGACTGGCCGGATGGAAGGAATAGACGCTGCGATCAAGGATCTTGCGAAAGAGATCGATCGCTGCCGCGTGCAGATTCCTGGGTTGCTCGCGACGTCGGCGGTGATTCAGCGCGGTGGGCCGGCTCAGAAATTATCTTGAATCAGTTCAGAGAACTGCGGCTGACCTGGTCGCCGCTGGGGTCCTGGCACTCCCGAAGGATCTCTTCAAACCGGGGGCAGATCCTCAAAAAAGCATCCAAGATCACGGGATCGAAGTGCGTTCCTCTTTTTTGTGCGAGAACTTGGATTGCTTGATTCTGCGTCATGGCGGGCTTGTACACCCGTGCGGAAGTCAGCGCATCGTACACATCAGCGACTGCTACGATCCTTGCGCTGAGTGGAATATACGAGGCTGCGAGCCCGCTGGGATATCCGCTTCCGTCAAACCACTCATGATGGGCGGCCGCTATGTCACGGCCCATCGCGAGGTAAGGTGACGGATGCTGCTGATACGCAGCATCAAGAATTTGAGCTCCAAGAGAGGCGTGCGTCTTCATGACCGCAAATTCCTCAGGCGTAAGCTTCCCTGGCTTGAGAAGGACGCTGTCTGGAATCCCGACCTTTCCAATATCATGCAACGGCGCCGTGTCATACAAGAGCCGCAAGTAGTTTCCATCAATTTCGGACGCTAAGTGGCCCATTTCACGGAGTTCATAGGCAAGCAAGCGCGCGTAGCGTCGCACCCGCTCCACATGTGCGCCTGTTTCAGGATCGCGCGACTCTGCGAGTTTCGCCAGCGTCACGAGCATCAATTGCGTGGTGTCAAGCGAAAGAGCTCTAATGCCGGTCTGAATGCGCGCACGCAGCTCTTCGGGAGCGAAGGGTTTCACCACAAAATCATCGGCTCCCGCACTGAGACCTTCAACAATGGCACGAGGGCCGCTGTGCGACGTGACGAGTATGCAGTAGACATAGGGGGCACGGTCCGATGCCCGAAGGGTCCGGCACAATTCAATGCCGCTCATGCCGGGCATTTCCCAGTCGGTAAGGACCATCTGACACTCACCCCCGCTCAGTACGTCTAGCGCCTCCGGTCCGCTGCGGGCAGTGCGAGGTTCCCATCCGGCATCTTCTATCATTGATCGAAGTGCCAATAAACTCACTAGATCATCGTCAACCGCCAAGATCTGCATGGCTGTCCTTTACCGCCCGGAACTCTGAGCTGTGACCGCGGAGCCGCGGTCCCTCAATGGTGATCGTAACCCGGAACTTGCATTATCAGAACTTCAATTGCACTTGCATACGGAAGATGAGGTCCTGGGTGTTGATAGCCGTGTCGATGCAGGAGTTGGTATAGGCGGCTTCGTTGGGGATGTAGGTGACATCGGATTGGACTTTGAGGTTCTGGCCGTAGAGGTAGTAGTTGATGCCGAGGGCGTAGGTTTGCATCTGGTTGTCGGCGCCTTCGGTCAAGAGGTCGCCGGCGCGGGCGACGATTTCCCAGTGTTTGTTGAGCATGTATCCGGCCTGGCCGTAGAAGCCGGTTTGGAAGAAGCTGGAAGGAGAGATGCTGGGTTTAACGCCTTCGCCGGGGTTTTCGTTGACCTGCTGGAAGTAGGCGGCGGAGAGGAGGGAGAGGCCGCGGTATTTGGCGGTGGCGTCGATAGTAGCACGATATAGGTCGCCGTTGAGGGTGTAGGTCGAGGCGAAGCCGGGGGACTGGATGGTGGAAAGAC
Organism: Phycisphaerae bacterium; assembly: GCA_035524355.1. Lineage (GTDB taxonomy): Bacteria > Planctomycetota > Phycisphaerae > WQYP01 > WQYP01 > DATKPA01. Next base: position 3,994 of record DATKPA010000040.1, on the reverse strand, counting down.
CGGGGACGGTGGCGCTGCCTTGGGGGCTGGGGAAGGCGTTGGCGCTGGTGTTGGCGGATTCATATCCGGCGGCAGCGCCGATTTGCCAGGCGAGTGAGGAGGTGTCCTTGCGGAGGTCGGGTTCGTCGAGGAAGTCGGAGAGGTGTCCGGCGCCGGCGTATTGGAGGCGGCTGTAGAAGGCGAGGCGGTTATCGTTGGCGCCGGCGGCGATTTCGGAGGCACGGCCGAGGATGTTGGATTTCTGGCCGTTGTTCATATTGACTTCGTAGGAGAGGCGGTCGGGGATGGGTTGGCCGAGGACGCTGGCGCCGATGGCGCGGACGGGATCGAAGGGGGGAAGCTCTGCAGGGAAGTCCACGAGTTGAAGGCCGGCGTAGGTATATTCGGCGCGGGAGAAGGGGACGACGAAGGAGCCGACGCGGAGTTTGAGGGCGTCGTTGAAGCGGTAGCAGATGTAGGCGTCTTGGAGTTGAAAGAAGCCTTGATCGGTTTTTTCGGCATAGTCGCCGCAGAAGTCCCCGGAGAGGCAGTAGGTGACGTCGGGGGAGAAGGCATTTCCAGAGAAGATGAGGCGAGCGCGGCGGATGTCGAAGCCGTTGACGTCGCCGGAGGCGGGCTTCTTGGCGTAGGCAGAGGGGTCCTGGAGGGTGTCTTTGGCGAAGGTATAGCGGAGCTGCATGACGCCGTTGACATTGAGTTTGAAATTCTGGTCGGCCGATTGGATGTAGAAGCCGTTGTTGTAGCCGGCGAGGGAGGAGGCGGCATCGCGTTTTTTGGCGTCGGCGATGGCCTGATCGACGATAGCGCGGATCTGGTTGGTGCGTTCCTGGGTCATCCAGTTCTGGTCCTGCTGTTTTTCGAGTTCTTCAACGCGGTTAGAGAGTTGCTGGATGCGGGAAAGGAGTTCGGCGTTGTCCTTGTCGTCCGCGAGGGCGCTTCGGCCCGCGGTCAGAACCAAAAGAGTCGCGGCCGCCGCAACGGAGAGCCTTTTGTCATGCAGGTACATGGTATAGCCTCGATAAAATGAAAAGAGATTTGCCCTGTTAACGAAACATTCAAATCACACGAAAATATCTGCGTATCCACGAGGCCTTGGGCCTTGTGAACTGGGTTAAATTCAACGGATCTTCAAAAATCAATCAGTGTTTTGGGGCGGCAATTGCGCCCCGACCCTGCGCTCTATGGTGGACTGTGACTAAAAGCGAAGGCTTTCGACCGACGTGCTGAAAGATTGTGGTCGCCGCTGCAGGAATTTGGGATTTCGACTCGTCGTAAAGACTCCGGAAGTCTACTCCACGACGAAAGGGTGGTAACAACAGTTGTGAGCTTCAGCAGCGCACGCTTTCTCACTTGCTCGCGAGCTCGCTTCAACTGATCGATAACGTCCAACCTGCTCTGCGCGTTTGTGACCACGTATATCTTCTTGAGGTGGCAATGGAGCGTGTTCTCTGAGAAGGCAAATTTTTCCGCAAGCTGCTTTTGGCAAATTGGAATTTCCAATGCTTCGCATATTTCCCATTCACGATCAGTGAGCTGGGCAAATGGCGCCCCAAGGATCTTGCGATCGTGCTCCTGCACGTGCGTGCACTCCAGAGCTACAAAGATTAGGGCTGTCATCGCTTTGAAAGCGGCGATCTCGTCGTCCCGCAGATGCCCCGAATCTGACGCGGCTATTTGAATGTGGACCGCTCGCCCGTCCGTCAACGCATGATCGATCCTCCAACGCGTCCGACCGTTGATCTCCCAAGACGCCTGATCAGCAAAGGCGTCTGTTTCGGGCGGGTACGTATATCGTTCCTCCCGCCTTTCGACGGCGTCGGAGATACTCAAACTGGCGGCGGTAAGTTCCAACGCCCGAACTAGAGCTTCCGGGACGAATTCGAATTGATGATCGGCCAATTTCCAACCCAGTACGAATGCAAGGTTAAGCAATCTGGCTGGATCTTCGTGAGATCCGAGTATGGTCGAAGCAATCATTGCACTTCCTCAATCCAGGGATGATGAGCTTTGCCGCGTAATGTGATTCTGATCGCGCTTTTGGCCCATCGTTATGTGTTCACAACCTAGCCTCAGGACACGCGGTTGAACTCTTCGAAGGAGGCATGACCAGCCGTCTCGCCATCATCGAGTGGTATGGAATGGTGAGCCGTACAATTGCGGGATTTGCTGGCCTCAATTGCAGCGCCGGCGACAACCGATTTGGACGTATTGCCTTGCTTCCGTGCGCCGGCAGTCTGATGCGAAGGCTGGGAATTGATGGCGGAGCCAACAAGGGTCAGTAGTTCATTGACCATCCCTCGCATGTGCTGTGCCTGGCTGGAGAGTTCCTCGGACGCCGCCGCCGACTGTTCGGCGCCAGCTGCATTGGACTGGGTGACTTTATCCATTTCTGCGACAGCAGAGTTTACTTGGCCGATTCCTTGGCTTTGCTCCTGGCTGGCGGCGGCAATTTCGCTGACAAGAGCGTTGACCTTGGTAGATGATGTCGTAATGCTAGCGAGGATATTTGCAACTTCTACGCTGATCTCAACGCCATTCTTGGCGTTTTTGACGCTCCCTTCGATTAGCGTGGCAGTGTTCTTGGCGGCTTCGGCCGAGCGTATCGCCAGATTGCGAACCTCTTCCGCTACTACAGCGAATCCCTTTCCCGCTTCCCCGGCGCGGGCGGCTTCGACCGCTGCATTCAACGCCAGCAGATTCGTCTGAAAGGCGATTTCATCGATGACCTTGATAATTTTCGCCGTCTCATTCGCCGACTTCTCAATCTCCTGAATGGCCGAACCCATCTTCTTCATGGCTTCGTTGCCCTTGACTGCCGCGACTTGTGCTTCGCCTGAGAGGTGGCTGGTTTGTTGGGCGGTTTCTGCGTTCTTTTTGGTCATGGAACTGATTTCTTCCAGCGCCGAAGTCGTTTCCTCAAGAGAGGCAGCCTGTTCGCTTGCGCCTTGGGCCAGCGATTGGGAAGAAGCGGAGACTTGGGACGCGGCCGAGGCCACCTGACCGGATCCTTCGCCGAGGCTCGTCGCGATGCGATTAAGTACCTTTGTCAGCATGCGCGTGATGAAATAGGCAGCGACGATCGCCAGCGCGGCGGAGATACCTATGCCCGAAAGAAGTACGGTTTTACTGGAGGCAATTCCCGACTTGATGCTTTTGGACGAGGCATCGCTTTCGGCCTTGGCGTCGTCGCTTAGCGCCTGAATGTTACTGATGTATTTCTCAAACAGTGGCAGCATCGAATGGCACTTCCATAAGCGTCAAACCTTTGCGAGCAAACGCTTTCGCGCGACGTGCCGGGGTTGTGTGAGGAAGGTTTGTTTGCGGGGTCTTCGTTTGACGGCGCGTGGCTCGATGCGGTCGGGTCGATTGCCGACACGGTGGGTGGCGATGGCCTTGAGAATCGCGGCGTAGAGCGTGTCGCGGCGAACGCCGGGGCAGGCCCAGGTCGCGGCGAAGGCGTTGAGCGTTTGCAGCGCACCTTTGAAGGAGAGTTCGCGGGGTTGCACATGGGCCCCGTGGGCGGCCTGGGCCAGCAGGGTGCGGACGAGGTTGTAGGCCAGAAGGTGCATCCAGATTTCCTTGCGCACCATCTCCGGAGTCTTGCAGCGCAGGACTTCCATGGCCATGACCTGTTTGATGGCCCGCAGGTCCAGTTCGGCGTGCCAGCGGGCGCGGTAAACGGCGGCCAGGTCTTCTTTGGAATGAACTTCCGCATCCAGGAGTGTGGTCACGATCACCACCTCGCGCGAGCGAAAGCCCGCCTGCGTGACTTGTACGGCAAGTTCCCGAACGGAAAGCGTCTCAGGCATGCGGCGGTATTCGCTCCGGCTCATCCAGTCGGGTTTGGGTGGCTTATGCCAGAGCGTCACATGGTCCTTCTGGCCCAGGCGTTGGCCGGTACGCCAGTCCAGCAGGCGTTTGCCGTCGCGCCGGAAGACCACATCCACGCCGCGGGCCAGGAACATGGCGATGGTCCAGTAGTTGGCGAACAGGG
>DATKPA010000039.1:0-42720 GCA_035524355.1 Phycisphaerae bacterium | reverse complement strand
TCCTCGTTTAAGAGAACACTTGTTTTTCAGCGGGATTCGCGCGAAGCACCCGACACCGCGGACTTTACATTCCTATTACTGATTGCGCAAGTTCGCAGGCGCGAATGTGTCGCATGGAGCAGCGGCGATGCAATCGCCCTAACCTGGCCTCTTCGCCTATGTGAAACCGCTTGACCTCCTACCATCACTTCGAATACAGTCGATATAGGATCATTGGTGAGATTATCATGCTCGATCGAATATCCTTCAGAATCCTCTCTTTGCTTCGTGATCGGCCTTTGTCTGCTGCCGATCTCCGACCCTATCTGGACGTCGAACCTGGCGCAATATCCGGAATCATTGGGAAGCTCATTGGTCAAGGATTGGTCGCGCCGCTTTCCAGTGTAGGCCGGAAGCAGACGGTGCCTGACGATCAAATCAAATCGTCCTCTCCGGATGAGCAGCCTCTTACACTTACATTCCGTGGAATCCGGCAACTCTAAACGTTCCAAGCCGCGATACCCTATGGCAAGTGGAGTAATGAATGGCTTGGATTCCATACGTTGCGCTCGCGGCGCTCGCTGGCATCGTGAATATAGCGAACGCTTGGAAACAGCTTGCTTACGATTGCCGATTTTTGGTCTTCTTTCGGGCACATCGCGTCTTCGCCGTTTATCTATGGAGCGCCGCTCAACTCGTTATCCCTGCGGCGCTGGCATGGATAGTACTCGGATATTCGAATCGCCCTCCAGTCAATTATGCCGTTTTATTGAAGGCGATCGGATTTGGTGTCGGTTTCGTGGCCCTGATGAATGCCTCCACGGAAGTCGCCGGATTCAATATAGACATACTTCGAAAAATTTATCACGGTCTTATTTACGCGGCGAGACAAATGATCGCAGCCCGCGAAACCGCTCGGACCGCGCAGTTTTGGCAGAATCTTGAAGTTGAATTGCGGAAGGTCGCACCTGCATCTTTGACCATCGGATTCGACTTCCTGCATAAGTATGTCGAAAACGATATTTCGCTGTCGCCCGAAGTCCGCGCTGCCACTCTCGATGCAATTGACAAAGTCATGGCCATCCCTGCCCAGCCCGCCCAGGGGGCGCAGATCAAAAGCGTCCTGACCGTGCGCCGGAAGGACCTGCCGCTCGTCCTGCAAAAATTCGGATGCGGCGCTGCCGTTGTAACTGCCCTTCTGTCATAACGCTAAAGGCGCCCGGCACGCTCGTATTCTCCGCGGTCAAAGCCCACAAGCAGGACCTAAAGAATTTCGGCTCTCGGATTTCGGGTTTTAAATGCTCCGCATCCTCAAAAACTTCTGGCTCACCTCTCTCGCCTCTGAAATGGAATACCGCGCCAACTTCCTCACCTCCTCCCTCTACTCCCTCGGCCAGCTCGCCGGCACCCTCTTCACCATCAACATCCTCTACAACAAGGGCTACCGTTTCGCTGGCTGGTCGCTCGACGAAACCTACCTTGTCGTCAGCCTCTTCACGCTCCTCGACGGCATCACCACCTCCGCCCTCAGCCCCAACCTCTCCAAGATCATCGTGTACGTCCAGCGGGGCACGCTCGACTTCATTCTGCTCAAGCCGCTCGATTCCCAGTTCCAGCTCTCCACGCGCAACCTCACGCCGTGGGGCTTCCCCAACATCACCTTCGCACTGATCCTCATGGGATATGCGGGCGGCAAGATCGGGCTGCCCCTGTATGCCTACGCACTAGGCATCCTCCCCATCTTCTTCGCGCTCGTGATCCTGTACTCGCTCTGGTTCGCCGTCGGCACGACGACGATCTGGTTCACCAAAGTCTGGAACGCGACGGAAGTGCTCCGCTCGCTGCTGGAAGCGGGGAAATATCCGATGGGCGCCTATCCACTCGGCGTGCGTTTCGTCCTCACCTTCATCCTGCCGATCGCGTTCATCACGACGTTCCCCGCGGAGGTGATGCGCGGGGCCAAAGCGCCGTGGTTTATTCTGATCGAAGGAATGCTGGCCGCGGCGCTCTTCTGCGCATCGCGTTCGTTCTGGAAGCTGGCACTGCGTTCCTACACGTCGGCATCAAGCTGACGCTGGAAGAGGCGGAGGGATATCAGCGCAGAAACGCTGCGCCGACGCCAGCGATCAGGCCGCTGACATTGACGATCACGCCGATCATCGCGCACTGATAATCGCGCCGATTGGCTGCAACGCTCATTCCTGCGAAGAGAATACCCAATAAGGGGAGGGTAATCATGGCGAGCGTTGGCAACTGCACAATCATCATTCCAAGCTCGTTACCGCAGTACGTTTGCCTGGGACGCGAAAACAACGCCTGCAGCACCGCAGCCGCACCGTTGATGGCGGAAGGCAATGCGCAGACAAGAGTTGCAATTGCGGAGGAAACAATGCCGTACATCATGGCTTTAGGGCTGCGCTCTCTTGGCGCAGAATAACTCAGGGTCCCGATCATGGGCTTGCCTCGTGAATCAAACAAAATGTCATCACAGGAACCGGGAGGCACTGATCCATCAGCGCACTTGAATCTCCCGAAATAGGCAACCTGCGTCACGCGGGACTCCAAAACCGGCGGAAATGCATCGCCGATTCCTCGCGTGCCCAATTCGCAGGCAGAAAGGGGCCTTCATAGAGGATAATTGCAAACGATGGACCAGAACTGATGAGGAGACTGTTTGCCTTCGGTGAAATGATCCCGGGCACTCGCTCCCCCAGCGGCCCTGGTATCGCTTCTCCATGGGGCGCGTTACGCTAATGTGGAGTCTTGGATAATTCGAAGGAGTCATTCGATGCACACTTCTCCAAAACAACGCACATTACTGGGCGTCATTCTCTTCGTCCCGCTGGCCGCGCTGCTCTTGGTCATGTTTGCCTGTCTTCCCGCGCCCGTGGGCGATCCCGCCACCTCGAAAGTGGATCCGGCGTTGGCAGGGGCATGGACGGCTACGGATGACGAAGGGAAGGGGCTGCTCGTTCTCGTTCGGCCGTGGGATACGCACACGTATTACGTCGAATATATGTGGCAGTCGAAGAAGGAGGGGAAGGAAGACAACGGCGTCATACACCTGAAGGCCTGGCTGACCACGCTCGGCGGCTCGACCTTCATGACCTTTGAGCCCCTCGATCGGCTGGATTACGTTTCCAAGGATGAAGGCAGCAAGGCGTGGTGGCTGGTGATGCGACTCGACGTGCAGCCGGACGCCATCAAGGTGCGGCCGATCAATCAGGACTCGCCGCTGGTGAAGGATCTCGACACGCGTGAGAAGCTGGAACAGGCGATCGCGAAGAATGCCAGCAACGACGAGTTGTACGGCAAGGAGTTGACGTTCCAGAAAATCGCTGCGAGCGGAAAGGCGACTGACGCGGAAATGCAGTTGATCAAGGAGGCACTGGAAGTCTTCCACGTGGCGAAGTGAGATTCGGAACTGAATGAAACGCCGGAAGTGAAGACATGCATCCCTGGCTGGTGAATGGTTGGCCGATGACGACGTACGGCGCGTGCATCGTGTGCGGGCTGATTGCGGCGTGGCTGTTGGCGCGGCGTCTGGCGAAGCGCGAGCGGATCGATGTGTCGTTGATCGATCTGATGGTGCCCCTGCTCGTCGGCGCCGGCATCCTGGGGGCCTATGCCTTTGGATGGTGGACTGATGCGGTGACGGAAGAGGCCTCGCACGGCGTGGTGCTGGTAGGGGCGATGGCGTGTGCGACGCTGATCGGCATTGTCTATGGGATGGCGATGCGGATTCCGCTGGGGCGGATCGGCGATGTCTTTGCCGCCCCGGCGGCGCTGGGAATTGCCTGCGGCCGCGTCGGCTGCTTCTTTGCAGGATGCTGTTACGGCAAAGTAGCGGCGCTCCCGTGGATGGGCGTGCGATTTCCATGCGGATCCTTTGCGTTCGTGGATCAAGTGCAACACGGATTGCTCCCCGCCGATGCCGCCGCGTCATTGCCGGCGTACCCGGTGCAATTGCTCGAAGCGGTCGCGTGCATGCTGCTCGCGTGGCTGCTGGGGCGGCGATTCTCGAAGCGGCGGATTTCCGGTGAACGGTTCCTGATGCTCGGCGTTGGTTACGCGGCGGTCCGGTTCCCGTTGGAGTTCCTGCGGGCGGATAATCCCGCCGTGGTGGGGGGGCTGACCTTCTCGCAGTTCGGATGCCTCGGTTTGGCCGTGGCGGCGGTGATCACCATGGCGGTGCGCCGTCATCTTGCGGATGCCCTTGACCTGCGGACCGCGATTGTGCCGGAGGGATGATGGGCGACCTGCAACCGTGGGCGTGCGGGATCGAAAGGGATTAAAAGGGATCGATGCAAAAAAGAACGTCGGACCGTGGTGAGCGGTCCGACGCATCGTAATCCGGGGAATACTGATTCGCTTACTTCTTGGCAGCGCCCTTGGCGGCCGGAGCAGCAGCGGCGGCCTTTCCAGCGGGAGCGCCAGCCTTGGCGCCGGCGGCCGGAGCGGCGGCGGTTGCGCCTTCAGCAGCGGCCTCGGCCTTCGGCGCCTTCTTGCCGGCGGCCTGCTTGCGGTGGGCAACCTTCACGAGGCTGAACACCGAATTCTTGCCTTCCGACCACTTCTCATTGTCTTCCAGCGTGACGATCCGTTCAGAACGACGAAGAACGTTGCGGTGACGTTCGAGGGTGCTTTTGCCTTTGAGGCTGCGGTCGAGAGACATTGTCTTGCTCCAAATCAGGCGATTTACAGGAATCGGGCATGATACAAAAACGCGGGTGCGGTGACAAGCGCGGATCGTTCTCACCGAAAATCAAATCGGCAAATCGGTCGCTTGCGCCCGCAAGTCCCTGTTTGTGAATGATTATGGGTACTCCAGCGACGTGACAGGCATGACCGTGGCAAGCTGGTGGGTGAGCTGCCAGAGGTTATTGCCCGCGGGGGTCTCTGCGCTAAGCAGTTGGGAGGCAGTGGCCAGGTCGCGGCTGTGAAGCGCTTGCGACAGTTGATCAAGCACGGGTTGGCCCAGCGGGACCAGATAGGCATAGGGCGTGCCTTGCAGGGAAGTCGCGCGTTTGTGGGTGGCGATGGCGAAGCTGTCGCAAATCCTGGTGGCGGTATCGATGTCTCGGGCCTGAATCGCCGCGCTGAGCTGCGATAGCGACCCGAGGTAGTCGGTGTCATAAACGGCCTTGTCAGGCTCACAAAGCGGAACACTCGCCTCGACATAGGCGGCAGCGGAAACGCCGGCGCGGAGCGTGATATGGCGGAACACGATGAAGTGGCGAGACTGTCGGATCGACACCTGGAAATTGGAAACCTTTTCGAGCGGGAGATCGAAGACGAATCCCGCGGTCATGGCATTCGGACCGATGTCGCCGATAAAGCGCGGCGCTGTATTCGAAATGGGGTGTTCATCGCCGGCAGTATCAACGGCCACCGCCTCATAGTCGTACCGAGAGTATGGATCCGTCGGGAGGCAGATGACCGATTGGCCATCGCGGCTCATGACGTGCGCGGGGAGCAGGCAGCTCATGCCTTTGGGCGACGGGCTGATCGGATTGCCGCTGGCGTCGAGCGTCGCGGAATACCAGCCGCCCGTGGAGAGTGCGACGCAGATGTTGGTGGAGGTTTGCTCGATGGGCAGCGGGGCGGATGCGTAGACGAGACCGCCTTCGTCGCGCTGGTTGGGATTCAGGAGCACGCCGCGCAAGCCGTGCGGTTCCCCCGCGGCGCTGACCCACAGATCATGGGCGTTGGGTGTGAGGTTCGTGACGCGGAAGGCGAATTCGTAGATGTCGCGGTGCTGGAGGTCGGTTCGCTGGAAAGTGATTGGGGCGGAGTGATTGGGTGTAGCCAGCGGCGTGGAGCCGTCGGGCGCCCACCATGTGCGTGGAGAATCGGAGACACGGGAAATGGCGACCAGTTCGACGCGCCCGCCGGGGTGGAAGTTGGCGGCGAGCCCGTCCGGGACGGGTGGCAGCGATAGAGTGGCAGGCTGATCCTTGAGCTTATCGATGCCCGTGGCAACGGCCAGGACGCCGAGGCTCAGGACGACGACCGCGGTGAGCGCGGTGCCGCCGACGAAGGTCGCCCTGGCAATTTCCAGCGTGCGGGCAACGCGGCGGGCGATCAGCAGGGCATGGGCGGAGGCGGCGATCGAGGAGGTGTTGGTGGCGGCAGCGGCGACAAGGGAATGAACGGCGACGGGTGTGGCATGCGCACTCTGGGAGGCGATCATCGAAGAAAGCGCGGCGGCCGAGACAACAGCGCCGCGGCCGGCAAGCGTGCGGCGTAGCTTGTGCAGCGCGCGGGCACACGAAAGCCGCGCGGCATCTTCGGAAATCCCGAGCGTGGCGCCGACTTCGCGGAATGTGCGACCTTCCATGAAGTGCATCGCCACGATATTGCGGTGTTTGGAATTCAGACTTGCGAGGGCGGCATCGAGTTCGGGCGAGATGGAGTCCCACGCGGCTTCCTCGTGGTTGCGATCGCGTGTCAGGTTCATTTGGGCAGCCTTCAGTTCATGCAGACGGCGGCGGATTTCGAGTTTACGCGCGTCGCGCGAGGCATAATAGGTCGTGAGAACGAGCCAGCCGGGAAGTGCGGCGCCGCTGCGGACGGAATGCGCCTTTTGCGCCAACAGGATGAAAACGGCCTGGGTCACATCCTGGGCGAGGTGCTCATCGCGAACCTGGCGGCGCGCAGCGGAATAGACCAGGTCGATGTGGCGGGACATGAGCTTGTCGAAGGCCTCTGTCGAGCCCGTATCGAGATAAGCCTTTAGAAGTTCCGAATCTTCCATCGCCTAACCCAACCAATGAGATATGGACGCGGAGGGGTTAAACCGATCATTCTGACAAATGAGAATACCACAAATACTCCATGATTAACGGATGTGATTGTGAATATTGCTGGAATTGCGGGGTTTATGCTCGATTTCGGTGATGCTCGGCCGCGCATGGCATGACGTGCGACCGACGGAATCGCCGGATTTCAGTTGAGCGAACGAGGTGGCGGCGTCTGCATTTTAATGTGAAGCGCGAGAGCTTCCCGGAATACCTTGGTGGCATCTTCGCGGCGATCGAGTTGGGTGTAGAGCCCGAAGAGCGAGCGTAATGCGGCGAGACGTGTCGGGGGATCGGAGGTTTCCAGTTGCGATTCGAACGAGTGAATTGATTCTTCGAGGCGCGGCGAGCGCGCGATTCCGCGACGGGAAGCGCTCGATGATTCCGCGCCGACGGGTTCGACTCCGTCGGTTTTCGTCACATGCGGAAGCGTGAGAAGGCGATCAACAGCGTCGCGCATCTCGCCGGCGCTTTTGTGACGGTCGCCGGGATCGCGCCGCGAAGCGCGTTCCATCACGATGAGGAGTTCCTCGGGAACGGCGGCGAATTCGCGCAAATCGGGAAAACGCTCGGTGAGGTGGCGGCGCATCACTTCGGCGGGGTCGTCTTCGACGAATGGCGGTTGCCCGGCGATCAGCGTGTACCACGTGGCGGCGAGGGAGTAGAGATCAGAGCGGCTGTCGATGTGAAGCGAGCCGGCGGCCTGCTCGGGCGACGCGTAGCTCGGAGAGCCGACGAAAGCGCCGGGAAAGGTAAGATCGGCATCGTGCGGCGAGTCCTGAGCGGCGCGGGCAAGGCCGAAATCGACGAGCTTGATCGCGCCATCCTTTGTGCGCATCAGGTTTGCCGGCTTGATGTCCCGGTGAATGATGCCGGCCTCGTGAGCGGCGGCAAGCGCGGAGAGGGCGTCGCGAACCGCGCGAGTGGCGATGGGCCATTCGAGCGGGCCGGATTTGCGGAGCTGATCGGCAAGCGATCCGCCCTCCACGTATTCCATCACGAGATAGGGGCGACCCCGTTCGCCTTCGGATTGACCGACGTTGTAAATGGTCACGACATTCGGATGATTCAGCCGCGCCGCGGAGCGTGCTTCGCGCATGAAACGCCTGGTCATATTGGAGCCGGCGGCGGGCGACGCGCCTTCCTGAAGACGGAGCACCTTGATCGCGACGTGGCGCGACAGCGCGGCGTCGTGTCCAAGGTAAACAGTCCCCATTCCCCCTTCGCCGAGCGTGCGAAGGATGCGGTATGCGCCCAGGGTGTTGTATTCGGACATCTGAGGAGCAGGCATGCCGATAGAATAACGAGAAGGAACGGAGGGAAGAAGGGGGGATTTTAGAATCAAGAATCAAGTAGCAGGAACTGCAAGATCGATCAGCGAAGCCTTCTTGCTTCTTGCTTCTTGAATCTTGATTCTTACCTTCCGGCCCTAAACTTTCTTCAGCTCCGGCGGCGCTGGGCGAATCTTGTCCGAGACGATCGTCTGGTTCTTCCCGCGATGCTTCGCCGTGTAGAGCGCTTCGTCCGCGAGCGCAACGAGCTGATCGGAATTAACCGGATGATTGTGCAGCACGCTGCTGATGCCCATCGACATCGTGAGCGAGAGTTCGCTCGGGATGAGCGCTTTCATCTGGAACACGAACTGCGAGTGGATGCGCTCGCCGACGCTGGTGGCGAGTTCCGCGGAGGCGTGCGGCAGCAGGACGACGAATTCGTCGCCGCCGTAGCGCGCGGCAACATCCATCACCCGCAGGTTCCACGTGATGATCTTGGAAGTGACCTGCAGGATTTTGTCGCCGAACTGGTGGCCGAGCGTGTCGTTGAGTTTCTTATAGCCGTCGAGGTCGCACATGATGCAGGCAAGGTCCTGGCCGTAGCGGGCGCTCTCGGCGAAATACCGTTCCAGCACTTCGCCGAAGTGCCGGCGGTTATAGAGGCCGGTGAGCGGATCGGTGGCGGCCATCTGCTCCAGCTTGTGCAGGCTGTCCTTGAGCTGCTGGTTCTTGATGGAAATCTCGCGCGCAGCGGCCTGCTGCTGCTCGTGCAGCCGCTTGTTTTCCTGCTTCACCTTCCACGCCTCGAGATTCTTCTCGACGACCAGCGGAATGGTGAAGAGATATTCGCCGGCCTTCACGATGTAGTCGTACGCGCCGGCACGGATCGCCTGGGCGGCGGTCTGACGCACATTTTCACCGGTCACCACGATCACGGGGCGGTCCACCTTGGAGAGAATCGCCTTCAGGAAATCCATGCCGTTGATGTCGGGCAGGTTGAAGTCCGTGAGGATGACGTCGAATTTCTCGAGGTCCCATTGCAGCACTTCGTGGCCGCACTCGGCGCAGGTGACGGTGTCCTGTCCGAAATGATCGACAAGGGTCTCGCGAATGAGTTCTCGCTGGTCGAAATCGTCTTCCACTGCCAAGATTTTCATGTCTACCTCAAATGAGTTGCGAATTCCTGCTGATTCGCGGTGCTTGAACTTATCCGTCCTTATGCGACGTTCTGTTGCTCGTGGACCGACGGAAACTGGTGAATGCGGAGCCAGTAGTTGGTGCTCTGCACAACGGTGTACACGAAGGTCATCGCGTCGGTCGGTTTGTTGGTGTAGCTGTTGGCGCCGTTGCTCATGGCGAGGTGCTTCTGGTTGTCGTCGGTAACGCCGGTCATCATGACGACGGCGATGTCGGCGAAGCGCGGATCCTTGCGGATCGCCCTGAGCGTTTCCTGGCCGCCCATGCCGGGCATTTCGATGTCGAGATAGATCAGACCCGGGCGCGGCGCGTTGGCGTGAATGCCTTCGCGGCGCAGGAACGCCAGGGCCTCCTCGCCGGACGCGACCTCGTAGACCGGGTTGTCGAGCTTGCCCTGGTCCATTGCATCGCGAATCAGCGTGCGGCAATCCTCATCGTCGTCGACGAGCAGGATCGTGACAGGCTGCGCCGAGAATTTATGCACCTCTTTCATACGGTCACCTCACTTGGTTCAGGAAAATGGGACCGCGGAATGGCGAAATGGAAAGTCGTTCCCTTGCCCTGGATCGACTCCACCCACAGGCGGCCCGAATAGTTGTCGATGATGCTTTTGACGCTTGCCAGCCCGACGCCTTTGCCGGGGATCTTCATCATGGAGGCGTTCTTGGCGCGGCGGAACACGTGGAAAAGTTGCGGAAGATCTTCCTTCGAAATCCCGATGCCGGTGTCTTTGACGGTAAAGGTGAATTCGTCGGCGAAAGCGATGACGGAGACGACGATTTCACGTTCGCTGTCGTCGCGCATGTATTTGACGCCGTTATCGATGAGGTTCTGGAAGACCTGGCGCAGGCGGGATTTTTCGCACTGCATGACGGGGAAGTGCCCCTCGCGGCGGAATTCAATCCTGCGGGTTTCGAAGTCCGAGGAGAAGTTGTCGGCCACGGCGTCGAGCAGTTCGCCGAGGTCGACCCGTTCAATCTTCTCGCGGCGGGTCTTGATGCGGGAGAGTTCCAGGAGCTCATTGATCAGTTCGCATTCGACGTCGACGTTCTTCTGGATGCGTTCGAGCCGCTGCAGCGCATCCTTCTCCAGCGTGTTCTGGTATTTGAGAATCAGCATGCTGGCCATGCCGGCGATGTTGCGGAGCGGCGCGTTGAGGTCGTGGCTGACGGCGCGGAGGAAATCCTCTTTTTCGAGCATCTCGGCCTGCAGGCGGGCGTTGAGCTTTTCGAGTTCGGCGGTGCGGCGCTGAACCGTTTGTTCGAGGCCGGCGTTGATTTGTTTGATGTCCTCCTGCTGCTGCTGGACGGTGTCGGCCATGCGGTTGAAGGCGAGGGCGAGTTCGCCGAGTTCGTCGGCGCGCGGGAGATTGACGCGATGGGCCAGGTCGCCGCCGGCAAGCGCGTGGGCTGCAGCCGCGAGGCGCTGGATCGGCACGGTGATGTGCCGGGCAATGAGGCCGGCTATCGGCACGGCGATGAGCACGACTGCCATGCAGGTCAGGAGAATGAACGCCTGCACGAAGCGAAGCTGCGCCGCGTCACCTGCGCCCGAGATGCCGACGTGCAGGTAACCGATGACATCCGTTTCGCGGCCATTGGAATCAACGCGGAAAACCGGGACGCTCACGACATAGCAACTCAGACCGTTGTAGAAAAGCTCGCGCGCCTGTCCCATCTGGGTGGTGAAAATGCGGTACTGGCCCGCGAACTCGCGGGTGAATTGCTGCCAGGGAGTACGTTCCGGGATGAAGTCGGCGATGGTGTTGAGGTTGGCATCGGTGAGGACCGCAAACTGGAGGTCGGGGGTTTTTCGGAGCGAGTTGAGCTTGGATTGCCAGTCGGACAGGTCGGTTTGCTTTTGTTCGAGAACGGCGGCGACGGCGTAGGCGAATTGGCTGACCTGCGCGGCTTTGTTGCGCTGCAGCATGGTGCGGGTGCTGATGTCGAAGATGCCGCCGCAGAGGGCGACGATGGCGATCAGCAGGACGAGCAGGATGATCGTCGTTTTGAGGGGGAGTTTGAGTCCGGCGACGGCGCGGCGCAGCAGGCGGCGAAGCCAGTTGTTGGATGGCTTGACGGGTGCGAAGGGGTTTGGCTGTGGACCTTCCCTGGACATACCTGCCGTCGCGTAAAACGTGTGCCTGTGGGTACATCGGATGGTTCCCAGGGACGCTTAATCATGCGGCTTTTAGGGGCGCGGGATTATCGGAAGCGCGGAACGGTCTGCGGGCCGTCATGGGCAGGATGCCCATGCCACAATCCTTATCGTCCGAGAATTTCGAAGGCGTTGCGGAGGACGGTGTCGGCTTTGAGGGTTTCGACTTTGACGCGGGGGTGGACTTTATAAGGGTTGTACAGGGGATCACCGACATAGGCGATGCGCCAACTGGCCAGAGGCATGGTGACCTGCCAGACTTCGCCCTGGGTGAACTGGCCGGAGAGGAGGAGGGGGAAGAACTGGGAGGGCTTTGGGAAGGCGGTGAGGTAGGGTTCGGAGACGGCGCCAAGGGTGCCGCAGAAACCGCGCTTGAGGAGATTGGGGACCCAGCCGGTGTCGTTGGGGTCGTGGAGTGTGGGCATTTCGAGGCTGGCGACGTGGTATCCGACGGCACCGGGGAGCCACTGGCAGGAATCGACGTAGTGGTGGAGGGAGTACCAGCCGCAGTAGAGGGCGGCGTTGGGGCAATTGCGTGCTTCGAGGAGCGCGGGGTTATCGTCGAGGACGACATTAATGTCGGCGTTGGAAGTGAGCCAGTCGGCGGCGCGGCGGATGTCGGCGTCGAAGGCGGCGTAGCCGTCGGTGCCGTGGAGACCGCGGGCGTCGAGGTAGATTTTGCCTTCGAGGCCGGTGCGTTCGACCTTGAGGGTGGTGTCGATCATGTGGGTGACTTGATCGATGGAGGCGCCGTCAATGCGGGAGACCATGATGGGGCGGGGGAACTGGGGGAATTTTTTGAGGGTCTGGTAGAGGTCGAGGGAGTCGGCGTTGACGATCCAGCGGTAGCGGGGGTAGTCCTGATCGGCGAAGACGAGGGAGAGTTCGTTGTCGAAGGCGGATTCGGTTTCTTCGGGGGTGAGGTCGCTGATGGTGGATTCGATCTGGTTGGCTTGGCCGATGAGTCCGCGGGCGCGGGCCTGGAGGTCGATCAATTCCTGGCGGGTTTTGTGGGTGAGTTTCTGTTTGGCGAGTTCCTGGAGGCGGACGTCGAGGGAATTCAGCTCGGCTTGCCAGGCATCGCGGCGGGCGTAGGCGAGGGAGGCGTTGGGGGTGTCGTCGGAGACGCGGAAGATGGCGAGGCAGCCATTGATGCCGGCGACTTTCATCTGGAGTTTGAGAAGTTCCTCGATGGCGGCGGGGCGGTCGTTGGTCGAGAGTGCGGAGAGGCGGGTGGCGGCGGCGGTTCCTGCGGCGTTGAGCCGCTGGAGGACGGCGTGGAATTCAAGCTGCTCGTCGGCGTGATTGGGGGCGGCATTGGTGGCGGGCTGAGATTCGGGTTGAGACGCAGGGGTGCCGCCGGCGAGGGTTTCGTATTCGGTGACGGCGGCGTTGAGCTTGGTGAGGACGTCGGCGAATTGCTTCTTGTCGGCTTCGATTTCCTGATGAGTGATGGAATCGAGCTGGGCGGAGTCGATGATGAGGGGGCAGCCGCAGACGGTGACGAGGCATTTGATTTTGCCGTCGAGGTTGCGCTCCTTGATGGCCTTGCGAATTTCGGGGACGACGAGGGTGCGGTAGTCGATTTCCGGGATGCGCTGGAGCGGGGAGCAGTTGAGATCGATGAGGTTTTCGTGGGGGATGCCGCGGGCGTGCAAGTAGTATTCGGCGACGGGAACGGACTGGTCGTTGCGCGTGTTGCAGATGACGGCGATTTCCTTGGGTTCGAGGGCGCGGGCGGAGGCTGCGGCGAGGAGGAGGGCGCAGGCGGCGAGGGTTTGGCGCAGGTGCATTGGGATTTCCATGTGAGAGTTCCCCCCGTGATACGTGGCCCGAGCGTAGTAGGATTGGCAAAGGGACGGCCTGCGGGCCGTCATGGGCGGGACGCCCATGCCACTACGTGGGGCGGTTGAGATAGCCGATGGCGAGTTCGGTCATCATGCGGATGCCGACGGGGACGGCGTCGTCGGTGAAGTCGTAGTTGGGGTTGTGGAGCATGGGGTAGGAATCGCGGTCGTGGGGCTGGACGCCGAGGACGAAGAAGCAGCCGGGGACGCGTTCGAGGTAGAAGGCGAAGTCCTCGCCCCACATGGCGGGTTTGGAGGCCCAGATGAAGGCGTGGGAACCGAGGGCGCGGCTGGCGGTGTCGCGGAGGAAATCGGCGAGTTCGGGGGTGTTGGAGGTGACGGGGGTGGTGCCGAAGTAGGTGAAATCGATTTCGCAGCGGTGGGCGGCGGCGATGCCGCGGGAGATGCGTTCGAGGGAGGCGATGATGGCGTTGTGGCGGGTTTTGGAGAGTGCGCGGATGGTGCCGACGAGTTCGGCACGGTCGGAGATGACGTTGAAGGTGGTGCCGGCGTTGAACTGGGTGACGGAGAGGACGGCGGCGTCGGAGGGGTCGGTTTCGCGGGAGATGACGGTTTGGAGGGCCTGAACGATGGCGGCGGCGCAGGGGATGGGGTCGATGCAGTCCTGCGGGGCGGCAGCGTGGCCACCGCGGCCGGTGAT
Source organism: Phycisphaerae bacterium (assembly GCA_035524355.1). Taxonomy (GTDB): domain Bacteria; phylum Planctomycetota; class Phycisphaerae; order WQYP01; family WQYP01; genus DATKPA01. The sequence continues at coordinate 28,805 of DATKPA010000039.1, read as the reverse complement.
CGTGATGGTGAAGCCATCGACGGCGGCGAGGAGCGGGCCGGGGCGAGTGGCGACCATTCCGACCTTGAGGCCGGGCCAGCCGTGGAGGCCGAAGATGGCGTCGACTTTGGGGTTGTCGAGCGCGCCTTCGTTGGCCATTTTTTCAGCGCCGCAGCCGCCTTCTTCGGCGGGCTGGAAGAGGAGTTTGACGGTGCCGGGGAAGCGGTGGCGGTTTTCGGCGAGGATGGCGGCGGCGCCGAGGAGGACGGCGGTGTGGCCGTCGTGACCGCAGGCGTGCATGAGGCCGGGTTTGGTGGAGGCGTAGGGGAGGTTGGTGGTTTCGGTGATGGGGAGTGCGTCCATGTCGGCGCGGAGGGCCACACACCCCCCCCCGTTTTTGGCGGAGATGCTTGCGGCACCCTTGATCAGTCCCACGACGCCGGTGCCGCCGGCGTGGCCGGTGGTGAATTCGATGTTGAGGCGGGCGAGTTCTTTCTGGACGACGGAGGAGGTGTAGGTTTCCTGGTAGCCGAGCTCGGGGTGGCGGTGGAGGTCGTGACGGATATCGACGGCTCGGGCGGCGACGTGCTCGAGGTTGGCGAAGAGGTGTTTTTCGGTGGCGAGGGTCATGGGGCCTCCGAGTGCACGGTAATGGGGAACGGGGGGGGAATCAAGGGGAGGGGCGTGCGGTGGGGCGGATTTGGGGAGTGGCGCAAAACGTTAAACGGAATAGTCAGTGGCCAATGATCACTGGCCAGACGTTGGGGTAAAAACCCGCGTTTTTGATAGCGCCAGCCGAAGGTACTCAGAAGGATTTTGCGTTTTTCCCCGAAGATACTCAATTTGACCCGCGAAATTTGCAAAATACGCCCAAGATACTCAATTTGCTGCGCCCCCCTGGGGGTGATTCGAGGGGGTGTTTTGGCGTAAAACATTAAATTGTTTATTTGCGAATTTTGTGGATTTGATGCAAGGTGTTCAGCGCGGGCGGACGGGCATGGATAGGTTTGGGAGGTGGGGGAGAGGCGGGCATGGATGTACTTTCGTGCTGTCATGCGTTTTCCCCTCCATTGGATGGAGGGGATTTTACCCTTACTTCAACCTAACTTCAAGGGGGAAAGTAAATGGCATGGTAACTGATTACCGTCCCCCCCCTGACGACGTAAATTGCCCACAAATGAACACAAATGGCCACAAATGCCCTCCCCCCCCCGCCCACGACATAAAGTTGCCACGAAAAACACGAACGACACGAAAGAGGCAAGTTGGAGAGGGAAGGCCGTGGGCCTCGGCATGAACGGTAGAAGCAAGAGGTCGGTTGGGTCGGTAAACAGTTATGGGATGTGTGACAAGGGACGCCGCGAAAGGGCAAGCCGCTTCGCGACCGCAATTGTCGAGCGAAGCGGTGGTGATGTGGGGGGGATGTGGCGCGTTAATGGGTCGTGCTGCGCATGCGCGGGTGACGCCGTGTGAAGGCGGAACTCCAAACGAATGGCAGGAGGAGGGCGAGGGAGGCGGGTTCAGGGGTGGAGATTGCGGGAGAGGCGGTGGTGGAGATGGGGATGGAGGTTCCGAAGTTGTTGAGGACGTCGGAGAGGTCGGTGAGGTCGATGGTAGGCTGGGCGTCGAAGTTGCCGTCGGTCCAGGCGTTGGTGCTTTGGCCGAAGTGGTTGAGGACAATGGAAAGGTCCGAGAGATCGACGTGTCCGTCGAGCGTGGCGTCGCCGGGGAGACCGAGGATGGCGGCGCCGGCGCTGAGTGCGGAGGCGGAACGATTGTTGTTGTAGACGAGCCACTTGGTGAGCGAGTGATAATTGTTAGGATCGGTGGTGAGGGAGGCGGCATCGGTGACGGTGATGCCGAGGGCGTAGATGCCGTCGGTGGGGGCGTCGTAGGCGTTGCCGAGATTATCGAGGTAGGCGCCGTTGGGGTTGGGAGCGCCGAGGAACTGGGCGTTGAGGTGTCGGTGACCGGAGCCGGCGGAGGTGAGTTTCTGAATGACGAAGCCGTCGGTCGCACCGGTGGTGCCGGTGATGTAGAGGTGGGCGCCGCCGAGGTAGAGCTCAAGCTGGGTGGCGTCGGTGACGGGGGAAAAGGCGGGAGTGCCGGTGCCATTCCAGTACATAAGGGAGGTAGTTACGTTGAAGCCGATGTAGGAGTCGCCAGGGAGGTTGCTCGCGGGGAGGTTGGTGCCGTTGTTGGGGGAGAGGGGCTGGAAACCTGGATCCATGGTGTAACCGGGGGCGAGGGCGCCGAGGGTCCACTGAAAGACGGAGACATCGGTGGCGGTGGAACCGTCGATGTCGGAGAGGCCGTCGGTGAGGATGGTGTTGCCAACGAGGCGTGGGACGAGATCGCCGGGAAAGCCGGCGCGAGCGGGAGAGGATGCAGCGAAGAGAGCGGTGGTGCTGAGGACCCCGAGGCCGAGCGTTTTGGCATTCATGGGTGTTGCCTTTCCTTTGAAGTGGAAGTGCATGCGGGCGAAAAGAAATTCAGGAGTGCAGCGTCGGGCTTGAACCGGCGCTGCACTCCCCTGTCCGTGGATGCGTGTTAAGCGGAACGGCGACGCGAGAGGAGGGCGAGGCCGCCGAGGCCAAGGAGCGAGAGCGAGGCCGGTTCCGGCGCGGGAGCCGCAAAGGAATCGGCGCCAGCGGTGAGGGTGTCGTCGTCGACGTTCTCGGCATAGACGAGCCAGCGGGTGCCGGAGTCGAAGTCGAAGGGGTTTGTGGTGTTGTTTGTGGAATCGACGACATCGATGCCAACGGCATAGACGCCGACATCCGGAGCCCCGTAGGTGTTGCCGAGGGCGTCGAGGTAAGTGCCGCCGGCCATAGGCGCCCCGAGGATCTGTGAGCTGAGGTGCTGGTGGGCGGAACCCAGCGACGAGAGTTGTGCGATAACGAAGCCGTTCTGAGGGCCGGTATTGCCGGTGATGAAGACGTGGGACTGGGTGCCGACGTAGAGTTCGAGGTGTGAGGCGTCGGTGACGGGGGCGAAGCTGGGGGTGCCGGTGCCGTTCCAGTAGAGCAAGCTGGTGACGACATTGAAACCGAGGTAGGAGTTCGCGGGGAGGCCGCTGCCGGGTTCGGGGCGGAACCCGGGGTCTTCGGTGAAGCCGGGGGTGGTGGGGTCGCCTTCCAGGTCGTACTGGAAGATCTGGACGTTGGATGCGGTGGAGCCGTCGAGGTCGGAGACGGCGTCGGTACGGATTGAGTTGCCGGAAAGGGTGGGGGCGAAGTCGCCTTCGAATCCGGCGCGCGCGGAGAGCGTGGATGCCCCCAACACGGTGACGGCTGCAAGGGTAACGGGTGTGAGGAACTTGGCCTGCATGGGTAATCTCCTACTTTCTCTCTCCGGACTCAGAAAGCGCGAGACACGATGTCTCGCGTCAATTATTTGGCGACCGCGGGGTCGTAGTTGTTTTTGTTGACAGAGGTGTAGGTGTCTCCAAAGTGGAGGGTTTCGGCGTGGCCGTCGAGGAAGCCGTAATTGGCGCGGGAGGCTTTGCTGGCACTGGGAGTGCCATGGGCGTCGGTGGCGAGTTGGGACGCGGCAACGACAATGGGATTCACGGGCCAGTTTTCGACATGGGGATGATCGGAGGCGGCGAAACCGCCGGTGCGGGCCATTTCGACGAATTGGATGGTGGCGGCGGGGACGGGGATGTTGCCGTACTTCGCGAAGGGAGTGGCGCCGGGGGGATAAAAGTTGGAGACATAGAGGTCTGGGTCGACAAGGTTGTTGATGCCGTAGCTGGTAAGGCGATAAGACGGCGGGGAGGTTCCGGGAACGGGGGTGTCCCAGTAGGGGCTGAAGTCGCTGGGGCAGCGGACGAGGATCTTGTTGGTGTAGTACTGCTGGAGTGTGTTGATCCAGGCGACGGAGAGGTTGGGCGCGCCGCCGACGTGGGCGAGGCCGGCCTGGATCATGTGGCCGTCGTTCTCCTGGGAGTAGAGAAAGGAGGCGAATTGCATGCCCTTCATGTTGGCGAGGCAGCGGGTGGTGCGAGCGCGTTCGCGGGCCTTGCCGAGGGAGGGGAGGAGGATGGCCATGAGAAGGGCGATGATGGAGACGACGACGAGGAGTTCGATGAGTGTGAAGGCTCGGGGATGTGAAGGGGGGGGACGCATGGGGACTTTCGCAAGATTGGTGCAGATGCAATCAAGATGCACATAGGATACAGATCGCCGGGTGAAATGCAAGTTGATTGCATTTTATGTTTGGTTGCGTGTGTGGCGGGTGGGGGAGGGGGGAATTCAAGCGGTTTGGATCGGGATGAGAAGAAACAGGGGCGGCTTCAGCGGGGTTGTGGTGAGCGTGTGGTGAGTTGAAATGCGATTGTCGGAGATGAGTGGCGGGCGTGCGGTGGATGGGGGAGAAGCCCTCCGATATGATCGGCGCGATTCAAATGCGAGGAGATGACCAATGGCGTCACGGAAGGAAGTGTGTGCGTCGGTGGAGAAGAAGCTCGCGGGGGCGGTGCTGGGGGGGGATCTGGGGGCGGTGCGGGTGCTGGTGGGGCTGGACGGTTTTGTGGATGAAATTATTGATGTCGTGGATAAGCGGACATCGCACGAGAAATACGATCGGATCACGACGATCGCACAATGGGGCGGGAAGATTCTGGCGGCGGCGGGGCAGAGCTGCAATTTTGAGCTGGTGGTGAAGCAGCAGAAGCTGGGGGGGAATGGTCCGATCATGGGGAATGCGCTGGCGGCGATGGGGTGGAGGACGACGTACATCGGGAACCTGGGTGTGCCGACGGTGCATCCGGTGTTCCAGGAATTTGCGAAGCGGGCGGAGGTGATTTCATTTGCGGAGCCGGCGCACACGAATGCGCTGGAGTTCGCCGATGGGAAGGTGATGCTGGGGAACATGGGGCCGTTGAATGATGTGACGTTTGACCGGATGGTGTCGGCGGTGGGGATGGATCGGCTGGTGGAGCTGATGGAGCGGTCGACGCTGATAGGGCTGGTGAACTGGACGATGCTGCCGCACATGACGGAGGTGTGGCGGCGGGTGCTGCTGGAGGTGGTGCCGAAGTTGTCGAACAAGCCGCGGCGGATATTCGTGGATCTGGCGGATCCGGAGCGTCGGCTGGTGGAGGATTTGCGGGAGGCGCTGGCGATGCTGACGCAGGTGAATGAGAAGGTGCATGTGATTTTGGGGTTGAATCTGTCAGAGGCGCAGCAGGTGGCGGGCGCGCTGGGATTGTCGAAGCAGGAGAATGCGGAGGGGGCGGAGGGGGCGATTGTGGAGTATGCGGTGAGGATTCGGGAGAAGTTGAACCTGGGGACGGTGGTGGTGCATCCGCGGAAAGGGGCGGCGGCGGCGAACAGGGAGGGGAGCGCGGAGATGGCGGGGCCGTTTATTGTGCAGCCGAAGATTTCGACGGGGGCTGGGGATCATTTCAATGCGGGGTTCTGCGCGGGGCAGTTGCTGGGGATGAATCTGGAAGAAAGTCTGGCGATGGGAGTGGGGACGAGCGGATATTATGTGAGGAACGCGGAGAGTCCGACGGCGGCGAAGCTGGCGGGATTCATTGCGGAGATGCCGGCACCGGAGGCGTGAGGGGTCGAGAGATGGAAGTGCCGGCCCGTTGCATGCCGGAAGAGTGAAGGGAGTGGGCAGAGGAGCGATAGCATTACTCGCATCGCAGGGGTCGTGAAGATGGGATCGGAATTTCGACTGGAAGTGGATGAACAGTTGGCGCTTCTGGAGGCGTTGTGGCAGAAAGCGCCGGTGGGGTTTGCATTGGTGGACCGGGATTTTCGGTATTTGCGAGCGAACAGCGCGCTGATGGAGATCGCGCATCTGAAGGGAACGGCATCGGAATTGGTGGGGAAGAGGGTGCAGGATGTGGTGCCGGGGCTTTGGCCGTTGCTGGAGCCGCTGTACGGCATGGCGCTGGCTGGGGAGACGATACTGAATCATGAAGTGAGCGGGATGCTGCGGGAGGGAGAGGAGTCGGTGTGGCATCGGCTGGTGAGTTACTATCCGGTGCGGTTGAAGGAGGAGATCATCGGGGTGGGGGTGATCATCAGCGACATCACGGAGAGGAAGGCGGCAGAGAATGCGTTGGCGCTGCGGACGAAGTTGTATGTGATGCTGTCGCGGATGAACGCGGCGGTGAATCGGTGCCGATCGAGCGATGAACTCTTTCGGGAGATCTGCCGGGTGGCGGTGGAGACGGGCGGCTTCCGGTTTGCGTGGGTGGGGGTGCGGGAGGGGACCAAAGTGATAATAGCGGCGTGGGCGGGGAGCGATGGGGGATATATGAATCGGATCTTGATTTCCCTGGACGAAAATGATGCAAGGTCGCGAGGCCCGACGGGCCGGGCCTTTCTCACGGGTGAGGCGCATGTGGTTAACGATTTCATGCAAGAGGCGTCGATGATGCCGTGGCGAGAGGATGCGAAGCGGTCCGGAATCGGGGCGTCGGCCTCATTTCCGCTGAAGGAAGATGGAAAAGTGGTCGCTACGCTCAGCCTGTATGCGGGCGAACCGGGATTTTTTACGGAAGACCTGGTGACGACGCTGAAGGAGATTATCCCGAGCGTTTCTTTTGCGCTGGATGGATTTGTGCAGCAGCGGGAGCGGGCGCTGGTGGAGGAGCAGTTCCGGCAGGCGCAGAAGATGGAGGCGATCGGGCAACTGGCGGGGGGGGTGGCGCACGATTTCAACAACCAGTTGACGATTCTGTTTGGCTACGCGTACATGATTCTGGATTCGATGCAGCCGGAGGATCCGAACCGGGAGTCTCTGCTGGAGATCATCAAGGTGGGGGAGCGGTCGGCGGCGTTGACGAATCAACTGCTGGCGTTCAGCCGGAAGCAGGTGATGGCGCCGATGGCGTTGAATCTGAATGATGTGGTGCATGGGACGGAAAAAATGCTGGAGATGCTGGTGGGGGAGGACGTTGAGTTCACGAGGGACTTGTGCCCGACGCTGATCAGTGTGAAGGCGGACATCGGGAAGATGGAACAGGCGTTGATGAACCTGGTGGTGAATGCGCGGGATGCGATGCCGCGGGGCGGACGGCTGCGGATTGAGACGAAGAATGTGGCGATGGATGGGCATGCGGCGCGGCTGCATGGGGTGGCGGCGGGGGAATATGCGGTGCTGATCGTGTCGGATACGGGGACAGGGATGACGCCGGAGGTGCGGGAGAGGATCTTCGAGCCGTTCTTCACGACCAAGCCGCCGGGGAAGGGGACGGGGTTGGGACTGGCGATGGTGCATGGGATCGTTCGGCAGAGCGGGGGTCATATTGAGGTGGAGAGCAAGGTGGATGCGGGGACAACGTTCTGGATCTACCTGCCACGGGCGGAGGCAGCGGCCGAATGGGGAAGGGCTGAGGGCGTCGAGTCGGAGGGGAAGGGACGTTCGGCGACGATACTGCTGGTGGAGGACGAGGAGGCGCTGCGGTCGCTGGCGCGGCGGGTGCTGGTGGAGCAGGGGTTTCGGGTGATGGATGCGCGAAACGGGGAGGAGGCGGAGAAGCTGGTGGAGGAGAGCATCGGGGAGATTGATCTGCTGGTGACGGATGTGGTGATGCCGGGGATCGGGGGGCGGGTGCTGGCGGAGCGGCTGCGGGAACGGCATTCGGGTTTGAAGGTGCTGTACATTTCGGGATACACGGAGGATGCGGTGGTGCGGCAGGGGATACTGCAGGACGAGGTGAATTTTCTGCAGAAGCCGTTTTCACCGCGGGCGCTGGCGCAGATGGTGGGGGAGGTGTTGAGGGAGAGGTGAGGGGCGTGCGAGAGGGAGATCAGGCGGCACGGGCGATGGATTCGGCCTGCGGAACAGCAAATGGTTGAGGCTGGGTTTGGCGCGGGGAATCGATGCCGGCCAGCCAGCGGAGGGCGGGGACCTGGGCGAGGGCGTAGATGAAGAGGATAGAGGCGGGAGTGGCGATGGCGAAGGTGGCGTAATCGCGGGCGGCGTCGGTGGGGGGGTTAGGTGTGAGGGAGAGGAGATAACGGACGATGTAGAGGGCGGGCATGTGGGCGAAGTAGATGCCGGCGGAGAGGCGGCCGATGGGGGCGAGGAGGTGGACGAAGCGGGTTTGCCAGGGGGCGAGGGCGATGAAGAGGAGTCCGAGGCCGCCGTAGGTTTTGAGCTGGGAGACGAGGCCGAAGTTCCACTGGTAGATGGTGAGGGCGACGAGGGCGATGGCGCCGAGGAGGGCGAGGGGCTTGAGGAAACGCGAGGGGATGAGGTTGTTGTGCCAGAGGACGGCGACGGCGATGCCCCAGTAAACGGCGGACCAGCGGTAGCTGGAGAGATCGAGGAAGCGTTTCAGGAGGGAGAAGCTCGGGACGGGAATCCAGTCGAGCAGGTTGAGATCGAGGGCGAGGGCGACGACGGCGGCGGCGAGGGCGAGAGCGTACTGGCGTTTGCGGTTGTTGTGCATCCAGCGGGCGAGGGGATAGACGAGGAGACTGGCGATAAGGAGGAAGGGGAGATACCAGAGGTGGAGCGTGCCGCCGTCGAGGAGGAGATTGGGGGAGAGCTCGGGAAGGTCGATGTGATAACCGAGGTTGTTGAGGGAGTAGATGGTGAGGAAGGAGAGGATGCTCCAGGCGACGAAGGGGAGGCCGAGGCGGCGGAGGCGGTCGATGGCATAGGTGGTGAAGAGGCGTTGGCGGCGGAAGGAGGAGAGGACGAGGAAGAGGATTGCGGCGAGGGTGTAGAAGGAGACGGAGTATCGGCCGAGGACGCCGGAGGGGTGGAGGGAATCGCATTCGATGGTGTGGAACCAGATGACGCCGAGGGTGGCGAAGATGCGGGTGGCGTCGAGCGCGGTGAGACGCGAGGTAGCAGCGGGCGAGGCGAGTTGAAGGCGGGGGCCGCCCGTGAGAGCCAGGGGGAGAAAGCCAGTGAGCATGTCAGGTTCCACGGAAGGGTGAATCGTGACGCTGGAACGTGAGAGTCGCTCCGTGCGAACTCGCTGTTCTCCGACCGCCTTGGAATAGACGTATTCTTGCGATCCGGGTTAGGGAATTCAAATTAAAGTTTGGAGATTTCGGGCGTGCTACTGAAGGGGGGTATTCCGAACGGCATAGCGGGGCCGCGAGAAGATTCGTTTTTGAGGCTTGCAGAGGGGTGAACGCCTATGGCAGCGGTATGTTCTTGAGATTAAAGGTGATGGGGACGACGGTGCGATCCTGTTGGAATGGGATTCGCAGCGAGGCCCATCAGGCAAGGTCAGGATGATTCTTGTTCAGATAATTCTGAACACGGGCGCGGAGGTCTTTCGCGAGCGCAAGCATTTCTTTGGCGTCGGCATCGGAAATCATGCCAGTGGCCTCATAAACGCCGGCGCTGCGCTTTTTACGAAAGGTTTGAAACATTGCGATGGAAGGGCCGTCGAACCGGAGGGTAAATTGGAGGGAGTCGATGGCGCGGAAATGGTGAGAGTCGCCCTTCTGCGTGTCATAGCCTGCGGCGAGCAGGGCGGCGCGGGCAAGTTGAAGCGCGGCATTGTAGGCAATTCCGAACTGCCAGTCGGTGCTGAGGCCACGGGTTTGGGCGTCGTGAATATCGCGGTCGGCGACGGCGAGCAGTTCGTGGATCTCTGTCTGCGTCGGTGCATGGGTACGCAGCCAGCCGAATTTGACCCATTCAGCCAAGCTCACGGTCGTCTCCGACGAGGAGGAGCCGGGGCTGGGACATGACGCGGGTCAGGAAATGGTGTTTTTCTCGAATTTTTTTCCGGAATTCATCAGGATGGTAGAGCATCGGATTGATTTCGCGGCCCATTTTCCTTTCGGCGTGGCGGAGGGCGGCAACGATTTTCTGCAAGGTAAGCGTGTCGGAGATCACAAGGAGATCCACATCGCTTTCGGCGTGTTGCTCACCGCGTGCCATGGAGCCGTAGAGAAAGGCCGCGCGGATTTGTTCAGCGAAAGGCTGCAGTGCGGCGCGGAGAATTTCGGCGGCGCCGACGGTCTTGAGAGCGAGACTTTTGAGTTCTTCGAAGACCGGAGAGGATGCATTGGCCTGATAGAGGACGTGAATGCCTTTGCGGAGTCGCGTGAGAATTCCAGCGCGAGTGAGGGCGGCGAGGTCTCGCTGGACGGGGCCCAGACCCGCGCCCGTAAGCCGCACTACCTGGCGGAGGTGGAAAGATTCTGTGGGGTGAGTGAAGAAAAGCCCAAGAATTGCCTGGCGGGTTTTACCAAAGAGCGTTGCGGCGAGACTGTCGGTGGGTGTAACCATAATGGTTACGAGTGTAACCGGAATGGTTACGGTAGGGCAAGGGGAATTTGCGATGCGCACAAAAGAGCCCCGGATTTCCATCCGGGGCTCCTCGGGTTTCTGTGCGGATTTGCGGGACTCAGCGGGCGAAGTCGACGGCGCGGACTTCGCGGAGGACCGTCACGCGGATTTCGCCGGGGTAGGTCATCTCGGCCTGGATGCGCTTGGCGATGTCCCGGGCGATGAGCTTCGAGGTGGCGTCGTCGCAGCGTTCGGGGTCGACGATCACGCGCACCTCGCGGCCGGCCTGGATGGCGAAGGCCTGGCGCACGCCCGGGAAACTCGTCGCGATGCCTTCGAGCTCCTGCAGACGCTTGATGTAGCGTTCGAGGGTTTCGCGGCGGGCGCCGGGGCGGGCGCCGGAGATGGCGTCGGCGGCCATGATGATCGGGGTGTAGGGCGTGGTGGCGGGGATGTCGTTGTGGTGGCCGCCGATGGCGTTGAGGACGGCTTCGGTTTCGTTGAATTTGCGGACGAACTCCATGCCGAGGGCGGGGTGGCCGCCTTCCTGGTCGTGGTCCATCGATTTGCCGATGTCGTGGAGGAGACCAGCGCGGCGGGCGAGGGCGCCATCGAGGCCGAGTTCATCGGCGATCATCTGGCTGAGGAACGCGACTTCGACGGAGTGGCGGAGGACGTTCTGGCCGTAGCTGGTGCGGTAGTGGAGCCGGCCGATCTGTTCGACGACCTTCGGGTGCATGCCCTGGATGTTGCACTCGAGGATCGCTTTTTTGCCCATCTGGCGGATGTTGTTTTCGATTTCTTTCTGCGTGGAATCGACGATTTCTTCGATGCGGGCCGGGTGGATGCGGCCGTCGGCAATGAGTTTTTCCATCGTAATCTTGGCGACTTCGCGGCGGACGGGGTCGAAGCAGTTGACGGTGATGACGCCCGGGGTGTCGTCGATGATGACGTCCACGCCGGTGGCCTGTTCAAAGGCGCGGATGTTGCGGCCTTCGCGGCCGATGATCCGGCCCTTCATGTCGTCGCTGGGAATCTCGACGGACTTGGTGGTGCCTTCACTGGTGACCTCGGCGGCGTAGCGCTGCATGGCCTGAAGGAGGATGTTGGTGGCTTTCTGCTTGGCTTCATCCTTCGCCTGATCTTCAATGCGCTGGACCATCATCGCCGTGTCGTGGCGAATTTCGTTTTCGATGCGGCTGAGCAGCAACTGGCGGGCTTCCTCGACGCTCATGTTGGTGATGCGCAGGAGCATGTCTTTCTGCTGGGTCAGCGTATCGTCGAGCTGCTTTTCCTTGGCTTCGACGTTTTTCTTGCGATCGGTGAGGCTGCGTTCGAGGCCTTCGAGGTTCTTCTCCTTGATGCCAAGGGTGTCGAGCTTGCGGTCGAGAATGTCTTCGCGTTTCTGGAGGCGTTGTTCCTGCTCGCGCATTTCCTTGCGGGTGCCTTCGACTTCCTTCTCGGCGGATTCCTTGATGCGGAGGTATTCGGCCTTGGCGTCGACTTCGGCTTTCTTAATCGATTCAGCGGCGTCGGACCTGGCCTTGGCGATGATTCCTTCGGCGTCGGATTTGCTCTTCTTGAAGGCGTTGCCGGCGGCGGTTTTCAGGAGGATGAAAGTGATGATGATTCCGACGACGACTCCGGCGACGGCGCCGATGGCCACGCTGGTTGCGTCAATTTCCGCCAGTGGCAGGGCGGAGATTGCGATGACTAGGGGGCTGCTCATTGTAAAACCCTCTCGACAGGCGCCGGGCATGAGAGGAAACCGGCGCTTGGTTGAATGACTGGGCCGCAATTGCACAGCGCGTTGCGGCGGTCGATAGGGGAGGAGAGGGCGACAATCACGGACCCGAGTCGGGCGCGAGATGAACGGTTTTATCCGGCCAGAGTTTTGAAACGGATCAGAAGCAGGCGGGTGAGAACGGCTCTTATCTGTCAGGCACGGCGGCAAGGAAGTGGGACTGTCGCGCCGGGGGGCGCCTCATCCCGGGGAAGGAGTCGCAAGGCTCCGATGACTGGCCCGCGCCGGGGGGAATCGGCGTTTGCAGGGCAAACTGTCAAGATATCCTGTCCGCTGTGCCGCATGATTTGGATAAGCCTGGGCCCTGGTTTTTGAAGGAAAAAGCCGCTTTTTTGGAACGGCCGGGCCTTAAACGTTTCACCAATCTGTTCGATCTATCTCAATCCGCGGGGCGGATTGTCCAGAACACAAGACATCGCCGTAAAGCGATGGGGTGAACTGGATTAAACCGGCGTGCCTGCTCCAGGCACCCCGTATCAACTCGCTCATATGATAGGCATTCCAAAGTGAGGAAATGCGCCGGAAGAGCGATGAGTTAAGAAAAGTTTAACTCAAGCATGGAAAGCCGGTCAATAGGGATGTAGGAATTTCCCGGAAATGAGGGGTTCGGGTAGGATTTTGTTTCCGCCGCAATTACGTGCTGCAGGTGTTCTCAGGTGTCTCGGGAGTTTTATGGTTGCGATCGATATCGAGAGTGTGTCCAAGCGCTTTCCAACGCATGGCGGGCACGGCGCAGGGGGGGGGACAACTGCGGCTGTGGATGGGGTAACGCTGAAGATTCCTTCAGGTTCGTTGTTCTTTCTGCTGGGGCCGTCGGGGTGCGGGAAGACGACCCTGCTGCGGATGATCGCGGGATTCACAATGCCGACAGAGGGGCACATCGCATTTGATGGCGAGGACATGACGTACGTGCCGCCTTACAAGCGCGACACGGGGATGGTGTTCCAGTCGTACGCATTGTGGCCGCACATGACGATTGCGGACAACGTGGGGTTCGGGCTGGATGTGCGGAAGGTGAAGGGGGCGGACCGGGCCAAGCGGGTGGACGAGGCGCTCGAAATGGTGCAGATGGGGCACTTGAAGGATCGGAAGCCGAACCAGTTGTCGGGCGGTCAGCAGCAGCGCGTGGCGTTGGCGCGGGCGTTGGCGATTCGGCCGAAGTGCCTGCTGCTGGATGAGCCGCTGTCGAACCTGGATGCGAAGCTGCGGCTGGAGATGCGGACGGAGATTCGGCGGATCGTGAAGGCGACGGGCATCACGGCGATTTACGTGACGCACGACCAGAAGGAAGCGCTTTCGATGGCTGATGGGATCGCCGTGATGAAATCGGGAAAGCTGCAGCAGACGGGGACGCCGGCGGATCTGTACAAGCATCCGGTGTCGAAGTTTGTGGCGGACTTTATCGGGGAGTCGAATTTCCTGCCGGCGACGGTGGAGTCGGTGAACGGGTCGATGATAACGCTCAAGACAGCGGTCGGGCCGATGGTGGCGGCGGTGGCGGCGCAGAAGAAATCCGTGGCGGCGAATCAGAAGGTGCTGGCGGCGTTTCGGCCGGAGGCGATTGGGCTGAGCGGTGGGGGGGCGATGGCGAATCGGATTGAGGGCAAGCGGGTCTCGACGACCTACCTGGGGGAGATGGCGGAGCATGTCGTGGAGGTAGGGGGGGGAGCCGGGGGGCAACGCGTGAAGGCGTTTGAGATGAATCCACGGTATGTGCGGCCGAGCGTGGGGGGGGAGGCGATGACGTTGTATGTGAACGCCGGGGATGTGATGGTGGTGGGGAATGACGAATGACGAATCAAATTCAAATGACCAATGACTGAATAACGGAGCGGGGCGGGCGTGCGGAAGTGAGTCCGCATTTCTTCAACGGTGTGAGTTCTTCGCGATGGTTTTGCGGAAGAAGACCATGAGGAAGAAGCCGATGAGGCCGAAGGGGACCATGTAGGGGAAGTAGGATTTCCAGCCGAAGGCGTCGAGAAGGGGGCCAAGGATCCAGAGGCCGATGGTGGCGCCGAAGTACTGGAAAGAATCGATGACGCCGGAGGCGAAGCCGGTCATTTTTCGGCCGCCGATGTCCATGGCGGCGGCGGTTCCGAGGATGGAGTGGGTGGAGTTGCAGGTGAAGCTGAGGGCGGTGAAGAAAATGGCGGCGGACCAGGGGGTGGTGGCGAAGAAAATGGCGCCGATGACGATGACCGTTTCGATGATGTAGAGGACGGCGGCAACGGGGGCGCGGGCGCCGGCGAAGAATTTGTCGGAAATCCAGCCGGAGAGGAGCGAGCCGGCGGAGGCGGTGCAGGGGATGAGGAACGCGAGCACCTGAAAGATCGTGGACTTCATGTCGGTGTGCTGGGCTTCCTGCATGTAGCGTGGGAACCACTGGTCGATGGGGTTGCGGACGGCGCCGGTGCAGGCGTAGGCGCCCGCGACGATCCAGACAGCGGGGTTGGCGACGATCAATTTCAAGGCGGTGCGAAAATCGACGCGTGTGGTGGAAACGGCGTGCTCCGCGGCGGTGCGAATGTATTCGGGGTCCGGCTTGAACGCGCGGGCCATGATGTGGAGGGTGATGAAGATGAGGAGAATGGCGGCGAGGACGGCGACTCCCATGTCCATCGTACCGATCTTGTTGAGGTGGTAGAGCCAGAAAATGGAGATGAAGGCGGCAGCGATGAAGAGGCCGACGATGATGCGCCGGATGATCTGCGAGAGCGCAGGCGCGGCGGGGTGGTATTCCTCGACGGGATAAAAGCCGCATTCTTCGGGGGTTTCCTTGACGCCGAAATGCATGGCGAGAGCGACGAGTGCGCAGACAATGGAGGGTCCCCAAAAGATCCATTTCCACTGGAGAGGGTCGACGCGGATCATTCCGAAGAGGAGGAATCCGGAGAGAAGCGCCGGGCCGAAAGTGAAGATGCCAAGGCGTCCGAGATTGATCATGAAGCCGAAGATGCCGGCAAAACCGCCGCGCTCGGTTTTGACGAACCAGGCGGTTTTGATTTTGGTCATGCCGGGGGCGCCGAAGGACTGAAAGTAGCCATCCATGGCGCGGATGGCGATGAAGAGGCCAAGGATTCCCCAGATGGAGGCGGCGCCGAAGAGGAGGTTCATGGTGACGGTGCCGGCGGCGCCGATGAGCATGGCGGCCTTTCCGCCGATGCGGTCGGTGATGAGGCCGTTGAAAATCTGTCCGAATGCGTAGACGAAGGTGGAGGCGAAGATGATCTCCGACATCTGCGTGTAGGAAAAGTGGTATTGATCGGCGATGGACTTGTTGGCGACGGAGAGGTTGTAGCGGCAAAGATAGAAGGAGGTGTAAAGAAGGCCGAGGTAGCCCCAGTTAATCCCGCGGCGGGGGCGGAAGCCTCTGGGGTATGGGCCACGATCAGGAAGTGGGTCTGATGCGCCAGCCGGCGAAGAGGCGTAGGGCAATATCGAGTCTGTCTGGCTCATGGGACCTCACGAGTTACATCTGTGCGCAGCGATGAAGCGACCCAGCGTGTCGGTTGCGGGCCTTAATTAAAAAACATCAGGTTCTTCATCATTTCTTTACATGTTTGTGCTGTGCAAACGCATGTAAGATACGGAGTTCCGGGTGCGCAAGCAATGCTTTTCCGAAGTATGATTGCATAATCTGAGATTTTTGGGAGCTGTGGTGAAGACGCTGGTTTGCTGGTTGTGGTGCACGTTGGGAATCGTCTTGGCGGCGGGGATGGTTTCGTGCGACAAGAAGGCGGGCGGCGGCGGAGGAGGGGCGCAACTGATCATCGTTTCGCCGCACGGGTCGGATATTCGGCGCGAGTTTGCAATTGCGTTTGAAAATTGGCACCGCGAGAAATATGGAAGCGATGTCAACCTGAATTGGGCCGACCTCGGCGGCGGCGGGACGGGAAATATCGTCAAGGCGCTGAGTGCGAATTATGCCGCCGGAACGAGTGCGGGGTACGACATCATGTGGGGCGGCGGGTCGCGGACGTTCAGCGATTTGAACGCGCAGGGGTTTCTGCAGAAGCCTGATTTGCCTGCGGAAGTCCTGGCGCAGGTGCCGGCGGACATTCACGGGAGTCCGTTGCACGGGACCGGCGACAACTGGATCGCGGCGACGATGTCGAACTTCGGCATCGCGATCAACAAGGACCGCATCGCGGAACTGGGGTTGAAGACGCCGCGGTATTGGGAAGACATCGCGGGGCCGGACTGGTACGGCCGGTTGTCGTTGGGGGATCCGTCGAAGTCGGGCTCGGTGCGGACGAGTTACGAAATGGTGCTGCAGCAGTACGGGTGGGAGAAGGGGTGGCGGGTGCTGACGCAGATGTTTGCCAATGCCGGGGTGCTGCGGGATACGGGGTCCGATCCGGCGTACGATGTGGGATCGGCGGAGGCGATTGCGGGAGCGACGATCGATTTTTTCGCGCGCAAGCAGATCGTGCGGGTGGGGCCGCGGATCGCGGGATTCATCGTGCCGGAGGGAGGCTCGACGGTGGATGCGGATCCGATCGCGATGTTCAAGGGAGCGCCGCACGCGGAACTGGCGGCGCACTTCATCCAGTTCGTGATTTCGCCGGCCGGGCAAAGGCTGTGGGTATTTCGGCCGGGAACACCGGGCGGGCCGGTGCATAGCGGGCTGGGGCGGATGACGGTGTTACCGGAGTTGTACGAAAAAGAATCGCAGTACATGACGGATCCGACCAATCCGTTCGGCGCGACGGAGCAGTTGAAACCGAACCCCGCCGACGGGGCCAAATTCCGCACGATTTTCATCGGCGATCTGATCAAGGCGGCGATGGTCGACAATTACCAGGCGCTGATGGCGGCGCGGGGGGCCGTGAAGCGGGCGGGCGATCCGCCGGAACTGCTGGCGCGATTCGGCGAATTGCCGACGTTTGTGCCGACGAAGGTGCAGGAGGGAAGACTGGTCGACGGACCGGCGCGGGTGATTTCAGCGAGTCCGCAGGACCAGCAGGCGGTCGCGGACGAATATTCGCCGACGTCCAGAGAAAAGCGGGCCTTCCTGGAGCATCTGCAGGCCCGGTTAAAGGAGCGCTGGCGGAATGAGGCGGCCCAGCGTTATGCGGAAATTCAGAGGGCGGCAGAGGGTGGGGCGGGGTGGGGGAAATAGGTATAATGCCTTCCGGTGGGAGCGGGGCTTCCTTGGAGGCGGGTATGAAGCGCGTTGCGATACTGGCGATTGGGTCGGTTCTGATGACGGCAGCGGCGATGGGGGCGGACCAGGGGACCACCTTGCCGGCAGTCGGTATTCATCCGGCGGTGAATGCGCGCTGGGCGCTCGACGAGGTCATGCCGGACGTGAATGTGGACGGCGTCGGCATCGATCGCGTGATCGACTTTCTGCGCAACGTTTCCGGAGCGAACATCGTGGTGGATTGGAACACGCTGACCGGGGCCGGTGTGGGCAAGGATGCGCCGGTGACGCTGCAGGTGCGGGGATTGACGCTTCGGAAGGTGCTGCAACTGGCGCTGGATCAGGCATCGCCCAACACGGCATTGACGATGAGCGTGGATCAGAATGTCATCGAGGTGACGACGCAGGAGGCGGCCGATCGGAAGCTGGTGACGCGCACCTATTCGGTGGCGGACCTGGTGCTGCCGCCGGTCACGTCCGCGCCGCCGACATTGAGCTTGACGCAGGCGACGCAGCAGGGTTCACAGGGCGGCGGCGGAGGCTCGGGGCTCTTCACCGACACCAACAGCCAACAGACACAGCAGACCTCGCAGCAGCGCGCGGATCAATTGGTGACACTGATTCGAACCATGGTGCGGCCGACGATCTGGCAGGAAAACGGCGGCACTGCTTCCATCAGCTATTTCATGGGCCAACTCGTCGTGACGGCGCCGATGTCGGTGCACGAGACGATCGGGGGATCGCCGGAATCCAGCGGCGAGCGCTACGGGTTCTGAAGACGCTCGGGGCTAGCGTGTAAAGTGTGAACCGCATGGCTATTTCGCACGTGGGGCGGTGGCGGGAACTGTGGCCGATTCGACCTGCTTAATCATCGCCTGCACTTCAGACCTTTCCTTGCCGGACAATCGGGTTACTTCGTCCGTCGGCAACTGGTCGTCCAGATAAAGCACATCCTTCAGAATACGGATGCGTTCGGGCAACGGGAGGGAGGAATTCTCGGTGGCAATGTTGAGCCGGAGATGCATGTCGGCGTGATCGAGCGCCAGGATTTCACGGGCGTCTTCATCGACCGGTTCGTGGAGTCGTTCCTTCAGAAGCATCATCTGGCGGCGCAGGGCGACGGAACGGGGATCGCGGGCAATCGCTTCGGTGAGAGAGGTCCTGGCGGCCGTGAAATCCTGCGGCGGCAGCGAGGCCGCGGTGATGTAGCGGTCGATCCATGGGCGCGCATCCCAGGGCATGGTGCCGTTGAGCGCAGGCATCCACGCGAGCACGGCAATGCAAACCGCGGCAGCGAAGAGAACGACGGCCGCGGCAAAGCCGAACGGCTTGAGGAGGCCCGGGCGTTGCGCCGGCGCATCGTAGGAGTCGGCCGCGGCGAGCATGAACCAGAAAAGCATCGCGACCGGCCCGGTCACGAGGGCCATGTTGATCTGGTCGTACACGAACATGCCCATGGCCCCGAGCAGCAGGGCGATCGTAATCACGCGCAAGCCGCGAGCGTTCAGCCGCGAGAGGAGTCCCGCCGCTATCGACCATCCGGCGAAAGCGATGACGGCGGCGAGAAACGAGAGGATGACGGAATAAGCCTCGGACGTTTCCGCGATGAGCAGGTGCAGCAGCCACCAGAGCGGGCAGAAGAGGATCGCGAGTTGCTGGAGCCTGCGGGATTGCTCCGGTGAGGCGGGAACGTCGGGCTCGGCGGGAACGCGCGTGGCGGAGAGGGCTGACCAGAAAATGAGAAGGCCGATCAGGATCGCCGCGGGCAGCCCCATTTCCGATGCGAGGCGAACAAAGAACGAGTGCGGGTCCTGCACGGTCTCCGGCGAAGAGAGCCGTTTTACCGAGGCGTAGTAATCACCGAAGTTGTTCAGCCCGACGCCGGTGATGGGGAATCGTTTGATGAGGCTCGCGGAGGCAGTCCAGTAATGCCAGCGGAACATGAGGCTCTTGGAGGGGAGGCGATCGTGGGTGATGCCGAAGGCGAGCACCCCGGCCGCCGCGATGGCCAGGAAAAGGAGCGAGCCGGCGACAATCATACGCCGATGCGTGACGATTCTCGTCCAGTAATACCCGCCCAGAAAAATCGCGACGATGCACACCACCGCAAGGATCGATCCGCCGCGACTCTGCGTGAGAAACAGCGTAATCAGTCCCAGCGGCAGGAGCAGCACGGCGAAAAAAAGCAGCAGCGACGTGACCGGGATTTCGACCGAGGCTGCGGCGGATTTCGACTTGTCCCGCTTCCTTGCGGCGGTGGTCGGATCGGCCACCTCCTCGACGGTCCCGGCCATTCGCGCCGCCAGAATTCCCGCCAGCGCCGCCAGCAGCCCGATCATCCCCGCCCCC
This sequence comes from Phycisphaerae bacterium, assembly GCA_035524355.1. GTDB lineage: Bacteria > Planctomycetota > Phycisphaerae > WQYP01 > WQYP01 > DATKPA01. The sequence continues at coordinate 9,300 of DATKPA010000039.1, read as the reverse complement.
ATCACGTTGCTGAGCGTCACGTACCCCGCGACTTCCTTGCTCATCATCCGCGCTTCATAGAGCCGCACGCCGGGATCATTCGGGCTCATCCCCTGCGCGGCGAGCGATTCTTCGCGGTGATGCGTGTAGTAGTCGATCGTGTCCGGAATCTCGACGGCCCGCTGATACAGCCCCTTCGCGATCCACACGGCGAGAACCGAAATGAGCGCCGCCGTCACAATCCTCCGCCCCGCGGAGCCGAGAAGAGTGGGATGACAAAGCAGCCCCACGGCCCACGCGCCGACGAGCGCGCCGGCGATGTCGCAGAGCCCGACAAGCGCAGCAAAGCGGTTATCCGCCTGCAGCGTGGAAAACATGCCGAGGCCCAGAATCGCAGCGATCAAACAGAATCGCAGCATCTTTCCGGAAGTGATCGCCCGCGCCGCAGTGGCAACTCCCGCAACAATCGCGGCAAGCACGAGCGTGACAGCGGAAAGCCCCAACGTCACCGCCGGGCCAATTTCAGGCGCAATCACGTCTCCCGGCGGATGAAGACGCGCCCCGAACATCGCGCTCACCTGCTGGTATGCCTGATACAGCGACTCCGTCATCGTGAGCCGCAGCGACAGAATCAGCAGCAGCCCCAGCAGCAGAAGAATCGCCAGCACATGCAGGCGGCCTTTCGCGAAGGGCGGAGCGGCGGATGGAGTCGCAGACGTGCTCACTGCGTGTGCTCTCCCACGCGCTCCAGCAACCCAATCACCACCAGCATTCCCAGAAGCTGCACGGCCAGAAGAATCGCGCTCGTGTCATCCACTCGTGCCAGCAGCGGCGCCGTAATGCCCGTGGCCAGCGTCACGCCGTAGATCACGAGCACCGCGCCGCGCTTCGAAAACCCATGCCGCGTCAGCCGGTGCGAAAAATGATTCGTGTCCCCCTGCATCGGGCTGCGTCCCTTCATCAGACGCAGCACGCTCACAATGATCAGATCGTACAGCGGCACCGCCATCACGAAGACCGGCATGAACACCGCGTACCATTGCCGCCCGGTCTCGTAATACGTCGTGCGGATCGTGAGCACCGAGAGGATGAATCCCAGCACCATCGAGCCGCCGTCCCCCATGAAAATCGACGCCGGCGGAAAGTTAAAGCAGAGAAAGCCGAGCGTCGAGCCCATGAACAGCAGAAGCAGCGCGGCGATAAACCACTGGCCATTGAAGACGGCGGCGATCAGGAACATCGCGGCGCAGATGAAGGCGATCCCGGCGGAGAGGCCATCCATGTTATCGAGGAAATTGAACGCGTTGGTCAGGGCGACGATCCAGCAGATCGAGACGATCGCGGAGGGAATGAAGCCGAGGAACGTCACCACGCGAAAGGCGCCGGTTCCGACTAAATATTCGCCGCCAATCACCAGCACCGCGGCAATGGCGAGTTGCGCCAGAAGCTTCGGCCACGGCGCCATCGCCTTGCGGTCGTCCAGCAGCCCAAGCACATGCATCCCGAAGGTGGCGACCAGAAAAAGAATGGCCAGCGGAATGTCGTGCCGCATGCCGGGCAGATGAAGCGCGACGGAATCCGGAACGCGGCAACCCAGCACCGTAATCCCGGAACTGCCGGCTGGAGCGATGAACGCGACGGCCAGAATGGCGACGATCAGCGGAAGCGCAAATCCCCAGAAGATTCCGATTCCGCCGTTGCGCGGTGTCGGCACGGTGTGCACTTTCCGATGTCCAGGATCGTCCATCAGCCCCAATCGCAGCGCATAACGCTTGGCCAGCGCCGTGCCGCAAAGGCTGATGGAGAACGCCACAAAAAAGAGGATTACACCGCCGAGGATCACGCAGACCTCGCAGGTGCTCGCAGTTTCGTTTGGAGTTCCGCCTTCAGGCGGTTTTTCGTGGAGTTGGGGCGAGATGGCGAGATGAGGAATCCTCCGAAGAAAGCCGCCTGAAGGCGGAACTCCGAACCGGGAATTCGGAACTACTGCCCGCCGGCAATTCGCGCAAGCTGATCCAGATACGCTGTCCGCGCCCGCTCAAAAAACGCCCCGGCCTGCGGCGTCTGGTAGTCCGCGTACGTCCACGGCCACGGCGTCCACCGGTTCTGATGCCAGTGCAACGTTACCTCCGCGTGAATCCCTTCGCCGATGTACACGCGGTGGCTGTGGTCCTTCGTCGTCGCCAGCACCACCTTGTATCTATGTACGTAGCCGGGGTCGATATTGATCGGACGTCGGATGGTGCCCCCCAACTTTTTCGCCGGGACCGAGAACTGCCGCGCGAGAAGTGTTTCGGCCATATTCGTCTCCAGCTTGCACTTCGCCAGGTGGTCCGGACTGAACAGCGGCTGAAACCGCACCCATTGCCGCAACAGCCCCGGCCCCATCTCGTCCTCGTAATAGCTGGTGAACGTGAATGGGAGTATGTCCGACGTGTCATCGATCTGACCGTACCACTGCGTGAGTTCCAGACGCGCGGCGGCGAGCTGCTCTTCATTGCCGGCAAGGAGTCCGGCGAAGCGGCAGACGGGAAGCGGTGAAATAGGGACAGCCATGCGAGTCCTCCGAGGCTTTCTATCCTATGGCGGGCAGGTTTTGTGGGAAAGCGATCAGGCGGGTTCGAGGTCGAGATCGGCGTTCACCTTCTCGCACGCCGATTCCAGATCGTTCCGCAACTGCCGCACCTGCACGCTCGCGGGCACCGTCAGCCGCATCTCCATGGTGAATAGCGGATCGCCCGCAAACGGCGCCGATTCCTGCCGCGCGGTCAAATCTTCTATGTTTACCCCGTGCGTGCGGAGCACCGCCGAGATGCGATGCACCAGCCCCGGCTGATCCAGCGAGTAGGTCTTGAGCTTGTACGGAATCCCTTTGGCCGGCGTGGCGGGAGCGGACTGTTCCACGACGGAGATCGCCAGCCCCATCTTCGCCCCTACCTCCGGCAGCGACGAGCGCAGCCTCTTCGCGTCGCTCAGCTCCAGCAGCATGATCACCGCGAACTGCCCTCGCAGGTTCACCATCCGCGATTCAATAATGTTGGCTCCTCCGGTGTGGAGGTGCCCGGTCAGCTCATCCACCAGCCCGGGCCGATCCTGCCCGACTGCCGTCACAATCACGTGCGCCATGAGTCACTCCTCTTTGCCTCACTTTACCACAGGAGCCCGGTTCCCGTCGGGGAGGGGGGAGATTGCCAAGGTGTGTACGTCATTGGCAATCTCCCCCTGTCGCGATCCTACTAAAGAGAGCGGGGACGAAAGAAACCTCTATTTCTTTGGCGTCGGGATCAACCCTCGCCCCTTTGACGTAAGTGCGAATGAGTTCGCGACGTTCTTCAAGGGTGCCTGCGGCGAGGAGCGTGTCTAAGTGGGAGAATTCTTCGTGGGCCTTCTGAGCAATCTCCTCGGGGCTAGGGAGTTCGGGCATGCTGGCGGCGAGGGATTCGAGTTGAGACTGGCACTGCTGGCGCTCATCGGAGAGGGACTTGGCTTTGGTGTATAGGCCGAGGGTGGTGGCGGTCTGGACATCCAGAACGGCAAGGTGGGTGGTCAGCTTGCTTATTTGGGCGTCGATCTCGGAGAGTCGGGCTTGCAGTCCTTTGCGGGCGTCGGTTTGATTGCCGCAGAGCTTGGTGAGTTCGTCTTGAATGTAATTTTGGAGTTCGCGGTCCTGCTTGAGGTGCTGCAAGTCGTCTTGGATGAGTTGGATGATTTGTCCTTCGACGATGTCGGCGCGGACGGTGAAGCGTTTGGGACAGGCGGCATAGTCCCCTTTGTGGTGGGTGGCACAGAGATAATAGCGGGTTTTGATCTTGCCCCGGTTCTTGCTCGTGTGGGTGCTAGTCTGACCGGTGAGGGGACCGCCGCAGATGCCGCAGGTGAGGGTGTTGCTCAGGAGGTAGTTGGCGTGAATGCGTCTGCCGGTGCAGGAGTTTCGGCGGATGCCTCCTTCAGTCAGCTTGATTTGCACTTTCTCGAATGTGTCGGCATTAATGAGGGCGGGCCAGGCGTTTTCCACGGTGATCCAGTCCTCTCTCGGTCGATCCTCGTAGGATTCGCTGTGGCGTTCGATGCTGGTGCCACCGGAGTAGCGGTGCCATTTGCTTAGGGTGGAACGGTTGAAGGCAAGCGTTCCCTTGTAGGCGCAGTTGCGCAGAATGGTATGGAGCGAGCCGATGGTAAAGATGCTTCGGGTGCTGGTGCGCAGGCCAGAAGCGTTGATCTGATCGCGCAAAATGCGTAAGGGCGTTCCATTGGCGTATTCGGTAAAGAGGTGCTGGACGGCTTTGACGCGCTCGGGCGTGGAGGGGACGAGGGTGACGCTTTCGTGGTCGGGCTTGATGTAGCGGTGACCATCGGTGATGTGCTCCATCACTTCGTGGGTGTCGGGGGAGAGGATGATTTGGGTGCCGTCGTCAAGGTCGCGAATGATGCGTTTGGGGGAGCCGTCGGGTGCAAGGCAAAGGCGGTCAAAACCAAACGGGACTTTGCCCCCGGCACGGAAGCCTTTTTGGACGCGCGCAACGTGGCCGCGCATGGTGTCGCGGGAGAGTTTCCGCAAATAGTCGCCATTCTGGTAGTGCTCCACGAAGCCGACGAGTCCGGACGTGAAAGAGCGGTCGGCCTCCTGTCCCGTGGCCACGTAGCAAACGCGCTTTCCCGCCTGAATGAGGCGACGTTCGAGGAGCAATCCGTCTACCGGGTCTTTAGGCCGGGCAAGGCGATTGCGCTCCCATGCCAGGACGATACCCACGTCCGTTGCTTCCTCGGCATGGCGCATCAGCGATTCCAAGCCGGGTCGCTGCATGTCGCTGCCGCTGATGGCGTCGTCTTCATAAATCTGGGCGAGGGTCCATCCCTTGGCTGCCGCAAACCCAGCGAGCTTCTCGCGCTGCTGCTCAAGGCTTTCTTCCTGACGGCTGGTGGAACGGCGAACGTATCCGATGGCGGTCGTGGTGGTCATGATGAAAACTCCTATAAGTTCGTTGCCAAAGTATACCTTACAAAGTGCTTACGTGCTGATGAATTTTGTGGATACAAAAATGGGCAAGGCACCCGCGTCCCTGCGAGTGCCTTCGCCCCCGTCTCGATTATCCTCGTACTCCATTGATCCAGTCGGCTGCCTTCTGCGCTGCTGCCGCTGCCGCGATCACTAGGCGTTTGTCTTCTTTGATGGTCCTGAGCCATCCGCCAATGTACGCGGCCTGATTGTCGATCACCGCCGGCTGAATGCCCACGTCGCCGCAAAGGAAGGCTGCGGCCATTTCCGCAATCAGTTCCTCCTTGCCGTAATCGGCAGTGCCAAAAGGTCGGGGCTGGGTGTCGAGTTTGCGGTCAAGGCGCGTGCTGTGGCCGGTGCTGTGGGCCAGTTCGTGAAAGAGCGTGGCGTAATATTCTTCTGACGATGTGAACCGGGAGGGTTCGGCAATGCGGATGCTGTCTGCAATCGGCATGTAAACCGCCTGTTGTCCGACGTGTTCCACCGTGGGGCCATCGGTCAAATAGCGTTCTACGATGTGCTCGGCCTGCTCGATGGGCTGAAAGTTCGTCGGCTCAAGTGCGGGAGCGTCTGGCGCTTTGATCCCGTCGCATTGTTCGGCATTGAACACATTGAAATAGCGCAGGAGGGGAATCGTCGCGGGCTTCTGCGTGTCCTTGTCAACGGTCTCCAACTGCTTCCAGAAGATGACGGTGGAGGATTTCTCGCCTTTCTTGATTGATCCGCCAAGCGATTTGGCCTGATTGAAGGTGAGCCAGCATGCCGAGCCATAGCCTTTGCTCCACGCCGTGAATGCGAGCAAGAACACATTGACGCCACGATAAGGCTTCTCGGTGATGAGGTTCTTCGGATGGCCTGCGGAGGCCTTGCCGAGAATGGGCGAGCGCCAGGGAACAACGCCCTTATCCAGCATGGCGATAATCTGATTGGTCACGCCCTGATAGAGGTCGATCGACATGGTAAATGTCTCCTGTAAATCATGAGGAGACGGGGTGTGGAACACCCACAGGCAGCCCGCCTTCCTCGACGGAGAGGAGAGGCGAAGCACCCGCGCGCAGCAGTCAATTGGTGGAACCGTCGGAGAAGAGGCTCCGCGCACGGAGTAGGACCTTGACTGTGAGCACGGGTGTGTAGAATCGGACGACAAAGAGGAAGGCGGCGGTAATGCTCCCGCAAAGCGGTTCCTTTGACTACGGATTGGTCCCTCCCCCGTTGCGCCGGCGCGAGCGAATGCAATCTGCTCGTGATATTCGCCCAATGCAAAACTTGCCTTCTCAATGGCACATGGCAGGGGTGCGGGGGGCGGTTGTCTTTTAAGGAGCGGCCCTATACACGTTTGGCGTGTTCCCCTTCCCCCCGGGCCACGGCGAGGACCGGCGCCACGGTGTGCATCATCGAATGCGCGTTCGACCGGGTGGTATCATTCGGAAGGAGCGGGCGGGGTTGTGGAGGGGCGGTATTTCCACAGGGGTTTCAATCAGAGGCGTCGGCACGCCAATCCGCCTGCGACGATGAGCGCTGTTGATGATTGGGGGCGACTCAACAAAGAAGATCCCCCTTCGCCCCCATTCCAGCGCGAGCTCTACTCGCCGCAGCCCAGACAGATTCCCATGCTGACGCCTTCGACAGACAAGTAACCCTTGGGGGAGACCGCCCATCTATTCGGGCAACCCCGCCCGGCTCCTTCCATGTGGATGTACACCACCTGGTCGAGCGCGTGGGCGCGTTCCCGCGCGATCTCGATGATGAGGCCAAAGTCGGTGATCGGTTCTTCGATATGGCCTGGGGGGGTGGGGAGGCGAACACTCAACGTAAACGTGTGCATAGGGACGCTCCTTAAAAGACTGGTGGTGGGCGTCCATGTGGCAGGGAGAAGGCAAGTTCTTGTATTGGCGAATATCGCGTGTCCGTTATCGCCCATGATGGCGACTAAAAAAAACCGGGGCGCTGATGGCCCCGGCCTGAATTCAGATGTCCCGCGTTCGGGTGGTTCGTTTGACGTATCCGTCGGGATTGCACACGGGGCAGAGCCGGGAATGGTGCTTCTGATTTTTGAGCTTGCGCTCGAAGTTCTTATCCTTGCCCCACCACGTGCGGACGTGCAGGAAGCCGATGCCATGTTGCGTGGCAAGCGGGTCAATGGGCTGCTCGTGTAAGTGGCGGTACAGTTTGCGGATCACGCCGGCAGGGGCCTGAACCACGCGGACTGCATGGCGGACGTGATGACGGGGCTGGGAATAGTGAACGAGATAGACTGCGGTTGCCATAAGGCACCTCCCATGAATGGGCGTAAACGATCCCGGCTCCGATGGCCGGTTACGCGGGAGGCACCAACGGAGGCCGTCAAGGTGGATCGCCCAGCGGGAAGGGTTCCCCCTGGGAAGGGACCTTTACGGCCGTAGTTAGAATGGAAGCGTCTACCGGTCGGCAGAAAAGTTCCTTATTGACCTGGGTGGGGTGGGAAAAAGGTGAGGATCCCAAGGGAGAGGATTGGCCTTTCCCTTGGAATGGGCGTAGAGTCGGGTTGATTCGATGGAGAATAAAACAGCATAATCTGGCGTTACAGTACTGTGCCCAATGTGTACAAAAAGAAGGATTGCATGAAAACCGCAACGAGAACCGGTCGGAAACCCGTCGTTCTTTCCGACAACGCGCTGGTCAAGCAGGCGATGGAGAATATTTGGAAGATTGACGAAGAGACCAAGCAGCGCAAACTTGAGCAGTTGGATACGCTGAGGTCGGCGAAGCATGCAATCATGACACGGCTGAACGAATTGAATGATCAGTTGGTGCAGATTGATCAGGCGATGGCAGCGGTCACGGGGCAGGAATCGACGTCACCGCGCCAGCGAAGGACTCGCCGAAATCTCGATGATGTGCGGGAGCGGGTGGCCCGTTGGATGGAGAGCCGAAGGGGGCAGCAGTTCCTGGCGCGCGATCTGATGCGGGAATTCTCCGAACTGGAGGGTGTGCAGGTGAGCATGTTCCTCAAGCCGCTGATCGAAATCGGTTCGATCAAAACGGACGTGACCGAGGGCATGCGGCGCACCAAGTATTATGTGGAATCATGAGGTTAATTGAGCGGCATGACAATCAACAAACTTAAGGTGCGGCAGGAGAATTGCAAATCCGCGTCTGAATTCATTGCAAAGCTTGATCGACTGAATTCTGTGGGAGAGGCTCCAGAATTTAGAAGTCCCTGGGTGTTTAGAGGGCATTGGGACTCATCGTGGGAATTATTGCCTTCGGCATGGCGACCAGACGGACAGAACAAGCTGTTGAAATTGGCGAATTGGTTGAGGCCGTATCTCGATGACTTTGTAGAGCGATATAAAGCCTTTGAACCGAAGGAACGCGAACGGCGGCGAGAAATTGGCCTTCAGGTGCTTGCGGAAGCGATCGCCGTGAAGCAGTTTTGCAACCTTTCTGACGAATTAGGAATGATTATTGATGATGCGGATAAGGTTTTCGATCTTTCTGGGGCAATTAAACGGGTCATGGTGATGTTAATGCACCCGCCGGAACCGTTGATCGGGAATTTGATTTTTAAGGACGTCCCTTTTGCATTTGCCCAACATCACGGTATTCCCACGCGATATCTCGATTGGACCAGAGATCCCTTCATTGCTGCTTTCTTTTCTGTTGAAGATGCGGGCAAACCGCATTCGTCACGAGGAAGCCCCAATGTGTGCGTTTGGGGCATAAAGCGCGATGCTCGATTTGATCCATGGATTCGTTGGGTGACCGTTCCAAGAGGTCAGCACCATTACCTGCACAAGCAGAATGGACTATTCTCCATTGTTGCAGCAGACGCAGAACCATTTTTATATCAGTGCAAGAGGTATCCCGTTTTCGGCGAAGGACTATGGCGGGAGCTAGATTGTGTTGCTCCGGTTAGCGATCCGATCGAAGCGGTTCAATTTTTACTACCATTGGCGGAGGCCGAGGAAATGCGACTTCAGCTTTTTAGGCGCGGAATATCCAAAGCGCATTTAATGCCAACTTTCGACAATGTCGCAATCGTTACACGCGGCCGATGGGATTGGTACCCGATATGAAAGAGTTGACGCTTCGCACTACGGGTGAGAGCGAAGATGTCGCAATAGCTTGGGTGGCGGCTCACCGCTGCCCGCCGCGCCGCGGGCCGGTGCGAGCAGCGGGCGGCGGTGAGCCGTCCCCCCCCTTGGGGGACCGTATAACATCTATGAGCAAGCCGGTGTCAACGGCAAAATCTCAGGTTTCCATGGCATTCTCCTTGGCCGGGCCGATAGGCCGTGGGCGACCGAATAACATGCCCCCTTCTATTAACCAACTCCAGACGTGGT
>DATKPA010000038.1:0-13168 GCA_035524355.1 Phycisphaerae bacterium | reverse complement strand
ACACATACCGGGCTGAGCACGTCTACGGTTGGGAAGGCGGTGCCCAATGACCGCCGATTTTCGGATAAAACGCCGAACGCCAAAAGGCTATCCCGAACGTCCCGACCGCATCAAAGCGGACTTAGCACTACAGGCTTGGCTACGAAGCATAGGCGCTACGGAAGGCCCGCACGGGTTCGCGGCAAGTGTGGGTAATGATTGGCCGATTGATTGCCCCGAGTTCTGCGTAGAAACAACCTTAGGGACTCTCCGCGTTCTTCCTTCATCGTCCCACGGCACTTGCTATTGCGTGTTCTGCCGTTGGGAGGATGTGGCCAGAGCCGTAGCCACCATCGGTAGACCCTACATGAATCACTTCAGCGGGAAGTGGAATCATTACGAGTTCTGTGGGACGGTAACGGCGGATAGCTTCGTGGAGCGTATTAAGTCCGCGATTGGTCGCTACCTGCCTGCCCAATCTTGACACACCACCAGAACCCACCAACCCACTGTTTAACCGGCAGTGGGCTGTGAGTTCTGCTGTTCGCTGTGAACACAGACTAACCGCCGCTCTTTTACAGGGAGTTGTTTTATGGCTACCGCCACACTTACCCCGGAACGTTTGCAAGAAATCCTTAAGGCTCATGAATTATATCTTGCGGGAAGTCCTGAAGGCACCCGGGCGGACCTGTCCCGGAAGAACCTGTCCGAGGCGAACCTGTCCGGGGCGGACCTGTCCCGGGCGAACCTGTCCGAGGCGAACCTGTCCCGGGCGAACCTGTCCCGGGCGAACCTGTACGGGGCGAACCTGTCCGGGGCGGACCTGTCCGGGGCGAACCTGTACGGGGCGGACCTGTCCGGGGCGAGTCTGTACGGGGCGGACCTGTCCGGGGCGAGCCTGTACGGGGCGGACCTGTCCGGGGCGAGCCTGTCCGGGGCGAGTCTGTACGGGGCGAACCTGTCCGGGGCGAACCTGTACGGGGCGGACCTAAAGTCCACCAAAGACTATGCAATTTCAATCGCTCGCACACGCATCCTTGCAGAGGGGGCCTTGATTGGTTGGAAGAAATGTCAAGGCGAAGTGATCGTCAAGTTACGTATCCCCGAAGACGCTCGCCGGTCGCATGCCTTTGGTCGTAAATGCAGGGCGGAATTTGTGGAGGTGGTGGAAGTGATCGGCGGGGATAAAGGAATCTCCAAGCACGACGGCGTTACTGAGTACACCGTGGGTTCCGTCGTTCGTTGTGACAAATGGGAGGAAGATTGGAGTCAGGAATGTGCAGGAGGCGTCCATTTCTTTATCACGCGGGAGGAGGCCGAAGCGTACTGACGACACTTTCACACCCCACAAAGGTTAGGTATATTTTGTGTGTTTTTTTTGGCGTTCCACTAAATTGGCGGTAGTCTGTCCCCGGTTTGTATTGGAAGCCCCGCCATACCCAAGAGGAGAAGTGAACAGTGTTTGTAAGGTTCCTGCCTGAACTGTACTGCAAATGGGAAGATATCGCTTGTGAATTGTTACCGGTTGTGACACGGACGCACGACGGCTATATTGTGGGCATGTGGAGGCTAACGATCACCCTCTCATGGTCAAAAACGTAGTGTGATTCTGGAGGTATATACCGTGTCGCCTGTTACCTTTCCTCGTGCTGAACTGGCCACAGCCTACAGCTTCCTTAGGGAAGTCATGGGGCTTGGCTCATTGATTCCGATTCCGTGGTGCGTGGTGTTATTTCACGTTGCGGCAAACCCAGGCAAAACCCAGGTCGAGATTAGCCACGCCACGGAATTTACTACCACCCTAGTCAGCCGTGCCGTGGACTACTTCCGCAAGATGGGGCTGGTCTCGCAGGAGCCGTCTGCTGAGGATCGCCGGTTGAAGTGCATCCGCCTAACAGCCAAGGGTGAGCGGTTCATCCAAGGCATGCTCAAAGCTCTTACCAAGGAGTAACCAAAATGAGTGTCACACCACGCGGTAAGTCCTTCCAGGTGTATGTGGTGCTGAACGGCAGTCGCATACGCAAAGGTGGATTTAACTCGGCAGGAGAGGCGGCAGAATGGGAGCGTAAAGCCCGTGCAAGGGTGCAGCTTGGGCTTCCCATTGAGGACGCCGCCCCCGCCAACAATGGCTCATCTTCCATGTCCCTAAAGGAACTGTTTGCCCGTGTCTACGACCGGGAATGGAGGGGCAGGCCCAGTGAGGAAACCAACCTCATTAATTCGCGGGCGATCATGGCCATTCTCGGCGAGGGTACGCCGATACGGGACATTGGGGTAGGCCACATTGACACTGTGATTAAGCAACTGGAATCCCAAGGCAACGCCAACGGCACAATCAACCGCAAGGTGTCAGCCTTGAGTCACGCCCTGACGTTTGCGGTAGAGCGTGAATGGCTTCCGAAGCGTCCGAAGATTCAACGCCTTGACGAGGGAGAGGGCCGTATCCGGTTTGCCACGGACGAGGAAGAGGCTCGTTGCCTCGCGTACTTCCACCACTTCGCACAACCGGATATGGCTGACCTGTACGTGTTCCTTACTGACACGGGGTTGCGACTTGGGGAAGCCCTGAAGCTCGAAGCCAAAGACTGTGACCTCAAGATGCAACCGCGTGCCTGCATTCGTGTGTGGGAGAACAAGGCCAACTTCCCACGCTCCGTCCCCATGACAGACCGGGTGCTCGAATTGGTGAAGCGGCGCATGCAGCTGAAGGTTGCTGACGCCAGGATTTTTTCGGAGTTGAACCACTCTATTGTGCGGCACCGTTGGGACGCCATGAAGAGTAGGGTTGGGCTTGGCGGCGACGATCTTTTCGTGCCCCACATGCTGCGGCACACCACGGCTTCGCGTCTGGTACAGCGTGGGGTTCCACTCAAGGTTGTGCAGGAGTGGCTCGGCCACAAGAACATTGCAACCACAATGCGGTACGCTCACCTTGCCCCGGCCAACCTGTTCAACGCAGCCAGTGTTCTGGAACCGCCCAGCAACAAGAAGCTCGAAGCACTTGCGTCAGACGTTAAGTCTAACGTACAATGTGTGGCCTAACTGGTGGCCTTAGTGGCCCCGTGTGGCGTATCCGTGTGGCGTAAATATGCGGTTTTGATGGGCCCAGGTGGCGAAATTGGCAGACGCACTACCTTGAGGTGGTAGCGCCGCAAGGCATGCAGGTTCGACTCCTGTCCTGGGCATTTCGGGGGGGATTGGCAAAGGATCATTCGCAATTGGCGATTGGAGCCCGGGGGGGGCTGCAGGGGCCAGGGTGCGCTTCCGTCGCGCGGACTGGGGGAACTGGGCAAGGGGGCCGTGAATGGGGACCGATAAGATCGCCGGTTGAAAACATAAAAGATGGTGGGAGGCGCTTAAGCAACCCCCCTTTCGAGGCGATGAAATGATGCAGCGGCACTGTCGCTGATTCGTTTCATTGGCTGGAAGGGCTCTTGATCGTGAAGCGCTCGGCAACTGACATGGGAAGATTGGCGATCCGCGGCAGCAGGAATCCGCGCCGCCTGATTGGCCGCGCCATGACTCTGATGGAACTCCTCATCGGACTGGCGATCACGGCGGTCGTGTCGGCCGTGATTGCGATCCTCATCAACTCCACCGCGGTGGGAACCAACAGCCAGCAGGACGGCCGCCGGTCGCTCGTGAAGTTTCAGCAGATCAAGGCCGAGGTCGGTGATGAACTCGCCAACGCTCGCTGCATCCTGGATGCCTCGCTCACCGGTTCGGCCGCGCCTTACTACATCGTCTACTGGATCGGCGACCCCGCGCCGGCCTCCCCGCTGCAGACTCAGGTGAACGGAGCGGTGGACCTCAGCGAGATGCGGATGCTGGAACTGGATCCGGCCACCGGAAACCTGAATCTGTGGTCCACCCCCGCCTCCATCAGCAACGACCAAACCTATGCCGCCGGAACCACCTGGCATGCGGCGGCCGTGGCCGCCAAGAGCAACTCGAATTTCACGGCCAGGACAATCGCCACCAGCGTCACCTCCATGGTCTGCTCCCTCGACGCCGGCACCATGACGCAGGCGAAACTCATTCACGCGACGATCACCTTCACCGACAGCGCCGGAACAAAGCAGGTCGTTGCTTCCGCCGTGCTGGCGAATCAAACGGCGCCCCAGTGAGGCACAGGAGCCAACATGAGACTTGATGCGAAACCTGATGCAAAGACGATCGGACAGCGCCGCGGCGTCGCGATGCTCCTGGTCATGGTGGGACTCGTCGTCTGCACGCTCCTGACCGCGGGGTTTCTCTCGACCCAGGGAACTTCCATCGCCATCGCACGCAACGAGCGCGACGCCGAGGAATGCCGGCTCCTCGCGCAGGCCGGGCTCGATCTGTGCTACGCGCAAATGCGCACGCTCGATGCCGCACGCTCGACCGCGGATCAACCAAGCTGGCGCGAAAAGATGTCGCCGGGCACCTGGCTCAGCAATTTTCCGATCGGGAACGGCACCGTGACCGTGACCGCGGCCTCCGCGAACGGGAGCAGCTTCACCTCCGATCCACACCAGCCTGTCATCTTCACTTCCACCGGGTTCTGCAACAATCGTTCGTTCAGCCTCACCGGCACCTTCAGCCCCACCGGCGGCGGCGAGGTCTTCCGCGGCGGCAATTTCTTCCAGGGAAACGTCGTCGTCGGACCGGGTACCCTCCTCGTGCCCACCCTCATCGATTCCTACAACTCCTCCTCCGGCTCTTATGTGAGCCCCGGCGGAAGCAAGGCCATCATTTGGACCAACGCCACGCAGGGCGGCTCCGTCTCCATCAATACCTACGGCGCCATCAACGGCTCTGTCGTCGCCGGGCCCACGGCGATGCTTTCGAATGTGCTCAACCTTGCAGCTTCGATCCTGGGCCTCAGCGGGGGAGGTTCCGTCTCCGCCGCCACTGAAAACCGCGACCCCGGAACCGTCGTCGCCCCCAACCTCACCGGACTCACCAGTCAGGGTGACTACACCGCCAACGTCTCCTCACTCTCCCCCGGCATGTGGAACAACCTCAACTTCCCCAACCGCTCCGGCGGCGTCCTCCTCAGCAGCGGCCTCTTTGCGATCAACGGTAACGCCACTCTCGCCACTTCCGCCAAAGTCTCCGTCTCCAACGGCGCCAGCACCATCCTCTACATCAAAGGAAATCTCACCCTCAACAGCAGCTCGGCCATTACCCTCGGCACCGCCAGCTCGCTCACCATTTACGTCGGCGGCAACATCCAGATCACGACCGCCACCATCAACGCCACTGGCACCAATCCGATCCCCTCCACGGTACAGATCATCGGCCTGCCCAACGCCGGAAATATCCAGATCACCAATAACGCCAGGATTTACGGCGTGATCTATTCCCCCAATTCTTCCGTATCGATGCAGAACAACATGCCCCAGATTTTCGGAGCGGTCGTCGCGCACGACATCTCCATGAAGGATATGTCACAGCTTCACTTTGATGAGGCGGTCAAGAGCGTGAAGATCGACGGCATCGCCGGCGGGACCGCGCCTCCGGGGGCGGCCGATTACACATCCAAGGTCGTCGGAACCAACTGACCCCCGCAAGCCGCCTCTCTCCACGACTCCCTCACCACAGCGTCTTGAGCGTCGCGCCCGGGTAGAAGAATGCCAGGATTTCTTCGTGCGAGCGCCCCTGCAGCGCCATCGCCTGCGCGCCCCACTGCGACATGCCGATGCCGTGCCCATGGCCGCGCCCATTGAAGATCTCGATCGCGCCGCCTTCATCCCGGATATCAAACCAACTCGAATAGGGCTTGGGCGCGGCGCCCAGCGGATCGTAAATCAACGCCAGCCGGAATTCCTCCGCCCGGATCGGAGCGCTCCGGCCGGCGGTGTCCGTCAGCGTGAACTCCGTCGGCCGGCCCGTCACGGGGTTCCGCTTCCCGATCACCACCGATTGGATTGGCCCGAGCACCAGCAGATACGGCAGTGAGTTCCGCTCCGCCCAGCTCCGGACGCAGCGCGTGATGTCACTCTTTTCAATCGTCATCGGTGCCCACATGAAATGGGAGCTCGGCGAAATGTTTTCGAAATTGCCGATTCTGCGCGGCGCAAGCGCGCCAAGCGATGGGTCGCCCCAGGCATCAAACGGGTCCTGCGTTGCCCCCCCCGTGCAGGCCGAATAGCGCGCACAGAAAACGCCTTCGCGACCCTTGAGCGTCGCCATCAGCACCTCCCCCGCCGTCTCGCTCACCGCCGACCGGCTGCGCGCCGTCTCGCCCGCAATCCCCCCGTACATCTGCGAGCCCACATCATTCGACACATCCCACGGCTTCCCCTTCCCCTCCGTAAGCATCTGAAACAACGCGAACGTCCGCGCCGCTATCGCCTGCGCCCGAAACACCTCCGGACTCCAACTGTTCAGAATCTCCTTCGGCAGAACCCCCGCCAGATACGCGTCGATCGGCACCACATTCACCGCCACATATTTCCCGTTCGGCAGCGTCACCACCTCGATCCGCCCCCGATACGCCTTCCGAATCGTCGGCCGATACGTCAACTCCTCCGTCAGCTTCACCCGGATCAGCGGCTCGGAAATGTGCTCCGGCACCACCACGATCGACGGCGCCACCGGCCCCACCAGCCGCGGCTTGGGCAGTTGCGCCGGAATCGCCGGACCCTGTGCCCTTGCCTGCGCGGGTCTCGTGGTCGGAACGCCGGCGACCGGTGCTGAAGGCGGCGATGGAATCGGCGCAATCGGCTCCGACTCCTCGCAACTGCCAAGCATCGCGGTCGACACAATGAGGCTGAACAACAGGACGCTGGTTTTCATGCGGATCGGCTCAATGCGGGTGCGTGACTGAATCCTATATCATCGGGCAGGCCGGCGGAAAAACTTGCGTCAGCGACATGCCCGCTCCGCGATACGCATCGTGCCGTTATCAACAATCATTCCCCTGGCTTCTGCAGGGGAATGTCGACGTGCGTGTGGGGAACGGCCATCAGCCGATACACGGATTCTTCGATCGGATAAAGGTAACGCCGGAATACCTGCTTTGGTATGTCCTCAAAGGTAATCCATTGCAGTGGATCGGCAAGGTAGCGGATGCGGCGGGAAAGATCATGGAGCGGCTGGTATGCGTCCCAGATGCGCGTGTATCGCCGCGTGTTCATGAGCACCTCGTTCCGGCTGTCATGCGAATTCACGCGACGGACGCCGTCGCTCTGAAGAAGAGCGTCAACGGCATGCAATGCAACGTAAAACGATACGGTGACAATCCAATCGGGATGTGTGGCCGGGATCAAACTCACGAACTTACGATTGTGCAGCCACTGATCCAGATGCCTCTGAGGAATTCCCATAAACCAGTCGCGCCTTCTCCAAATCCAAAAAACGGTCCACGTCGCCGGCCGGAATCTGGCCCACTTCCACCATCCCGATATTAAAACCCGCCACCAACTCCCGATTCAGCACCGCGAGCTCGTCCGCCAGATCAAAGTTGAACCGCGTCCCCGTTGGAATGAACAACAAGAGGATTTTCGACCCTCGGCCTTCCAGGTAGCAGCCGGAAACTCGGGCCGATCGCTCGCTGCACCACTTCTGTAGATGCGCCACCATCGACTTCAGCTCATCCAGCCACACCGCCACACTGATGCTGAGCTGGCATCCCTGGATTATCTGCTTGCCCGTGCTGACGATGATCTCGTCGTTTTCCGGATGAATAATGAACTGCCGGTCGCCGTCGCGGCTTTGAAAGATGTGAGCAGATTCCGAGCTGGACGACATGGCGGTCATCGGGTTCATTCCTGAGGCTTTCTGGCCCTGTTCCATCATTTTGTTGCGCCTTGCTGCGGCCTGCACTCTTCGCAACCCAGATTACTATAAAGCCTTGACCGGAGTGCTGCTACTCAAAAAGTATCGGCATTACGGCACGAAATCATTCCGCTCACGAAAACGAGATGATCGCCAGCCCCATCAGTATGAACACGATCGCGATGGACCCCCGCACCGTCATCCGCTCGTTCAGCAGAAGAATCCCCGCCACCACCAGCAGAATGATCGCCCCCGCATCAAACGGATAGACGCTCGACAGCGGATAATCGTGCAGCAGACCCAGCCACAGGAAAAAATAAATTGCCTGCGCGACGATCGACACCGCAAAATACGCCGTGCGATTCGCCATCGTCGCCCGCCGTCCCGCGTGCATCGCCCGCTTCAGCAGCAACTGCCCGCTCACCAACGCGATCTCCGCGATCGTCCCGATTATGAAAAGGTTCCTCATCATTCCGCCGTCACCGCCACCGGAACGGGCACCGGCTCAGCTTCGACGGAAGCCGGCTCCCCCTCCAACTGCACTTCCGTCTCCACGATCAGCGGCACCAGCAGCACTATCCCCACCACCACCAGCGATACCCCGAACCACTTCTGCACCGACACCCGCTCGTGCAGGAACAACCACGCGCTGATCGGCACCAACACCTGATTCGCGCACGTGAAGTTGTACGCCAATCCCAGCGGCACTGTCCGCAACGCCATCACCCAGCAGACAAATCCCGCTATGTGAAACCCAATACCCACCACCGTCATCATCGACTGCATCGCCGCCACCCCGAAAATCGCCACATGCGCCGTCTCCTTCGCCCCCATCGTCAGAAATATCTCCGCCGCCGTCACGCACAGCATGTTCAAAATCAGCAGCACGAGGTTGCGCATCGGATTCGGCGGGGTCAGCGGGGAGGGCCCCGGGGGGGGGGGGGGAGGAGGGACGGATTCATGGACGCCTTCGGGTTAATCGTGCAGCTCCTGCACGTTCGGAAACAGCGGAATAATCTTATCGTGTTTCGTCGGTTCCGCGAAGCGCATCGCAAATTTAAACGCCGGATTCAGAATCGACGACGCGTGCCGCACCCACAAATCCAGCGGAGAAAGCTCGTGCTTCAGGTGCAGCTTCGCATCGTAATTCAACGGCGTGGAATAATACGTCGAAATCCCGTTCTCGATGCACCACTGAATCACATCCCGCATCGTCAGAAAGTACATGTGCAGGTCCAGGGCCAGCGGATACTCCATCCCCAGGTACAGATCCAGCAGCATCGTCTCCGCTCCCCCCCCCTCCAGCCTCGCATCGGGATGCGACGGCATCCGCACCAGCGTGATCGACACCGCGATCAGCTCCCCACGCCGCCGCCACAGGAAAAACCGCGCCCGCTCCGGCATGCTCCGCCCCAGCTCCAGAAAAAACTGCGGCGTGAGCTTCTCAAACTTCATCCCCGCCCGCTCATACACCTGCAGGTACAGCCGGTGGACCTCCTCCACGCAGTCCGAAACGTCGTTCGTCACGGACATCTCAATCTTCTCCCCCGCCGAGTCCTTCAATTTCCGCCGTGTGCTCTTCCGCGTCACCTTGCTCAGCGCCTTGGACATGTAATCCTCGAACGACGTGTACTGCCCCAACGGCAGCCGCGTCATCGGCATCGACGGAATCCTCATAAAATCCGGCCCCTCCGCCAGCCCCCTCATCGCCTCGCGTTGCTCCGCCGGAACATCCTTGAACACCACGATCTTCACCCCGTGCCGCCGCCCATATTCCGCCACCGCCTCCCCCAACGCCGTCGTGAACCAGTGATGATCCGCCCCGATGTCCGTCGAAAACGGCTGCAGCGCGATCCCCGGCGCCCCCGGCCCCGCCGGATTCCCCAGCATCATCGTCTTCAGCTTCAAAAACCCCGGATACATCTGCCGCACTTTTTCCGTTATCTCCGGCACCTTCCCCTTCATTCCCGCCAGGATGTCCTGATCCACCACGAAAAACGGCTGCGCCCCGCGCAACCGCCCCGCCCGGTCACGCAGCACAATGTACGACAGCGGAAAATCATGCCCCAGCGACCGATGCACCAGCTCATAATACCGATGATCGCAAATCTGCTGCGACAACCGCGTCTCCGCCAGAATCCCCTCCGGCAACAACTCCGCCGGATACACCGCCGCAGTCCCCCGCGAAACCGAATACGTTTCAACCCCCGGAACCGCGCGCAGCGGAAACGCCGGAATCTGATTGGCCTGCTCAGCCACGCTAAAACGTGGCGCGTCACGCGCCGGCGAATACGACGCAGACACCGGCAACGGTTGTTCAATGAACGTCGTCATACTGCTCCGAAACAAACGCCTTGGCTGTATCTGGTGGTCCCACGCTCAGGAGAATTGACCCGTGGATTTTAACGTCTAAGCTCTTAAATCCAAGTGCCCGATTCATCCAGCAGTTATACGCATGAGCCACTTTAGACGCCTTAAATGATAGGAAAATGATGAACCTGAATATTCGTGGAAAAATCGCCGTCGTCACAGCCTCCACCGCCGGCATTGGCCTCGCAATCGCCTCAACCCTCACCCAATAAGGGCCTCCGTCGTCGTCAATGGACTCACCCCAGGCCCGCGTCGATGACGCCATTCATAAAATCAATGCCGCAACGGGCACCCTTGTCTCCGGCGTCGCCGCCCACCTCAGCACAGCCGCAGACACCAAGGCCTTTCCCAAACAGATCCCCGCGAGTCGCTCCCTCCACAATGCCCCACCCTCACCGCAAAAACTCCCGCGCCCGCGCCAGCCCCTCCCGAACCTCCACATCCCCCGGATCCTTCGCCGCCGCCTTCTTCAACTCCTCCGCCGCCTCCTCATACCGCCCCGCCTTCAACAGCGTCATGCCGTACTGTTTGCACACTTCAAACCGCTCCGATTCCTTCGCCCCCGCCGCCTTCTCCTCCTCCAACGCCAGCTCCATCCGCCCATCGTGCTCCGCCAGCGCCGCCAGCGCCAAATGCGCATCCGACGACGCCGGATCCGCCGCCAGCACCGCTCGCACCTCCCGCTCCGACTCCTCCAGCCGCCCCGCCCGCGCATACCCATGCGCCAGCGGCCAGTGCAGCTCCGTGCTCGCCGGCGTCACTTCCCGCGCCCGCTCAAACAGCGTGATCGTGTCGTGCCAGTACTGCGTCTGCCGATACGAAAACACCGCGAGAACCACCCCCAGCGCCACAACCCCCAACACCCCCGCCACCACCGCCCCCGCCACCACCGCCCCCGTCGCACGACGCCTCTGAAACACCCCAAACACCACCATCCCGATCAACCCCACCGACCCCAGATAACTGAATCGATCCGCATACGCCTGCGAAGACGACTGCACAAACCCAATCGTCGGCAACGACCCTGCCACATACCACAGCCACCCCCCCAACAACCACGGCCACCGCCGCCGCTGCCACACCACCACCACCGTCACCACCGCCAATATCCCCAACGCCCCGCACACCCGCATCCACGGCGAACCCACGTACGGATAAAACACCGCCAGCTCGCGGAAATCCACCTGCATCACCATGTACCTAACGTACGACAGCACCGCATTCCCCGCCTTCTCCCATGCGCTGATCGGCAGCGTACCATTCCTCCGTGACGTCATCATCGCCGCCACCGCGCCCACCACCACCACCACCCACATCGGCCACTTCTCCACCACCGCCCGCTTCATCTCCGAAACGCTCCGCACCCGACCCAGCGGCCACCAATCCACCACCACCAGCAGCACCGGCATCACCGTGAACATCGGCTTCCCCCACATGCTCACCACCAGCGCACCGCACGCGCTCCAGAACCACACCCGCCCGCCACGCCGCCCCTTCTCGCACCCCACCACATACCAATACATCGCCAGAAACCCGAACACCCCCGCTATCTCATCCTTCCGCTCCGTCACCCACGCCACCGACTCCACCCGCAGCGGATGCACCGCCCACAACAACGCCACCGCAAACCCCGCCCACCGCTCCCCCGTCGCTCGATACAAAAATAAAAACAACATCCACGCCGCCACCCCATGCAGCACAATGTTCGTCACGTGATACACCGTCGCGTCCGGCAACGCACCACCCCGCCCCGACCCAACCTCATGTTCCGCCACATCCTCCGCCACCAGCCGGCTGATCGTTGCATCCAACTGCAGCGACAGCCACGTCGCCGGTATGTAAAACCCATTCTCCCGGCTCGTCAGCGCCCACGCCACTCCCCCCGGCGTCAGTCCCCCCAGCACATGCGGATTCCCAAACACATACGGCTGATCGTCCAGATCCACAAAACTCGCCTTCACCGCCGGCGAAAACGTCACCGCCACAAACACTCCCAACACCCCCAGCAGCACAAACGTCACCCAATCCCACCGAAATTTCTCGCGCTCCACCCCCGCACGCGAAAGCTCCGCCTCTGCCGTAGACATGCAATCCTTCCCCTCTCTGACCCAAAATATCGTTCCGTGTTCTCTCGTAGATATAAATTCCCACTCCCCCCGTCAAGAAATTTCCCCTTCCACAACTTCCCCCGTTTCAAATCCACCATCAATCTCGTCACCCCAAAGAGACAATCCCCCCCGCATTAAATCCAATCCCAAATCCGCTATGCTCTCCAAAAAGGCCGCCTCAAACACCCAAACCTTTTCGTGTCTTTTGTGTTTTTCGTGGCCATTTATCCGTCTTTTGTTCAGATGCTCAACCCAATCAACAGAGCTCGAAGCCATGACTCGCCTCCCCCACCGCATCCTCCTCCCCCTCGCCACCCTCCTCCTCCTCTCCAACCCACTCCTCGCCGAAACCAAATCCAACATCGAATACGCACACCCCGACAACACCCCCCTCACCCTCGACGCCGGAATCCCCGACCCCACCCCCGACCACCCCCAACCCTTCCCCGCCATCCTCCTCATCCACGGCGGCGGCTGGTCCTCCGGCGACAAAACCAAAGACTTCCCACAACTCTACCAACCACTCAACAACGCCGGCATCGCCTGGTTCTCCATCAACTACCGCCTCGCCCCACAACACCGCTGGCCCGCCTCCCTCGACGACGTCAACTCCGCTCTCCTCTGGCTCCACACCCACGCCCCAGACTACCACTGCGACCCCACACGCCTCGCCATCCTCGGCTACTCCGCCGGCGGTCACCTCGCCCTCCTCGCCGCACTCCAAACGAAAATCCCCCTCCGCGCCATCGTCGGCCTCGCCCCCCCTACCGACCTCGAACTCGACCTCCCCACCCGCGGCGGCCTCTCCCCCTCCCTCCAATCCCTCCTCAACCTCCCCCACCAACTCACCCCCGACTCTCAAAAACTCCTCCACGACATCTCCCCCCTCCACTACCTCCACAAAGACCTCCCCCCCATCCTCATCCTCCACGGAACCGCCGACAAAT
>DATKPA010000037.1:0-89471 GCA_035524355.1 Phycisphaerae bacterium | reverse complement strand
CTCCACTCCCAGCATGCCCTCATTCGACCACTGATCGGAACCCACTGCCGCTGGGGGAAGCAATTGCCCTCGGAATTCGCGATAGAGCCTTTTTCGCGAACAAATAACTGCAGGCTGGGCAACGGGTAGCCCGATAAGGTTAAGTGGCAAGGACGGGCGGAATTTGCGTTGTCCGCGCAAGGGGTTGTGTGGTATCGTCTCCGGCACTCCACGGATGGTGTTCAGGGGAGTCAGCTTGGCCAAGCGGGATCTGTCCGCACGGGTCGGGTTGAGGTTGTGCCGGCCACGCGGCGTCGCCATCCTTATATGCAGCTTCCGACATGGAGGTCGAACTTGAAACTCGCCCGCCTCGAACTCTCCGGTTTCAAATCCTTTGCCGACTATACGGAATTCGTCTTCGACGACGGCATCACCGGCATCGTCGGTCCCAACGGCTGCGGCAAATCGAATGTCGTGGATGCCGTGAAGTGGGTGCTGGGGGAAATGTCGGCGAAGTCGCTGCGCGGCGATGCGATGCTCGATGTCATCTTCAACGGGTCGGGGACGCGCAAGCCGATGGGGATGGCGGAGGTGTCGCTGACGTTCACCAACGAAGACCGCCGGCTGCCGCTGGATGCGGACACGGTGAAGGTCACGCGCCGCCTTTACCGCGATGCGACTTCCGAATATTTGATCAACAACCAGATGTCGCGACTGAAGGACATCCGCGAGCTGTTCCTCGACACCGGCGTGGGCGTGGATGCGTATTCGCTCATCGAACAGGGGCGGGTGTCGGCGTTGCTGGAGGCGAACTCGGACGATCGGCGCGAGATCTTTGAAGAGGCGGCAGGCATTTCGCGGTTCAAGCAGCGGAAGAAAGAAGCGCTGCGGAAGCTGGAGAAGACGGATCAGAACCTGGCGCAATCGCAATTGGTGCTCGAAGAGGTCGAGAAGCAGTTGCGCAGCGTGAAGGTGCAGGCGGGCCGGGCGAGGAATTACCAGGAATACGCGGCGCGGCTGAAGGAACTGCGGTCGGCGTACGTGATGCAGGAATATGACGGCCTGCACAAGAAGGTCGTGGCGCTCAACGAACAGCTTGAGGGTGTTGTCGACAACCTCGCTGCGGTGCGACGGGAGATGGAAGGAAAGCGGAACCGCCAGGCGGAACTGCAACTGGAGCTCGAAGGGGCCCAGGAAGCGGCGCGCAAGGCCGAACGCGAGCTTCTTGCCGCCCAAAACGAAAGATCCACGGCCAAGCAGCGTGGCGAATTCGCGCAGCAGCAGATCCTGCAGCTCTCCGAGCAACGCGAGCTGCTGGTGGGCCGGCGGGGCGATGTCGAAGAGCGGCTGCAGTCCCGCGCGGAAGATGTGAAGCGGCACGAAGAAGCGGTGGCGGCCATCGACCAGAAACTGCGCGAGCATGAAGCCGAAGTGGCGGAATCCTCGCTGAAACAGGAGCAGGCGTCGAAGGCGATAGCGGGGTTGAACCGCAGCGTCGACGAGCACAAATCGAAGGCGATCGACCTGATGCGGCAAATCGCCCGGCTGCACAACGACATCAACGGCCTCAAGATCAACCAGGAGAACCTGACCAACCAGAAGGGCCGGCTGGAGCAGCGGAAGTCGCAGGTCGATTCACAAATCGCCGAACTCAAGGCCCGCGTGGCCGAGCTGGACGCGCGAAAGACCGAGCTGACCGAACAATCCGCCACCCTGCAGGAAGAAGCGAACACCGTCCGCGCCGAGCAGCAGGCGAACAACCAGAAAATGGCGGGCATCTCGCAGGAACTGGCCCGCCAGCGCGAACATCGTTCTGGTTTGAAGAGCCGGCAGAACGTGCTCAATGATCTGCAGAACAAGCGTGAAGGCGTATCGCAGGTGGTGCGCGAGCTGCTGAAGAATCGCGATGCCGGGAAGGGATTTGGCTACGTGAAGGGGATCGTCGCCGACGCGCTCAGCACCGATCTCGAACACGCCACGGTGATCGAAGCCGCTCTCGGCGAGCTGCAGAACGCTGTGGTCGTTTCCGATTCGGCCGCACTTATGGCGGATGGTGAGATCTGGCAGAAACTTGCCGGCCGCGTCACTGTGCTCGCCGCCGACAAGATGCTGGCGTACCAGGATGGCTACGACTGGACCCGCCACGGCAAGGCCGCGGTCGCGGCGATTGATCTCGTCAAGAGCGAAGGCGAGAACTCGCTGCTCATGCACCAGTTGCTTGGCCGCACCATCGTGGTGGACACTCTCGCCGACGCCCTCGCACTGGCCGAAGCGGGTCCGCGCGAATACCGCTTCGTCACGCGTCACGGCGAGGTCGTGGAGGCCGGTTCCGCCAATCACGCCCTGACGCTCGGCGACATGTCGAAACGGGGGGGCATGATCACCCGGCGTGCGGAAGTAGCCAAGCTCGAACAGGAACTCACGGAAGTCGAAGCGAAAGTCGCGGATCTCACCGCGCAGATTTCGCAGTGCGACCAGACCTCCCGCGAACTCGACGCCCGCCAGCAGGAACTCCGGCAGCGCATCTACCAGACCGACTCGCAGCGAGCCGAAGTGAACGCCCAGTTGCAGCAGGTCAGCTCGCAACTGCAGCGCACGACCAGCGAAGCCCCGCTGATCGCAGGCGAAATCGAAAGCATCGAGCGGCAGATCGAATCCGCCGTCGAACGCCAGGGCGAATTCGAATCGAAGTGCGCCGGCCTCGAAGAAGAACAGAAAAAAGTGGAAGCGGTCGTCCACGAGCTGGGCTCGCAGCTCATCGTCCGGCAGCACGAAGTGAGCGAACTCGCCGAAGCCGCCACCCGGGCCCGCGTCGCCATGGGGCAGGTGCAGGAGCAGCGCAGCGGGGTGAACCGCGAACTCGCCACCGCCCGCCAGGCGGTCTCGCAGATGCAGATGGAACTGCAGCGTCTGATCAACGAAGCGGAGCTGGTGGAAGGCCGCATCGGCGACGCCGAAGCCACCGTCGCCCAGGCCGAAGAAGTCCTCGCGGGGCTCGCCGAAAGGATAAGCGCCGCCGAAACGGAGCTCGCCACGCACACCGAACAGGTTTCCGTCCTGCGCAGCGAATTCACGGCCCTCAACTCGGGCCTCGATTCAATCCAGGAACAGATCGAGCAGTTCGCCCGCCGCGAACACGAGCTCTCGCTGGCGAAGAACGAGCTCTCCGTCCGCATCGAAACGCTCATCGAGCACACGATGGAAGAGCTGCAGATCAATCTGCACGAGGCGTATTCGACCTACCAGGCGCAGGAGATGGACTGGGACGCCGTCGCCGCGGAAATCAGCGAGCTGAAGGGAAAAATCGCCCGTCTCGGCAACGTGAACCTCGACGCCATCCTCGAGCAGTCGCAGCTCGAAGAGCGCCAGGCCTCGATCTCCGCACAACTCGCCGACATCATCGAAGCGAAGCGGCAGCTCGAAGAGCTGATCACGAAGATCAACGAAGACTCGCGTGTCCGCTTCGCCGAAAGCTTCGCCGCCGTCCGGATCGAGTTCCAGGAAATGTTCCGGAAGCTCTTCGGCGGCGGGAAGGCGGACCTCATCCTCGAAAACCCGGAGGACATCCTGGAGTCCGGCATCGAAATCATGGCCCGGCCGCCCGGGAAGGAACCGCAGTCGATGTCGCTGCTCTCCGGCGGCGAAAAGACGATGACGGCCGTCGCCCTCGTCATGTCGATTTTCAAGTCCAAGCCGTCGCCGTTCTGCATCCTCGACGAAGTCGACGCCGCGCTCGACGAAGCGAACACCACCCGCTTCGCGGGCATCATCCAGGACTTCCTGCAATACTCGCAGTTCATCGTCATCACGCACAACAAGCGCACGATGAGCGTCGCGAGCACTCTCTATGGGGTGACGATGCAGGAACAGGGCTGCTCGAAGCGCGTTGCGGTGAAGTTTGACGGCAAGGGAAGCGCCGTCATCGCCGCCCCCGGCGCCCCGCGCCAGGCGGAGACAGCGGCGGCGTAAGATCCAATTCAGAATTCAGAGTTCAGAATTCAGAATGAATCCAATGGAGGCAACCTCAATGGCCAGTGGATACTCTGCGCGATATGAAGAGTTGCGGGTTCGCACGTTTGAGTTTGCTCGGCGCATCGTAAGGCTGTTTCGCGCGCTGCCGAGAACCGAAGAGGCTCGGACTCTGGGAAAACAATTCCTGCGGAGTGGCACAAGTGTCGGAGCCAACTACCGCGCAGTATGTCGATCTCGCTCGCGCGCCGACTTCATCGCCAAGCTCAATATCGTTCTCGAGGAAGCTGACGAAACCAAATACTGGCTCGACCTGCTCGTCGCCGAAAGCATCGTTCCCGCCCCGAAGCTCGGCAAACTGCAGGAAGAGTGCGAAGAACTGGTGCGCATATTCGCGGCGTCACTTCTCACCGCCGAAACAAACGCTTCAAGCAAGACACCCAAATAATTCTGAATTCTGAACTCTGAATTATTTGGTGAGATCAATATGGCACACCTGCGTGTTGCCATCCGGATGAATCACGACGAAGACCGCCTCCTTCATGTCCGGCGCGTCTTCGATCTTCTTCATCTCGGCGAGGAACTGCTGCTGGTTGTCGACGGCGTCGTCGTTCACCTTGGTGACGAGGTCGCCGACTTTCAGCGGCGTGGAGCCGAGCGACGAGGGCGCGCCGTTCTTCACCAGCGCGATCATCACGCCTTTCGTGTCCTGCGGCAACCGGCGAGCGTAAGCATCGGCGAAAACCAGGTCGCGTGTCGTCACGCCCACCTTCGCTGAATACACGTGTGGCATTTCCCCGGACGTCTTCGGTGCGG
Source organism: Phycisphaerae bacterium (assembly GCA_035524355.1). Classification (GTDB taxonomy): domain Bacteria; phylum Planctomycetota; class Phycisphaerae; order WQYP01; family WQYP01; genus DATKPA01. The sequence goes on along the minus strand of DATKPA010000037.1, from coordinate 84,707 downwards.
CAGCCAGGGTCACGGGAAGGTCCATCTTCTTGTCCCCGCGCAGGATGCCCAGGGTCAACGTGTCGCCCGCCTTGTGCTTCTCCAGCGCCCGCTGAAAGTGCATGACCATGATCTCCGGCACGGGGCTGGTGCTGAACGGCTTTCCATCGACCGTCAGAATAATGTCCTGCGGCGCCAGCCCCGCCTTGTCGGCCGCCTCGCCTGCAATCACCGCACCCACCATGACGCCCGAGATCTGATCGATCTTCTTCACCGTCCGGATGTCCTCGCTGATCCCGGTGATCTCATCGAGCCCCAGCCACGGACGATGCGTTTCGAACGGAGCGGTCGGAATGTTCTTGAACAGCGGTGCGACCTCCTCGGCCGGCAGATATCCATTGCCCTGGTCATCATCGACGAGCTCAATGCGGCGAAACCCGCTCGAGTCCCGCAAGACCATATTTTCGCCGAGCGCCGGAAGCGTGATACCGACGCACTTTCCGCTTTGGAGGTCAAACACCGGGCTCGTCCCGCGTGTCAGGCCGAACGCCTGGGTATTGACCATCACATGCGTGAGATCAAGGATCGCCTTGACTCGCGTCGCGCCGGTGTAGGTTTGATAGCCGCCCGATTTCCCAAGGATGGCGATGGCGAACACCTCTTCACCGAGGGAAGAGGGAGCGAGATCGCCGGGGTTGAAGACGGGCGCCTCCACAGGCTTCTCGGTTTTCAGGAAAGCAAAGAGGCGGTCCTGGGTGCGTCCAAGAAGTTTCGCATCGACACTGGTGAAGTTCTTCAGGGGCAGGCGGACCTTCAGATCCTTGATCCATTCCTTGGGCATATTTTCCGAGATAAAGCTGCCGGAGACGAGAATGACCGCGCCCGAGGAGTCTTTATGAATCAAGATGCCCTGGCCAGACTCCTCGCGCGAATTGTTTTCATTGCGGGCGGTGTATTCAACCGCGACGAGGGATTTCGTCACTTCGTTGGCGACGGCGGTAATGTCAGCATCGGCGCGGAGCGAGGACGCGGCGCAGGCCAGGCAGAGGAGCATGGCGGCGGCGCTGGAGATGGTTTTCAATTGCATGAGGACTCCCAAGAGTTTGCGTTTATTTATGTTGAGTACGAATAGACGCCGGCGACGCCACCGGACCTCTCATTGTTCAGTCGCGAGGCTTAAGCACCTGGAAGATCTGACCCCGGCCGCGCCGGATGTCGATCCCGATCGGACGCGGATTCTTCGACCACGCTTCCGCGGCCGCCTGCAGATCCTCGACGCTTGTCACGGGCTTGCCGTCCACCTTCAGGATGATGTCATCCCGGTCGATCTCGGCGGCCTGTGCCGGCGAGCCCGGCCGCGAGCCGGTGACCAGGACACCATGGGTGTACGGAATGCGGTTGTCGCGGAGATAAGCGCGGGTCAGGTCGCGAACGCTGAGCCCCCAAGCAGAGATCGCCTGCTCCTCGGTGATCACGCTTTCCAGTTTCTCTGTCTTGATCTTGACCGTCATCGGCTCCGGTTTGCCGGGCCGCTGCACCGTCAGCGTCAGGTCGGAGCCGATCGGATAATCGCTGATCATTCTCCGGACGGGCGCGAGCTGTTCCGGGAAGCGCACGTTGACCGGCACACCGTCGATCGCCAGGACGATGTCCTCGGCCTTGATCCCGGCAATTGCCGCCGGCGAGTCATTTTCCACGCTGGCCACCAGCACGCCCTTGTCGATGGCAATGTCGTAGAACTTTTCAAAATCCTGGAGCGGCTGTAACTGCACGCCGATGTAGCTGCGTGCGACTTTGCCGTGGTTGGCGGGATTCATGAGCACTCTGATGACGTCCTTGGCGACATCAATGGGTATGGCAAACCCGAGGTTGTTGCCGGTGGTCATGCCCCGCGTGTTGATGCCGACGACATCACCGCGGAGATCCACGAGCGGCCCGCCGGAATTGCCGGGATTGATGGCGGCATCGGTCTGGATCCAGTTGTTGAACCAGCCGGTCTCGTAGCCGTCGATGTCGGATTCATCGAAGGTCCGGTCGGTATTGGACACAATGCCCGCCGTGACGGTTCGCGAGAGGCCGTACGGCGTTCCCACCGCCATCACGGGCTGCGCCAGCATGACCTTGGAGGAATCCCCCAGGTCGGCGTGCGAGAACGTCAGGTGCCGGCGGTGCACTTCATCCATGTCGAGCTGCACCAGAGCCAGATCGGTCCAATGGTCAGAACCGAGCAGATTGGCCCGCACATGCTCGAGGCTGGAAAGAGTAATGTCGATGCGTTTTGCGCGTCCGGCGACGTGGAAGTTCGTGAGGACGTGGCCCTGGTCGTCGATGATGACGCCGGAGCCGATGGAGCGTTCAGAACGCGCCTGTCCCTGCTGGAAGTTCTCCGAGACAATATCGAGGCGTACGACGGCCGGACTGATGCGGTCGGTGGCGTAGCGGACCGGATAGCTGGGGCGCACATCAATGCATTTGGGATCTTCGTGGCCGAGCGAGCAGCCCGCGAGAGTGACAATACCGGAGAGAACGAGGGCCAATTTCGCGGGAGCAGGGATCAACTTCATGGAATCTCCAAAGGAACCAGGACGTGCTTGATTGTTGCCGCGGGTCGCCTGACGTTTCGGGAAGAGTGTTAAAGCAGCATGTTATCGATAAGTCGGGTGGAGCCGAGCTTGGCGGCAATCAGGAACACGCAGGGTCCGGCGATCCGCCCGTCGGGCTGAGCCACCCAGAGCGCGAGGGTTTCCGGATGCGCCGCAACGGCATATTGAACCTGAAGATGCCGCGCTTCGAGGCGCAGCCTCATTTCCGATTCGAGCGTCGCCGCGGAACGCTCGCCGGCATCGTAAAGCCGCTTGGCACCCGTCAGTCCCTCATAAAGGGCAACCGCGCGGGAGCGTTCGTCCGGGTTCAGATACCGATTCCGGCTGCTCATCGCCAGTCCGTCCGCGTCGCGCACCGTCGGACAAGTGACGACCTCCACCGGCATGTTGAGGTCGATGCACATGCGCCGAAGGATCGCCTGCTGCTGAAAATCCTTCTGTCCGAGAAGAAGGTGGGTCGGTTGCACGGCGTTCAGCAACTTCGCCACCACAGTACACACGCCGCGGAAATGGCCCGGACGGATCGCCCCCTCGAGCACGGTCGAGAGGGGACCGGGATCAATCGATGTCATCTGCGCGAGCGCCTGGGAGTTGAGCGTGCGGATGCCGGAATACATCTCGTCGGCGGACGGAACAAATACCGCATCGCACCCGGCGTCGGCCAGGATCTGGAGGTCCGCATCGAGCGTTCGCGGATATTTGGAAAAATCTTCGGAGGGACCAAACTGAGTGGGATTGACGAAGATGGACGAAAGGACGGTGCCGTTGCGGGCGAGGTTCCGCGCGCTTTTGACAAGCGAGGCGTGACCATCGTGAAGCGCGCCCATGGTCGGGGCGAAGGTGACCGTCGCCGCCGCCGGACCGCTCAGGCGGCGTCGCCATTTCCGGAATTCTGGGATGTGATGGATGACGTGCACGATGGACCCGGGATTAAACAGTGAGTTCTTCCAGAAGTTCTTTGATGGTTTTTCCGATGGCGGGGTGACGAACATCGGGCGCGATTTCCGCCAGGGGCTCGAGCACAAAACGGCGTGAGTGCATGCGGGGATGGGGGAGCGTCAGCTCCGCATCATCGAGCGTAACATCTGCATACATAAGGAGATCCAAGTCGAGTACCCGCGGAGCGTTGCGCACCTGGCCCTCGTCGGCGCGATTCCGCCCCATCTCCCGCTCGATCTGCAGCAGGTGCCGCAGAAGTTCCACCGGCGACAACGCCGTCTCGAGACAGACGGCCCCGTTGATGAAGCGTCCGGACTCCGGCGGCGCATCGACCGGATCGGTCTCGCGGAACGTCGCGATCGCCGCCACCCTGGTGGCTGGGACTTCGTACAGGCGTGCGAGAGCGGCGCGGATTGCGTCCTGGCGCTGACCAAGATTTGAGCCGATTGCAATGTAAGCTCTGACCATAGCGGGCGCGAGCATACGGGGGCGCGGGGGCGTGCGCCAAGCAAATCGCGGGATTGGAGTGGCGAATACATTCATCCATTGATATATTAGTTGCGGCGGTGGAAGAAGGAGATCACGGTATTTTTCTCGTTGTCGCCTGGCTTTGTGGTTAGAATGTTGACGTATCGTTCACCTCTCATCTTTTTTGAAGGACCAGACTTGCTGGTTCTTGGTGGCAAAGACCGGCGGCTCGAATGAGTGACTTCCGCACGCGGAAGCGTGTACGTACAATTACGGACGGTTGTTGCCTTTGCCCTGAGGTCTACTTGTGTTCCAAGTGATGCGTGAGAGTGTATGCTTAGTGACGACCGCCACGCGCAGTGCGGCAGCCGCTCAATCCTCCGTCGAGGCCCGCTTCGTTTTACCGATGCAGCAGCCGGAGTCGCTTTGCAAAGGCATCGGCTTTTTTTGCGTGAGTGAACGCTTGTTCGCGCATCCAACTCATTTGTGCAGGAGTTCCCAATGAAGATCACCGATGTAGCCATCCAACTTGCTCCGTCCGGGCAGGACCGCTTGCGCGGCTTCTGCTGCATCACGATTGACGGCTGCTTCGTCGTGCGTGACATTAAGATCATCAACGGGCCGAACGGATTGTTCGTGGCGATGCCCTCGCGCAAGATCATGGCCGCCTGCCCGCAGTGCCGGACGAAGAACCATCTCCATGCACGGTTCTGCAACCAGTGCGGCGCACAGCTCCCGGCGATGGTTCCGGCTGGAGAGCGCGTCAAACTCCACTGCGACGTCGCCCACCCCATCAACGTCGACTGCCGGCAGATGATCGAAAAGGAAATCCTCGCCGCCTTCAACAACGAAGTGCACCGCTCCGAACAGCCGGGCTATGTCGGGCGGCAACTCGGCGACGGCGGCGACTCGGTGGCCCCCACCGAATTGATGCCCCACAGCTAATTGCTTTTAATCCGCCTGCGAGCGGGATGGAAAGGGAACGGCCCGCTTGTGCTGGTTGCGAAAGGGGATCGATTGCCCCTTTTGGTGCTATTGACCCGCGCTCCCGCAGCCGATACCTTTGTCAGAGCGCTTAAGGAGAGATGGCCGAGCGGCTGAAGGCGCCGGTTTGCTAAACCGGTGTAGGGTTTATAACTCTACCACGGGTTCGAATCCCGTTCTCTCCGTTTCAAAAGAGGCCTCTTCCAAGGGGCCTTCTTTTCTACACTTACCGCGTTTCCCCCGCTGCCATTACCACGGCTGTCCCCAACCTGTGCCCTGATCGGGCACGGGGACATTTCGCGCCATGGGAGACGAAGTTGGTTCTTGGGGTAGATGGAACTCGGACCCGCGCTGCAGAGAGGGGCATCGATACCCCGCGATATTTTCTCCAACTGGCACTCGATCACCGCATGCAGGCGTACGACTGCCTCATCAGAGACGGGCGGGCGCCAAATCCGCAGGCCAACATTGTGCGCGTCTAAACGACGATGTTCAGACGAACATTTGCTACGGCTGCGGTGGCGAGCGTGTTGCCGCACAGATGGAACAGTCGGAAGTCGTTGGTTGCCCAGTTCGCGACGTAGGTGGCATCGTTACCGACGACCCAGCCGGCGTCGCCCTGGCCGTGGTAGGCGTTGGCTGAAAAGTCGTGGTGATACGCGACGAGCACATTGTTGTTGGACCAGAGCGCGTTCTCGCGGAACCAGAGGTGGAATGGGACGGAGCTCAGTGTAGCGTTGCCCGACTGCTGGAGGATGGTGATGCGCGTGACATCGTTGCCTCGCAGGTGCCATTCTCCGCCGATTTTATTTTTGGGATTGCGGGCTATCAGTTTTTGAAGGGCCGGGAGGGATTCCGTGCTGATTGAGGGGATGGATGCGCCAAGGATGCTGAGTTCGCCGAGGAGTATGGAGTTTTCGATGGTCAGGCGTGTGGGAGAATCGGCCAACTGAAGAGCGATTCCGTAGGAAGGCAGAAAGGCCGCGGTGCGGGCGAGGTCCAGGGCGGAAGGTTGAGACTGGTTGGCATTGAGTTGCGACAATGATTTGGACATCAATCGGACTCGCGATTTCATGGTGTCGGTGAGGTCCTGCACGGCGGGGGACTGGTCGCCCCAGAGGGATGCATAGGACTTGAGCGCAGCGGGCGGCGCCTTGATAAGGGACTGGGCGATTTGTTCGACGGCATCGGCATAGGTCTGGGAGGTGATGGCGTCCAAAGGGGGCGGGAAAGTGAGGCCGGGCACCTTGGTTACGTCAAATCCTTCGATGGGGGATTGCCAGAATGGAAAGAGCGACTGCAAGGTACAGTCGCGGATGAGCAGATCGTCTGCGCCGGCGATGCGGAGGAGGACGATGGGCTTGTCGGCGGCCTCGATATCGCAGCCCCGGAAGAGAACGGATTTGCAGTTCAGGAATACGAAGGGGTCGTTGGTGCGCGAGATGAGGACCTGCATGTCCTCCAGGGCAAAAGAATTGAGCCGCCGGGCTGCAATGCCGGCGCCCTGGAGACGGAGGCGGGTTCCTGGGCCGCAGCCGCGGATGTGGACGTTTGCTGGTTTTGTGAGCTCGAGCGGTTTCTGGAGCAGGTGATCGCCGGCCATGAGACAGAGGCAGATGTCGGGGGTTGTCTTAAGGAGCTTGGCGAGCGCCGCTTCGATGGTGGGGAAGTCGCCCCTGGGCCCGATGGAGACGCAGCAGCATCCGTCGGCGCCAGCCTGGCGGATATTGGCGGTGAAGATTACCTGGGACGGCTTTTCAATGGGCTGGTTGGCGGGGGTTTGAACGAGTGTGGCGGTGAGTTGTTGGGTGGGGAGGGCTGGGTCGGGCGTCCAGGAGCAGGCGGCGAGGCCGTCGGGGCCGGAAGTTACGGCGGCGCCGGAGCCGCCGCCGTTGAGAGCGCCATTTCCCTCGGCCTGAAAGGAAATCTTTGCGCCCGCGACGGGACCGCATGCGCTGCTGATGCTGACTTGGATGGGTTTTGCGAGCGTGTCGCCGGGATTGGCGTCCTGGCCATCGCCGCCAAAAATATCGATCCGCGCCATGGACGCAAGCTGCGAGATCGCGTCCTGCACGGTGTTCCTGCCCTGCATTCCGCTGCACGAACCCGGATCAAAGGCCACTTGGGCGGCGACGCTGAGGTTGGCGTTGAAGAAGATCAGAGGGGTGATGGCGTTGCCGTTTTGATCGAGGAGTGCCGCGGAGACCTGCTGGGTCCAGTTGGTGCCGTCGAGATGGAAATCACAGGCGGCCTGACCGTTGGAGGTGATGGGAAGGTCGACGCTGGCGCCGGCGGGGGCAGCTCCCTGCGCGGCGACCCGGCCGGCGCCGGAAGTGACAGTAAAGCGGACAGTGGCGGCAGCGGGGAGACACTGGGCGTTGGCAACACCGACGATGAGCGGGTGCGGCAATTTGTAAAGATTCGCGGCGTTGGTCGGGACGGGCATGACTTCCTGGCCATCGCCGCTGAGATAGAAGAGCCTCGGCGTGGCGGAGAGCGCCGGGAAGAGGCAGCGACAGTCGCTTGAGAGGCTGGTGGGCGATCCGGCAGCAACGGTGACGATGGCGAGTTTGCAGAGGTGGTGTGTGATGCCCCGGGGCGGGCGAGGGACGCGGAGGCTGTTCTGCGTGGGCCATTGGATATCGCCGTCGGGGGACTCAGCGGTTGCGGTGCGTGCTGGAATCTGCCAATAGTGGCCAGTACGGTAATCGGCATCGGCAAAGCGGATCTGGATACCGCTCTCGAGTGGCAGCCAGTTGGATGGCGGGTCGGCGATGAACTTGACGGCGCCGATGGCTTCCCAGCGTCGGAGCTTGGGAAAACGGGCGGGATCGACGTTGGCCGGCGTCGCCGCCAATGGATTGGCGGGGGACATCAGGGTGATGACGTTGCCGGCGATATCCTTGATTTGCGCGAGTTGTCCGGGGAGTCCCTCCAGTTCCAGCGCGTCATCGAGGATTTCGACCCAGGAGTCGACGGCGAATTGGAGTTTGGCGTCGGGCCCGATACTGCTGACGGTGATTTTGTCGCCGTCAATCTTTTCGATGGTTGTGACGACGGATCCATTTTCGCGAGACCATTTCCAGGTGGCGGCGACTTGTCGTGCCATGGGCTGATCGGCTGCAACAAAGGCCGGGTCGATGGGGATGTTGATGGTGAGGGTAGTTCCCGCGACATCGGTGAGCCAGGCGAGCTGACCGCGCATGGGGGCGCCGGGCTTCGCAGGGAATATTTCGATCGGCTGGCCTTTTTGCCAGGGGACAGCGGCAGCGATGGTGATTACGTTTTGGGGCGCGTCGGCGGCGGGGAGCGTTACGGCGACACCGGGCGCATTGGCGGCGTCGAGGGCTTTGCCGGGCTGGTGAATTTCGACCCGGTAAAGCTGGTTTTCGAGGCCGGTGTATCCGGCTTCAGGGGGGAGGGTGCAGGGATCATCGTCGGCGGGGGGCTTGATGGTGTCGGCGGTGAGCCGGGCGGTGCGGGGATCGCGAAGATGATCGAGGGTGCCGGTGCTGCAGACGTCGGGGTTGTTGAGCGGGCCTATGGGATCGGCTTTGATCTGCCAGACAGTTTTGGCGCGTGTGGCGCTGTCCGGTCCGCCGAGCGCGGGCTCGCGGAGGCTTGGCGCTTCAAGTTCGGTCAGATGGCGCTGGAATACGTCGGCGTAAAGCATGTAATTGCCGGGCGGCAATGCCTGGACGTTGAACCGGTCCGGCTGATTGGTAAAGGGGATGGCCGACTCATTTTCGCAGAGAATTCCATCGACGTAATAGTGGCCGGCGCTGATGAAGAAATCGCCGTTCGCCAGCGGCGTTGCGATATGGAGATCGGCAAGGTGCTGCTTTTCGTCTGCGGTAAGCTCATTGAGATCAGAGAAGATGCGGAACGCGGCTCTATCGGCGGGGCCGCCGCAATCTCCGATGAGGTCGGCGGCCGTCGTTTGATCGCGATGCGCCAGGAGCGCTGCGAACTCATTGAAATTGGCGTCGAGCAGGACGCGTCCCTGCTGGAGCAGCACCTGTTGATAGTGACGTTTTGGGTTGAAGGTATCGCGAGTGAAATCACCGTGCATGGCTGTCTCTCAATTAGTGGGTCAGGTGGCGCAAAACAGGCCGGCATCCAGGCCGAAGCGCAGATACTCCTTCAGCCTCGAGCGCAGGTGGGAGAGCCGTTGAGGCTGATACAAATCGTGAAAGGCGCCCATTTCGGATTCATCGTCCGCCCCACGGCGGATTTCTTCCGGGCAAAGTTCCGAGAGCTGGGCATAGGCGGCATCGCCGTATTGGAATGAGGTGAAGATGGGGCTCAAATCCGGCCCGTGGTGTGACGGGATGCACTTGAATCTGCGGGGCACACGCGCACCGCGCGGGAGCCAGCAGAAGCGGACGCAACCTTCCTGCCTGCGCTTGACGAGCATGGGCGCCGGCCAGATTGCGGGATTGTCGGCGGGGGCGAGATCGGCGAGGAAAATGGAATTGGACGCAAGCTGAAGAATCGACGCGCTGACTTTTCCGCGGATCGTGCAATTCACCATTTTCCATGAGGCGGCGGGTGAAACGCCGTCGATTCCGGCGAGTGCCACGGAGGTGGATGCGGAGGCGTCGACGATGGTGTTCTTCATCCGGACGACCGTGTCGGGGCTGACGCGCATGGATTGAATGATGCATGAATCAATGTCGATCTGGGTCGTGGGGGATTCGACGACCAGTGCGGGAGCGGGGCCCATTGTCAGCGTGCCGTTGGGGGCGACCTGAAGTGAGGGGACGATGGTGCAATGTCGGAGCGTCAGCTTGCCGAGGTTCCCTGTGATGTGGATCTGGGCGCCGCTTATGAGGAGGCCGTCGATGGTGAAACTGCCGTCTGCGGCGCCACTGATTTCGAGGGGAGCGGTGAGGATAAGGGTGGGGCGGCGTTGCTCGGCGGCGCGGATTTGGATGGCATTTCCGCCGGTGTCGATCGGAGGGATGGCTTCCACGAAACGGTCGCTCTCGGCAATTTCAACTGCTCCTCCGGCAGAGCGCGCGGCGGCGATACCGTTCGTGATGCTGTTGAATTGCGGATTGTTTTTGGCGACCCTGGCAACGGGCGGGGGGCTGCTGCGCAATTGCGACCGGTTGTATTCGCCGCCGCCGAGTGGGGCGCTGAAGCCATAGTGGAACGTTCCATACCTGGTGTCGTCGGGGGAGAGGTCGGCGGGGAAAAGCACGCGGCCGAGCACGGGGTCGAGAAGGATCTTCTTTTGCGTGGCGGCGAAGTTCTGATGGGCCCATGCGGGGTTGCCGGCGCCGTCGGTTACATCGCTGAGATCGGCGACGAGGATGTCGTTGAGGAGCGGGGCGGCATTGCTGTCTTCAATGACGAGGCTTCCTTCCTTGCCGTAATAGACAGGGTTGGGGGAAAATTGCAGGGCATTCGGGCTGGGCGGTGCGCCTTTGAGCATTCGGCGCGAGATGGGCATGGGGACTTCAGGCGCCTGTGCGAGCTGGGAGAAGGCGGGTTCGGTGCGCGGCAAGTTGAAAAGCTGGATATCGAAGCCGAGAGGATGGAAGCGAAAGTGGCGTCTGCCGGGAAAAGCGTCGGCGTGGACAAGGGGCGAGCGGGTGAGGGGGTATGCATCGAGGCGCCAGAGAAACAGGCCGACGTTGGGGATATTCCACTTCCCACGGAGGGATTGGATGCGACGGACTTCGACGGTGCGGGCGGCGGATTCGAAGGGGGTATCGAAGAACTCGAGCAGATCGGCGTTGCGGAGCGAAGCGATGGCGAGGTTGCCGGGGCGGATGTGGTTGAGGTTCTGCGTTGTGATGAGGCGTTGGAAGAATTCGACGGCGTGACACTGCCAGCCGGTGGCATCGCGCGCCAGGGATTCGAGCATTACGACGGTTCCCTTGCGCCGGCGATAGCCGATGGTGTGACCGATTTCGGATCTGGGGGCTCGGGTGCGGGCATTGTCGCCGCTGAGGCCGCGGATTCCGAGCAGATCGGCGAGATAGGGAAGGGCCCATGGGGCGGCGGTTTCGACGAAGGAGTTGTCGTAGAGTTGCTCGAGGCTTTCTTCAACGACGGCGACCTGGCCGGCGATGACTTCTATCAACTGGCGCAGCGGGCCGCGCAGGTTGTCATCCTGGACTCGGTGAACCGCGGGAAGGAGCTTGTAGAGAGTGTCGGGGTCGAAGCTCACAGGGTCCTCACCTCCAGGGCAGGCAGGGAAGATTCGTCGAGCGTGAGCAGTTCGGCCGGTTCGAGGCTGCCCAGGGCGGCTCCGTTCCGGGGCGCGTGCGCCGGCAGGTAGGTCTGACGGCTGGCGGGTTGGGTTGTGAGGTAGAAGGCGTCGAGCTCAATGAAGGCGACGCCGTCGACGTTCTGGATTGTCGCGAGGACTTCGCTTTGGGCGACGCCCTGGCCGAGTGCGCGTGCATCAAACGAAAAAGCCCCAATGAGCGCGGCCTTGACGGCGGATTCAACGATGGATGAGTCGTATAACGCTTTGACAAACACCGTGCCTGCAAGGGTGAAGGTCAAAGGCGAATATGATTTTGCGATGACTGTAACAAGCGGGTTGGAACGTTCACTGATGGCTCCGATGAGGGTGGCCAGGGTGGTATCCGACACATGCGGCGCCGGCGCAGACCCCGCGACCGTAAGGAAGACGGCGCGGGCGTGGACGTTCCACATCCATATGGCCATCGCCTTTCCGATGCCGGCGAAGGCACGCGAGAAGTCTTCGTAGTCCTGGAGCGATACGACACGATCGAGCGTGAGGACGGTGATCGGCGCGTTGATGCGCGCATCGTCGGGGGTCTGCGGATCGGCTGCGCCTTCGGTTGGCAGCGGGTTGGTGACGGATTTGACCCCGAGCGGCCGGGTCATCAGCAGCGAGAGCTGGTCCGCCTTGAGAAGACCGGCCAAACCGATGCCCTTGCGGTAGACGGCGCGGATGTTCTCGCGTCCGGTCGGCAATCGTGCGCCACGCCATCCGTCGCCGGTGGTAACGGAGAATATTCCATCGGAAATCTCGCGATCGACGTGAACCCGGTCGCGCCGGCCCTGGACGTAGAGCGTTGACACGGCCGTCCACTGAACCCCATTCACCCATAGCTGGAGCGTGGATTCACCGCCGGTCTCGGTTTTTGCGGGCGTGAAGGTCAGGGGTCCCTGCCTGAGGGCAAACTTCTGATTGGGCTGCGTGGCATCCCCGCTGCCCAGGACTTCGTTCACGGTCTCGCCGTGCGTTGCAAAGGCGACGTTCCCGTAGATCAGGGTGCGGGACGCCAGGTGCGTATTTATCAATGGGCCGGTCAACACGATTCGGGTGTGCGTCGAGTCGGCCTGCTCGATTTGTCTGACCGTCGCAATGTCGTTGAGCCACTGGCCGGCGTCGGTCTGGCTGCGGATGAGCAGTGTCCGGCCCGGGGGAAGGGGAATATCCAGAATCGAGTCGAGGATGATCTCACTTCCGGAGACCCATTTTGTCGCATCGGATGGCTGTTCGGCGCGTGCCAATTCGTCCCCCTGGAGGTACACGGACGTCTGGCGGATTTTGTCGTTGAATTGCTCGAGGAGATTGATTCCATCGATCGTGAGGCATGTGGTGGACGATGAAAGCGTAAAACCGGTGCGCGAATCTGCGGCAGCGCTTACAACCGAGTAAAGTTCCTGCCATTGCGGTGCGGAGAGTACGACCCACATGCCAGGCAGAACCGCAGGATAAACCGCATCGAGATAAACCGACTGGATATCGACGGGATAGAGTTGCTGAGTGGGCACAATCTGATTCGTTGCGAGGCCCGGATACTTCCAGAAAAGCTTGATGGTCCCGGGACCGGCGTTGTTGTAGTACTCGAGGCGTATCGAATATTTTTCGCCCTTTTTCAAATAGACGTCAGCGGAATAGTCGGTTGGCGCCTGATCTTTCCACTGATCAATGAGCAGCGCGTCATTGACCCAGAGCCTCACCCCATCATCCGCGGTAACAGTGAATGTGTGAGTGCCGGTCGACTTTGGCTGTATCCAGCCGCGCCAGCGCATTGAGAATTGCGAACCTCCTGCACCGGAAACCGGCGGCTGACCCGCGTTGAAGTGAAAGTTGATGGAGGTATCGGTCCGTGAACGCACCAGCGATCGAAGAGAATTGTCGTGGAAATACTCACCGGTGAGCCCGATTCCGGCATCCGTGCCCGGCGGCGGCTTGGACAAGTCTTCGAGCGTGAGCCCAGGCCAGTCGAGAGCGTTGGGGCCGAGACGGTTCCTGATGGTATCCGGGATCGTGGTCCAGTCGGGCGCGTTGTGGCCGAAGAGGGCCGCGCGCTGGCGCATCGCGAAGACAGCAACATCTGCCTGTGCCGGGGTGGAGGGGGGCGACTTCGAGCCAAGCGGCCGATCCAGCGTTACGATTGTGTATGCCTGCCTGGGCGCGTCATTTGGGAAAGTCTGAATCGCCTTCACGAGCCGGAAGTCCCACGCATTCATCCTCGTTTTCTCGCGCCGCTCCTTTCCGGCGATCAGCAGCGCATCTCCCACCTTGAGATTTGTGGCGGTTCCTTCAAGCCAGAGGGAATCCGTGGTGGTCGTCAACGGTGCGATTTCGGTGAACCTGGGCTGGAGCAGGTTCCAGCTTTTGTGAGCGTAGATGGATTCGACGGTTTCAAAGGTTTGAGGCAGCTCGCCGGGACCCGGGAGGCTCTGGACTTTTGTTCCGGCCTCGACATTCGCGTAGCCGGGCGAACCCCTGGAATCATCGACGGTGAAAACGAGCCACGTCGATGCCGCGACTCCGGGCTTCAGCTCATAAGCGATCTGCCGCGCCAGTTCGAGCAGGCTGCGGCGTTCTGTGGCGGTGCGGAGAAAGGATTCGTTGGCAAGCCGTTCGTTATAGAAGCAGAGGACATCTGCGATCATGGCCCAACCGTCGATGAGCGCGATACTGAAGTCGCCGTCGTCTCGTGTTCGCAGGCGAGCGAGGGCCGGCCTTGAGAGGTCGGTGAGGCCGGCGAGCATGCTTGCCTTGAACTGTGCGTGCGTGCCGGCGCGAAAAGGGATCGCGTCCAATCCCGGGCGAGGTTCATTGGCGACCGGCGTTTGCGGGCTGATGCCGGAACAGCAGCCGCACGCGTTCAAATCTCGCAGGGTTGGATCGAGCGGATTGTTCATCGTCCCCCCCGCGGGATGAAGGTGAGGATTCCGTGATCCGGATAATCGCGGTCGTTGCTGAGGCGGGCGATTTCCAATCTGCCGATATCCAGCTTGCCGGTATCCAGCGCCGCCGTGCTGGGATTTCCCTGCCGCTGGAGAACATCCACTTCGATATGACGCACACCGGGAACATTCTGAGCGGCGGCGTAGATCTGGCTGAGATAAATCGGCTGGTTGAAGGTGAAGCGGTCGGGATGGAAGAATCCCAGGGTTCCATCCGCCCTGATGCCACTGCTGAATAGATCCGAAAGGGCTTCGAGAACATCCGCGCGGAAATAGTGTGGGTCGATGCAGACAAGAATGGTCAGTTCGATGGAGACGTACTGCGGGCCGTCGATTTCCAGATCCTGTCCAGCCATTCGGTATGGCTCGAGGAAAGCCTGGATCGTCTCCTTAAACGCATCATCGATGGGCTTTCCGCCGATCCGATCAACAGCAAGAAAAACGGAATACCAACTGCCGGTCCAGCGGAGTGTGGCGGCGGCGCGCTGAACCTGGGGATTCATTTGGGCGAAGGTGGCGTAGTCGTCGGGCGTGACCGCGCGAAGTTGCGTTCGAAAAGCCGCCGGAGCGTATTGACGGACGTCCTCGAGCGTTTCCGGTTCCGCTCCGCCGCTTGCCGGAAGGGGATTCGTGACCGATTCGATCCACTGCGCGTCCTTTCCGATCGTGTCGGCGGTGACGCGGGTGATTGAATCGGCACCCACGTTGCCGCTCGCTCCGTTTCCGATGCGGTACAACGCCTCAAAACTGGCGCCAGATTCGGCGCTCACCCCGTTATTGCCGTCGCCGAAGCGCAATCGCACGCTCAAATCGTTTTCGACCTCGGCGACGAATTCCGTGGCAAACTGGTCGCTCGAGAGCAGATCAGATCTTGGCAGCCAGATTGTTCCCCGATCATCCTGGAGCACGATCGCGGGCAAGGCGGGGCCCTTATCCTGTGCAAAGACCGAGGCGGCGCTCTCCGAATCGTTCGGCGGGGGGAAGACCTGAGTCAAAGGCGATTGTTCAAGCCTCGGACGATATCGCGGCACAACCACCGCGGGCTGAATGTCATCGCAATGCCCGCACGCGCCAGCGCCCACCGGGAGCAATGCGGAATTCACTTCGGGCACCTGCCCGAGAGATTCGGCGGCATCGATCGTCATACCGTGATCGGCCAGCACGATGTTGCCCAGCGCGATGCTCACATCGGAAACATGCACGTTTCCGACGATGCTGGAGATGCACAACGGAAATGGCAACGCGTCCTCCGCACTCCATTCGATCTCGGTGATTTCGTCGCCCGTGACGACATCCGTTCCCGGCGTGACGCTGATCAGGCGCACCGCATGACGGTGGGCGGGGTCGGCGTCGGCGGGATTGCCTGTTTCGGGGCCAACGATTTCCTTGAGAATAAGTACGAAGCCTGCTTCGAGATTCGGAAAACTGCCCTTCAGGGTCGCCTTGACCGCACCCTTCGGGAGGCAGCAATCCGCGTCGCTCCACGTGTAGAAGGACATTTCGTTGTGATCTCGATGGAGCTTCGCACTTTCCATGAGCTCGAACACTTTGGGCGAATTCTCCTGGACAAGCTGTGAGAATCTGGCGGCGTCCAGCACGCTCTCTCCGGGCATTTCCGTTGCGAAGCGAGTGTGAAGGACCGGCGGAAACGTGAGAATGGGTGTGTCATCAGGTGCTTGAACCACGTTCCCGGTGCTGTCCTGGAAGGCGATCGGCGGGAGGGTCAGCACGCTTCCCGGGGCATTTGCTTTGATCCTCACCTGCATCCAGACCCGGGCATTGCATCCGTCATTGATCGCGTAATTGAGCATTTGCGCGTGCCGGCGCACCGAGGTGCGAAGCCGCGCGGTGCCGAGATAGGCTTCGGTGGCGATTGCATCCTGCCGATAGCTCAATTGGTCGCCAACATACGCAAGCAACTCGACGAGCGTGATTCCAAGGTCCGCCGGATTGCTCTCCTGCCACTCGGGCATGAGAAACGCGAGCCGGTCGAGCACGAGTTGCCGAAAGCTGGCGTAATCCTTCGCCATGTAATCAATTTCAGGCGAATCGGCGGTTGGGCGGGTACAGGAACAGGCCGGTTGGCAGTCGAATTGCGTATCGCACTCGACCTTGAATGAAAAACCGACTGATGAGAGCGCCGGATCCATGCCCGGCAGCGGTGATGTGCCGTCGGATGTGCTGATGGTCAGCGTGTATTGTGAGAAGTCGCCGCGAGGCGTGACGTGCACCTCGAGATGGCCATCGGCAGCAAAGATGGCAGAGTCAATCCCGATGAAAGTAATTCGCTCGCCGCCGCTGATGACAATGTTCTGGGCGGTGATGGTGCTGAGTTGGCCCGTGGGAGGATTGACGAAGAAGACCCGCAGGAGCCGCTGGCGTTCGGAGGACAACGGTTGCTCGTGGTCCACGACTTCGAGGAAATCGATCCCGTTGAAATCCGATCGCCCGCGGATGAGCGCCCGTCGATCTTCCTGGCAGCAGAAGTAGATCACGGTGCGCTCCTCGTCAACTGCGCGATCTGCCGCTGCTGCGTCCTTCGATTGAGGTATCGAACCGTGACCTGCACCGTCGCCTCTTCGCTGACCACATCAATGGAATCAACATGGATCAGGCTGCCCATGTACTGCTGAATGGCGCCCTGCATCATCAGTTGGGTGGCCGCCGCAAGCTCGGGGCTGGTCGGGCCGAACAGAATCTGAAGCAACCCGCTGCCAAAGCTGGGGCGGTTCACCCGCTCGCCGGGGGAGGTGAAAAGGAGTTGTTCCAGAAGATCGATGATGTGCTGGTCATCGGTCGCCTCGGCGGTTCGATAGAAGGTGTTGAACTGGTATGGGAAGGCGATATTCACTGTGCTTTCACCCTCGTCTGGAGAGCCACGATGGTGACGCCGGTGCCATTGGGAGCGCAAACCGCCTGGCTGTCCTGGAGAAGCAGGGGCAAACCCCCGGATTTCACCCGCATGGCCGCCACGGTCCATTGGGCGGTCACACACGGGCTGGGAGCGCCCGGCGCGAACGGGCAACCGGCGACGATGTAGGGGTTCGGCTGCTGCACCGTCGGCTGGCCGGCGACACGCACGCGGGGGTTCGGCACGGTCGGCTGCGCCTGCCCGCCATGCATGCACAGCACCGTCGCGCCTTGATGAAGTACAAATCCGGGCATTTGAGGCTCCATTGATGGGTCGAATCACATCACATCCAAAGCGCCATCGTTGACAGAAACCTGCGCGGCCGTCAGCTTGATCGCTGCGCCCATCCCGTTGTTGATCTCTATTCCCGTCTGGGAAACCACGATCTTCTGCCCCCCCGACGTTTCCAACGTAATTCCTCCGACACCCGGCGTATCGTCCAGTAAGATGCTCGTCCCATCCGCAGTTTTAAGCAGCACTTTTTTGTACGGGGGCGTCAACAACTCCGGGGGCACGTCGCTGACCGACCCATACCAGCAGCCGCTCCAGATCGGATAATCCGGATCACCGTGCTCAAATTCGATCCACACCCCTGCACCAACCTTCGGCAGCGCGAACAACCCCATGCCCTGGCCGCCGAACGCGAAACACGGCATCGCCCACCCGCTCTCCTGGTCTCCCATAACGTCCGGCACCCGTGCGCGGACGCGTCCAATTTGAAGCGGATCCTCAATGTCCGTCACGACACCCCGAAATTTTCCGAAAAATCCGTCACTCATGGCAGCACCACCGGTGTGAGCGTTCCAATCCCTTCACGACTCAGCGAAAATCGCTGCGTGTACTGGCCGCGGGAAATCGTGTGCGTTACCGCTTTGACGTACCACAAGCCGTCGTGGCTGGACCCCGCGCCGCGCACGCCCACGAGCCTTCGCGCCCGAAGCGCTGAACCGTACCGAACGCCGTCCGCCTCGCCCTGAGCGGTGGCCGAGTCGGGCGCGTTTGTCGTGCTGGCAAGCGATCGCGTCGCCGCAGTCGTCGGACTCTGGTTCGCAGTCTCCCGCTGAAGAGTCGTTCGATAGGCCCGCGCCGGGGAGGTAACCAGCGGTGGAATCCTCAGAGACGGGAGCGGCGGGATCGGCAGCGATGTCCGCGTGATCGGCTCAATCACAGTCCCCTTCGTGGCCGTCGCGGCCAAGGCATCATCTGAAAATGCAAGGCTCGCCACATTTGTGGAAGCGCCCATGTCCATTGAGAGTGCCGGCTGCGGAATGCCCAGCCGGTTCTCCGGCCCCCAGTACGCTCTGTTCATCCCCACCGTTTCCGGTTCGAGGTAAAACACAAATCCGTTCCGCTGCGCCAATCGCAGGAGAAACTTCAAATCCGTCTCCTGCTGCCGCGGTATCCGTTCCACCTGGATGGGCACGTCCGTTGTTGCCGACGGCTGCGGAATGATGCCGTATTGGGCATATCCCGTAAGTACGCGCATCGCAATCACCGAATCCGGCTGGTTTTCATAGCTCAGATTCTTCTCTTCCAGGTCCATAAGCACGGCAAGTTCCTGGCCCATGACGGTCAGAGTGCTCTGCCCCGGAGTGCTGCTCGGATCGAGGTGCACCTGCGTGATGATTCCGTCGATCAGAACCTCCGGCACCACCCCGAAGATCACCCCGACGATCACGCGGTTCATCGGCGCCAATTCGCCGCTTTGCAGTAATCCGTAATCGCCAACGCCGTTTCGCCCGACCGCGAACGTCAGCTTGAACCCGTCCGCCTTGGATGAATCGTTCGTCACTTCCACTCCTGCCAGGGACGTGGCCGCTTCGTACGACGCGGGCAGCGGCACCGTCTGTCCGATCCACAACAGCAGCCGAATTCCAAACAAGCTCTCAAGCACCTGTTGCCCTCACATCACGGGTATCGGAATCACAATGACGCTGTTTATTTCGCTGGTCAGTTCTTCGGGGCGCGTCGTCACGGCGTTTGCATCGGCCACCCTCCAGAATTGCGTCGGATCGCCCAGGTATTTCGCCGTCACATTGTCGATGCGGTCTTGCTCCGCGACTTTATGCTTCACCATCTGCGGATTGACGCCCGGCTGCGGCACAAATCGGCGGGCTATATATCGGATAGCCCGAGGTTCCCCGTCTGCACCCATTACGGCGATCGTTTTGATATCCATTTTGCTGTACCGGCTCGTCGGATCGAACATGTCTATACTCCAATGGCGCTTGCTATCGGCCCGATGTTGTTCGCGCCGTTCAGCGTCGCCAAACCCTCTTTCGCCATTTGATGCGCCATGAACAGACCGCCGCCGACGCTCAGAAGGCCGAGATCGCGATAGTTCAGCACGCGCATCGACAGGGACACTTTCGCCTGGATCGGATTCAGGTTGGGGTCGAACATTTCCTCCGTGATCGAAAACTCGTTGACCCGCACCGGCAGCACACGTTTGGGCCCCCACACGAGAATCGCAAGCGGCGCTTCCGCGGGAATCACCTCGATCACCCCCGCGCGCAACAGCACTTCGTTGGCAATGACGAGGGTGCTCTTGGGATACAGAAGCATTTCCAGTGCGGAAAGCTGCGGATATATGCCCACGCTGGTTGCCGTGGCGTCCCCTTTCTCGAGTTGGTCGGTCGCGTCTATGACCACGTCGAGCTTGATCGTCTCATTGGGGGGACCGATCAGCCGTTGGGCGTCGGACGGCGCAGTTGTGCTGTGTGGAGGGGGCGTCCCTGCGGTCTGGGCGGCGAGCGTGCGGGTGACAGTCTCCGGGTTGTACTGAAACACAACAACGCTCGCCAGCGGATTGGCCGCATCGAAGCCGATCAGCGCCCCCTTCTGTACGCGCGGAGATGTTGGAGCCGAGCCCATTCGCTACCCTCCCGCTTTCTGTATTGGCTGTGCGGACGAAATCGCGCGATCCAGCAGTTTGCTGAAGTCGATCGTGGGCTTGATGAATTCGATGCTGTCCCATGAAGGGGGGATAAAGGCTTCATCCGACGCGTAGTGGATCGGCGCCCGCACCCCGAATTTCAGGCCGCTGTCGATCTTCCTCTCGGCCAGCGTCCATCGCTTTTCGGTCTCCACGTCGAATGGGGCAATGCCCGCCCTGGCGCGCAGCCACGCGTCGATGCCGAGGAGGAGCGCGAGGTTCAGCATTAATTCGAATTGCGCATCAAGCGAAAAACGCTTTGGCGTGCAGGACACGTTGACCGGCGCGGTGAATGATCCATCAAGATCCGCCCGCGCGCGAACCTCCAGGCCGCCCGTGATATCACCGATGAATGCGTCCAGCATTATTCCGGCGCGGATCGCTCCGGCAACATGAGCGCTGGCAGGCATGAAGAACTCGGCAGCACCGGTAATTTCAATATTCGTGTTGGGCTCAAGCGGATTAAAAGCCGCTCCGATTTCGATCTTGCGGATCTGCGCCGGTCCAATGCTGAAGCCCGCTGAGAGCGATCCTTCAATCCGCGCCTTCAGCCCCACGGCGGGCCCCAACGAAAGACCTGGTATCGGAATCGTTATTCCCGCGTCGAAAAGCGCCTTTTCTCCGCCGAACTTCGTGTGTGGAATCTCAATCGCTCGGTTGTAGGTGAGTTTCCCTTTAACCTGAAGCTTTTCGTCCTTGTCCAATGCTGCCGTGCCGGTTACGGCAAGATTATCATTCACCTGATAAACGAGCTCGCCGCTGCCTGTAAAGCGGCCGTCTTCATTTAGTTCGAGAGCGAGTTTTCCGCTGGCCTTGCCTCGTTTGTATGTGAGCGATCCCTTGCCTCTGACGGCACCGTCGCGATACGTGAGTTCTTCGAGTTGGCCCTGAACGTTAAGGAGCGTAAACGTCGGCCCGGGGCGGATTCTACTGACAAAGGATTTGCCGTCATAAGTGACGTGCATCCCGAGGTCGCCGAGCCGTGGAATCTTGATCGTGCCGTCGCCATCAAACACCCAGCGATCGTTCTGCTTCGACACCTTCGCAGTAATGCCGTCAGTCCTCGGCAGATCAAAGACGATTTCGCCGCTGGGAGAGATTTGTCCCTGGTCAAACGCCACCGTGATCTGGCCGCTGCGGACGTACTTCAGCTTGGATTTGAGCTGGTCTGCCTGCAGCGTCGCCTGGCCCGACCAGTTCCCATTGCTGTACGTGATGTTGCCCCCGGCCTTGTCCACCCCGGGGATGAACGCGTGGATCGTGCCAGTGGCGACGAGCCCTGATTCGTTCCGGGAGACTTCCACTCGGGCTTCGAGGAACTCCCTGTTTTGTGGCCCGATTGCGAACGCGAAATAGCCCGACGGTTTCAACTCCGGACTCAATGTCAGCGCCAACTTGGCTTCGGTGATCCGGGTTCCGGGGAGCGGCGATTTGAGCGTCTGGCTCAAATCTTTCACCAGTCGGAATTCGTCACGCGAATATTCGACATCCAGCCTTCCGAGAAACGGTATTTTTGTCTCAATGTAACCCGCAAAACTCAGGCCTCCGTCCGGATCTGACCTGAGACTCGTAATCGCCCCTGGACTGAGGTAGGGATACGTGAACGAAATCTCCTTTGCGGCCGAAGTTTGTTTCAGCACCCGCGTCGTTTTGTTGACGGCCAGTACGAGATCGTCGCCGCGCTTCTCGTTGAGTGTGACCGGCAGGCGCGTCTTATTGCGATCATCAATACGGGCGCCGATCTCGTCGGCCGACTTGTTGTGCCGAAGCGTCTCCAGCAGCAAGCCGGGCACGAGCTCCGCGGCCGGTTTGTTGGCGGCATCGTTGAGAATCGGAACCGGCGCTGCTTTGCTGTCCTTTGCGAACGCAGGAGGCGCTTGCACATCCGTTGTGGCCCCGCCGGCTCGGATGGGATATGGCTCGGTAACTTGCGCCGTCATCGATCCCTTCGGGGGCTTGATGGTTTTGGCCTTTTGTTCGACGAGAAGCGCCTTCGATTGGACAGGCGCTTCGCTCATCACTGCAGCGGAGAAGGAGAGTTGAATCTCATCCGCATCGCCGTCGGAAAGGGTTTCAGTCTGGAGAATCTCCTCTGCCAGCCCGAATACCTGATTCTTGATCGCACTGCCGCTGTCTCGATTGTTGCCTGGTTCGAGGATCTGGATATTCTCGATCGTGTTGTTGCCGCCAACCTGCAACTCGACGATGTGGTCCATTTGCAGCGTCTCACCGTTCAGCGTGGGAAACGCCGGACCTCCACCCGCCTTTTGCCAGAGTTGGTCCGTTACGTCGCTGTCGGGCCAGCCGATGCGTTGCAGCCAGCGAGCGCGCAGCTCAGACGTGTTCGCCCGTTCCTGCCAGAGCGCCGCTTTGGTTCGCACATCGTTCACCTTGAGTATCGCTTGCAGGCCGCCCCCTTTGGCCAGGGATTGGTAGAGGGACAGCGCGTTGGGACCTTTTGTGGGAGGAAGCCGCAGCGCGTCCACGTTGAAGGATTGAATCGTGCCGCCTCGACCTGAGAACTCATTGACCGCACTTACTCTGTGCTTCTGCGGCGTATTCACCTCCACGGCGGGAGTGTTCTTCTTTTGCTTGGGCGTGGCCGTCCTGCTCATTCCGTGCCCTCCCCGTTGATTTGGCGAGCCCGGTTGATGGCGCTTTGTATCCGCGGATCGATGCGACTGAACAGCTCCCGCGCAATCTGCCGTCCTATTTCCGCCGGACCCGCACCGGCCGTCAGCCGAATCTGCGGCTGCTTCCCCGGCGCGGAAGGGAGCGGCCGTCCCCGCGCGAGAAGTCCGCTCAACTCCCGGGCGATGGACGCTTGCAGCCGCGCCGCCCCGAGTGACGTCATCGGAATGCCCTGAACCGTCACCCTTTCAATCCGCAGGTGAATCGATGGCAACTTCCCGCCGCTCTTCATACCCACCCCGCTATTTCATTCCGGCCCAGGGGCTTCTCCAGCTTGGCACACTCCGCATGCGCCGCCTGAAGAATGTGCTTCACGCAAATCGGCTCGCCCGCCTCCGCGCTCAGGAACGCCGCATTGAGGGCAATGTTCCGAATGCTTGCGCCCGATACATTGAGCTGGCTCAGCTTGTCGAAATCCAATGACTCGGTCGGCGCTGTCGGCGGAAACACTCGCACCCAGATCTCCCGGCGCGCGGCCGCATCCGGAAACGGAAACGAAACCGAAAACCGCAGCCGCCGCCAGAATGCCTGATCGAGTGCCCCGTGCGCCGCATTCGTCGTCAATATCGCCAGTCCGCGCCCACAGAAGCTTTCCATGCGCTGAAGCAGATAGGCCACTTCAGTGTTCGCGTAGCGATCATGACTGTCCTTGATCTCGCTCCGCTTTCCAAACAGCGCGTCCGCCTCGTCAAACAGCAGAATCGCGCTGCTCGCCTCTGCCGCGTCGAATATCCGCTTCAGATTCTTCTCCGTCTCCCCTATGTACTTGCTGCAGACCGCGCTCAGGTCGATTCGAAACAGATCGAGCTCCAGTTCCGAACCCAGCACTTCCGCCGCCATCGTCTTTCCCGCCCCGCTCGGCCCTGAAAACAACGCGCTGATTCCGAGACCCCGGCTGCCGCGGCCCGCAAATCCCCACGTCTCATACACCTTCCACCGATTCCGCACATGTGCCGCCATCTGCTGCAATGTTCGGAGCTGCACTTCCGGTAACACCAGATCGCCCCACCGGGCACCAGGTTCAATCCGATGTGCAAGCGACCCGAATCGATCGCGTCCCAGCCCCCGGCACGCCTTCCACAGGACTGCCGCCCGTTCCACATGGGTGCAATCCTCCATTCCCGGGCCGGATAGCGATGCCGCAACCTCCGCAATCTCGTCGGGCTGCAACGGAAACTGCCGCGATACACGATCCAGTTCCCCATTCAATCCCTTCGCCAGCGGCCCAAGCGAACCCCGCCATACGGCCGAAATCTCCTGCGGAGAAACCGCCGGCGCTTCGATCCGGATCACTGAACGATTGATGTTGCTGATCGAATCCGTCGTGCAGAGAAACGTCGGACATTCCAGTGCCTCCACCATCGCATTGAGCCGTTCGATGTTGGAGGCGTCAACGTCGGTGGCGTCGATCAGCGGCACCCTATTCGAGAGCACCGCCTCGCGCTCGATCAATCTCGCGGCATTCTGAAACCCCATGCCACTCGCCGTAAGCGATGCACTGTCGATCTGGTGAACCGTCCATCCCGCTGCCGCCGCCGCCGCCGCTGCGATGACTCGTGCATCAGCAGGTCGTCCATGCAATTCAATGAGTGGGCGACCGCTTTCAGCGCCCCGCCACGCCTCCAGTACCCGCGCCACAACCTTCCTCTGCGACGGAGCCACGAGCTTCGGAGGTTTAAGCGCTCGCATTACGCCGCGCAACCTTTCGTCAGGGCTGGCGACGCCCATGAGAAAGTGCAGCACACGCTCATCTACTCTCAGCGGCCGACAGGTCAGCGCATCCCCCTCGCTTGGCTCAATCAATCGCCAATATCGCAGCGGCCCGGACGGTGCAATCGCGCTCCAATGCGCCTTCGGCAGCACCGTCAGCGCCATGCCGAAGGAAGGCCGTCCACCTGTTGCAGCGACCGCCCTCGCGAATCGCCCGTCGAGATCAGAACCGACGCACAAAAGCAGAATATCCCGCTCAAATTCCGACAGCCGAAACGCCTCGCACAACCGGGCCAGCGCCGACTCGGCCTCGATGGCGATTTCCTGGTGATCCTCGGACGGATCTTCCTCTCCCTTCGCCTCCGCATGCTTTGCACAATACGCCTCGATGAACCCTCGAATCCGATCGAGCGCAACCATCAGTGCTTGCTGATCTACGTCCGAAGAAATTGAAGCTGCCTCTCGCATCATGGGATCGTGATCCGCTGTGTGGGGTCGAATTCCGGCGGTATCGGTTTGTCGAAATAACGGATGTACTGGCTTTCCACGCCCGCCACCCGCAGCCGCGCGAGATAATCCTGCGGCCCGCCCAGCATGTCCGACGGCACGACGCCTTGGAATACCGGCTTGTTCGTCGGAGCCGCGATATCACTCATCGGGATTTCCTGCGACCCCAGAATGACGCTCGCCCCTTGCCGCGGCGCGATCATCGGCGATGTGGTGAGCGTGATGCTCAGCAGGTTGCTCGGCCCCTTGACGACCACCGGCTTATCCGGACCGCTCGTCGCGAAGGAGGGTGCAATCGCCAGCGGCATCGAATTCGTCGCTCGCGCCTCGCTCGATCCATTTGGCGTCAGCTCTATACTGACGCTGTACACGCCTGCCCGCCAGGTGCCCGCTGCAACCTTGCTCAGGTCGGCGTCTATGCGCGTGTCCGCAAACCGCAAAAGTGCGTTCGCTGCGAGATCGCTCGGGCTCAGTCCCGGCTTGGTCACATTCAATGCGCCTCCATCCAGAGCGATCGTGACATCGAGTTGCGGATTGCGCAGAACCACACGATGTCCTGTCCCCGCAAGATGATGCCCGAAAAAACTCACCTTGCCGCTGATTGGCGCCGCCGCTTGGCCCGCCGGTGGCACCACTGCAATCAAGGTCGGAAATGGCGGCAGCATGTTCGCCTGGACAACAGGACCACGATCGAGCGCCCCGATGCGCAGCACCGGCGGGGCATTTCCGACCGGATTCGCCGCTTCGATCAGCACCACCGTCACCTGGTACGCCGTGCTCGGCCGATAGTGACATTGCAGACTGGCCCAGATCTTGGACAGATCGTCGATGCTCAAATACTTCGGGGTGATCTTGATCAGCTCAATCTGTTCCGCCAGATTGACCGCGCCCGTCCGGAATACTTGCGGCAATGGGTTTCCAGCCCCATCGGGCGGTCCCGGATCGAGCACTGTGCGAATGAAATCCCGCGTCAGTCCCGGCGTCTCGTGCAGCGCCTGCATCGCATGACCCAGCAACAACTCCGCCTCGCAATCCACATTGCCATACGCCGTCAGCATGTAGCACAGGTCGAGCGCTAAATAGGGATTGGCGATGCGGCTTCCTCCCGTATCGCGGCTCGGAAGTCGTTGGTTCGCCCACCCCGTGTTTGGTGATACGTCATACAAAAACAGGACAAGGCTCGACGAAGGGTTTTCCCCCAGTCGGTCCGGCGCGACCGATGTCACTTTCGCGTCCGCCGCGACTATCCCCAGCCCACGCGCCTTCTGAAGCCCGTCATTCAGCAGATTCTGAATGGAAGCAGTCACGGCGGCGATCGCTGCTGCAGTGCTCATCGCTTCCCCTCCCGCCGGCGGCTCAAATACCTGTCCAGAGAATGCCGCGAAGACGCTGGCACTGGCGGCTCCGCTGCGCTCGGCGGCGATGACGCGATCGCGCGGATCTCCACCTGGCCGATCGTGACATGTACCGAGGGCTGTTGCGGTGGCGGCAGCCGCTCTCCATTCGGCCGTGGAACTGCGAACGTACCCATGACCTCCTGCTCCCGCCTATTCGATCCGATCTGGGACCCAAGGTTCTGCACCATCGGCGAGTGATACACCTCCGTCACCGCCGGCGGCGCCGATACTGCCGGCTCCCCCTTTTCCCGGCCCCCCGTTTCCCCATGTCTATTGGCATCCCCTTGCTCTGCCATGTCATGAACCTTCTCGATAATGCGAAGGCGCGTCCGGCGGACTTCCCCTTCATCCATCTCCTGCTCTGACCGGCCCTCCATCGGCTTCGCGTCCGCCGCAACGGTTCTGGAACGCGCGGCCGGCGCCGGCTCCGGAATTGTTGGATGACGAACCGGCATCACTTGCTCATCCCGAGTCGATGCCGCCGCAGGAAAATGCGAACGCGCTCGCGATGGCGGCTCCTCCTCCGCCGATCTGCTCGTAACCTGCGCCGAGTCCGATTGCGCACGGACGGAGGCGACTGCTCTCCGCGAACCCCGAACCGGAGCATCAATCTCCGCATCCGCCACCTCCAGCGCCGCCGCCATCGGCGACTTCCGCTCATACCGCAGCCGCAATCTCGGCCGAACCGCCATCGGTGTCCCGATCGCCCGGTTCGCAAGTTGATCCAGGAATCCGCTCATGCGCCGATCATCTCCAGGTAATACGACCGCCGTTGCGCGCTCATGTTGAGAATGTCGGATTCCGACCACGAATAGGCGTGCGCCAGCTCGTGCACCTCACCCATGAGACTCTTTGCGAACGCCTGCAGTTCCTCCCACAGATATGTGCCGATGTCGAAAACAAAAACGCCTTCGCCACCGCATTCCGGGCAGTTCAATTCCAGCCGTACATCGCCCTGCGGATCCGCCTCCGACATGCGATCCGAAATCGCGGCAATAATCTGCGCGGGCAACGCCTCCAGCGGCGATGTCTGCCCGTCCGGTGCCGCCACCGATTCCACGCATCGTGACAGCAGAATACCTTTGGCCTCTTCCGCATCTCGTGCCCCTGCCGCTGCCTCCAAATCCAGTGAATTCGGCAGCCGCGCCCGTACCTCCCACCCCTCAGCCTCTACCCTCAGCGCCCCGACCCCGCCCGCCTCCAACGCTGGCGCCCGCTGCCGTATCTCCTCCAGGCCGAACTCCACGTCGAGCGATTCACCGCAGAATCCGCATTTCGCAATGCATGGCACACTCGGCCCAAACGTGATGGAACGCAATTCCAGCAACCTCGCATCGCGCTGCCCGATCGGCAGGCGCGCCAGCTCCTCCCCGTCCGTCCCGGGACAGCAACTTTCCAGCACCGCAATCCCACGCAGTGCCGCTGGCCTGGAGAGCGCTCTCTCCCAGGCGCACAACAATTCAGTCGCGCTTGGTGTCCGCATCGTTCAACCCGCTTATCCCGTTCAAGCCGCCGGCTCGCTGAAGCTGGGCTCCGCAGGCTCCGGGACTTCATAGTCCCGCTCCCAACCTTCGTTCTCCAACTTGATCGACTGTATCAGCGTCGCATTCGCATTGGCGTCCAGATCCGCCTCCGCCTGAAATTCCGATACCCAGCAACGATACACCTTGTACGCCAGCGCAAGTTGTCCCGCCTCGTTGTAAATCTCGATCATGATGTCCTTCCGGAAATCCTTGAGCGAAACCTCCTGCCCCAGCCCGTTCCCCCAGTTCCATACTTTGTTCGCCCAACGCTCGAATTCTGTATCGTGCGTCACTCCCCGCTCCATCGTGATCGGTTCATATTCCGTACGACCCGGTGACTTGTGGCTGCTGCTCGGGTCGCCCCCCTCCCGATGCTTCACAACCTCCGTCGTCCTCTTCAGCGCCGTCACCTTGCTCACCCCGGCAACGTATTTTCCGTCCCACTTCACGCGGAATTTGAAGTTCTTGTAAGGATCAAGACGTGCGGCATTCACAGTAAACTTGGCCATGTTTTCACCGTAAGAAAGGACGCCCTGTCAGGTCTGAACCTGCCCCGCCATCTGCTGAAACGAGATGATCACGAATTCCGCCGGTTTTAGCGGCGCAAAACCGACGACTATGTTCACCACCCCCTTATCCACATCATTCTGCGTCGTCGTCGTGCTGTCGCACCTCACAAAATACGCATCCTTCGGCGTTTGACCGGCAAACGCACCCTGCCGGAAAAGTCCCTGCATGAACGCATTGATGTTCAGCCGGATCTGTGCCCACAATGGCGCGTCGTTGGGCTCGAAAACCACCCACTGCGTCCCCCGATAAAGACTCTCTTCCAGATAAAGCGCCAGCCTTCGCACTGGCACGTACTTCCATTCGCTCGTGAACTGGTCGTCCCCCTGCAGCGTCCGCGCTCCCCATGCCACCGCACCAAACACCGGAAAGTTCCGGATGCAGTTCACTCCCCGCGGATTCAGAATCCCGTTTTCGGGATTCGTCATCGGCCTTTCCACCTTCTGCACCCCTGCAAGCGACGCCTCGATCCCCGCTGGCGCCTTCCACACCCCGCGCGTACTGTCCGTCCGCGCGTAAACCCCCGCAATCGTCCCGCTCGGCGGTACCGTCCGCAGCCGCCCCCCCTGGAGTGGATCCGCAATGCCGATCCACGGATAGTAAACCGCGCCATAATTGCTCTTCGGCAGTTTCGCGCTCCGGACCAGTGTTTGCATCTCGTCGATCGTCTGGTTCACTGGACTGTCCACGATCAGAAACGCCCGCCTCTCCTGGCAGTACGCCACCGCATCACTCAGCACGCCCGGGTCTGATACCCCGGCAAGCACCATCAGATTGAACAGATCCACTTCCTCCAGCGCGTATATCCCCTCGTGCTTCGAACGATCACCGATAAACGCGCTGTACGGTTGCTTCATGTCCACTTCCAACTCGCTGCCCCCGCTCAATGGCGCGTCCTGCGCCTTCGCCAACTTCACCTCCGCCCCATCTGCGGCAGTCAACTTGAGCGCACTCGATAAACCGTCGCTTCCCGGTCGAATCTCTATCGTCGAGCCGCTGCCCCGCGTACCAGACCGCAGAATGAGTGTGCCCGCGCCACCGTCCGCTTCCGCCGTAAACCACTTGAACGAATCGACGTTCGCAAAGTTCGCTTTGCCTGCCTCCACGACGGCATTCTGAATCATCTGCGCCGCCGCTTTCAAACGATCCGGAAGGTTCCCTGCCGGTATGTCCGCCCCCGATAATTCAATATCCGCCAGCATGCCGTCGAGCACCACCTTCATGCTCTTCTTGGCGCTTGGCGTCTGATCGAGGTCCGCATTCGCAATCACCCCGCTCGTTACCGTCCCATGAAGGGGCGTCTCCAATGGCCTTGCCACCGCCACCGCGTCCTTGTCCGTACCCCCCATCACCCCCAGTTGCAGGCGCGCCGTCACGTCCTGCGTCACCCCGGCGGAGATCCGAACCGTCGATGACTCCCCCGCCTTAAGCGATGTAATCACAAGACGCTTTTCGTTGTCGCTTGTGTCGGCTTCCACCTTCACATTCGCCGCCCCAAGCGCATCCTGCAGATTCTTCTGAATCCCCGCCGCCAGTTTCCCCAGATCGTCCTCCGCGACCGGATCGAGCACTACCGTCACTGGATCATCCCCGTTTAGCGCGATTCCCAGCCTGTTGTGGGTGTCATCAATGAGCTTGTTCAGCGGCCCCGAATTCGAAAGATCCCCGCTCTCCGTCTGGCCCGTCCCCGCGGCGACCGCCGCCGGAAGCGTCACTGCCGCCGTTACCAGCACCGAATCCTGCAGAATCGTCCCCACATAACGCGCATCGTTGATGTTCATCGAAAGATTCAGCCACGCCTCCACCGTCTCGTTTGATGGGTCTTCCTTCGGCTTACGCGTGAGCGTCAGATTAAAGTTCGCTTCCGAATTTTGAACGCCGTAATCTACCGTCACGAACACATCGTTCCCCGCTGACCCTTCGTCCTGCGCAGTCAGCGTGAGCACGACCTCTCCAGTCTTATTCTTCAAGGCGAGGCTCGCTGACGTCGGATTGTTCGCAATGCGCACCGCGTACGCTTCGCTCCCCCCATTCAAAAAAAACTGGCTCACTGCGTAACTCATGTCCGAACTGCGGCTCAACCCCCCAAAGTTCCGCTCAAAATCGGTGAAACTCAGCAAATGCACCGGCTTCTCGATCGGCCCACGCTGCGCAATGCCCACAAACGCCGTCACCGACGTGCTCACGCCCGTGATCGTGTGTACGCCGCTCGACAACTCCTGAACGTACACCCCTGGAAACGTCGGCGCAATCGGCATGACTTGCCCTCCCTTGCATGCGGGACCCGCTACTTCGGCTTCTCAATTCGACGTCTCCCCCACACCCTCCGCTGGACAAATGCGCACCATCTTCCACAGCCGCATAACCCCACACGGTTCCCACCATGAAAAGAATGGCGGTCCATGAAGCACGCGCACTTCACCACTCGCCCGCACACACGCGGACAAATATGGCGCAAAGATGTGTACAACAGAAGATAGGACCAACCCATATTATCGTGGTTCCCGCAACCAGCAAGAAAAAAATCCAAATTGCTGCCGCTCCTCCTGTGAATCCCCTCCAATCCCCCCGCACTCCACGTGCCCCAGCCCGATTCGCGGGTCGCCCTTTTCATTCACCCGCACTTTCCGCAATCTCCCCCAATCCCACGCCGCTGGCCCGCCATTTGCAATTAATCATCACGGCATAAGAATGAAAAGGAGCCCGCCATGAATCTGCAAGACGTGCGTGATCAATCAATCAACCAGCTTCAGGAACTGCTCAGCATTAACATCGACAGTCAGAAAGGCTTCCAGGAGGCCGCCGACTCCACCTCTGACACTCAACTGAAATCTCTCTTCGCAGAGTTCAGCCAGAAGCGCGCACACAACGCCGCCGAGCTGCGATCCTATATCACCTCCGCCGGCGAGCTCCCAACCACCTCCGGCTCCGTCTTTGCCACCGTCCACCGCTGGTGGCTCGACGCCAGGATCGCCCTCACCGGCAAAGATCCCAAGTCCATCCTCGACGAAGCCGAACGTGGTGAAGACAGCATCAAAAAAGTGTACGAAGACGCCCTTGGCTACCTCAACGTTGCCAGCATCCGCGAACTCGTCGAACGCCAGTACCGTAACGTCCGCGAAGACCACGACCGCGTCAAATCACTCCGCGATTCCTACCACCGCAACCCCCGCGGTTAACCAGCTTCCGCCTCAACCTCCGGACAAAACGCCGGACCACACGAGAACGCAACTGGCTCTTGTCATCTGCCGCTCTGTTCAGCACGTGATGAACATATCCCTTGGGAGTGATCCGGGCATGCCGTGGCATCCTGGTACGCGTAACACTGGAGAAGCGACGGATCAACTACCCACGTCCCTGATGGCACTAAGTTAAGCCGTATCACAGTGTTTTTCACAGAGTTGCGCTTTGAGCTTGGCCCACGGCGCGGTCATGTAGGGGAACTTTTTCTTCTGGCGTGTGATCGCGCGTGGCTCCAGTCGGCCGGGGCCTGGCGCTGCGGGGCCATGTGTGTTGTGGGGACGGGCTGTCCGGGGGGTGGGCAGGAGCGCTTGCCGCGGGGTCGCGGTTGTTGGTCGTCACGTTTTGAATGTCGGTAAGGACGGAGCGAACATGCCCGGGGGCGGGTGGAGGGGGTGCAATGTGTGATATGCACGGCTCGCGACGACGCAAGCGTTGTCGCGGGCACAATCGCGGGGCGAGATTTTTAGCAGGTGAGGATCGATGAACGTTGGAGACATTTATTGGGTGGATAAGCGTTTGGTTGTGGGTCAGTGGGGTTGGGTGGTGTTGAGGGAACTCGTGAGGTCGCGGAGGGATTGTTGGGAGGCGCGGAGGAGGCCGGCGTGGGGGGAGTCGAGGTCGGCGATGGTGAGCATGACGGCGGTGATGAGGAGTGCGAGCATGGTGGTGAGGAGGAGGTTGTGGTGGCCGGCGAGGCCGCAGGCGTAGCCGGAGATGCCGACGGAGATGAAGGCGACGAAGAGGAGGAGGGCGAGGATGGCGGGGGGGAGGTGGTCGCGTCCGGCGGCGAGGCGGCTGGAGTGTGTGTCGATGACGGCGTTGAGGGATTGGAGGACGAGCGCGTCGGCGGGTGTGAAGGGGCGGGTCCCGGTGGCGGCGAGGTCGGTGGCGATGGGCCAGAGGCGGCTGAGGATGGCTTCGGAGTTGGCGATGGCGGCGCGGGATTTTTCGGGGTCGGCGGCGACGTCGTCTTCGATGATGCGGGTGTTGGCGTAGTCGCGGAGGGCGTTGCGGAGGGCGGAGCGTTGGGGTTCGGGGAGGAGGTCGGCGCGGAGGAAGGCGGTGCCGATGTCGTTGGCTTCGGAGACGATCATTTGTTTGCGGGTTTCCATGCGGGTGGAGGCGGAGGAGTAGGTGAAGGCGAGGAGGAGGCCGAGGAGGCCGAGGATAGCGGCCTGGATGGTGCCGATGTCGAGCGCGGAGTTTTCGACGTTGCGTTTGGCGTGGCGTTTACCGGCGCGATAGCCGATTTCGATGATGACGAGGAGGAGTGCGAGGAGTGCGAGGCTGGTGAGGATGAAGCGAATGTGGGAGTAGTCGTAGAGGTGGCTGAAGTTCATGGGTGGCACTCCGTTTGGCCGACGCGCTCTGGTGTCCCACTGCTGGAATGAGATGGTCACTTGTTGGATTGTTTACAGCGTTGATTGTCGGGTTGACGGGAGGAAAGTCAACGCGACGTGGGGCGCGAAAGCCCCGCGCCGCCCGAGGCGGCGTCGTTGGGGAGGCGCCGCCGGGTTTATGGGGCCGGATTGGGGCGGAGGATTTCGAGGAGGTGCTGGGCGGCGGGTTTGTCGGGGGAGTTGGCGTCGATGAGGGATTGGAGGGCGAAGGTGATTTTGCTGCGGAAGTAGAATTCGGATTTGCGCTGCTGGAGGATCGGCTCGGCGGCGGCGGGGTCGAGGCGGACGAGAGCGGTGATGGCGGGGGGCCAGTAGCGGTTCTGGGGATTGGGGTTGGCGGCGGAGCGCGCGGGGCTGGAGAGAATCGCGAGGAGCACGGAGGCATCCTCCCTGGCGGCCCAGTGGGCGAAGGCTTCCATGAAGATGTACTGGCGGTTTGTATCGGGACCCTGAAACAGGGGCAGGAGGAGGTTCGTGATCTTCTTCTGCTGGGCGGGATCGACGGGGGCGGTGGCGAGGAATTTTGCGGCGCGGGCCTGGTCGTCGTATTCGGGTGAGGTGAGCGCGAGCTGCGCGTCGGAGAGCGTGGTGATCTGCGCGGGGAGGTTGGGGCGCGGGAGGTTATTGGCGTTTGAGGACGCGGTGGCGGGCGTGGGCGCGGTCGGAACGGCGGCGGCGCCTTCGCCGAACCTGTTGCGGTTGTCGAAGATGCCGGCGCGGCCTTCGGCGATTTTGGCGAGGAGTCTTTGAAGGGCGTCGGCGGTGGTTTCCTGACCGAACGCGTTGGAGAGAGCGATGGCGTCGCGGACGTTTTGCTCGGCGTTCTGCAGGAAGATGACGGTGGCGAGGGAGCGCTGCTTCCAGAGGAGACGGTCAGCAATCGGGTTGTGGGCTTCGGCAGGCTTGGAGGCGGCCGGCTGGCCGGGGCGGGAGATGTTGACGCGGATGGATTGCGAGGGGTCGGATTGCTGGGCCTTGATGAGGTTGTCGGCGAGGTCGGCGTTGATTTTATCGATTTCGGTTTTGAAGGAGGTGGCGCGCCGGGTGATGCAATCGGCGAGGGGGACGGCGAGGCCTTTGCACTCGGTCCAGGGGGAGAGGTGCAGTTGTTTGGCGAGATCGTCGAGGTCTTCGGCTTCTCCGGCGGCGAGGCCGCAGTCGATCGCTTCGTGGGAGGTGAGGGTGAGGATTTTTCCCTTGCGGAGGAGGGGTGATTTTCCGGGGAGGGGCGGGCCTTCGACGACGGTGGGTTTGCCGTCGACGGAGATGATGCGGAGGTCGAAAGAGGGGTCGATCATGGCGTCGGCGAGGAGGGGTTCGTGGCCGCCCTCCTCGGCGGAGTTGCGTGCGACGGCGCGCCAGGCGGACTGGAATTTTTCTTCGAGCTTGGGTGGAAGGAAGAGCTTGTTGGGAATGAACGAGACCGCGGCGCCGATGGTGCTGCTGGGTTTGACGTAGATCTCTTTCACGGAGAGGGTGATGATGGCGGCGGCGGAGAGGTCCTGATCGGTGAGGGCGACGATGCGGAGTTTGGCGTTGTAGTGGTGAAGGACCTTGAGGATCTTCTCGGCTTCTTCGACGAGGCCGCCGGGGGAGTTGATGTCGAGGACGACGACGGTGGCCCCCCCCCGATTGCGGAGTGCGGCGTCGGCGAGGGATTTGTCGAGTGCGGAGGCGAGGATGGTGGCGCCGACTTCGCCGTGGAGGGGGATCAGGTAGTAGGTGGGGCCCGTGGTGTTGAGGATGGCGAGGGGCGGGGCGGTGGGCTCTGGCGGGGGAGCGGCGATGGGGCGTTGCTGTGTGGGTTGAGAGGGGTTGGGGAGCAGGGCGCCGTGGTCGTCGGTGAGGAGGATGCGGGAGATCTGCGAGCGCGGGAGATGCTGCGGTGGGGAGTTGTCGGCGGGCTGGAGGAGGATTTCGGTGGGGGATTGCGAGAGGATTTTGCCGTCGGTGAAGGTGTTGTTGGAGAGAACGAGGATGTCGGCGCGGGCGGGGGTGACGACGGCGAGCAGGATGGCGGCGAAGATGCGCTTCATTGGAATCATGATAAGGGATTGAGCGGCGGACCCAAACGAGGGGGGAATGATTTAATCACCAGGAACAGACGCACGGCCTGCGGGCCGTCATGGGCGGGACGCCCATGCCACGGTACACTGCGCCGGATGAAGAAGCGTGAAACGCGACATGTTCCGGTGATGTTGGAGGAGGTGCTGGGGGCGATGCGCTTGCGGGAGGGGATGGTGATTGTCGATTGCACACTGGGATTGGGCGGACATTCGTGCGAGATTCTGAAGCGGATCGGGACGAATGGGCGGTTGATCGGGATTGATTTTGATCCGGCGAATATTGCGGTGGCGCGGGAGCGGCTGGGGAAGATTGCGCGGAATTTTTCGCTGCATCATGGGAATTTTGCAGGGATTATGCAGGTGCTGATGGCGGAGGGGATTGAGCGGGTGGATGGGGTGCTGGCGGATGTGGGGGTGGCGTCGACGCAGATTGACGATCCGGCGCGGGGGTTTTCGTACAAGCGGGCGGGGCCGCTGGATATGCGGATGGATCCGACGCGCGGGCAGCCGGCGTCGGCGTTGATTGCGCGGATGTCGGAGGAGGATCTGGCGGAGGCGATTTTGGAGTTGGGGGATGAGACGGATGCGGCGGCGATTGCGCGGTTGATTGTGGAGCGGCGGGCGGAGGAGCCGATCGTGACGACGGAGCAGTTGATGGCGATCGTGTGCGAGGCGCGGGATTTTACGCTGGTGCGGGCGGCGGGGGCGAAGCTGCATCCGGCGGCGCGGACGTTTCAGGCGCTGCGGATTCTGGTGAATCGGGAGCTGGCGAATCTGGAGAATCTGTTGCGCGTGATGCCGGATGTGCTGAAGCCGAGGGGGACGGCGGTGATCATTTCGTTTCATTCGGGGGAGGATCGGCGGGTGAAGAAAGCGTTCAAGGAGGGGGAGCGGGCGGGGGTGTATGCGGGGATTTCGGAGGAGGCGGTGACGGCGACGGCGGATGAGATTGAGTGCAATCCGCGGTCGCGGTCGGCAAAACTGCGTTGGGCACGCCGGGCGTAAGCGGAATGTGATGCGGGGGATTGTGGTATAGTGGGCGATTCGGGTTTTGGTTTGGACGTCGGTGTTACTGCCTGCGTTTTATTTGGAGAATTGGTATGAAGCCGACGTTGGATGAGGTAGCGGAGCCGGTGGCGCAGGTGTTGTTCGAGTCGTTTGAGTTGAGCGAGGCGGTGAAGGCGGGGGTGGTGGCGGCGGGGGATAAGGGGGCGACGCCGATTCAGGCGGCGGCGATTCCGGTGGTGCTGGCGGGGAAGGATTTGATTGCGCAGGCACGGACGGGGACGGGGAAGACGGCGGCGTTCGGGTTGCCGGCGATGAGTCGGTTGAAGTTCAGCGGTGGCGTGGAGATTCTGGTCATCACGCCGACGCGCGAACTGGCGGGACAGGTCAGCGATGAACTTTTCAAGCTGGGGCGGATCGCGAAGGTGCGGTCGGTGGCGGTGTATGGGGGGCAGTCGAGCGGGCGGCAGGTGGAGTTGATTCGGCGCGGGGCGCAGATTGTCGTGGCGACGCCGGGGCGGTTGCTGGATTTGCTGGAGTCGGGGCGGATGGGGGAGTTCAAGCCGTCGGTGGTGATTCTCGACGAGGCGGACGAAATGCTGGACATGGGGTTCATGGAGGACATTCAGAAGATCTTTGAGTACCTGCCGAAGGAGCGGCAAACGCTTTTGTTCTCCGCCACGATGGCGCCGCCGATCCGGAAGCTGGCGCAGAACATTCTGCAGGATCCGGTGACGATCAATCTCGTGCAGCACGATGCGACGAACACGGATGTGGAGCAGTCGTTTTACATCGTCGATGAGCCGGAGCGGCTGGACGCGGTGGTGCGGATCATCGATGCGGAGGAGCCGGCGAAGTCGATTATTTTCTGCCGGACGAAGCGGGAGACGGATGAGCTGTGCGAGGTGTTGATGTCGCGTGGCTGCATGGCGCGGCCGCTGCATGGGGACATCGAGCAGGACCAGCGGCAGGAGACGATTCGAGCGTTCAAGGAGGGGCGGGTGGAGATGCTGGTGGCGACGGATGTGGCGGCGCGGGGATTGGATGTGACGGGGGTGTCGCACGTGTTCAACTATCACATGCCGTTCGATCAGCAGGGGTATGTGCATCGCATCGGGCGGACCGGTCGCGCGGGGCAGAAGGGGAAGGCGATCACGCTGGTGAATCCGTTTGAGTTTCGGCAGTTGAAGCGGTTGCAGAGCGCGATCAAGGCGTCGTTCATTCATCGGGAGGTGCCGACGGCTTCGGACATTCACAAGAAGGAGGATGCGAAGCTCGTGGCGAAGATTTGCGCGATGAAAGTGCCGGACAGCGCGGTGGGGCTGTTGGCGGTGCTGGAGGAGCAGTTGGATTTGACGCAGATTGCGTGCCGGTTGATTGGCATGCTGGTGGCGAAGCGGAAGGTGAGGGGGCCGGAGTCGATTGGAGTGAAGGGGCCGCGGTTGAAGACCATTTTGGGTGGCGGCGGCGGCGGGGGTGGTGGTGGGGGGGGGCAGCGGCGGGATTTTCGAGGGCGTGGCGGGCCGCCGCGCGGGGGGAAGAAGTTTGGGGATCGGCGGCGGTGAGCGGGTGTTGAAACCACGACGGAACGACGACGGGAATTGCCCACAAATGAACACAAATCAACACAAATGTTTTTTGGGTTATCGCATCTTGAAACAGCGGTCCGCGGGGAGCGAGTGAATGGGGACGCTGTTTTCGAAAGGTGATGGAGGCGACGGTGTGGAGAGGGTGCGGGGGGAGTTGCGGGTGTTGCTCGGGGAGGCGCGGGAGAAGTTTCGGCATCGGAATATGAGGGAGGCGGTGGGGGCGCTGCATCGGGCGCATGGGGTGGCGACGCAAGGGGGGTTGCATCGGGAGGCCGCGCAGATTCAGCGGGCGCTGGGGATTCTTGCGAGCGGGGGGAGGCCGAAGTTGCTGGTGCGCGAGGGGGAGTTGGGGGGGCGGTGAGGGTGGCCGGCGACGACGTAAACACCTAAACACGAAGAGGGTGCAAAGTGCGATCGCATGCCAAGAGAAAGGGGCTTTACTAACGGATGTAGTGAGGCCGTTTCATCGCATCGATTTGGAAAAGGGGCAAAAACAAAACCGCCGCAACTTTCATCGCTGCGGCGGTTTACCTAGTGGAGATAAGGGGGCTCGAACCCCTGACCTTCTCGATGCCATCGAGACGCTCTCCCAACTGAGCTATATCCCCATGGGAGGTACTACTCTATCAAAAGGTGGGGGAGCGATCAAGACGCGCTGACGCGGCGGGAGCAGTCGAAACAAGGCCGCGGTCTGCGGGCGTTGCCGGCGAGAACCGATCAGGCGACGGCCGTTTCGGGAAGGCGGGCGAGCCGCACGTTGAGGCGGATGGCATCTTCCGACGACACCTGCGTGATAAAACCGCGGTGCATGGACCGTTTCGCCACGATCGCCTGTCCATCCGCCAGGACAAACCGCACGCGCTGGCCGGCATGGAAGCGGGCGCTGGCGGGCAGTTCCACATTGAAGCCCGCATCCGAGCTTTCCCGGACGATCCCTACGTGGTAGCGGTTGGTGAGGAGATCCAGCACCTTGATTGCACTGGACGAGACGGTAACGAATGGGGCTGCTTGGGCGACCATCGGCGTTCCTTCCATGAACGAATTAAGACCGCGAGGCCTGGACGCAGCGTCAATGCTGCGGGCGCACAGTTCAGCTTTCAGCTCTTGCTATCGACCGATAAGTGCGAAATTCATAAACGATTACAGCGATTATGCTGGTGCGTCTCATAATTCGCACGTTCCCCGCTTGCTGGAGGGGATCAGCGGTCTGCAAGACTTTCCTGGATGTGTGCCACCGCCTCTTCCAGCGGAATCCGGCCGATGTCGATCGTCACATCCGCGGCCGCCGCATACAGCGGCAAACGCTTCTCGAGGACGGCTCGAATCTCCTCCACGCCGCCGCCCAATTGCGTCAGGTGCGGCCGATTCGCCGCGGTGGCGCTGTCGCCGCTGATGCGCGCATGCAGAACCTCGGGCTCGGCCTGCAGCCACACGACCTTGCCGCTGCGCTTCATCGCCACCACGTTCTCCGGCCGAAGGATCGCGCCCCCGCCCGCCGCGATGACCGTGTTGCTTCGCGCTGCCACTTCCTGAAT
Organism: Phycisphaerae bacterium; assembly: GCA_035524355.1. Lineage (GTDB taxonomy): Bacteria > Planctomycetota > Phycisphaerae > WQYP01 > WQYP01 > DATKPA01. The sequence continues at coordinate 45,460 of DATKPA010000037.1, read as the reverse complement.
CACGGCGCTCTCCCGCTCGCGAAAGCCCGTTTCACCCTCCGCGGCGAAGATCTCCCGGATGCTCCGCCCGGCACGTTCGATGATCAGCACGTCCGTATCGACAAACGCCATTCCGAGCAGTTGAGCGAGGCGTTTTCCTACCGTCGATTTGCCGCTGCCGCGATAGCCAATAAGCACGATGTTCATGCGCGAAGTATACCGTCAGGCCGGCGGCTAGCGCATTTTGCTGCGTTCCTGCGCCGCCCAGAAGAGAAAGATGATGAGCGAGAGCGACATGGTGCCGGAGGCAACGATCCCGGCGATCCGCGCCGGCGTGTAGTGCGGCGCGGGCGTCTCTGCGAGAGCGGCAGGCGCGATCGGCTCGAGCGGCGTCACGGGCGTGGTCGGGCGGCTCACGGTGAACGAGGGCGGCGCGGGCGGTGCCGCAGGCGTGCTCGGCTTGGCCGTGGCGGGCGTGGTGGGCGTGGTGGGCGGTGCCGAATTCGCAGCGCCAAGCGTGGAACTGCTCACCGAGAACATCGGCGGCGTGCTGGAAGCGGAAGCCCCGGTATTGCCGGGGGTGGCATCGCCCGGAGCCGGCGGCGCTGCCGCGACGCTGTTGTCGGGCGGCGTGGCGGTCGTCCCAGGGGTCGCATTCGCGGGTGTCGCCGGCGCTGCAGCCGATGCGTCAACGGAGCCGGTGGTATTGGCCGGCGTGGTGGGCGTGGCGGGGGGTGCAGCGGCCGGCGCGGCGTTGGCGAGTTGCGTGTTGTTGTTGATGTCATTGGACTTCATCAAATTGCCGACCTGTTCGGCGGAGAGGGCATCGTTGAAGACCCAGAGTTCATCGACGGAGCCGTGGAAGGCGCTCTTGGTGTCCCCTTTGTACCCGATGCTGGCGGGGCGGTGGTTCTCCGCGATGACTGCGGGAACTTTCCCGGTGGCATTGACTTCGGCAGCCTTGTTGCCGTCGAGGTAGACGGTCATGGTTCCGGACTTCGCGCCGGTTTTGTCCCACACCCAGGCCACATGATGCCAGGCATCGGCCGAGATCGGCACATTGAGATTTTTGCCGCTGACGATGTCGGTGGTGTGGGCATTCTTGTCGAGCTTTTCGTTGCGGAGCATGACCATGACTTTGCTGTTGTCGAAACCGAAGGCATAGGCGTTGGGTTTCACCCAGTCTGCGAGGAGGTAATTGCGTTCGTGGGCGTCATCGAGCTTGACCCAGGCGGCGACGGTGAAGGAGTGGTCGTAGATTCCGGGGAGGGCGGGGATGGAGAGGCCGGTGCCGCCGGGTCCGAGGGTGACGGCTTTTCCGAAGGGGACATCCTTGCTGGCGTCGAGGGTGGCGGACGATTGATCCGTGATGAGCGCCCTGTACGGCCCATGGAGATCCGCGAAGGCGTGGCCATCGTTGACGAGTTCGTCGAAGGACCAATGGGCGAGGACGTCGGCCGCGCGCGCGGGCAGTGCCGCGAGAAGCAGGGAGCAGGAAGCAAGAACCAGGAAGTTGCGTGCGGATTTCTTCATGTCAGGCTCCTGCGGGCGTCGGATGTGGCGTTGGCCGTGATTCATTGTATTTCGAGAAGGGCGGGGAAGGCTAGGGGGGAGTTTGGGAGCGGAGGGGATAGGGGGATTATCGGCTTGGGAGGGGGTGGGGTTGGGGGAATTCAGAATAAGCGAATCAGTGAATTCAGAATGTGGGGAGGGGTGGAAGCGTGTTTTTGAGGGGGTGGGGCGAAGAACCTCAGAAGTCGGGAAGGGGAGGGGCGTTTTTTGGGGGTTGTGCCGAAGATCCTCAGAAGTCGGGGTTGAAGAACCGCGTTTTTGATAGCGCTGGCTGAAGATCCTCAGAATGTTTGCCACCCCCTGCGCGCTCGGGGAGAGGGGGGAGGCGGGAGTGGTTGGGAGGGGTGCAACGGGCTGCAGGTCTGGACGGGGGAGGGGCGCAATGGGAGGTGGGATGGAGGGTAGTGAGTAAGCGAATAAGCGAGTCAGTGAATGAGTGAATGGGGAATTGGCGGGTGATGGCATGGGGGTCCCCTCCCTTTGATCGTGCGGCCGGCGTCGACGTTATGTTAGGATTATAGTCGGGTTGTGGGTGAATGCAATAGAATTCTGGATATTTGGAGGGCCACCCCGGAGATTGTGGTGCAGGGCGCGGTCGGGTTCTCCAGATGATTGACGATGTCGGCATCGTAAGGTCACGGTTTGCGCGGGGCGCGATCAGCGACGTCGAGGAAGGAGGCCTCCCAAAAAATATGTTTGACCCCTTTTTTGTTCTGGAATTGAGTGGGGGTGAGGAGGGTGGTGGGTAATGAAGCGGTGAGCGAAGAGGAGTGCCATCGAAATACGCGAACAACACACATGTCAGAGGTCTCCTGTGGGAGATAGTGCCATTGTGTCAAATCGTGACGAGAATTGAAATAAAAATGTTTGCATTTTGTTTGGTTCCAGCCTAATTTAATACGTCCGAACTCGGTGCGGGTCGGTTGAGGGCTGCATTTCAGGAGAGCATTATGACAGAAGCCAATACTTCACGTCTGTCCTCCGACCACCCCATTGGGTCATTAGCGGAAGATATGCTCGGGCGTGGAAGTTTCGCATTGGCCTTGGCCAATGCTATTTCGGCTTGGCGCGACGAAGAGAGTTTGGTCCTTGCGGTGTATGGCAAGTGGGGGATCGGGAAGTCGTCAACAAAGAACATGGTATTGGAGTTTTTGCAGAAGGCCGAAAAGCCCGTTTCTGTAATTGAGTTCAATCCGTGGGCATGGACGGGGTCGGATCGCTTGATGGGTGCATTTTTTGAGGAGGTCGGCAAGGCGGTAAGCGTGAATGTAAGGGATGGTGAGAGGCTGGCGGAGAAATGGCATCGGTATGCGAGTTTGTTGTTTTTAGGCGCTACGAGCTTTAAGTACATTGGTCAGGCAAGCAAGATTGTTGGGGTTCCGATTCTACCTCTTTTTTCAGATGCAGTTGAGAAAGGCGCGAGGGGGTCTGCGGACGTTTTGAAAGAAGCGGCGGGGGCTGCGCAGCATAACTCACCAAGTTTGCAAAAACTAAAAGGCGAAATTGCCATTGCGCTTCGCTCCATGAGTCAGCCCCTCCTCGTAATTATGGACGACGTAGATCGTTTGACGAGAGAGGAAATTCGATTGCTCTTTCGACTTGTTAAGGCGAACGCTGATTTTCCCAATATTATATTTCTCCTCATGTTTGACAGGGCTGTTGTTGAGACGGCGCTCGATGGGTTTTCAGGGGCCACCGGGCGAGAGTTCATGGAGAAAATTGTCCAAGTTGGCCTAGATTTGCCGGACGTAGAGCAAACAAAGTTGAACAAATTATTCTTTAATGGATTGGACGAGATTCTTGGGAAGATACAGGACGCAACGCGTAATTTCGACGGGGACCGCTGGGAGCGGATATTTCACCACGGGATCCAGCCGTTCTTGGGAACGATGCGGGATGTCCACAGGGTACTTGCGAGCTTTTCATTCACGGTCGGCTTGTTTGTCCAGCAACACAAGTTGGAAGTAAATGTGATCGATCTAATTGCAATAGAGGTCCTCCGCGTGTTCGTTCCGGAGGTATATTCGGCGATTGCGAAATGTCGTGATATTTTTGTTGAGACCGCAATGGATGCGGCGTTCAGGAAAGATAGGACGGATGAACGAAAGAAGAAGATGGATCAGATGTTGGAATCCGTCAATGCAGATGATCGTGAGGCAGTCAGCAGCCTATTGCCACAATTGTTCCCGCGGCTTGGAGGGTATGGACGGGACTGGGATGACGAATGGGAGCGCACCCTCCGCGTATGCAGCGAAAAGATGTTCCCGCGATATTTCGTTATGACATTGCCAGAGGGAGAAATTCCGCTTGCTCTCATCGATAACGTAGTTGCCGCGTCGGTTGATGAACAGTCGATTAGGAAAGTGATGACCCTCATTAAGAGGAACGGTCAGCTCGTTCCGCTCATGGATAGATTGGACGCATACAAGACCGAGTTGGATGTCTCTCTCGCAAGAAATTTTGCGACCGCTCTCTTTGACGTGGGGGACGATCTTCCCGCGGGTGACGGAGGCTTATTCGGCCTTTCGCCGTCTGTGACGGCGCATCGAATTGTCCTGTTCTGGCTCAGGCGAGAAAAGAATGCAACTGTTCGCAGCAAGGCACTTCTAGGAGCGATTGCTGCCACAACAGGCATGTTTTTACCGATTGACACCGTGGCGTATGAACAGCGCCGCAGGGAGCGTGATGACAAAAGCGATAAGGATAACCTACTAGATGAGCACGATTTGGTCGAGGCGAAGAAAATTTGCTTAGCGAGACTGGAATCCGCCGCCAAGGACGGGCGGCTGGAAAAATCTGACGAACGGCTTGGATTCTACTTGTGGAATTGGAAAAGGCTTGGCGGTGACACCGAGGCCAGGGCGTTTGCGAAGGAGATGATTGCATCACCGCGAGGAACTTTACTTTTCCTGCGCGGTCTTCTCAGTGCAGTGCATTCAACAGGTCGGCCCAGAACAAGATGGAGGGTTGAGCTGGGAAGTGTTGAATCGTTTTCAAATGTTGCCGATGTTGAGTCGGTTCTAGGCGAACTTGCGAATAGGGACGATGCGGGAGCAAATTCGCTGAAGAACGAGTTCGCTCGAGAAATAAACGCCTTTCGGGAGGCGATCGGTCGGCGCGACAGAGGTTGGGCAGATGGTTCGCTCGACAATCCATTTGACGAGGATAAGTGACCACTCGCTTAAAGGCGTTGCGTTGCAACGCCGCTAAACTTTTGATCCGCGCGGTAGTCATTTTGCGAGAGCGCCCAGCATTTCGGTGAGGTTGGGGAGGCCTGGGATGTCGAGGGAAGAGTTGGGTTCTCTGGTGTCGTTGGGGAGGTGCCAGTACCAGTTGCCGAGGAAGGTGCGGCGGGTGGATTGGATGTTGAGGGTGGCTTTGGCGCGGACGAGGGTGTTGGTCTTCGGGTTGCCAATGTCTTGCGAGAGAGGTTCGATCGCCCCGTTGGGGCTCAATACATTTTTTTGCGATTGTTACCAGGGGTTCCCGTTGGTCACCCCTGGCTATTTTCGTGGGCCCCTTTGGGGCGTTTTTAGGACATTGATTGCGCGACGGGCAAACGGATAGGGCCGACGATTCGCTCGATGATCTTTTTGATGTGGACGAGTAGCAGGGAATGGAGCGAGGAGGGGATGCGCCGCGGCGGCGGTAGCCGCCGGGCTTTGGGGGGGGCGCAGATCAGGCGAGAAGGATGAGGGCCTTCTGGGTGAGGAGGTTGTTGAGGGTGTTGGTTTCGGCGAGGTGCGGGGTGGTGACGATACGGACTTCGATCTGATAGGTGCCGGCGTGGAGGGGTTTGGTGTAGTTGATGGGGAGGTTGAAGTTGATGGGGGATTGCGGGGCGAGGTTGGCGAGTTTGACGGTAGTGGTGGTGAGGATGATGTCGGAGGCGGTGTTCAGGGCGGTGGTGGGGTGGGCGATGATTTGGAGCTGGGCCTGCTGGTTGGCGGCGAGGTTGACGTTGCCGAGGGAGCGGAGGGTGAGGGCGAGGTTGCCGGCGACGCCTTTGGGGGAGGATTTGAGGGTGGAGGAGAGGAGGGTGCCGGTGAGGTCGTAGGTGGGGGGATAGACGGTGAGGGTGAAGGTGCTGGCGATGGAGTTGTCGGTGGTGCTGGATTCGGCGAGTTTGGGGGTGGGCGCGATGCGGGCGACGAAGGAGTAGGTGGCGGCGGGGAGTCCGGCGGGGAGTTTGATGGGGGTGGTGATCTTGATGTTGGCGCCGGGTTTGAGGAGGGAGAGGGATTGGGGCGGGAGGGTGAGGAGCGGGGTTTCGACGTTGGTGGCGGTGTTGTGTGCGAGGAGGGTGACGGTGGCCTGCTGGGTTTTGGAGAGGGGGAGCGTGCCGGCGTTGACGATGTTGAAGGTGATGTTGCCGGCGATGGGGGTTTTGGCGAGGAGGGATTTGGGGAGGGTGGAGGAGAGGATGTGGGCGGTGAGGTTGTTGTAGACGGCGAGGACGGAGAATGTTTGGGAGGTGGTGGCGGAGTTGTTGGTGGGGTTGGGATCGGCGATGGCGTTGGACTGGTTGATGGTGGCGAGGAGGGAGTAGGTGCCGGTGGGGAGCGTGAGGGGGATCAGCGGGGAGAAGGTGTAGGAGACGGAGCCGTTGAGGGTGAGGGAGACGGGAACGGAGGTGGAGAGGAGGAGTGTGCTGGCGCCGGTGATGGTGTTGTGGGCGAAGATTTGGATGTCGGAGGTTGGGGAAGCGGCAGCAGCGGCGGCGCCGATGTTGGTGATGGTGATGGGGAGGGAGACGGATTTGTTGGTGTTGGTGGGGACCTGTCCGGCGGGGAGGGTGGGGGTGCCGAGGGTGAGTTGGAGGTCGGGGGAGGCGTTGTTGGCACCCTGGATGGTGAAGGTGTAGTCGGGATTCAGGGGGTCGTTGCTGGGGAAGTGGACGGTGGCGGTGGAAAGGGAGGCGTTGCCGGTGGGCTGGTAGGTGATGGTATAGAGGCCGGGTTGATCGGGGACGGCGGCGGCGGAGAAGTCGGCGGCGTTGGGGCCGGTGAACGTGATGGCGGAAGCGCCGGCGAAGGAGAGGTTGTGGAGGATGTTGCCGGAGGCGTCGTCGGCGGCGCTGTTGTCGAGGAGGTCGAAGGTGTGGGAGACGCTTTGCTGGGTGCCGGTGAGGGTGCCGAAGTCGGTTCCGTCGGCGGTGTTGGGGTTGGCGGCGCCGTTGGGGATGGAGATGCTGTTGCCGGTGATGCTGATCTGTGGGGAGTAGGAGAGGCCGGTGCAGGTGACGAGGTAGAGGAGGGGTTCGGCGGGGAGGAGTGAGCCGTTGGCGGTGGCGCCGGTGGTTTGGGAGGCGGGGAGGAAGAGGAGGCGGGATTCGCCGGGTTTGATGCCCTGGAGGCCGTTTTCGAAGCCGTCGATCTGGACGGAGTCGTAGGCGTTTTTGGTGCTGGCGTCGGACTGGTCGTTGGCGACGTAGGGATGGCCGGTGGCGTTGTCGAGGCGGAAGGCGGTGGTGCCGGTGAAGGAGCCGCCGGTGAGGAATCGGCCGGTATAGGCGATCTGGAGGATGTCTCCGTTGACGGCGGTAACGTTTGCGTTGCCGGACTGGATTGTGGCGACCTGGATGCCGCCGGTGGTGGAGGTGGTGGCGACGCCGGTGCCGTCGATGGCGAAGGAGTAGGGCCCGGTGGGGTCATCGGTGGCGATGGAGACGATGGCGGCGCGGGTGCCGGTGGTGGTGGGGTTGAACTGGACGGAGAAGGAGGTGGATTCGTTGGGGGCGAGGGAGGATTTTGCGGGCGGGGAGGAGATGGTGAAGTCGGAAGGGTTGGCGCCGGCGAAGGAGATGTTGCCGAGGGTGAGGTTTCCGGTGCCGGTGTTGGTGATGGTGAAGGTGCGGGTATCGGGGTCGGAGAAGGAGGTGGATTGGTAGCTGAAATCGGTGAAGTTGTCGGAGGAGGGGTTGGTGGAGCCGGAGGGGATGGTGAGGGAATTGGCGGAGATGGAGAAGGCGCGGGGGTTGGTGCCCTGGATGGCGAAGGAGTAGTCGGGGAAGGAGAGGTCGTTGGAGTGGACGTGGACGGTGGCGGAGCGGAGGCCGAGGCCGGTGGGGTTGAAGGTGATGGCGTAGACGCCGTTCTGTCCCTGGACCTGGGAGATGGAGAAGTCGGAGGCGTTGGTGCCGGAGAAGGAGAAGCCGGAGAGGCCGGAGAAGGTGAGGCCGTCGATTGGGGTGCCGTTGGCGTTGTCGGCGGAGGAGTAGTCGTTGAGGGTGAAGTTGCGGGTGATGGAGGTTTGGCCCTGGGGGAGTGAGCCGAAGTCGGTGCCGTCGGTGGTGTTGGGGGAGGTGGAGTTGGGGGCGATGTAGGTGCTGTTGCCGGTGACGCCGATCTGGGGGGAGTAGTAGAGCTGGTTGAGGGTGGTTTCGAAGAGGAGTGGGGCGTCGGCGGGGATGGTGGGCGGGGAGCCGGTGTGGCCGTAGCCGAGGGAGGAGGGGATGATGAGGACGCGGGATTCGCCGAGTTTCATGCCCTGGAGGCCTTCTTCCCAGCCGTCGATGACGGGGAAGTCGTAGCTGGAGCTGTAATACTGGTCGTTGTAGAGGTAGGGGTGGTTGGTGGCGTTGTCGAGGCGGACGGTGAGGGGTGTGTTGTTGTGGAGGGAGGTGGCGTCGAAGAGAGAGCCGTTGAAGAGGTATCCGGAGTAGGACATTTGGAGGATGTCGCCGTTAACGGCGGAGGCGTTGCCGGTGCCGGATTGGGTGGTACCGATTTCGAGGCCATCGGGGAGATTGGTGGTGGCGAGTCCGGTGCCCTGGATGTCGAAGAGGAAGGGTTGGTCGTTCTCGGTGGTGCCGGGGATGGTGAGGGTGGCGGTGCGGGTGCCGGTGGCGGAGGGGGTGAAGGCGATGGTGAGGTTGGCTGGGGAGTTGGCGGCGAGGGAGGCGGGGAGTGTGGAGGTGATGGAGAAGTCTGCGGCGTTGGAGCCGGAGAGGGTGACGTTGCCGAAGTTGAGGGTGGCGTTGGAGGTATTGGTGATGGTGAAGGTGCGGGTGATGGCGGCGATGGCGTTGGGGGCGGTGGTGCTGGCGTAGCGGAAGTCGGTGCCGGTGGAGAAGGAGGGGGCGGTCTGGCCGGGGGTGGTTTCGCTGGAGATGGTGGTGTTGCTGAAGGAGACAGTGATGGGGAGCGGGGTTTGGGAGAGGAGGAGACGGGATTCGAGGGAGTCGAGGAGGATGCGGTGGGGGAAGGTGGTGCGGGTGCGGGCCATCGGTGTTCCTCTGGCGGGGGACAAATTGGACGCGACAATCGCCAGCCCGGAGCGCGTCCGGGAGAGCGTGGAGCATCAGCTCAGCAGTACGGTGGATTGCTTATAAATGATTGATGGGGCGGGATCAATATGGAACTGATAAAGGTTTTGCGACGCGTGGGACGGGTAGGAAGAGTCGGGGATTATCGGGCTATCCGGGCGTTCATTGGGGTCCAATGAGGGCCTCAGATCTGGGGAGGTGTTGCCCGGCCCGTTGAACTTTTCGCACGTTTTTGTGCTGGAAAGGGAGTTGAGCAATTCTCAATCGCTTCTCTTCCTGCTATATTCAGCAGGCATATGGGACGCCAATGGCTACTTGCAAAACGATTGGTCTCCGGGCTTAAGAAGTCCAAGACCAACACCAAGCTGGTTCGCGAAATCACCATCGCGGCCAAGATGGGTGATCCGGATCCGGCTCTGAACGCGCGGCTTTTTGCTGCTGTTGAAAAGGCGAAGAAGGAGAGCGTTCCCAAGGACGCCATTCAGCGCGCCATCAACAAAGGGGCCGGCATCGGTGGCGAGAAGGTGGTGATGGAGCATGTTGTCTACGAGGGCCGCGCACCGCACAACGTGCCTGTCATCGTCGAGGTGTACACGGACAACGTGCAGCGCACGGCCCCGGAAATTCGCGTGCTGTTTCGTGAAGGCCAACTCGCCTCGTCGGGCGCCAACAAGTTCGTCTTCGAAAACGTCGGCCTGGTCGAAGCACATCACCCGGATACAACCATTGATCTCGAAACAGCCGCCATCGAAGCCGGAGCCAACGAAGTCGAACCGCTGACGCACGAACAGGAAGACGCCATTCCCAAGGATGTCGCCGGCGCGAAATTCATCTGCGGACGCACCGACGTGGGAACGGTCACCAAATGGCTTTCGGCCAACGGATGGACGGTGATCACCAGCGAAATCGGCTTCATTCCAAAAGTGCATCCCGAACTGACGGACGCCCAGCGCCAGGAAGTCGGCGAGTTCCTGCAGGCCCTCGAAGAAAACGACGACGTGCACCGCGTCTGGGCCGCTGTGAAGTAGGGGCCATCCAATCATCGGGGCGACCCGCCGCGGGGGCGACTTGTTGCCAAGGTGATCGCTCGATGTACAACGTTTCGACCTTCGGCGCAGCCAGCCAGTTCGAAATCGTCTCGATAATCAACTCCGGTCCGTTGTCGCAGCGGATGTGCTCCGGCAATCCGCGGATCGTGGCGTTGTAAGCGTGGGCGCGTCGTTGAGTTATTGGGGTGCGGGTCCATTTTTGGGTGAGCCAGGGAGCGCCGGCGCAGGTGAAGAGGAAGTGGCAGGTGGTGCGACCGAGCGGTTACTTCGGTTCTTTGAGGGCGTCGGATTTGGGGAGGTCGCGGATGTTGGCGAGGCCGAAGACTTCGAGGAAGTAGCGGGTGGTGCCGTAGAGCATGGGGCGGCCGATTTCTTCGGCGCGGCCGACGATTTTGACGAGGTTGTGTTCCATGAGGGTGCGGAGAGTTTCGCCGCAGGCGACGCCGCGGATGACTTCGACGCCGGCGCGGGTGATGGGTTGTTTGTAGGCGACGATGGCGAGGGTTTCGAGGGAAGCGGGGGTGAGGCGGCCATCGTCTTTTTTGCGGACGAGGCGTTCGATGTACTGGGCGTACTGGGGGAGGGTGAGGAGCTGGTATCCGCCGGCGCGTTCTTCGATGCGGTAGGCGGCCTGGCGTTGTTCGTAGGTGTGGTTGAGTTGTTCGATGGTTTGCTTGATGGGCTTGGTGGAGTCGACGCCGACGATTTCGGCGAGTTTTCCTGCGGAGAGTGGGACGTCGGTGGAGAAGAGGAGGGCTTCGAGGACCTGGAAGAGGGGCATGGAGTCGGGGGTGAGGTCGGGGGTGGAGCCTTCCGGGGCGGGGGTTTCGGCCGTTGCTTCGGCGGGGGATTCGGCGGAGGATTCGGTCGCGGATTCCGGCGCGGAGGGGGCCAGCTCTTCAAGGGGAGCGGGAGTGGATTCGACGGGGGATTCGTGTGATTCGGTCATGGGAGCAATGTAGTCTTTTGATTTGGGGGCGTCAAAAGCGGAAGAGCGAGATGGGGAGATGCTGTGCATATTGTGGAAAATCGGGATCAGTCGTGAAAATGGGGGTGCCGTGAAGATCCGCCGCTGCGCATATCGTCATGTCGACTGTTTCCGGGGTGATGCCGTGGGATTTGCAGATGTTGTAAAACTCGGCGGCTCGGATAAAGGCATCGCGTGGGAGATGGAGGTCGTCGATCAGAGCGAGCCGTGACGCAAGAGCATCGAATTTGGGACGTGAGGAAATTCCGGAGAGAACCTCCTGTCGCACAGGGCCGATGATGGAGGCTTCCCCCCGGTTCAGGAGGGTTTCCCAAGCGTAATAGGCGCGGACTTCGACGGGATTTAAGTCACGCCGACGGCGTCTCAGGCCAAGGGACCAAACGGAGGTGTCGATCAGGATCATCGCTTGAAGCTCTTGCGGGTGCGAAGTTTTTTGTAGTCGTAGTCTTCGTCGTAATCGATTGTGCCGGCCAATTCGAGGATGGCGGCCTGGCTGTGGCGGCGGACGTATTCGTCCAATGCGGCGTTGACGGCTGCCTTTTTGGACTTGAATTTTCCGATTTTGACGACTTTGGTAACGAGTTTGTCGTCGAGGTCGAGGTTGGTGGCGATGGGACACCTCCTTTTGTGTAAGATTCTACACAATGGGAGCGATTGGGAGCAAGACAAAAGCGTCGCGTTGCGGCGGCGCTAAAAGTGTTGGATACTGCGGGGCATGGAGATTTTGAGCGATTTACGGTTGTTTCCGGCGGCGCTTCGTGGGGGCGTTTTGTCGGTGGGGAATTTTGATGGGGTGCATGTGGGGCATGCGAAAATGTTGTCGACGGGGCGGGCGGAGGCTTCGCGGCGCGGGGTGGCGTTTACGGTGATGACGTTTGATCCGCATCCGGCGGTGATTTTGCGGCCTGGGGAAGTGCGGCAGCCGTTGACGGTGGGGTCGCAGCGGGAGGAGTTGCTGGCGGGGTTTTCGCCGGACGTGGTGATTGTGGTGCCGACGACGCGGGAGTTTTTGTCGATCACGGCGGAGGGGTTTCTGGGCGGCGTGGTGCGCGATGCGATCGGGGCGCGGGTGATGGTGGAGGGGCCGACGTTTACGTTTGGGCGCGGGGCGAAGGGGAATACGGAGATGCTGAAGGAGCGCGGGGCGGAGTTCGGGATTGAGGGGATTGAGGTGGGGACGGAGCAGGTGGCGTTGTCGGATCTGACGCTGGTGAACGTATCGAGCAGTTTGATTCGGTGGCTGGTGTCGCAGGGGCGGGTGGCGGATGCGATGAAGTGTTTGGGGCGGGCGTATACGCTGCGCGGGGAGGTGGTGCATGGGGCGAAGCGGGGGAAGGGAATCGGGTTTCCGACGGCGAATGTGGCGACGCCGCAATTGTTGCCGGGGGCGGGGATTTATGCGGGGCGGGCGCGGGTGGAGGGGGTGGTGTATCGGGCGGCGATCAGTGTGGGGACGAATCCGACGTTTCGCCCCCCCCCTGGAACGCTGCCGACGGTTGAGGCGTTTTTGCTGGACTTCACGGGGGACCTATACGGTAAGAGGGTGGACGTGGAATTTCATCGGTGGATACGGGAGATGTTGCCGTTTGGCGGAGTTGAGCCGCTGGTACGGCAGATGAAAGTGGATGTAGAGACAACGCGAGAGTTGATTGCTTTGAAGGAGCGGGCATGAGTGGAGCGTTGGCGACGATGGAGGAATTGGTGGCGCGGCTGAAGCGTGCGAAGCGTGTGGCGATATTCACGCATCAGCGGCCGGATCCGGATGCGCTGGGGTCGCAGACGGCGGCGGCGTGGATATTGAAGGCGCTGGGGGCGACGGAGATACAGACGGTGCATTTTGCGAAGCCGCCGGCGCCGTATGCGTTCCTGGCGGATTCAGCGCCTGGCGAGCAGTGGGAGTTTGATTCGGAGTGGGCGGGGAGCGCGAGCGGGGCGGTGGACACGATTCTGGTGGTGGATACGTGCACATATTCGCAGATGGAGCCAGCGACGACGGTGCTGAAGGGGGAGCGGGGGAAGGTGGTGGCGATCGACCATCATTTAAGCCGGGATGATGTGGGGCCGGTGATTTATGCGGATACGAAGGCGGCGGCGTGCGTGGAGATTCTGTGGGAGGTGGCGAAGAGGTCGGGGGTGGAGATGCACGAGCCACTCGCGCTGGCGTTGATGGCGGGGCTGGTGTCGGACACGGGATGGTTTCGGTTTGATTCGGTGACGCCGCGGACGCATGAGATGGCGGCGGATCTGACGCCGCACGTGAACAATGCGCAGTTGTACGAGCGGCTGATGCAGACGGAGACGAAGCCGAAGATGTTGCTGATGCAGCACGCGCTGGACAGTTTGAAGTGGGCGTTTGACGATCGGTTTGCATGCATGAGCTTGAAGCAGAGCGATTTTGCGGAGACGGGGGCGGTTGCGAGCCAGACGGAGTACCTGGTGGATATGCCGTTGACGGTGCAGACGGTGGAGGTGGTGGCGTTGTTGACGGAGATGCCGGACGGGCGGGTGCGGGGGTCGTTGCGGAGTAAAAGGGATGTGGATGTGAACCAGGTGTGCCGGAAGTTTGGCGGGGGTGGGCATGCGAAGGCGGCGGGGTTGCGGACGGATGGGCCGTTGGAGGAGGCGGTGGCGCGGGTGACGGCGGCGGTGGGGGAGGCCCTTGGGAAATGACGAATGACGAAGCACGAATGAGGAATCAAATTCGAATGACTCAATGACGAAACGGGGGTGGCGTTATGGGCCGGGTTGGGTGTCGGGGTCTGGGGGGAATTCGAAGTAGGGGGTGAGGTCGGTGGCGGTTTTTTTGCCGAGGCCGGGGATGCGGGCGAGGTCTTCGGGTGAGCGGAAGACGATGTTGTCGGGGGTGAGGGGTTTGCGGGCGTCGCGGTAGGCGAGGAGTTTGGCGGCGACTTTTTCTCCGATGTGGGGGATGCGGGTGAGTTCTTCGAGGGTGGCGGTGTTGGGGTCGATGCGGGAGGGGAGGGTGAGGGGTTGGCCGTGGAGGAGGGTGATGGGGTCGTCGAGGCGGAAGGGGCGGCGGAGGTATTGGATCAGGAGGAGAGCGAGGAGGAGGGAGAGGAGGATGGCGAGGGCGGTGCGCTGGGGGCGGGACCAGCCCCAGTCGTCGGGTTTGGTCGATTGTTGTTGGAATTTCTCGGGAGGGCCCATGTTGGGGAGTTTACTGGAAGTCGGGAATAGAGGGCGATGTTTTTGGAGGAATCGGGAGATTCGTGTGTGGTCGCGGCATCGCTGAATCGGCCATCGAGGCCGCTTCAGCGATCATCGGCGGGACGCCGATGCCACAACTTCAGGCCTTTGGGGTTTCGGGTGGTGCGGGTGGTGGGGTGGTGGTGGCTTTGATGGGTTGTTGTTGGCCGGGCTGACGGAAGCCGAGGACGGCGCGGCGGAGGGAGGACCAGGTTTTCATGGCTTGCTTGGGGGAGAGGTCGGGGTTGGCGAGTCCGCCGTGGGGGACGGAGTGACCGCCGCCGCCCTTTTGAGTGTTGTCGGCGAGGTCGTGCCAGCAGATGGCTTCGACGTAGGGTTTGGAGAGTGCGATGTCGGTGACGGCTTCCATCCACTTGGCCTGGAGGGGTTCGGACCAGGGCTTTCGCCAGGTGCCTGCGGCGGCGGATTCGACGGGAATGCTGGGGACCTGGAGGGAGGAAATCATGACGGGTTTGCCGAGGGCGGCGAAGCGGTCGAGGAGTGAGGAGATCTGGAAGAGGTCGCGTTGCCAGCAGCCGTCGCGGGGGATGCCGAAGCGGAGCTGGAGGCCGAAGACGTCAAACTGGATGCCGGACTGGACGATCATTTCGGCGTAAAGGAGCGGTGGGATGGAGCGTTGGTTGTTGGCGTAGTATTCGCCCCAGGGCTGGGTGAGTTCGATCATGGTGCGGGCGTTGGGGTTGGATTTCTTCACGAGGCCGACGGTCATGCGGGTGAGGTCCATGAGCTGGTCGAAGGTGAAGGAGAAGGAGGCGTTGACGTGGAGTCCGGAGAGGACGTTCCAGATGGCGACGTGGGGGCCGAAGCGTTGGACGACGCGGTCGATGTGCTCGTACATGAGGTCGCGGACGGTTTCGTAGTCGTGTTCCCAGATGTAGAGCCAGTCGGGGATGGCGACTTCGTTGAAGTGGACGAGAGGGCCGGCGACGACGGGGACGCGTGCGCGGCGGAGGAATTCCATCCATTCGTCGATGGCGCCCCAGGCGAACTGCTGTTCCTGCGGTTCGATCTGTTTCCACCACATGGGGAGGCGGACGAAATCGGCGTTGGGGAGCATGAGGCGGCGGTAGGCTTCGGTGGCGATGTTGGCATCGACGCGGACACCGAAGGCGCCGCGGGGGAAGTTCTTGGTGGCGATGCGGCGCTGGAGAAGGAGGTCGGCGTGGGTGAGGGCGGCCTGCTCGGAGATGGGGAGGACGATGGCGAGGCATTTCTCGGCGAGCTCACTGGCTTTGGCGGGGTTTTCCTGGTTGGTGATGGCTTCGAGGAGGAGGTCGCGGGCTTCGAGGGCTTTTTCGTTGACGGGAGCGGCTTCGGCGACGTCGAAGAGGCCCCACTCTTCGCGTTTCTGCATGAGTCGCATGACGCGGCCGCGGGCGAGTTCGAGGGAGAGGATGTAGGGTTCCTCGCGTTCGGGGAGGCGAGTGGTTTCGAGCATGATGTTGCCGAAGCCCTTGAGGTCCCAGAGGAGTGTGAGAGCGGCGGGACCGGCGGCGCGTTTGCGGCAGAAGATTTCGCCGTTGGAATAGGAGAATTCGCCGCGGATGGGGACGGCGTCTGAGCCGACGAGGTAGGCGGTGGAGAGGTCGATATCGGCCGGGACCTGACCATCTTTGTAGACACGGAATCGGAGCATTCAAAACTCGAGCAGCCAAGGGATGGCGGAATGTCGGTGGAAACGGTACGTCCGCTCGCCGCAACGGATTATACGGGGGGTAACGTGAGATGCCAGTATCGAGGGCTGACGGCCGCCAAAAGGCGGAACTCCGAACGGGCGTTCCGAACTAGGCTCTGTCTGAAGACATCAGCGGGATCGTCTGTCGGCCTGGAAAGGCCATCTGCGGCGTCCTCGACCTTCGGAATATTTGCGAATATGCCTCAGGTCTGCGTCCTTGCATCTGGCCGTTCCAGACCGCCATCCGACCGCACTGCTGTTTTCAGACAGAGCCTAATCGCGGTTTTCCATGTCGCTGAGGTAGGCGAGGGTGCGGTCGAGCTGGTTTTTGAGGTGGCGGACGCGGAGGAGGGATTTGACGCGGGTGAGGAGTTCGAGCTTGTTGATGGGCTTGGTGAGGAAGTCGTCGGTGCCGGACTCGACGCCGCGTTCGATGTCGCCGAGCTCATTGAGTGCGGTGACCATGAGGATGGGGATTTCGCGGGTGTTGGGTGCGGCTTTGAGGCGGCGGCAGACTTCGAAGCCGGACATGCGGGGCATCATGATGTCGAGGAGGATGAGGTCGGGGTTGACCTGGGGGACTTTTTCGAGGGCATCGACGCCATCGACGGCGACGTGAACGGTGCAGTTGAGAGATTCGAGGTAGGCCTGCATAAGCTCGACGTTCTGGGGGTTGTCGTCGACGACGAGGATGGTGGAGGTGGGGAGGTGTGTGTCTCCGCTGGAGGGGGTTGTGGAGGGAGAAGGGGTAGTGGCCATATGGGGCTCCTTGAAGATGGGGTCCCACTATAGCATGCGAGCGGGGGGTTCAGAAGCTAAGCGGTTAAATGGTGGAGCAGGTGGCAGGTGGCTGCAATGCGCCGGCGAGGTGCCCGGGGGCAATGATGGAACCACCACTGGGGCGTGCGGTTTTGGACGACGCCCTGGATCCACTGGACTACAGCACGACATCACCGCTTGACCGTCTCAAGCGGCTTCGTTGCCCAGACGGAAATAGGCATCGAGCATGCGGCGGTTTTGCAGGCGGGCTTGTTTGCCCTTTGCGTACCGCGAATTGCCGATGCCGATTTTGTGGGAACGAACTTTAGCGCCGGAAGTGCGACGGTGGGGCATGGGACGACTCCATTCCATCAGGGAACAATCAGAACGGTCCATTCCTCTTCCGATGGATCATTCGTACAATTCGCGCGGGGCGAATGCAACAAAATTTTTCAATTTGCGCGCGGTTTCAGAAAAGCGTCAGAAGTCGCACGGTGAGGCAAGGGGAGAGGTCGGGGGGAAGGGGATTAGGGGGAAGCCTGATGTGCGGGCGCGAGCGGGGGTTGCGGAAGCGGGAGGTGGAAGACGCGGTTCCTTGACGAGATTTGCCTGTCAGCCGGATACTAGATAGAGCGTGGCGACCGCCGCGTTCGCACAATTCAACTAAAGGACATCGACCATGATGCTGAGAAAAGCCAGCCTTACCCGGGCCGCGTGTGTGGCGCTGCTTACATTGGCGACCCTTCGAGCGGCCCGTGCGGAGGCGCCAGCGGTGTTGAACCAGGTGCCGGCGGATGCCAACGCGGTAATTGTGATCAACAACGTGAAGAATTTGAGCACGAAGATTTCGAACGCGGTGACGCGGTTGAGCATGCCGGTGCCGGTGCCGCCGGATCTAGCGGGTTTTGCGTTGCGGAACATCGGGATAACGGAGGGGTTTGACCAGGATTCGTCGGCGGCGCTGGTGATATTGAAGCCGGCGAATGCGGAAGCGAACGGGGATCAGAATTTATTTGCGGGGCCGCCGCCGGCGGTGATGCTGCTGCCGACGACGGATTCGAAGGCGATGCTGCAGAACCTGTCGCCGAGCGCGCCGGACAAGGATGGGATATCGGAAGTGACGCTGCCGGGGGATACGACGGACAAGGGGTACGTGGCGAACGTGGACAAGTGGGTGGCGTTGGCGCAGGACCGGGACGTGCTGAACAACTTCCTGTCGAAGAAGGTGGTGTTTGGCAAGGTGGCGTCGCCGGAGACGCTCAAGACGTTCGAGAGCAACGATCTTGTCGTGTGGGCGAATACGGCGGCGGCATCGCCGAGCATCATCAAACTGATAGAGGACAAGCAGCAGGAAGTCACGGGGATGATGGACCTGATGAACCTGAACAACAATCAGGGGCAGACGGCGGGGGCGTTTCAGAAGGAGATGGTGAACGCGTATTTTTCGGCGTTCAAGGAGTTCGTGAAGGACGCGAATCACACGATGCTGACGCTGCGGCTGTCGGACACGGGGTTGACGCTGGGGACGATCGGCGCGTTCAAGCCGGAGAGTCCGTTCGGGAAGTTTGTGGCGGCGCAGAAGCCGAAGGAGCCGCCGACGCTGGCGGGTTTGCCGGACGGGGAATTTCTGGTGGCGGGCGCGCTGACGTTCAACGGTGCGTCGATGGCGGATCTGCTGGGGACGGTGTCGAAGCAGGTGTTTGCGAACGAGGTGATCGCGCAGGACCCGAAGATTGAAGAATACAAGAAGACGATGGTGCTGTATGAGGAGATGGCGACATTGTCGAACGGTGCGTCGATGGTGCTGCTGCCTCCGCCAGCGAACGGGAAGATCGGGTTTTTCTACGGCGCGATGCTGGCAGATGTGACGGACCCGGCAAAGTACCGGGCGTTGCAGTTGCAGTCGCTGAAGGGACCGCTGGCGCAGGAGTCGATGAATCCGGACTTCACGCAGAAGGTGACGGTGACGCCGGACGCGGTGACGGTGAAGGATGTGAAGCTGACGAAGATCAACATGAAGTTTGGTCTGCGGGAGGAGACGGCGGACCATCCGCTGGCGCCGGGGTCGAAGCAGGGGATTGAGGTGATCAAGAAGATGTACGGGGAGGATGGGCTGACGATGTACACGGGGATCGTGAACAAGCGGATTCTGAGCATATTCGGGTCGGACCAGGCGATCCTGGAGGGGGCTGTGGATGCGGCGCAGAACAACAGCGAAACGCTGAGCAACAATGCGATGATTTCGGGCGTGAAGGACCAGGTGGTGGCGAATCCGGTGGCGTTTATGTACCTGCCGATCGCGCGGTGGGTGGCCGTGGCGCAATCGATGATCAAGCCGGGCTCGGATGTGACGCCGGTGCCGAACATAGCGCCGGTGCTGGCGAGTGCGGGGGTGACGGGGAACACGCTGACGATGGAGCTGCACGTGCCGATCAATGCGATCACGAGCACGATTGAGGCGGGGACGAAGTTCAAGCAGGCGATGAGCGGTCAGGGCGGTGGTGGCGGGAATGGTGGGGCGCCGATGCCGTGAGGGGATTTTGAGGCGATTGAAGAGAGACCTCGCGCTGGGCGCGGGGTCTTTTTTTATGCGCACAAAGAAAGATGGGCAGGATGAGCATGCCACGGGCGGGGCAGGGGGGGGGTCAGGATTTGCGGAAGGTGCCTTTGAGGTTGGCGAGGGTTCCGCCGACGTCGGGGGATTTCATGAGGGTTTCGCCGATGAGGAGTGTGCGGACGCCGGCGGCGGCCATGCGCTGGACGTCGGCCTTGTCCTTGATGCCGCTTTCGGAGACGAGGATTTTTTTATTTTCGACGAAATCGGCGAGGCGGACGGTGTTCTGGAGGTCGACGGAGAAGGTGCGGAGGTCGCGGTTGTTGATGCCGAGGAGGTAGTAGGAAGCGTGGGGGAAGCTCATGGTGGAGTTGACGCGGAGGAGGGAATCCATTTCGTGGACTTCGACGAGGGTGGTGAGCTTGAGCTCGGTGGCGAGGATTTGCAGGTCGATCATCATGGAGTCGGTGAGGATCTCGGCGATGAGGAGGATGGCGTCGGCGCCGGCGGCGCGGGACTCGTAGACCTGGTAGGGGTCGATGATGAAGTCCTTGCGGAGGACGGGGAGGGGGACGGCGTTTTTGACAGCG
Organism: Phycisphaerae bacterium; assembly: GCA_035524355.1. Lineage (GTDB taxonomy): Bacteria > Planctomycetota > Phycisphaerae > WQYP01 > WQYP01 > DATKPA01. Next base: position 25,799 of record DATKPA010000037.1, on the reverse strand, counting down.
GCGATGTAGTCGAGGTGGCCGTGGAAGTATTGTTCGTCGGTGAGGACGGAGAGTGCGTCGGCGCCGGCGGCGTGGTAGGTTCTGGCCTGGGCGACGGGGTCGAAGTCGGCTTTGATGGTTCCGGCGGAGGGGGAGGCTTTTTTAACTTCGGCGATGATGTTGACGAGGCCCTGGGGCTCGCGGGTGAGGGCGGCGAAGAAATTGCGTGGCGCTTCCTGATTTGCGCAGCGTGCCTTAAGCTCTTCGAGAGTGGTGCGAGCCTTGGCGGCGGCGACCTCCTCCTTTTTTGTTTGGACGATTTGCTGCAAGATATCCGGAGTTCCGGGGGGCAGATTCGACATAGGGTCTCTCAGTGAGTGCGATTTGTTGATTCAGAACATTATCACGTGGGTGGCGGGACACCTGGACCAGGTATTCGACCTGAGCGTACGCGCATGGCTGGTGGTGGGGATAGTGCTGCTGTTCCGCCTCCGGGTTTTTCGATCCGCGTCGCTGGCGAACGCACCGGCGCGCCGGAGCGGATTTTCGGTGGTCATTTTAGCCGCGATTATTCTACTTTATCTAGCGTCGGCGATCATGGCCATCAGCGTGGTGACGGTGTCGCAGCAGGGCGTCCGGGGCGGAGGGGTGTCGACGGCGCCGGCGACCCGGCCGGCACCAGCCACGGCGACGTTTCCCGCGAGTGCACCGGCGGCGCGGGCGGCTGCGTCGACTCAGCCGACGAGGGGTGCAGCGTCCACGCATCCGGCCGCGACGCAGACGGTGTTGGTCAGTGCGGGGCCGGACCCTTCGACGACGTTGCATGAGCAATTGTTGGGAACGTTTTCCGAGATGGTTCCTGCGATCGCACTGGTGTTGATTTCGTTTCGCATGGTGGAAGGGGGGATCAACGGGTGGGGTTTGAGCCTGCGGAAGATTCCGAAGGGGATCGGGTATGGGGTGCTGGGGTTTCTGACGGTATTTCCGATTCTGATGTTTGTTGCGACCATCGACGACATGCTGATCCAGAAATTCCAGCATCGGGCGGAGGAGGTTCATGAGACGCTCAAGGCGTTGAGCCGGCCGATACCGGAGTGGGAGCAGGCGATTTTCATTTTGCTGGCGGGGTTGGCGGCTCCGCTGCTGGAGGAGATTTTCTTCCGCGGGCTGGTGCAGACGATGCTGATTCAGCGGTACTGGGGATTTACGTTCGCGCATGTGATCGATCGAGACTATCGGCCGGCGGTGTGGCGGCGGTGGGTGGCGATTCTGATCACGAGCATTTTCTTCGCGAGCATGCATCAGTTGGATCATTTTCCGGTGATCTTTCTGTTGTCGGTGTCGCTGGGGTATTTGTACGAGCGGACGGGGAACATGTGGGCGAACATTACGCTGCATGCGTTGTTCAACAGCACGAGCATGTATTTCGTGCTGGTGGGTGCGGGGCAGTAATTGGGGGGGGGCGGGAACTCTCGACCCTCCAGGGTGCCGCCCCTACAATGGCGGTTTGTCTAGAAAGGAAGCCGCAGGACGTCATGCAGAAACTCTCACCCAGTTTGTCGATCGAACAGCAGATGCAGGTTCTTTTGCGGGGGACGGATCATGTGTATTCGGCGGATGAGCTGAAGAAGCGGCTGGAGCATGCGGCGAAGGCAGATGGAGGGAAGGGGCGGCAACTGCGGGTGAAGCTGGGGATGGATCCGACGGCGCCGGATCTGCATTTGGGGCATGCGGTGGTGCTGCGGAAGATGCGGGAGTTTCAGGACCTGGGGCACAAGGCGGTGCTGATCATTGGCGATGCGACGGCGATGATCGGCGATCCGACGGGGAAGAAGAAGACGCGGCCGGTGCTGTCGGCGGAGCAGGTGAAGCAGAATGCGGAGACGTATTTTGCGCAGGCGGGGAAGATCATCGACATGTCGCCGGGGAAGGTGGAGGTGCGATACAACTCGGAATGGCTGCACAAGATGACGTTTGTGGATTCGCTGAAGCTGTGCCAGAAGATGACGGTGGCGCGGATGCTGGAGCGGGACACGTTTCAGGAGCGGTACAAGGCGGGGGAGGCGATTTACATTCACGAGTTCATGTATCCGCTGATGCAGGGGTGGGATTCGGTGGAGATCAAGAGTGATGTGGAACTGGGGGGGACGGATCAGACGTTTAATAATCTGGTGGGGCGGGATCTGCAGGAGTCGGAGGGGCAGCCGCCGCAGATAGTGATGATCATGCCGATATTGGTGGGGACGGATGGGGTGCAGAAGATGAGCAAGAGCCTGGGGAATTATATTGGGGTGGCGGAGCCAGCGGGGGAGCAGTTTGGGAAGGCGATGAGCATACCGGATGGGGTGATGGGGGCGTGGTTTCGGATGGTGACGCCGCTGCCGGAGGAGCGGATTGCGTCGATTATCGATCCGTCGCAAACGCATCCGCGGCAGGCGAAGGAGACACTGGGGCGGGTGATTGTGGAGCAGTATCACTCGGCGGCGGAGGCGGAGAAGGCGGCGGAGGATTTCCGCAAGCGCTTCACGGAGCATCAGGTGCTGGCGGATACGGAAGTGAAGACGCTGTCGGCGGGGGCGCTGAAGGAGGGGAAGATTGGGATCATGAATTTGATCAAGGAGGTGGGGTTTGCGGCGTCGGGGAATGAAGCGAAGCGGTTGATTGAAGGTGGCGGCGTGACGTATGCGGGGCAGAAAGTGACGGATTTCAAGATGATGGTGGAGCCGAAGGGGGGCGAGATTCTGCAGGTGGGGAAGCGGCGGGTGTGCAAGCTGGAAATCAAGTGAACAGCAGAGGACGCAGAGAGCAAAGAGGACGGAATGAAACCACGGATGAACACGGATGAGCGCGGATTCTGGAGCAGAAACATCCGCGTTTATCCGTGTTCATCTGCGGTTTGTTCACGTCGTGGTTCCTCTGTGCTCTCTGTGTCCTCTGTGGTTATAAAAGGGATCGCATGACGGCGAAGATTATTGATGGCAAGGCGCTTTCGGCAACGATCCGCGAAAAGGTGGCGGAAGAAGTTGCCGCGTTAAAATCGCAGAACAAGCCCGTGCGGTTGAATGCGATTCTGGTCGGGGACAACTCGGCGGCGCAGGTATATGCGGAGAATCAGAGGAAGACCTGCGCGCAGGTGGGGATTGAGTACGAACTCAAGCAGTTGCCCGCGGGGACGACCGAGCAGGCGTTGCACTCGGCGATTCATGCGTTGAATCGCGATTCGACGGTGACGGGGATTTTTCTGCATTCGCCGTTGCCGAGCGGGATGGATTTGCAGGAGGCGCAGTACCAGATCGACATTCTGAAGGATGTGGAGGGGGTGAATCCGGCGAACATCGGACATGTGGTGTATGGGCACACGATTATCGCGCCCTGCACGGCGCTGGCGGTGGTGGAATTGATCGATGCGACCGGCGTGCCGCTGGAGGGGGCGGATGTGACGGTGGTGGGGGCGAGCCGGATCGTGGGGCGGCCGCTGAGTCTGCTGCTGACCGAGCGGAATGCAACGGTGACGCTGTGCCACATTCACACGAAGGACACGCCGGCGGCGTGCCGGCGGGCGGACATCGTGGTGGTGGCGGTGGGAAAGCCGGGGTTGTTGCGTGCGGATCATGTGAAGCCGGGGGCGGTGGTGATTGATGTGGGGATCAATCGGGTGCGGATTGAGGATGCGTTCGGGAAGGTGACGGAGAAGACGGTGGGGGATGTGGATTTTGAGGAGGTGGCGAAGGTGGCATCATGGATCACGCCGGTGCCGGGGGGCGTGGGGCCGATGACGGTGGCGATGCTGCTGCGGAATACGTTGCGGGCGGCGAAGCTGGTGCATCGGCTGGAAGCGCCGTTCGGGGGGTGAGGCGGAAATGGTATACTGGTGTAGAGGTGTGCCATGACGACCGCGTTGAAATTAGTGACCGCTGAAGAACTGCTCGCGATAGGCAACAGGTTGCTTGAGCTCTACGAAGGAGAGTTGCGCACTGTGTCACCTGCGAATTTCCGTCACGGGCAAATAGCCGTCCAGATCGCGCTTCTACTGAAGCAGTACGTGAAGGCAAAGAAGCTCGGCGCTGTCGTCGTCGAAGTCGGCTTCGTATTGGCCCGGAATCCCGATACGGTGTTGGGACCAGACGTTGCCTTCATCAGCAAATCGCGAGTACCGGGCGAAGATCATCGCGAGAAATTTGTCGAGGGCCATCCCGACTTGGCCGTTGAAATCATTTCGCCGAGCAATCCGCGACGGGAACGCGAGGAAAACCTGAAAACCTACCTGCGTTATGGCACTCCACTGGGATGGCTGGTCGATCCAGCCGCCGAAACGGTGGAAATCTATCGGCCCGGCACGAGTGTTCAGCGCCTTGCGAAAGCGGAAATGATTTCTTTCGGCGATGTAATTCCCGGATTCTCGTGTGCTGTAGCAGATTTCTTCGATGTCTAAGCCTAACTCGACATCGGCTCGGGCATCCGCTCCAGTTCTGGCACTCGATGGAATTCATTTTTCCCGTGAATCCCGGCAGATTCTGACGGATGTGACGTGGAGCGTGGCGCCGAAGCAGATCGCGGCGATCCTGGGGGCGAATGGGTGCGGGAAATCAACGCTGCTGCGGATTGCGTGCGCGTATTTGTGGCCTCAGAAAGGGACCGTGAAGGTGCTGGGGGAGACGCTGGGAGAAGTCGCGGTGCAGTCGTTGCGTGCGCGGATCGGGATTGTGGATCCGACGACGATTTATCCTTTCGATGAGAACATGTCGGCGCGGGATGTCGTGGTGTCGGGGTATTTTTCGGCGCTGACGATCGGGTACGTGCATCCAACGGCGGAGCAGTGGGGGCATGCGGAGCATCTGCTGGCGCAGGTGGGGCTGGGAGCGCAGCGGGATCAGAATTATTTCACGCTGTCGACGGGGCAGCGCATGCGGGCGCTCATTGCGCGGGCGCTGGTGCGTCGGCCAGAGTTGCTGATCCTGGATGAGCCGACGACGGGGCTGGATCTGCCGGCGCGGGAGACGATCCTTGCGACCCTCGCGCGGCTGCATAAGGAACCGCACGGGCCGGCGATGATCACGGTGACGCACCATCTGGAAGAGCTTCTGCCGGATACGCGGAACATCCTTCTTCTCTCCACGCGGGGGACGGTCATCACCTCGGGCTCGCCTGAGAAGGTCCTCACAAACGAGAATCTTTCCGCGGCGTACAACATGCCGATTCATGTCTCCAACACCAAGGGCCGGTATCACGCGCATGTTGATCCGAACACGTGGGCCGATCTGCTGTGAACCGGCCCGCACCTCTCCTATAATGCTCCGGTTTCCGCAACGACTTTCGCAAGGATTCTGTCGCTTATGTCCACTTCGTCGCACCCGTCATCCCCGCATGCTCATGGGCCCCATGGGAACAATGTCGAAAAAGTTGTGATCATCGGTTCCGGCCCGTCGGGCTGGACGGCGGCGATTTATGCCGCGCGGGCGTCGCTGGAGCCGTTGGTGCTTGCCGGCGATGGGTTGAATCGCGACCGCATGCCGGGCGGGCAGTTGATGTTCACTTCGGAAGTCGAGAATTTCCCGGGGTTCGTGCACGGCGTGGACGGGCAGAAGCTGATGGGAATTCTGCAGCAGCAGGCGGAGCGGTTCGGCACGCGGACCAAGCCGCACTTTGTGACGCGGGTGGATCTGAAGGAACGGCCGTTCAAGATCTGGCATTTGAACGATCTCTCCGGCGATGAAGAGCAGTTGACGCTCGCGCATTCGATCATCGTGTCGACCGGCGCCAGCGCGAATTATCTGGGACTGCCGTCGGAGCGGAAGTTCGAGAACATGGGGGTCTCGGCCTGTGCGGTGTGCGATGGGGCGCTGCCGCGGTTCCGGGATCAGTCGCTGGTGGTCGTGGGGGGCGGCGATTCGGCGGTGGAAGAGGCGACATACCTGACGAAATTTGCGTCGAAGGTGTATCTGGTGCATCGGCGAGATTCGCTGCGGGCGTCGAAGATCATGAGCCAGCGGGCGCTCTCGAATCCGAAGATCGCGCCGGTTTGGAACAGCGTGGTGGAGGAAGTCGTCGGCACGGAAATGGATGGGGTGACCGGTGTGAAGGTGAAGAACCTTCAGACGAATCAGATCGGCACCATCGAGGCGAAGGGGATGTTCGCCGCGATCGGGCATACGCCGAACACAAAGTTCCTGGAGGGCCAGGTCGAGCTGAACGAGAAGGGGTACGTCGTGCTGAAGGACGGCTTCCGCTCGCTCACCAGCGTCGAAGGCGTGTTCGCGGCGGGCGATTGTGCGGACGCCGTCTATCGCCAGGCGATCACGGCGGCGGGAATGGGATGCAAAGCGGCGCTCGATGCGGAACGCTGGCTGGCGGAAAAGGGAATTCACTGAGGGATGGTGAATCAAGAAGCAAGGATAAAGAAGCAAGAAGAGCCAACGAAATGTCCTTCTTGATTCTTGCTGCTTGATTCTTGCTTCAACGAGGCGGGAATGTCGCAGGTCACGATCGAACAGGCATTCCAACACGCATTCGAGCACCATCGGGCGGGGCGTTTGCAGGAGGCGGAGGGGATTTACCGGCAAATCGTGGCGGCGCAGCCGGACCACTTCAACGCGATTCATCTGCTGGGCGCCCTGGCGTTTCAGGTGGGCGCTCTGCAGGAGGCGGGAGAGCTGCTGCAGCGGGCGATGCGGCTCAATCCGGCTGCGGCGGAACCTTATTATCACTTCGGGTGCGTGCTGCAGGCGCAGAATAAATTCAGCGAGGCGATCACGTACTATCGTTTGGCCATCGCGCGGAATGCGGCGTACGCAGAGGCGTGGAACAATCTGGGCAATTCGATGAAGGAACTCGGCGAGATTCCGGACGCCATCGCCGCCTTTCGAAAGCGCGTGGAGATCGACCCGGCGAACTGGTCGGCGCAGAGCAATCTCCTGTTGACGCTCTGGTACGACGCGCGGCTTTCGAGTGACGAAATCGTCGCCGAGCACCGGCGCTGGAATGAATCGCATGCGGCGGGGCTGGTGAGCGCGGAGCCATTTGACAACGACAAGCGCAGCGATCGACGCCTGCGCATCGGGTACGTCTCGCCGGATTTTCGACGGCATCCGGTGACCTCATTTCTCGAGCCGCTGCTGGCGAACCACGATCACACGCAGGCGGAAGTGTTCTGTTATTCTCATCCGCTCCATGTCGATGAAGTCACAGCGCGGCTTCGTGGGCACGCCGATCACTGGCGGGAAATCGCAGCTCTTACGGATGAGCAAATCGCCGCCATGATTCGCCAGGATCGCATTGATGTGCTCGTGGATCTCGCCGGACACACTGCAGGGAATCGGCTCGGCATTTTCGCGCGAAAACCGGCGCCCGTGCAGGTGAGCTATCTCGGATACATCGGAACGACCGGCATGACGGCGATGGATTATCGCGTGGCCGATGGGCAAACCGATCCGCTGGGCGTTGAAAAGTGGTACACGGAGAAGCTCGTTCGCCTGCCGCGGAGTTTTGCCTGCTACCAGCCGCCCCCGCACGCACCCGAAGTGGGCGTTCTGCCCGCCGCCGCGAACGGATACATCACCTTCGCTTCATTCAACGCCCTTGGAAAGATCACGAACGAAGCGCTCGGCCTCTGGGCTGCGATTCTCGGCGCGCTGCCTGATTCGCGACTCGTCATGTCGGCGGTGGGACTGCAGGATCCCGCAGCGCAGCGGCGGATTCGCGATTTCTTCGCGACCCGTGGCATTCCCGTGGATCGGCTCGAGTTCCTCGGCTTCGCGCCGATGCCGCAATATCTGGCGCTGCACCAACGCATCGACATCCTGCTCGACACGTTCCCGGTCAACGGGCACACCATCACCTGTCACGCGCTGTGGATGGGCGTGCCGGCGGTGACACTCGCCGGGAAGAGTTACGCCTCACGGCTCGGCGCAAGTGTGCTGACGAATCTCGGCCTCACGGACCTCGTCGCCTCATCGAGCGAAGAGTACGTGCTAAAAGCGCTGCGGTTGGCGGGGAACGCCGTGCGAATGAAGGAACTCCGGCAAACCCTGCGCGACCGAATGGCCAATTCCGCGCTGATGAATGCGGCGCAATTCTCGAGAGACCTTGAAGACGCCTATCGCGAGATGTGGCGTCAGTGGTGCGCACGCTGATCGGTGGGGGGGGCTCACACCTTCTTGTACTGCCAACTGCCGGTGCGGAAGACGAGCGTGGTGTAGACCGCCCGGTAGTTCAGATCGATGAAGATGCAGATCCAGACGGCGACGAGTCCCAGCTCCGCGTGATGGGCATGCCGGAAGGCGGCGGCGACGGTAAAGACGAGCACAAAGCGCAGGATCATGCCGGTGATCGTGGAGAGCATGGGAGATACCGTGTCGCCGGCGCCTTTGAGAGCCCACGATTTGATGATCGCGACGGCGAAACCGGGCTGGGCAAGGCCTGCCAGGACGAGCGGTAGTGCGCCCACATTCACGACCGCCTCCGAATCGATGAGCAGCCCGTTCAGGAATCGCGGGAAGATCACCATCGGAAGTGCGGCAAGGGTCATCGTGATGACGGCCAGGCGATTGGAGAGATCGACCGCGTGTTTGGCCTCCGCGGGCTTCCGCGCACCGAGGTACTGGCCGACGAGCGTTGAGCACGCAATGCCAAAGCCAAATCCGGGGAGAAACGCAAAAGATTCGATGCGAAGCACCACGGCGTGCGCGGCCATGGTCGCGCCGGTGATGCCGATGGCCGCGTCGGTGGGATTGATGATCAGCGTGACGATCAGGAACTGTCCACTCCAGAGCAGCGTGTTTTCGAGCCAGGAAGGCAGTCCAATCCGTAGCACGCGCACGAGAAGATGCGGAATGATGCGGAAATGGCGGAGCCGCAGCCGCAAACCTCCGGTGCTGGAGAGAAGGAGGAAGAACGTGATCACGCCTGCAGCGGCGAAGGCGAGCAGCGTTCCGATTGCGTTGCCGCGGATCCCCATCGCCGGCGCCCCGAACCAGCCGAACGTCAGCATCGGCGAAGCAATCAGATTGATGAGAACGACGGCGATCGTGACAAACATGGGACGCACCGTGTCGCCCGCACCGCGAAGGCACGCCGTGCCGACCTGACCCGCGCTTTGCATGAATATGGTGAGGGACATGATGCGGAGATACTGCTGGCCAAAATCGGCGGCGATTCCCCGAAGCCCGAAGAGATAAACAACCGTGCCCGGAAAAAAGAAAAAGACGGCCGTGACGAAGATCCCGACAATCAACGCCGCGCTGCAGACGGTTCCCGCCACTCGGGTTGCGAGTCGGGGCCGGTGCGCGCCGATGGCCCGGGCGATGATCGCTGTGGCGCCAACCGACAGCGCGGAGGTCATGATCCCCGCCAGCCACTGGAGGTAGGTCATTGTGCCGACGGCGGCGGTGGCAGCGGCGTGGATGTTCGCGTCTGCCCCCGTGCGGCCGGCGACCCAGGTGTCGGTCACACCGATCAACGCCGAGATCAACTGCTCGAGGATTGATGGAAGTGCGAGTGCAAGAATCGTATGGACGTTCACCGGCAGGTCCGCACGCGAACGGCGCCTGCTGGTCACCGATTCCACTTGTGACGGCGTTCCCAGCGATGGTTCCAGCCCCGCTTCATCAGAGGCCGCCTCCTGCGGCGACATCACATCCATCGTCTTCTTCAGGGGATACACCGGCTTCCTTTCCTCCAGGACTCCATCGTAGGCGGCTGAGTTGAGGAAGGAAAGTTGATCCGGATCCCCGCCGTCCCACCGTCTGCGCGTGGCCATGGATGAAGACCCGATTCGCACATCCGTTATGCCAAAGGCACTTCCACAAACGCCCCCTCGTCCCCCATCCGCCACGCACGCAGATCGCCTCCCCCTTCGGCGCCACTCTGCACAATGACATACACATACCCCTCCCATGCGAGTTCCCGATCGGTCTTGCTCGGCACGGCCGGATGGTCCGGATGGGAGTGATAATACCCCACGATTTCCATTCCCCCGCCCCGCGCCGCCCGATCCGCCCGCACAATCGCCAGCGGCTCAATCGTGTACCGATCCCGCAATCGCGCCCCCTCCGCCACATTGCTTGCCGCGATCACCTGCACCACGTCCACGTCCTCCCCATCCACGCGTCCCACCAGAATCCCGCAGCATTCACGCGGATACTCTGCTGAAGCGCACGCCCGCATCTGCTGCCTCAATTCATCTGCGATCCGAAGGACACCCATCGCTGCTCCCTGGCTCAGTTACGCATATAATACGTCGCACAATCTTGCTGCCCACTCTTTGCAGGAGCCCCTGATGCCGTCTCCCGATTCAAACCACTCCGCAAAGCCGAATTCCCATGGCATAGAACTTGAAATCAACCCGGAGTGGGAAGTGCACCCGGCGCAGCTAGCAGAGTGTCGCACGAAAGAACCGAATCTGCTGCTGCTGGACGTTCGCCGCCCCGACGAATTCGCCAAGGCCCAGATTCCCGGCGCCACGTTCATTCCCATGAACGAAATAGAAGCCCGCCTCGAATCGGAACTCGCCGCGCAGAAATCCCGCGCCATCATCGTCTTCTGCCATCACGGCGCCCGCTCCCTCCGTGTCACCGCATTCCTCCGCCACCACGGCTTCACCAACGTCCTCTCCCTCGCGGGCGGCATCGATGCCTACTCGCTTATTATCGACCCCTCTGTTCCACGCTATCGGTGACGCCGATTCCCCATCCCCGCCGCTTCGTCGCTGCCTATAATGAACCCGTCGTCCAAGAGGGATCGCATGCGTTCGCTCGGAATTGTTTTGTTTGCCTGCCTGATCTCAACGCCTGTGCTCGCCGCCGAACCTTCCACACCACCCGCACTTTCCCCGTGCATAGAGTCCGCCCTGCGGGAGCTCTCCTCCCGGGAATTCGACGTGCGCGAACGGGCGCTGCACGACCTGGAAGTTGCCCTCGGCCGACAGACCGAAGCGATGCTCTCCCCCGGCGATCCCGAATCCAAAGCCCGCATCACCTCGCTGCTCGAATTCAACGTGGGCCTCAACGCCTGGGTCCTGCAAACCTGCCAGCTCCCGGAGGAACAGCGTCGCCCGCTCCTCGAGTTCGGCCTGCGCGCCGAAATGCTCCCGATCGTCGCCAAGCTCGCCTCTCCCGTTCCCAGCATCCGCGTTGCAGGCATTCATGCACTGGCCAAAGTGCAGGACCCCATGGCGCCGGACCTCCTCGCGCCGCTTCTCGAAGACAATGACCGCAGCGTTTATGTCGCCGCCATGGAACTCGCCTGGGACCTTCCGCCGAAGGATGTAATCGTCGATCACCTCTGGGACCGCGCCGTCGACGCCGGCTTCCAACTCTACACGCCGCAGCGCAGCGAGCAGCCCGACGTCCTCTTCCATGGCAAAGTCCTCGGCCCGACCTTCTTCGACAACGCGGCCTATCGCCGCATGCAGGACAGCAACGTCGCCACGGATGTCCTCATCCACGTCAACGCCCCGCAGGTCAACCAGAAGCTCAAAGTCTTCCTCGAGCAAGTCTGCCAGGCCTACGCAGCGCCGAACGCACAGGACAACCGCGTCTGGATGTACGGTCCCAACTCCGCTCCGATGAAAAACGTCTATGCCCTTCTCCGGGCTTATCGTCCCAGGGAAGCGCTTTCCCCTCTCTACCGCCTCGCAACCGGACCGCTCGTCGCCCCGATCAATGGTGAAATGAACAACGTGCGCTATTACTGGTCGAACCGCACTTATCCGCTCGCCATGCTCGTCGAACTGACCGGCCAGGAGACCGCGGATTACAAGCTGGCACGGCTCAGCAATCCCGCCGGCATCTGGGCGTTCGCGGATCAGGCCGACGAAGATGCTGCCATCAAAAAGCTCCAGACCTGGGGGGAAAGCAACGCGCAGATCGCCGTCGCCGCCGATTCCAAAGAACCGCCCGCAACACAGCCCGCCGCCGATGCCAATCTCGAAGCCCAGGGCCAGTGATCAGATGGCCCCGTCCAGCGGACAGCCGGTCATCGCGCGATACCCCCTCTCCAGAAGCGCGTCCCTCCGCCCGTTCGCATCCATCGGCCCTTGAAATAACGTTACCTTCGTCGAACCGCCCGCGCTGTCCGAATAGAATCTCCCCAAGAGGTGCTCCGTTGCAGGCACAATCCGCAATCGTGGGCATTTTGCTCGCACATGTCCGGCTGGATTGAGTAAACTGCCCGACTGGGCCGATAACTGAGGAATCGAGTCATCTAACCGGAAGTACCATGGACGACATCCACATCCCCCTTTCCAGTCCCGATATCACCGAAGCCGAAATCCAAGCCGTCGTGGAGGTCATGCGAACGCGCCACCTCTCCCTCGGCCCCAAAGGCCCCGATTTCGAAGCCGCCTTCCAGCGCTACCTCGGCGTCGAGCACGCCATTGCCGTCAGCTCCGGAACCGCCGGCCTCCACTGCTGCCTTCTTGCCCTCGGCATTGGCCCTGGCGATGAAGTCATTACCACCCCTTTCTCGTTCATCGCCTCGAGCAACGTCATCAAAATGGTCGGCGCCACGCCCGTCTTCGTCGACATCGAAAGCAGCACCCTCAACATGGATGTCGAAAAGGCGGAAAGGGCGATCACCCCCAAAACCAAGGCCATCCTCGGCGTCGAAGCCTTCGGCAACCCCGCCGGCATGCACGAAATCGCCATGCTCGCCGCGCGCCACGAAATCCCCCTCATCGAGGACTCCTGCGAAGGCCTCGGCTCCTCCCACAAGAAACGCAAGGTCGGCACCTTCGGCCGCTGCGGCGTCTTCGGCTTCTACCCCAACAAGCAGATCACCACCGGCGAAGGGGGCATGATCGTTACCAGCGACCGCAAGCTCGCCGACCTCTGCCGCAGTCTTCGCAACCAGGGCCGCGATCCGGGCGGGAGCTGGCTGAGTCACGTCCGCCTCGGCTACAACTACCGCCTCAGCGACATCAACGCCGCCATCGGCATCGTCCAGATGCAGCGCCTCGACGAGATTGTTGAAGCCCGCCAGCGCGTCGCCCACGAATACATCCGCGAACTCCTCGACGAATCCCACATCATCCTCCCCACCATCGACGAACAGACCGTCATGAGCTGGTTCGTCTTCGTGGTCCGCCTCACCAGCGAATTCGACACCGCCGACCGCGACGCCATCCTCGCCTACCTCCGCAACCACCACATCGGCTGCTCCAATTACTTCCCGCCGATCCATCTTCAGCCTTTCTATGTTGAAGATTATGGATTTAAGCGTGGTGATTTCCCGATCACCGAGTATGTCGCCGATCGAACCATCGCCCTGCCATTTCATAACCACTTGACACGCATGGAAATAGAAGCGGTGGTCCATCATCTGAAGCAGGCCATCGCCCATCGCCTTCTCCACCGCGCCGCCTGATAAAAATCCACCCGAAAATTTGCAGATCGGCCTGCGGTGCCGACGGTTTCCTGACGTATATGCAGTAACGCTTCTCGTCTGCACGGAACGCATCCGCAATGCGCCTGTCAACGTCATGTTCGCAAAAGCGTCTGTCGCGGGCGCTCACTTTCATCGCCGGGCCCCTTTTCATTCTCCTTCTCACCGCGGTCCTCTGGGAGATCCAGCGGCGGGAGCATTTCTTCATCCCCAACCTCGCCGTCCTCTTTCTCGTCGTCCTCGTCGCCGCCTGCATGCGCGGCGGCCTCATCGCCACCATCATTAACATCCTTCTTGCCCTCGGCGCCACGTTCCTTCTCTACGCCCAGGTCGGCCAACTCATCGCGGAAGGGGAATGGTTCATCCGCGCGCTGCTGCCGCTGGTTGCCTTTCCCGCCGCCGGCACTGTGGTCTACCTGATGCGCTGCCGAATCGCCGAAGCGACCGCCGCCCCCATCATCGCCGAACGACTCCTCTTCCAGGCCATCATGTCGTCCATGCATGACGCCATCGTCGAAACCGACTGGAAGGGCATCCGTGACGTCAACGCCAGCTTCTGCAAAATGACCGGCTTCACTCGCGAGGAACTCATCGGCGCCAAAGCTCCGTTCCCCTTCTGGCCGATCGAACAGTACGCCGCCATCGCCTCCGCCCTCGAAACCTCCATGCGAGGAGCGGCCCTCGACTTTGAACTCGTACTCACCCGCAAAAACGGCGAACGCTTCCCCGTCCTCCTCTCCGTCTCCCGCATCCTCGAATCCGCCGGCGCCGCCAACCGCGTCCTCTACAGCTTCCGCGACATCACCGAACTCAAACGCACCCAGGAACGTCTCGAAGAAAGCGAACGCACCCTCGCCCACGCCATCGATGCCGCCCGCATGGGCACGTGGGTGTGGAATATCAATCCCCGCCGTGGCAGCTGGGGTGGACACTGCGAGGCGCTCTGGGGCCTCAAGCCGGGCGAATTTGATGGCAAATTCGAAACGTTGCTCACCCGCATCGACCCGCGCGACCTCCCCGCCTTCAATGCCTCGCGCGACGAATCCCGCCGCACCCGCTCCCCCATCAAAATCGAATGCCGCGTGCGCTGGCCCGACGGCAGCATTCACTGGATGCAACTCCTCGGTGCCTACATCTTCAACGAAAAAGGAGAGGCCATCCGCAGCTCCGGCGTCGTCCAGGAAATCACCGAACGCCGCACGGCCGAACTCCGTCTTGCCGCCGAAAGCCAGATCCTCGAAAAAATCGCCCGCCGCACCGCACTCCAGCCCACCCTCGTCGCCCTCGTGCAGATGATCGAAAGCATCCTCGACGGCTCCCTCTGCAGCATCCTCACGCTCAACAGCGACGGCAAAACCCTCCACATCGCCGCCGCCCCCAATCTTTCGCCCGACTATCTCAAGCTCCTCGAAGGATTCGAAATCGGCCCCGGTTGCGGCACCTGCGGAACCGCCGTCTTCACGGGCCAGCGTACTGTCGCCAAAGACATTCAAAACGACCCCAACTGGGCCCCATGGAAAGACCTCGCCACCCCATTCAATCTCGGCTCCTGCACCTCGGAACCCATCCGCGCCAAGGACGGCCGCGTGCTGGGCACCTACGGCGTCTATTTCCGGGAACCCCGCGAAATGTCGAAGGATCAACTCCAGATCCTCGAAATGGCCGCCCAACTCGCCGCCATCGCTATTGAACGAGACCGCGAAGAGCGCGAACTCCGCGACGCCAAGGAAGTCGCCGAAATCGCCAACCGCACAAAGGACCGCTTTCTCAACCTCCTCAGTCACGAACTCCGCGCCCCGCTGACCCCGATCCTGACGCTTGCCCGCATTCTTGAAGGCGATCCCCGCCTCCCCGCAGAACTGCGCGAAGACATCGAAATGATCCGCCGCAACGCCGAAGTCGAAGCCAGGCTCGTCGATGAACTTCTCGACCTCGTCCGTCCTTCCAATGGCCCGCTTTCACTGCGCGTGGATACCAGCGCCCGCGCTCTTCACGACATGCTCCGCCCCGAAGCACCTTTCCCGCCTGCGGACACCGCCTCCTCCGCCAAAGCCCCGTGCAAACCACTCAAAATCCTTCTCGTCGAGGATCACCCCGACACCTCCAGCATCATCTCCCGCATGCTCTCCCGTTGCGGTCACTCCGTCATCGTTGCCAACTCCATCTCCGCCGCCCTCGAAATGGGCGCCGCCCACGATTTCGATCTCCTCCTCAGCGACATCGGCCTCCCCGACGGCACCGGCCACGACCTCATCCAGAAACTCGGCGCCACCCGCACCCTCCCCGCCATCGCCCTCAGCGGCTTCGGCTCCAACGAGGATATCCAGCGCAGCCTCTCCGCCGGATTCCTTCTCCACCTCACCAAGCCCATCGACTTTCAGGCACTCCACGACGCCATCGAACGCTTCACCGCTCAATAAAGCCGGCGATGGCATCGCCGGAATGTGCATCCGCTCCCAGCGCTTCTCTCGTACCGATTACCGCGCCGCCCCCTCACCACCCAGCACCTGCTTCGGATCCAGCGGCTCCGCAGACAATCCCCCCCCGCCCTCCGCCGTCTGCGTCAACTGCTCAATCCGCTTCTCCGCCCGATCCAGAATCGACCGGCACTTCTTCACCAGGTCCATTCCCTGTTCATACTTCGCCAGCGATTCCTCCAACCCGATCTGGCCCGACTCAATCGCCGCCACAATCTGCTCGAGCTGCGCGACCGATTCCT
Source organism: Phycisphaerae bacterium (assembly GCA_035524355.1). GTDB lineage: Bacteria > Planctomycetota > Phycisphaerae > WQYP01 > WQYP01 > DATKPA01. The sequence continues at coordinate 9,724 of DATKPA010000037.1, read as the reverse complement.
CAAAGGTCTGCGGTTTTCCTGAATTTTCTTTCGCCACGTGCATGCGTCCTCTCAAAAAAGCGTCGCCTGTTTCGGCTTGCCCACGGTCGATTCAATCGTCCCATCCGCCACCCGAGTCGTGATCACGTCTCCCTTCTTCACCTGATTCGCCGACCGCACAATCTCCCCGTCCTGCGTCGTCGTGATCGAAAACCCGCGATCCAGCACCGCCTGCGGTGACACCACGCGCAACTGCATCGCCAGCGCGCTCACCTTCTGCACCGCCCCCGCCACCCGCATCCCCTGCGCCGAACGCAGCCGATTCTCCAGATGCACCAGCCGGTCCCGTTGCCGCTGAATCCGCGTCAATGGCGAGCACCGCTCCAATCGGTAATGCGCCCGGTTCAACCCATCCAACTGGCGCCGCACCCGCTCCGCCACCGCCTGATCCAGATTCCGCTGCGCCTCCTCCACCCGCCGCCACCCCTGGGCAATCGCATGCTTCGGCTCAATCTGCCCCACCTGCCTGCACAACGACTCAATCCGCAACCCCCGATCCCGCATCGCCTCCCGCCCCGCCGTCGCCAATTCGAGTGCAGTCCGCTCCAATTGATTCTTCGCCAACTCCACCCCGCGCCGCACATCCCGCGTCAGAATCGCCGCCATCGCCTCAATCTCCCCACCCAGCACCCGCACATCCGGAATGGTCAGCTCCGTCACGCCCGTCGGCGTCGGCCCGCGCAAATCCCCCACGAGATCCGCGATCGTCGTATCCGGCTCATGCCCAATGCCCGTCGCGATCGGGATTGTTGATGCCACAATCGCCCGCGCAACAATCTCCTCGTTAAACGCCCACAAATCTTCCAGCGATCCCCCGCCGCGCACCAGCAAAATCAAATCAATGCCCAGCTTAGGCCCATGCGCGCTTAGCGCGGCAATCGCCCCCGCAATCTCCCCCGCCGCCGCCTCCCCCTGCACCCGCACCGGATACAGCATCGCATGCAGCCCCGGAAACCGCCGATACGCCGTCGTCAAAACATCGTGCAGCACGTCCCCCGTCCGGCTCGTCACGATCGCCACCCGCTCCACAAACCGCGGTATCGCCCGCTTCCGCCCCGCCTCGAACAACCCCTCCGCGCGCAGCTTCTCGCACAACTGCCGAAACGCCATCTCCAGCGCCCCCGCCCCCTGCGGCAACAGCGTCTCCACATACAACTGCAACTTCCCCTGCGGCTCATACAACTTCACCGCCCCCCGCGCAATCACCGCCATCCCATCCTTCGGCCGAAACTTCAGCCGCGCGAGCGCATCCTTCCACAACACGCAGGGCAACTCCGCCCCCGCTTCCTTCAACGTAAAGAACGCATGCCCCCGGTCGTACGTCCGAAAGTTCGAAATCTCCCCCGCCACATAAAACAGCGGAGGCAACGCCGCCGCCAGCACGTTGTTCACCAGCGCATTGAGCTGCCCCACCGACATCGGCTTGGTCGCGGTCCCCCCGGGAAGCTCCATCAAATTCTTCGCCTCCTGCTCGGCCATCGCCTCAATCAGCTTGCGCTCCTCCGCCGCATCAAGCGGTGGTGCATCCGCCCCAAAGAGCGCCGCCTTCTTCCCTCCGGCACGCTTCGCCCCGCGCATGGCCGCCGTCTTCATGGGATCAAATGGAACTCGCGTCATGGCCGCTATATTAAGAACTGAAAGCGGAAAACCAAAACGCGACCAATTTCGGCGCCCTCAGCGCGATACCTCGGCACGTCGCCGCCGGGCGAACAGGAAGATCGGCGGCAACAGCGCCGCCAGCGACGCCGGCTCCGGCACACTGATCGCGGACATCGCCCCCGCCGCCGTCGGCGCCCCCGGCGCCAGCCCCCCATTCACGTATGCTGTCCCGAAATGATTGAGCACGGCGCTCAAATCCGTGAGATTAATTGTCGCCGCCCCATCGAAATTCCCCCGCGACCGCGCACTGGTGGTCGCCCCAAAGTTGTTCAGCACAATGCTCAGATCGGTCAAATCCACCGTGCCGTCGCCGTTGGCGTCCCCGAGAGGCGTGTCGCCATACAGATTGAACGCGTTGCCGCCCGTCGCCGTCACAGTCAATCCGGAGAGGTCGAGATTCGACGCGTAGTAAATATTCGCCCCGTACTTGCCCGACAGGTTCACGTTGCTGAACGACACAGTGTCGATGTTCCGCGGCGGGTCGTTCGCACTCGCCGCAATGCTGTCGAGACCATAAATAATCGCCGCACACTGCGACGCCCCCGTCGCCGTGATGTTGCTGTAGCTCACGTTGTCGTAAAACGGGTCGAGGTTCGTGTTGTTCGGCTGGTTGACCGCCACCGGTGTTTCACCGGGATTCGTCACGTTGTGCAACTGCGAGCCGCTCAACTGCGCCGCCCCGTACCTGTCGCCCGACTGGTACCAGCTATTAATGATGATCGGCGTCGCCACGTTGGTCATCGTGATGTTGCTGAAGCTCACGTTCCTGACAACGCCGCCCTGCCCCGTTCCCGCCTTCAGCCGCAGGCCGTTGTCGGTGCCGTTGAACGTGATGTTGCTGACCGTCATCCCATCGAGGTTTGCGTTGGTCTGCCCGCCGATGGAAATGCCATGGCCGGCCCCGATCGTGTTGTTTACGATCGTGATGTTGCTGGTGTATGTGCTTCCGGGCTTGGCAACAATGTCATCATCCCCCGCGTTGATGTTGGTGTTCTCGATAAGGAACCGCGTGCCGGAGAAATCGATGGCGTCGGTGTTGCTCAGGTATCCGCCGGTGTGGGCGATTGAGTAATTGTCGTTGATGGTGATGCCGTTGACCGTCACATCGGTGTCCTTCTCGATCACGAGGTGCTCGTGGGAGGAATTCGCGATGGTCACGCCGCTGATCAGGAGGCGCGTCACGCCCTGCAGGTTCACGAGGTTGTTCGAGGAGGTCGCCGTGGCGTGGCCGTCGATCATCCCGCTCCCCGTGATGGCCACATCGTGCGAACTGCTCGACACCGTGAGCAGCGTGGAGGAAGGCGCATTGTTCTGAATCACCGCCCCCGCCGAAAGCTGCAGGTTGATGCTGCTGGTAAGCGTCAGCGCGTTGCTGAGGTAGGTGCCCGCCGGAACGATCACCGTTCCGCCGCCGGCATTCTTGGCGCTGGTAAGCGCCGCCTTCAAATTCGCCGTGTCGGTCGTCGCATTCCCCGTCGCCGCCGCCACGGTGAAAGTTCCGGAGGGAATTGTCGGCAACGCCGGATCGGCCACCACCACCACGGGCATCACTGCGATCACCGCCGCCGCCAACACCTGGCTTTGCACTCGAATCGACATTGCTTCCTCACATTCAAACCGCCATTTTCGCACGCATGTCATTGCACCGTACTCTGGCGCAGCGATGCCGATCAATACTTTCTTTGCGTTATGTCAATTCCTGCAATATTTAAGGCAGATTCTGCACTTCGGCCGGACCGGTAATATCGCGAGCAACCGATCAATGCCCCCCTTCACCAACGCCAACCCGTTCCGCGCCACAAGGCAATCTGAAGTAACGTCTTCGTGGTCTTCATCTCATTATGACTTCGTGTTTACTTCGTCATCACTCGTGGATTTCCACCGCCGTCCCCACCGGCAAAATCGCGTACAACTCCTCAATATCCCCATTCGACAGCGCCACGCACCCCGCCGTCCCGCTCCGGCCCTCCGCATGCCCATGCAGAAAAATCTCCCCGCCCAGCGGCGTCTTCCACAACTTCTCCTGGTTCTCCGCCACCGACAAATCCGACCCCAGCGCACTCAAAATCTGCGCATACTGCGCTTTCGAAATCACCCCCGCCTTCAACCCCCGCTCCGCATCCTCCCGGTTCGGATAATCCAGCCCCAGCGACAGATGAAACTTCGACTGCGGATTCTTGTACACGATATGAAAATGCCCCACTGGCGTCTTCCGATCCCCCTCCACTTCCTTGTCCCCCGCGTTCCCTCCCGTGATGCACGCATACGCCTTCACCCGCCGCTCCCCGTCGTACAACTCCAGCACGCGCCCACTCTTCTTTACGACCACCCGCGGATTTACAAGCTTCATCGTCTCTGCCTTCGGCGCCCGGTAATTCGGATCAAATTTGTACACGAGTATTCCTATCGGTTCCCGCACATCCTCGCACGGCTTGGCGCAAATCCACTCGATCGGCTTTGCCGCGACACAGTACCCATCCAGTCCCACGTTCCGGAAACTCATCGCCGTCCGGAACAGATGAAAATCGGTCGAACACGCCACAACGCTGGAATATCCATGTTGCCGCATGAACTCCCGCGTGTTGTACGCCGTCGCCCGCGTGTTCATCCCGACCGGGTCCAGAGAAATCGCCTCCTCCGGCACGCCGTTCTCGCGGCACACGTCGTACATCGCCGTCGCTTCGTTGTGCTCATGGTCGCCGGAACCCTGCGGCAGCTCGATATCCCCCGACACGAGAATGTGCTTCACCATCCCCCGCTTGTACAGATCCACCGCCACCAGCGCCCTGTCCCGCAGCCAAGGCGACGCCGTGTCATTCCTCAGCACTTGCGTTCCCAGCACCACTGCCAAATCCACCGGTTTCTCCGGCACACGCTGATACCCATGCAACACGAAAAAGAACACCACCTGCGCCCCCGCCGCAACCCCTGCGAACGACACCCCCTTCACCACCTCCCACAACCCCGCCCGCTCCCGTTCGTGCATCCGCGCCGACTTCCGCACCCAGGCCCGCGTCCGCAGCGCCCACCAACCCAGCACCGTCGCCGCCAACAGCGTGATCGGCACATCCAACTCCGCCAGGTCCCGCTGCACCAGCTCAAAGTAGTACCCGGTGTTCACCAGCAGGCAGCCGATCAAAAAATATGTCGGCCACAGCAGCAGTCCCACCAGTCGCGGCGCTACCCCCCGGTTTACCCAACGCACATTCCAAATTCCCCCCAGGCTCGGCCCCGCGCAGATCGCCGCCAGCACGACGCTCCCCACCCACAAAAATTCAATCACGCGTCCCGCGCCCCCGAGCATCCGCAAATCCACCCACAAATCAAATCGCTTCGTCGCCAATGAAAATACCGCCAGCAGCGCCACCGCCACATGCAGGCCCCAGGTCAGCGCGCGCGACCATCCCGCCACCGCTCGCATTCGGCCCTGCTCTCCACCCGCGCGCGATAATCTCGATGCCGCTGCTGTCATATTCCCAAATTGTGCAGTATCTGCTCGTCAAATGGAAATTCCAAAGATTTCTTGAGTTTCTCGTGAATTTTGAGTTTTCTGCCAACCGCGAATTAGCCAACATTCCGATTGCTTCCGCTCTTCCGACTCGTTAATAATAGATTCCGCCTCTGCGGTGTTCGTGTTATCGAGGTCATTGGCTTCGGACCGATGAGCATCCCAAGGGCCCCAAGAGCTGGCCTGACGAACATGCCTCCCTGCATTCCATCTTCGGATGCCTGAGTGCGGCCTAGTCGTGGAAGTTCCAAAACAGCTCTTCGCGCGGCCCGCCCTGTTAATCAGGGTTCGAAACCTCACCTCGTCACGGCACACATGGAGGCTTTTTTTATGCGCCCGCCCAAACAAAGCCGGCGATGGTATCGCCGGAATGTGCGCGCATATCCGCCAATCCTTTCTTACCCCACCAACAATCACCCCTCCACTTTGTCTATTCCTTTAGCCTGCCACTAACCGATTGGCTGATCATCGCGAACTCCTTCACCGGACCCCTTCATGCCTATCCTCCAACGTCATCTTCTCGCATGCCTCGCCCTCACCCTCCTCACCCCCATCGCCCGCGCCGATGACCTCCTCCAATCCGGCCCCACCACCAAGGGGGGGGGAGACCCCATCGCCATCAACCTCCCCAAATCCTGGAAAGAACGCCCCCACGATTCCTCCGCCACACTCCTCGTCGCCGGCCCCGCCTCCCCCGACACCGACACCACCGGCGACTACACCCCCGTCATCATCATCCGTTCCACCCCCCGACCCAACTCCGCCGGCCCCATCAACGGCGATGCCCAGCAGGCCCGCGTCGCCGACGAAATGACCAACTACGACATCACCGAAAAACCCTCCACAACGTCCATCAACGGCCTCGACGCCGTCACCTTCGGCGGCACCTTCACCCAGGGCGCCCTCAAGCTCCGCTCCCGCCAATATTTCATCCTCGCCAACGACCACCTCTACTCCCTCACGCTCATTACCCTCGCCTCCACCTGGGAACAGCACCTCCCCGCCCTCGAAGCCTCCATCCGCACCTTCACCCTCTCCACAAAAAAATAGCCGGCCGCCGTGCGCTCCCCCTCGCGTCGATTCCCCGCTAAACTGGCGGACGGAATGACAAATGACGAGTGATAAATGACGAATCAATGTCCGAATGTTCAATGCTCAAATGACCAAAACGCGCCTCGCGCCCGTTTCGTCATTCCGTCATTGATCATTGGAATTTGATTCGTCATTTGTCATTCGTCATTCGTCATTGACTCGCCGTCATTTGTCATTGGATGCGTATGCCGCCAATCTATCTCTTCGAAGACTCGCAAATCGACCGCCTCTACCCACTCACCTTCGCGCGCGCCGCCTTCGAACTCCGCGTCGGCACCCTCACGCTCCTGGAACGCCTCCAGCAAAACATCGCCCAACCACTTGCCGGCCTCTTCGTCCGCGCCGGCCTCGCCGAAACTCTCCGCGCCCGCACCGATATTCCCGTCAACCCCGGCGTCTCCACCAAGGAGGGCATCCTTCTCCTCAACGCCCGCTGGCTCTTCCTCCACAACGCCGCCTCCTCCTGGAAATTCCCGGACCCCGATTCCGCCGGTCTCTCCCAATCCACCATCGTCTGGATGCACCTCTCCCCCGAACTCGCCTCCGAAATCGATTTCTCCAAACTCGCCGACCCCCGCACCCTCGAAGCCCTCCTCCCGCGCGTCCAGCGACTCCAGGCCAACCCCGCCACAACCACCCTCATCGAACGCCCCTGGCATCTCCTCGACCACCAGCGCTCCGCCATCCTCGAAGACTTCGCCGCCCTCGGCCCCGCCAACCACGCCACCCTGCTCCCCGGCGCTCACCTCCTCAACCAGGAGCACATCCACCTCGCCAAGAGCGTCAAAGTCTGGCCCGGCGCCGTCCTCGACGCCCAGGCCGGCCCCATCATCGTCGGCGAAGAGACCGAAATCCGCGCCAACGCCGTCATCACCGGACCCACTTCCATCGGCCCACACTGCCTCATCCGCACCGGCGCCGACATCCGCGAAGACTGCTCCTTCGGTCCCAACTCCCGCGTCGGCGGCGAAATCATCCACTCCATCTTCCTCGGCAACGCCAACAAACAGCACCACGGCTTCCTCGGCCAGTCCATCGTCGGCGAATGGGCCAACCTCGGCGCCGGAACCACCACCTCCAATCTCAAAAACACCTACGGCCACGTCCGCATGCCCATCAACGGCACCGAAGAATCCTCCAACCGCCAGTTCCTCGGCTCCATCATCGCCGACCACGCCAAACTCGGCATCGGCACCTACCTCTCCACCGGCTCGGTCATCGGCTTCGCCTCCCACGTCACCGTCCCGCGCCCCCCACGCTTCGTCCCCTCCTTCGCCTGGCTCACCGATGAGGACCGTGGCATCACCCGCGCCGATTTCGAAAAGCTCGAACAAATCGCCGCCATCGCCATGAAACGCCGCCACGCCGACTTCACCCCCGCCCACCACGAACTCTTCGTCCGCATCGCCAGCGAATTCATCCTCACCGAAAACTACCCCTGGCCCGACACCAAACCCACGGGCACATGAATCTGTGGAACCGGGCTTGAGCACAGGCGTCCAACGGAGCAGAGTACGTGTCGATTTACGATGGATCACCCATGAAATCCCTTTGTGTTCTTGTTGGAGCATGTACCCTCGCGCTTGGCGCCTGCACCATGGACACCTCGCCGACGTCCCCGCCCGCCAGCGCGACGGCGCCCGCCACCCGCACCGCTGCCAACGTCGCCGCCACGGAATCCGACAACGGCAAAACGCTCCACGTCGATGCCGCCGCTGTGATCACCATTTCCCTCCCCGCAAATGCCACCACCGGCTACGCATGGACCGTAACGGAGATCAACGGCTCTTCTCTCGAACAGATCGGAGATATCCAATACACCCCCGAAAGAGCCCCCGAAGGCATGGTCGGCACCGGCGGCACCGCGCTCGCCAAATTCCGCGCAATCAACGCCGGCCAAACCACCATTGCGCTCGCCTACGCACGCCCTTGGGAGAAAGGCGTACCGCCCATCAGAACTTTCAAGCTCACCATCATGGTCGATAAAGCCCCGTGAAATCGGACAGACCAAGCCGGATTCCAGTATCATGCGCGATCACGAGGTACGAGAATGACCCAATCCCCACCCGACAAATCGCCCCGCCTCAACCCGCGCATCATCGCCATGCTCGTCCTCTTCACGCTCATCATCTCCGCCAGCGTCATCGCCACCGACATCTTCTCCATCCGCAATCGCAATCCCGTACCCGCCACATCGCCCACATCTCGATAAACCCGATTCGAATTTATCGAATCACCTTCGCCTTCCCCATTTCCCCACTCCCGCACTTATTAACCCACTCTCGCGAATGACGCTTTAGTGGGCGCATCTCGCGCCAAGGTTACACCCAAAAAAGTACGCGCTTTATCGGCCCTGGCGAATATTAATCTCGCCGCCACATCCATAGAAATTTTGAAAACTTCCCGCAGCTATTCGACACTTGGTGCGTGCATCCATCGCAGCACGCCTTCGTCCACGCGGCCGAATGACCGATGCTTGTCTGTACGAAATCCGGAGGAAAAGAAAATGGCAACCCCCATCATCATGGAAGAACTCGAATCGCGCACGCTCATGTCCGGCACGCCCACGTCCCCGGGCCCTCTGATGAGCGCCGCCGTCATCGCCGACCGCGCCCACATCCAGGCCGACCTTCTCAAGTTTCAATCCGATTGCCTCAACGCCACCGCCACGCTCCTCACCGACATCACCGCCATCAAGACCGACGACCCCAAGCAGGCGACCACCGTCACCCCGCTCCTCCAGAAAATGCGCGCCGACATCCACACCATGCAGGTGACGCTCCTCGGTGACCGCCTCACCGAAAAAGCCAACGTCCTCGCCGACGAATCCGTCATCACCAGCGATCTCGCCAAAATCGTGCACGACAAAGGCAATCCCACCGCTGTCGCCGCCGACCGCACACAGCTTCGCGCCGATCGCATCAAACTCCAGAACGACATGATCGCCGGCCTCAACGCCCGCATCACCACGCGCCAGACCGCCTACCCCGGCATCGTCGCCGATGGCAACGCCGTTGTCGCCGCCGTCCAGACCGACGCCCACGCCTCGCCAAAACTCCAGGCCGACCTCTCCAAGTGGGTCACCGACCGCACCGGAAAAATCAGCACCCTCACCGCCGACCTCCAGCAACTCGTCGCCGACCGCACCCATCTCGTCACCGACCTCACCGCCGAACAATCCACCTGAAATAAAGCCGGCGATGGCATCGCCGGAATGTGCCCTCGCCTCCTGAACCCTCTAAACGCAAAAACAAACCGGGCCATGCGTCAATCGCGCATGGCCCTTTCATGTATGCCGCGCATGTCCGACTACTTCCGGGTGCAAGTCCCGGTCCAACCTGATGGAGGTGAAGGATAGCCGAACCCAAGGGCGTCGCCGCGAGGCGGGGTCTGAAAGCAGGGGTAGGCAAAGACGCGGGCCGATGA
>DATKPA010000036.1:0-86342 GCA_035524355.1 Phycisphaerae bacterium | reverse complement strand
TGCGACCACAACGCGACGCCCCCCCCGGCCTCCCCACGACGGACGACGTGAATTGCCCACAAATGAACACAAATGAACACAAATGGCGATAGGACGGTGGAGCTGCGACCACAACGCGACGCCCCCCCCGGCCTCCCCACGACGGACGACGTGAATTGCCCACAAATGAACACAAATGAACACAAATGGCGATAGGACGGTGGAGCTGCGACCACAACACGAGGCACGAAGAGTTGAAGGCCACGAAGACACACTTGAACCAGAGAGGACGCACAGAGGACACAGAGACGCACAGAGGCGGAGGGGAGGGGATTCTTCTCGGGCCGGCAAGAATTCGGCGGATAGTCATACGAAGGACACGAAAGGGGTGAGTTGGAGGGGACGTGCGGTGTGATCGGGAAGAGTGAGCATGGCACGAAGAAGCGTGAACCTGGGACGGTAAACATTTACGAGGAGAGAGGGTGAAAAACAGATGGGGGGAGCGCTGTAACTGGTGAGAGGCATGGGTCGCGACGACGCAAGCGAGGCCGCGGACACACATGTTGAGCGAGAATAGGTGAAGGTGAATAACCGTTTTCAATGGGTGGAGGTGATTTCCGGGGTGTATTGATAGCCGGTGAGGTGGAGTGTGGCGTTTTTGCCGACGAGGGTGATGCGGAAATCGCCGGACTCGGGGGTGGTGGGCCAGTCGGTGCGGGCGTCCCAGCGATCGTGGTCGCGGGTGTAGCGTTGGAAGACGAAGAGGGGGAGGGTTCGGGTTTCGTGGATGACGGTGGTGGTGGGGCGGCCGGGGATGCGGGTGTCGAAGGAGAAGGAGACGTTGCGGTCTTTGGCGACGAGCATCTGGGTCCAGTCGCCGTCGAAGTAGTCGCTGAGGGTGCTGATGGAGAGGGTGATGGTGCCCTGGATGGCATCGCATTTGGCAGCGTTGCGGAAGGCGATTTCTGCGTGGGGGGTGAGTGTGAGGGCGACGCGGACGTTGGTGCTGGCACCCTGTCCGACGAGGGGCGCGGCATCGGCGGTGGCGGTGGCGTCGGGGCTGGGGATGACGGGGTCGGCGAAGACGATGATGGGGTTGTCCCACCAGTCTTTGGCGGGGTCGAAGGCGATGCGGCTTTCGGTGGAGTTGGCGTAGCCGAAGACACGTGCGAGGAGGTTGTATTTGCGTTCGATGGTGAGTTCGACGTAGACGCGGACGCTGGTGGAGAGGGGGCTTGTGGAAGTGGCGGCGTCGGGGACGGAAGGGATGGTGCAGTCGATCATGGCGCTGCGGGAGTCCATTGTGTGCGGGGGCTGCTGGCACGCGGAGGTGAAGCAGATAAGGGAAAAGATGAGGGCGGCGAAGAGGAGCATGGGCATGAAGCACCAGGCAAAGAGATGTATGGATCAACGGAGATGGCGGTGTGCGGCCTTGTGCAAAGAGCGTGCGAGAGGGTTTGGAGGTTGTTTACGGAGCGCATAGCGGCCTGCGGCAAACGGCGGGCAGGCTTTTTTTGATGGCCACGGGCACCGATTCCATCGTAGACCTTTGAGAAAGTGGATGCAAACAAAATCGCATGTACGGTCGAGATGGGGTGCGTAACAGAATCGGCGGCAGTCGCCGGGGCGTGCAGTGTCGAAGGCCTTTGCAGCGCCTGCGCGAGGAGCCGGCCCTTTGGTTCGTGAGGGAGAGGGCCGGCGCTTACGCTACGGGTTCTATGGCCGCCAATTCTGTTACGCACCCGTCGAGATGATTTGGAAGAGGATGGGGCTGGCCGCAAGGCGGTGCTTTTTGGATTTGCGCCTTCATATAAGAATAAGTGGATGTTTTATTTGACAACGTTCGGTGTGACGGTAGTCTTGAAACGTTGGCGATAGCGAGCCGCACGGTTGTGTGGGCGAGCGAGCAATTCTGCCAATGGATTCCCCGAGAGTGAGAGAGAGATCGTGATCCTTGCGTCAGCGTTGGCGCGAGGGGAGCCTGGTTTTTGCATCGTGCGAAGCGAGCAAGGGCCAGGCCGATCTGCGTTTCCCGTCTTGCGGCGGGACACGGAGCGATTGCCTCGCGAGAGCCGGGGTGCGCTTTCTCACTTCATTCCAGGGAAAGGACAATCCATGCAAACTCAAGTTTCAGGTGCAGGCCGGGCGGCGCTGAGGGCACGGCGAATTGCGTTTCCGGTGACGATGGTTCTGGCGGGCGTGAGCGTTTCGCTGCTGGCGGGGAATGCGCGGGGCGTGACGTTTCAGAATGCGGGGCCGACGGTCAATGGGGATGACAGCATCACGGCGACGGCGAATCCGTATCCGTTGATCCCCGTGAGCACTATTCCGGCCGGGGGCGGGACGCCGGCGGGGCAGTGCGTGTGGATCAACACGGGATTGAACAATTTCATCACGGCCAATCCGAGCAACGGAACGGGTCCGACGGGGCAGGGGTGGAGTTACTCCTGGGCGGGCGTTGCGCAGGAGGCGAAGGTGGAAGCGGGGATCAATATTCTGGATTACTATCCGTACGTAGTGACGCCGCCGGCGGTGACGACGGCGGATGGGACGAACTATCCGGCGGGAGCGCCAGGGGAACTGGCGGGGGCGGTGTTTAATATTTCGTACACGCCGACGGTGGCGAACGGTGCGCCGGTGCTGACGAACCCGCGTTGGATTCAGGCGTTGACGGGAGTTCGGCGGGGGACGAACACGGGGACTCCGCCGGGGACGCCGATCCTGGATACGCCGTTCAACGGGGGCGGGTCAGCGTTCGTGTCGCAAAGCAACCTGACGCCGTTTTATGATCCGCTGGGATCAGCGGGGACGTATGGCGCGAACAACGCGTTCTTCATGGACGAACCGGTGATCAATGAGAATGAGTACGAGTCGAACCCGGTGGCGTCGGTGCAGTTTCAGGCGGTGCTGGCGACGGTGGCGCAGACGGTGGATGCGAATGGGATCACGCAGAATGCGATCACGCTGTATGGTGGCGAGTGGTGGGGATTCAGTTATTCGGCGACGGACGTGCCGGAGCCGGCGGCGTGCGTGATGCTGATGTTTGGTGCGGGAGGGTTGTTCCTGCGGCGGCGGCAGGTGTGAAGCTGGGGGCGGGGTGAGAGGTGAAGAGGAGCCCCGCGTGGGGAGAAGTTGCGCTGTGATGGGAGGTGGGATGGAGTGCATGCCGATGAGGGCGTCGGCGGCACTCTTTTTTTTTGTAACGTGGGCGCGGGCGTTGGAGCACCCCGCACCTCGGCAGGAGACCAGAACAAGAAGAACTGTGGGTTTGAAGGAGCTTGTGGCGGACAAACGGCAATCCGCGCATTTCTTGCGGAGATTATTGGGTCTATTTGCCGCAGAATATGCGGCGAATGCCGATGGGGATGCTACGGGTTCCCGTGCGGGGTTGCGGCGGCGGTGATGACGGGGTGGTCGGGGATGGGGGATTTGGCGAGGTTCTGGCGGATGAGGAAAGAGGGGGCGAAGAAGAAGGCGACGACGGCGGCGGAGCAGATGATGGCGGTGATGCGGATGGGGAAGGCTTTGCGGACGGAGAAGGGGTAGAGCGGGTCGCGGAGGTACATGGCGGCGACGATGCGGAGGTAGTAGCCGGCGGCGACGGCGGCGTTGATCACGACGATCACGGCGAGGTAGGGGTGGCCTGTGGTGAGTGCGGCCTGGATGATGTAGAGCTTGCCGAGGAAACCGACGGTAAGTGGCATGCCGATGAGGGAGAAGAGGCAGATCGCGAACATGAGTGCGGCGCCGGGGCGTTCCTTGGCGATGCCGGCGAGATCATCAAGATCTTCGGCGGCGTCGGCCTTGCCCTGGAGGTAGACGAGTACGGCAAGGGCGCCGAGGTTCATGAGGGCGTAGCTGGCGAGGTAGAAGAGGGTGGCGTCGACGCCGTCGATGGAACTGGGGGAGTGGGCGAGGTTGGGTCCGGCGACGAGGCCGATGAGCATGTATCCGGAGTGGGCGATGGAGGAGTAGGCGAAGATGCGTTTGATGTTGCGCTGGAGGAGAGCGAGGACGTTGCCGACGGACATGGTGAGGACGGCGATGACGGTCATGACGTCGAGCAGCATGGCGCCTGGGGTGACGATGTGGGGACGGAGGTCCCAGTTGAAGTTGATCAGGGTGAGTGTGGAGATGATGGCGACCATGCCGGCGGCTTTTGGGGCGAAGGCGAGGTAGGCGGTAACGGGGGTGGCGGCGCCCTGGTAGACGTCAGGGGTGTAGAAGTGCATGGGGACGGCGGCGATTTTGTAGCAGACGCCGATGATGACGGCGAGGAGGCCGATGAGGGCAAGGGGGGTGAGTTCGTGGTTGAGGAAGTATTCGTGAATGGCGGCGAAGCGTGTGACGCCGGTGGTGCCATAAATGTAGGAGAAACCGAAGAGGAAGATGGCGGCGGCGAGTGCGCCGAGGAAGAAGTACTTGACGCCGGCCTCCTGGGCGATGATCTGGGAGCGGCCAGTGGCGACGAGGATGTAGGTGGGGATGGAGACGAGTTCGAGTGCGAGGAACATCCAGAGGAGGTCGTTGACCTTTCCGATCATGGCGACGCCGGCGATGGAGAAGAGGAGCATGCCGAAGAATTCGCCGCGGTAGTGGTAGTCGGGGACGGTGGGTTCATTCTGCGAAGGCATGTTCCAGGAGGCGAGTACGGTGAGGAAGCCGATGGCGCAGGCGAGCAAGGTGATGTAGTTGGGGGAGAAGTAGAGGGCGTGGGCGAAGGCGTCGCTGGGATAATTCAGGCCGGTGAAGTAGGCGACGAGAAGGGCGAGGAGGGTGGCGGTGGCGGCGACGCACTGGGTGAGCTTGCGGACGGAATCCCAGCGAGAGAGGCCCATAAGGGTGGCGGCGCAGGCGGCGACGATCAGGATGATCTCTGGGAGAAGATACTGGACGGGGATTTCCATTGAAGGTCCTTACAGGCGCTCGATTCGGTTACGTGTGCAACAGGTACATGACGCCCAGAATGATGGCGGCGAGGCCGGCGATCATGCCGACGGCATAGCGTTGGAGTACGCCGCGCTGCATGGGTTTGAGGGAGTAGCCGACGATCTGGGGGACGAAGGCGATGAAGAAGACGATGCCGTCGATGATGTAGCGGTCGAAGATGGAGAAGACGACGGCGAGCATCCAGATGGGATTGAGGATGAAGGCGGCGTAGATTTCGTCGAAGAACCACTTGTTGTAGAGGAAATTGACGAGTGGGCGGAAGCGTGCGGCCATGGCGTCGGCGGCGGGGCGGTTGGCTTTGTAGAAGTACCAAGCGACCAGAATACCGGCGGGCGGAATGAGGATTCCGAGAGCCAGCAGAAGGTGCTCGCTGACGCGTTCAGCAGCCTCCGGGGTGGGGACGAGAGCGGCGCCGAGGAACGGGTGGAGCCAGTCGCCGGTCTTTGAGAAGCCGAGGTAGCCGGCGCCAATCGCGCCGATGGAGAGGATGAGCAGAGGCACCCACATGAGCGGGGAGCCGTCGTTGGGAGCGTGGGCGTCTTCGTCGTGTACGTGGGGGGCCGTGTGGGCGGCTGCGGCAGGATCATGTCCGTGGGGAGCATCTTCGTGACTTTCGTGGATGATTCCGGGGCCGGTGTCGGGGAGGAAGGGGGATTCCTCGTGGTGGCCGGCGGTGGCGGGGAGTTGGAGGGGTCCGAGGAAGACTTTGAAGTAGACGCGGAAGGTGTAGAAGGCGGTCATGAAAGCGACGAGGAGGGCGACGAGGCCGAGGAAGAAGCCGGGGCCGGTGGGGGCGTTGATGGCGTGGGAGATGATTTCATCCTTGGAGAAGAAGCCGGCGAAACCGGGGACGCCGGCGAGGGCGATGCAGCCGACGAGCATGGTGAAGGCGGTGATGGGCATGACCTTGCGGAGGCCGGACATTTTGCGGATGTCGAGTTCGCCGCCCATGGCGTGCATGACGGATCCGGCGGAGAGGAAGAGGAGTGCCTTGAAGAAGGCGTGGGTGAAGACGTGGAAGACGGCGGAGGAGGAGGCCATGACGCCGAGGCCGAGGAACATGTAACCGAGCTGGGAGAGGGTGGAGTAAGCCCAGATGCGTTTGAGGTCGTACTGGCAGAGTGCGATGGAGGCGGCGAGGAAGGCGGTGAAGCAGCCGATGCAGGCGACGACGTCGAGGGCGGTGAGGTGGAAGGAGAAATGGAGGATGTTGATGTCGAAGTAATTTCCGGGTCCCATGGCGAAGAGGGGCATGGTGCGGGCGATGAGGTAGATGCCGGCGGTGACCATGGTGGCGGCGTGGATGAGAGCGGAGACGGGAGTGGGGCCTTCCATGGCGTCGGGGAGCCAGACGTGAAGGGGGAACTGGGCGGATTTGCCGAAGGCGCCGAGCATGATGCAGAAGGGGATGAAGCGGATGATCGGCATGAGGTTGGCGATTTTCTGGGAATCGTGGAGTTGGGCGAAGATGGCGCTGAACTCGAGGGTGCCGAAGTAGCGGTAGAGGAGGAAGATTCCGATGAGGAGTCCGAGGTCGCCGACGCGGTTGGTGATGAAGGCTTTTTTGGCAGCGGCGACGGCGGAAGGGCGGGGGTAGTAGTAGCCGATCAGGAGGTACGAGGCGAGCCCGACGCCTTCCCAACCGAGGAAGAGCGCGACGAAATTGCTGGCCATGACGAGTGTGGTCATGAAGAAGACGAAGATGGACATGAAGGCGAAGAAGCGGAAGTAGCCGTAGTCGCCGTGCATGTAACCGGCGGCGTAGATGAAGATCAGGAGGCCGATGCCGGTGATGAAGGAGAGGTAGAGAGCGGTGAGCTGGTCGATGGAGACGGCGGCGGCGACGTGAAAGTTGCCGGCGGTGAACCAGTCGAAGACGGGGAGGTCGTGAAGGTTTTCGGCTTTGAGGGAACCATTGCTGAGGCCGATGAGGAGAGCGATGGAGAGGACGAAAGAAAAGAAGACGGAGAGGATGGCGGGAATGTGCGCGTAGGGTTTGATCTTGTAGCCGATGAGGCCGATGAGGGCGCAGGTCAGGAGTGGGAGGAGGGGGATGAGCCAGGGATATTGGGCGGCGAATTGGATCACGGAGGACTCCGGTGAGATTCTTAATTCAGAATTCAGAATTCAGAATTCAGAATTCTTGTCAGCCTTGCATTTCGGACCAGTCGTCGGCGTTGAGGGTGGCGCGGCGGCGGAAGAGGAGGACGACCAGGCCGAGGGCGAGGGAGGCTTCAGCGGCGGCGATGGTGAGCATGAAGATGACGAAGGACTGGCCCGAGGGGTTGAGGTGAAAGCGGGAGAAGGCGATGAGATTGATGCCGACGCCCTGGAACATGAGTTCGGTGCAGAGGAACATGATGATCATGTTACGCCGGGCGAGGAAGCCGACGATGCCGATGACGAACAGGATCGCGCCGAGTGCGAGGTAGTGAAAGAGTTCGATTTGGCTCATGCGGCCTCCGAGGGGAAATGAGGGGCGGCTACTCGACGGGAATCTGACCCGTGCCGAGGCTTTCCAAGGACTGGTTCTTTCGGGCAATCACGACGGCGCCGACAAGGGCGATGGTCAACAGGACGCCGGCGAGTTCCAACGACAAGGCGTAGTGTGAATACAGATCTGCGCCGAGCACCTGCACGTTGGAGGCGACAAGGGCGGGCTCCGTGGCCGGGGGGAGATCCTTGCCATCGGGACCGACGCCGAGGCTTGCGGCCATGATGGGGTCGGGAGCAGTGGCGGCGCGAGCGATCATTCTGCCATTGGCAGGGAAGAGGACCTGCAGAACAGTGCCCAGGAGGACGAACGCGACCAGGACGCTGGCGAAAGGCTCGGCAGCGCGGCGGTCATAAACAGGCGCGACGGATTCGCCGACGGACCCCTGGCTGGCGAGCATGATGACGAAGACGTAGGTGACGAGGATTGCACCGGCATAGATAATGATCAGCACAATCGCCATAAACTCAGCCAGGAGCAGGACAAAGATGCCGGCACCGGCGAGGGTGACGAGCACGAAATAGAGAGCGGCATAGACGGGTTTGGGCTGGCAGACGACGCCGACGGACCCGGCGATCATGATAGCCGCGAAGAGATAGAAATAGACGGGAGGAGCGTTTCCGCCGCCGGGCGCGGCGCCGCCGAAAACGGTTTGGACGAGATAAAGGAAGAATCCCGCGAGCGCCATGGCCCCGAGGAGCCCTCCAAGGCGTGCCAGAGGCGCGCGTTCACGGGGCAACATGAGGTACAGACCCGTGGCACCGAGGGCGGTCGCAGCCAGTAAGGCATAGTCCATAGAAAAGCGTGTCCTTGCAGAGTGCCACGCAGGGGTGAAAGCCCGCATAGGGGCGGACCGGATGAAGCGCGAATTATCGTGCAAAATGTCACAAATGCAAGGGACGCTGAACGGGTGACACGTATACGAATAGATGGGGGCTGGGGTAGGGGATTGCCGGAAGTAGCGATAGGAGCCGCTGCCCCTACGCGCCATGGGAAGAATCGATTATTCTTTTTTCTTCACTTTGAAGGTTGACAGTCTCAATCAATATAAGGATGGAAACGGTTATGGCGTTGAACATCAAACCCAAGGAAGCCACGCAACTGGACCTCGTTTCGCTCGGCGAATGCATGATCCGTCTTTCGCCTCCCGGCCACGGCCGCATTGAGTTCGCCAACACTTTGGAAGTGTGGGTTGGCGGGGGTGAGTACAACGTTGCGTACGCCCTCGCCCGCCTGGGCCTCCGCACGGGATGGACGTCGCGTCTGGTCGATAACCCGCTCGGGCACCTGATCCTGAATCATGCCCGATCGGTTGGCGTAGACGTGCAACACGTGAACGTCGCCAAATATGACGGGGTCGGCACGGCGGACCGCATCGGGCTGAACTTCACGGAGGTGGGCACGGGGGTTCGCGGGTCGGTCACCATGTACGACCGCGGCCACTCCGCGGCCATGCACATGAAGCCGACCGATGCGGACTTCGACGCTCTCTTCTCGAAGCGCGGCGTCCGCTGGCTGCACACGGGGGGCATCTTCACGGCTCTTTCCGACGTCACGGCCGCCACGGTGAAGGAAGCGCTCGTGAAGGCGAAGTCGAATGGGACGATCACCTCGTACGATCTGAACTTCCGCAGCAAGCTGTGGAGCGCCCAGAAGGCCCAGGCCGTGACCAAGGACCTGATCCAGTACGTCGACTGCCTCATCGGCAACGAAGAGGACTTCCAGAAAGTGCTGGGCTTCGAAGTGGAAGGCGTGGATTCCGAGAATCTCGGCGCGCTCGACACGTCGGCCTACAAGAAGATGGTTGAGAAGGTCGTCGCCAAGTACCCGAACATCCGCGTCGTCGGCACGACACTTCGCGAAGTGAAGTCGGGCCTGATCAACAACTGGTCCGCGATCCTCTGGCATGACGGGAAGTTCCACGAATCGCGACCGTTCAAGGACCTGGAAATCGAAGACCGCGTCGGCGGCGGCGACGGGTTTGCGTCCGGGTTCGCGTACGGCTTCCTGACGGGCATGACCCCGGAGGAGTGCGTGAACCTCGGCGCGGCACACGGGGCGCTGCTGCAGACGACGCGCGGCGACACCAGCCAGATCACGAAGGAAGAGTTGATGCATGTGTTCAAGGGAGGGAGTGCCCGCATCAAGCGGTAAACCCCGCCAGAACATTTTCCACACAATCACACAAGCCCCGGAAGGAATTCCGG
Organism: Phycisphaerae bacterium; assembly: GCA_035524355.1. Classification (GTDB taxonomy): domain Bacteria; phylum Planctomycetota; class Phycisphaerae; order WQYP01; family WQYP01; genus DATKPA01. Next base: position 76,712 of record DATKPA010000036.1, on the reverse strand, counting down.
GGCTTTTGGTTTGAATGGGCTCTGTTCCTAATGGATAATTCAGTCAACCAGGAGGTCCCATATGTCCCGCTGGCGACTTAAAGACGCCCAGAAGAAACTGCCCGAACTGCTCGAAAAGGCTGACCGCGAAGGCCCGCAAACCATCACCGCCGCGCCCGGCCGGTCGTACACGCTCCTGCCCAATGCCCGTACGAGCCGAAAAACGAAATCGAAGACCCCGAGTCTCGTCGAAACATTCCTCAACATGCCAAAAGTGCCCGGCTTCAAAATCCCCAAGCGAGACCCCAAGGATACCGGTCGCGAACTTCCCACGTTCGAATGAGCTTCATGGCATACCTCCTCGATACCTGCGCACTTTCGGAGCTTTCCGCCAAAAAGCCGGACCCTCGAGTTGTCGACGCGTTGCTTGCCCTCCCGCGCGAGCAAGTTTACATTTCGACCATCACGCTTGGAGAGATCCAGCAGGGCATCGAGCAACTTCCCGCTTCCGCACGCAAGGATTTCTTGCTCAAGTGGTTTGCAGAGAGCGTCCTCGCTGTCTTCGCACCGCGCATCATCCATGTGGATATTCCCATCGCCCTCAAATGGGGCAGCCTGCGCGCACATCTCCGCGTCAAGGGTTTCGCCCCCCAGGTCGTTGACTCCCTCATCGCCTCCACCGCTCTCGTCCACGACCTCACAGTCGTCACGGAAAACGAGAAAGACTTCGCCGCAACAGGCGTCAAAACCTTCAATCCCTGGCGATGAGCAGCCGGTTCACACAGCGCATTATCGGTCAGGCCACTCCATAACTCTTCCCTCCCTGAATCTGCAACGTTTACTCCCAAAAAGACAAGCCTGCGCATTTCTATGGTTTGTAAACGCGGTTTATATTTCATGTTGTGGTAAGTCTGCGAAGCAGGCACATTTCCAGTTACCGTGGTGGTCGCCGCCGGAGGAGAGAATAGATGGGTCGCATTTCGAATCGTACGCTTGCGCTCGCACTGTCGTTCAGCGTGAGCTGCGCTAGTACTACCGCCTTCGCCGACCCCGACGCCTTTCCCGGCGCCCAGGGCTTTGGCGCGGTCGCCACCGGCGGTCGCACGGGCGGCGTGTACGTCGTGACCAACCTGAACGACTCCGGCACCGGCTCCTTCCGTGATGCCGTCAGCCATTCCAACCGCATCATCGTCTTCGCCGTGAGCGGCCACATCAGCCTCGCGTCCGCCGTCAGCGCATCCTCCAATCTCACGATCCTCGGACAGACGGCCCCCGGCGACGGCGTGGCCATCGAAGGCGCGGAGGTCTCCTTCTTCGGTAAAAGCAACGATATAGTCCAGCACCTGCGCTTCCGCGATGGCACGGGCGACCCCGGCTACAATGGCTCGTCCTCCACGAGTTCCTCCTCCTCCAACTGTCTCAACCTCGGCAACGGCACCAACATGATCTTCGACCACGTCTCCGCCGAGTTCGCCCCCTACAACAACGTCGACGCCTCCAGCGGCACGAACAACCTCACTTTTTCCAACTCCATCATCGCCAACCCGATCGCCTCCCAGCGTTTCAACTTCCACAACGAAGGCGCCAACACCACCTACATCGGCAACATCTTCGCCAACTCCCACGGCCGCGATCCGCTCGCCAAGGCCGACACCCAGTTCGTCAACAACATCGCCTACAACTATCAGTACGCGTTCACCACCGGCAATTCGGCCGGCACGTTCCGCTTCGACATTCTCAACAACTACTTCGTCGCCGGTCCATCCACCAACACCCCTTCCGATAACTTCTACCAGGTCGACACCAATCAGTCGGCCTACGCGACCGGCAACATGCTCGACGGGAACAAGGACGGCACGCTCAACGGCTCCGCGGACAACACCACGGGCGCCGTCGTCCTCAGCGCCCCCTGGTCGCCCACCACGATGAACCTTCCCATTCTCTCCGCCGCCGACGCCTGGGCGCACGACGTCGCCAACGCGGGCCCCAACGTGAAGCACGACGTCTCCACCTACGCCACCAGCAAGGGGCTCGACCAGGTCGACTCGCAGGTCATCGCCGACGTCACCTCCAACGGGACCTCCGGCTTCCTCTGGACCAGCGAATCGCAAACCGGCCTGGCCAACGGCGGCTTCGGCACGCTCAACTCCGGATACCTCCCCACCTCCACGGCCAACGACGGCATCCCCGACAGCTGGGCCAAAGCCCACGGCATCAGCACGACCTCCGCCAGCGCTGCCATGCTCCTCAATCCGCTTGGCTACACCATGATCGAACAGTACGCGTACGAGATTTCCGATCTCTACGCCACGCGAACCTGGACCAGTTCCTCCGGCAGTTGGGTCTCCGGTTCCTGGTCGTCCGCCGCGCCGGGCCTCTATGACCACGCGTTGATCCGCGGCAATGGCGCCACCAACGGCACTGCGACCATCTCCGGCTCCGATGCCGCCACCGCCTTCAGCGTCTCCATCGGCGGCAATGGTCCCGCAACGGGCGAATCGCTCACCGTCTCGGGCGGCTCGCTCACCGTGCAGGACACCATCACGGTCGGCGACCAGAACAACGCCTCCCTCGCCATCTCCGGCGGAACCGTCCGCACGACCAACATCCAGCTGGGCAACACCGTCCGCGATTCCAACGGCACGATCACCGCCAATTACACCGGCAACCTCTCCCTCTCCGGGGGCACGCTCGCGCTCCAGCAGCTCGTCCTCGGCGGCGGCTCCGCCGGCAACTGGAACACCGGCGGCACGTTCAACTGGTCCGGCGGCACAATCCAGGCCGTCGGCACTCTTACCGTCAACGTTCCCACGACCTTCACCGGCAACGGAACGCTCGATACCAACGGTTCGTCCGGCACGTGGTCCGGCATCATCTCGGGCACCGGCAACCTCACCAAAATCTCCGCCGGCGCCCTCACCCTCTCCGGCAACAACACCTTCACCGGCAACACCACCATCTCCGCCGGCTCCATCCGCGCTTCCAACAACAACGCCTTGGGCACCGGCACCATCAACGTCAACGCCGGCTCCGGACTCGTCCTCTCCAACGGCATCACCCTGAACAACAACATCGTCGCCGCCCCCGGCGCCAGTGAATTCGAAGACGTCCCCGACGCCAGCGCCACCGCCACCATCACCGGAAACGTTTCCGTCAGCGGCGGCTCCAATCAGTACCGCCTCGGCGTCTCCGGCACCAACGCCGTCCTCCGCATGACCGGCACCAACACCTCCTCCACCATCACGATCATCACCCGCGGAAACATCATCTTCGCCGGCACCGGCTCGCTGACCAATAACTCCTCGGCCATCACCATCGGCCGCTACGGCTCCTCCGCCACGCTCAACTTTATCGTTCAGGACAACGCGGTCATCCAAGGCAACGGCATCGCACTCGGCGGTCTCAACGGCTCCTCCGACGACGCGACCACGACCGTCAACATCAACGGCAACGGCACGATCAGCTCCGGCGCCGCCGCCTTCAACCTCAACAACAGCGCCACCGGCGGAACCGTCGCCCTCAACCTCAACGGCACCTCCCTCCTCAAGGCCGGCAGCTTCGCCACCAACGGCAGCAACCAGGGACAGACCACGATCAACTTCAATGGCGGCACCCTCCAGGCCACCGCCTCCGACTCCGCGACCCCCTTCTTCCCCGCACTCGGAACCGTCTCTAAACCTCTCAACGCCGCGATCAATGCTGGCGGCCTCACCGTCAACGACGGCGGCTTCACCATCACCATCGCCCAACCACTCGCCGGCAGCGGCCCGCTCGCCAAGACCGGCAACGGCTCGCTCACGCTCTCGGCCGTCAACTCTTTCACCGGCCCCGTCGCCGTCATCGCCGGCACCCTCGCCCTCGCCCCCACCGCCTCCCTCGCGAGCACGAACGTCACCATCGCCCAGGGCGCCATCCTCAACATCCAGGCCGTCGGCAATCTCCCCGGCACCGCCTCGGTGACCTCCAACGGCACCGTTCTGCTCAACGCCTCCGACACCTTCGCCAGTCTCACGCTCGGCGGCTCCGCCGGCGCCTGGACCGGCGAGCTCGACCTCGCCGGCAACAAGCTCATCATCAAGCCGACCCCCGCCACCAAATCCGCAACCCTCGCCACTCTGCAGGACCAGGCCGCCTATGGAGCCACGCACGCCACCGGCATCACTTCCTCCACGCTCCCCGCCAACTTCGGCATCGCCGTCCTCGACAACGCCATCACCAATTTCAGCACCTTCGGCGGCCAAAGCGTCGACATCAACTCCCTCCTCGTCGCCCCGGAACTCCTCGGCGACGCCAACGCCGACGGACACGTCGATCTCACCGATCTCTCCACCGTTCTCAACAACTTCGGCACGACAACCAGCGCCTGGACCAGCGGCAATTTCGACAACGCGGCGACTATTGATCTGACCGACCTGAGCGCCGTCCTGAACAACTTCGGCCTCACGAACCCCAGCGCCACTACCGAATTACCAATTGCTGATTACCAATTACCAGCCATCCCCACCCCCGAACCTGCTTCCCTTGCGCTACTTCTCCTTGTCCCCCATGCACTCCTCCGCCGCAGCCGCAAGTCCGTGCGATAGGAGAATTCCCGACCAATGACGATCGTCAAAAATCAGGCAAAGCGTCCCTCTTTTCTTGCTTTCGCGTCATTTGCGTTCATACTTCACCCAGGCGGTGCATGAGCGCACGGAGCCACACTTCATCTGAACCGCCAATGATTCTTCACCTGGTCGTCTTGAGGATGCAACTATGAGCATTTGGCGCAGCCGTTGCCCCCGCACTTTGCCCCTCGTCGCAGTCCTCGCAGCAGCCGCCGGCCCCTCCCTCCACGCCGCCACCGTCACCTCCACCTGGGTCGGCTCCGCCAGCGCCAACTGGAGTGCCCCCGCCAACTGGTCCCCCGCCACCGCCTACCCCAACAACGGCAACGGCGGCGTCAGCGACTACAGCGTCATCATCAAATCCGTCACCACTCCCAACAATAATCCCACCGCCGACGTTTCCGCCTCCATCGACTCCCTCACCCTCAACGCCGGCGCCAACCTCACCATCAACACCGGCATCACCGTCAGCCTTAACACGACCACTGTGATCAACGCCGGCAACATCACTCTTAACGGCAACTCCACCTCCGGCAACTCCACCCTTTCGCTTGCCGCCAACGGCACAACCTTCCTCACCGGCGGTGGAACCGTCTCGCTTACTGTGGGGAATTACTCCCGAATCTCCGGCGGAACCCTTGTCAATGTGGACAATACCATTCAAGGCCAAGGCACAATCGCTTGCACGCTCATCAATGAAGCAACGCTCTACGCAGTTCACAATGTTGCGACACTCTGGAACGGCCAAATCTGGGGGTTTCCGCTCGAACTAGACGCACCTGTCGACAACTCCAATGGAACCCTAACTCTTGCCGACGACGGAGCGATCTCGGTCCATACAACTGTCACCGGTGGAACGCTGTCCACCTCCTCGGACTCATACCTCTATGGCAACGGCACTCTCAAGAACGTCACACTTACGGCGAACAGCATCCTCAATGTTCAATCCGGCTTCATTATGCCCTCGTTTGCGGGCACCCTCACTAATCTCGGCACTATCACCAACAGCGTCGGCAACCTTACGTTCAACAATGCAACTCTCGCCGGCGGTGGAACCGTCCTCCTCTCAAAAACCGCCAATATCGTCGGCAGTTTCACCAATTTCGACAACACAATCCGCGGCCAAGGGTCGATTACAGCCAACACCACCAATCAAAGCACGATCCGCGCCGAAGGAGGCACCCTTTCCGTTTACTCCCTCAATAACGCCTCCGGAAACATCAGCGTCGCAGCCAACGCAACGCTTTACTGCAACGGCACCCTCTCCGGCGGAAATATCTCCCTCGATTACACGGCACTCCCCCTCGGTGTCGGCCAGCTCGCTGGCACCGGCACGCTTCAAAACGTTACCCTTACCTCCGGTAGCACTTGGACACTCGTCAACGCCTCACCCACCATCGCCGGCACTTTCACCAATCGCGGCACCATTACCTTTTACCAATCCGCCAGCACCGCGGTCCTCAAATTCCCCCCCACCGGGACAACCACCCTCAATGGCGGCGGCACGATCTCGTTGTCCAACGCCACTTTCACCCAGATCACCGGCAACTTCACCAACCTCGACAACACCATCCAAGGTGCCGCCATCATCTCCTCCAACATCACCAACCAGTCCTCCATCATCGCCTCCGGCGGCAATCTCACCCTCACCGGCACCGTCGACAATTCCAACGGCATCATCACCGTCACCGCCAACGGCACGCTCCTCGCCAACGCCACCTTCACGGGCGGCAACATCTCCGTAATGTCCGGCGGCCAAGTCGGTGGCAACGGAACTGTCACTTCCACCGCCTTCTCCGGCAACGCCACAATCATCGGCTTTCCTCAATTCAACAACATCACCCTCGCCAACGCCAGTACATTGACCATCCCAACGTCCGCCGCAGCCCGACTCAGCGGCACGTTCTACAACAGTGGCACGCTCGCCCTCCTCTCCAACACTCCCTTATTCCTTGCTACCAACGGCACGACGACCCTCACCGGTGGCGGCACCGTCATTCTCTCCCACACCAGTATCGGCACTGGAAACCTCACCAACCTCGACAACACCATTCAAGGCGCTGGTGGCATCGCGAGTAATCTTACGAATTACGGCGCCATCATCGCCACCGGCGGAAACCTTAGCTTCACCTCGTTCGTCACCGGCACCGGCAACGCTATCATCACCCCTGGCGCCGCAATCACCGCCTACAACTTCGCTCAATCCTCCCTCCAAAACGACGGTGCCTTCACCCTCAATATCGCAGGCACCCTCGGTCCCATCACCGGCAACGGCACCGTCTCCATCAGCTCCAACGCCCACCTCATCCTCGCCCCCAACAGTCCCACCAGCCACCAATCCGACCTCACCGCCCCCACCCTCCACGCCCTCGACCTCACCAATAACAAATTCATCATCGATCCCGTTTCCAAATCCACCACATTCACCAAACTCAAATCCGAAATCGCCGCCGGCGACATCTTCAGTTCCGCCCTCACCCCCAACACCACCCTCCTCCTCATCGACAATGCCGTCGCCAACCTCACCACCTTTGGCGGCCTCCCCGTCACCACCAACTCCCTCCTCCTCGCAACCGAACTCCTCGGCGACGCCAACCTCGACGGCAAAATCGACCTGTCCGACCTTTCCACTGTCCTCAACAACTTCGGCACGACAACAAGCGCCTGGACCTCCGGCAATTTCGACGGAGCCGCCACCATCGACCTCACAGACTTGAGCGCCGTCCTGAATAACTTCGGCCTCTCCACCCCCAGCGCCACTACCGAATTACCAATTGCTGATTACCAATTGCCCTCCATCCCCTCCCCCGAACCGACCACCCTCGCCCCCCTCGCCCTCGCCGCCGCAGCACTCTTCACCCGGAAGCGCCGTTATCCGCAATCCTGACACCTCACCACACGCGCCGACGCCGCAGCAGCGTCACAATTCCGCCCGCCAGAATCCCCACCGTCGCCGGCTCCGGCACGATCTCCAGCACCACCCCCGTATTCCCCGCCGGCCCCAGATTCGTCGACGCCATCACAAAAATCTCCCCGCTCGAATCTTCACCAAACCCCTTCAGCCACAGCCCCAGCGGCGCATTCATGTTGAATTCGTTGATCTTCCCCGTAGACAAATCCGCATAAAACAGCCGCCCATTCCCCGGCGCCGTAAACGCCCCATTGCTGAAGTCGCCGAAGATATACATCCCATCCAACTGCGGCAGCAACGATCCGTGGTAAATAAACCCGCCATCCACGGCGGTCCCCGAGTTGTGGTCATATTCCAGAATCGGATCGGTCAAACCCGCCGGCGAACCCGGGCTGTTCGCCGGATCCACCAGCCCCACATTCGGACCCGTGCGATTGAAGAGAAACGTCCCCTCCTTCACGGCCCAACCATAATTCGCCCCCTTCGTGATGGCATTGACCTCCTCCACCTGGTTCTGCCCCACGTCCCCCTCAATCAGCCGCCCCGTCGCCGGATCGAAGCTGAATTTGTACGGATTCCGCAGCCCATACGCATAAATCTCCGGCAGCGCCCCCGGCGTGTTGATGAACGGATTATCCGCCGGAATCCCATACTTCCCGTTCGCGCTGTTGTTCCCATGCGGATCGATGCGCAGCATCTTCCCCATAATCACGGAGAGCGACTGCGCATTCCCCGTCGAAACGATATGCCCATTCCCCGAATCGTTGGCTGTCCCGCCGTCGCCCAGCGCCCAGTACAAATCCCCGTCCGGCCCGAATGCAATCGTCCCGCCATTGTGATTCAACGCCGGATGATCCTCGCGTATCAAATCCACACGTGAATTGAGATCCACGATGCCCGGATTTGTGCTGCTCACCGTCCATTTCGAAATCACGTTCTGGTGATCGATCGCCCCCGTCAGCGTCCCCGGCGCCGGCCCAAAATCCGCGGTCGCCGTCCCGGTCTTCTCGCTCTGATAGGTGTAGAAGGTGTGAAACCCGGGACTCGCCGGATTATTGAACCCCGGATCAAACGCCAGGCTCAGCAATCCGCGCTCGTCATACCCCGCATGCAGCGGAACCGCGTTTTCAATCGCGGACAGGTCGAGGAAAGGATTCGCCTGCATCACCCCGTTGTGCAGAATGTCCACTTTCCCCGCCTGATCCACCACAAACATGTCACTTGTATCCCCCGGCTGTGTCACCCCCCCCACCGGCGCCACCAGCCCTGACGCCACCGGCGCCAGCGTGATATGCACTGCCCCCGGCTGAATCGCATTCGGCAGCAGATTCTGCGCCGCCTCCACGCGCGCGCAATTCGCCGCAAGCCCCGCCACAACACCCGCCACCGCTCCGATCATGACACCGTTTCGAGTAACCCGTATGCTCGTCCACATGCAACACCCCTGGAAAACAATTTCAAAGACACACCGCGCCGCACGGAAACCAATTCCAGCGGCGAATGAATTCAAGGAAACGTCGTATCGAATCTGTTCAGCGCCCGATGCCCGCAACTCCTGGAATGAAGTCGCCGCAAACGCATCGAAGGGGAAGCCGCCTGCCATTGCGAGCGGGGAACGGTCTGCACTGCCGAGGGTTCGCTCCCCTCTGCGTATCAGCCCTGAAGCGCCACATGACAGTAAGGGCCGAAATCCGCCCGTCCTATTCAGACAATTCCCGCGAAATTCTCCGTTCCCCCGTCCGTCTTTCTCTCGCCGGCCTTCAGTTGCTTCGCGCAGCGCGCACGCCGACAATGCTCGTCGCATTCACCGACCCTGCGAGGAATTCCATGAAACGCCGCAAACAAGCCTTCAATGAAGAACGCATCGGCAACTACATCGCCCAGTCCGCCTCCATCATCTTCACCCTCGAGAACCAGCTCCCCACCATCCACAGAATCGTCTCCCTGGCCCTCGCCACTCTCAAACGGGGCAACAAGATCCTCACGTGCGGCAACGGCGGCTCCGCCGCGGAAGCCATGCACCTCGCCGAAGAACTCACCGGCAAATACAACAAGCCCCGGCGGGCGCTCCCCGCCATCTGCCTCTGTTCCGACGCCTCCGCCATGACCTGCATCGCCAACGACTGGGACTTCACCTTCGTCTTCTCCCGACAGGTCGAAGCCTTCGCACAAAAGGGCGACCTTCTCATCATGTTCACCACCTCGGGCAACTCCGCCAACTGCATCCGCGCCGCACACGCCATGAAAAAAGCCGGCGGAAAAACCATCGGCCTCCTCGGCAAAGACGGCGGCAAGGCCAAGCCCCTCTGCGACCTCGCCCTCGTCGTCGACTCGCAACACACCAACCACATTCAGGAAGCCCACCAGGTCCTCCTCCACCTCATGCTCGAAGCCATCGACGGCGAGTTCGCCTGACGCTCGCGCGCCAGCCATCAGCAAAAACACCGAACCGCCAATCCCTCGCCGCCCCCATTCCCTGGCTATAATCCCCCGCATTCCACGTCTTTTGATGGTGAACGAGATGCTCCACCACCCCAGCGAAACCCTCGGCCTCGTGATCGTCGACCACGGCTCCAAAAGACCCGCCGCCAACGACATGCTCCTCGACGTCGCCGCCATGTTCAAACGCGTCTCCGGCACCCCCATCGTCGAACCCGCCCACATGGAACTCGCCGAGCCCACCATCGGACAGGCTTTCGACAAATGCGTCGCCCAGGGCGCCACCCTCGTCATCGTCCACCCCTACTTCCTCTCCCCCGGCCGGCACTCCACCACCGACATCCCCCACCTCACCGCGGCCGCCGCCGCCCGCCACCCCGGCGTCAAATTCCACGTCACCCAGCCCCTCGGCCTCGACGAAAAAATCGCCCACATCATGATCGAACGGATCGCCCACTGCGTCACCCACCAATTCAACTGCGACTACTGCCGCGAGACCGGCTGCTGCAACGGCGGCCTCATGCAAACCGCCGCCTCCACTCACTAACCCCCGGCCGCCGGCCCCCCACCTGCAACGCGCCCCCTCAACACTTGTGAACCCGACCGCGCTTGCGCCGTCGCGAAGCTTTCCGCGAAACTTTCCATTTGTAACCCACCCCCCTTTGTGCTTTACTGACATTCAGCCCCTTCGTTTCCCTTTCTAAAGGCGATCTCGTGTCGCTGGAATCGATCGAAGCCTACCCGTGGTTCCTCAACAAGCACTTGGACCTCATGGTCAACGAGCGCCTTGTCCACACGCGCTTCAACGCCGGCGAATGGATGGAACACTGGCGTTACCTCCTTGCCCGCATGCTCGACATGTGGCTCGCCGCGCGACCTCGACGCTTCCTCGTCGCAGTCGCCGGTCCTCCCGGCTCCGGAAAATCCGTCCTCGCCGAACAATTCCACTGGCTCATCGACCGCGGTATCTTCCACAAGGAAGCCCATTCCGTCGCACTCCCCATGGACGGCTTTCATTTCCCCAACGCCTACCTCGAATCCCACTTCCGCCGACTCCCCGACGGCACCGACATCCCCCTCTCCCAGGTCAAAGGCCAGCCCGACTCCATCGACGTCAAATCCCTCCGACAGCACCTCAAAATGCTCGTCGGACGCCCCGACCACATGGACTGGCCCGGCTACTCCCGCTTCACCCACGATGTCGTCCCGAACAAATTGCAGGTCCACCACTCCGCCAACTTCGTCATCGTCGAAGGCAACTACCTCCTCGTCGACCGCGGCATCTTCGCCGGAATCCCCGACCTCTTCGACCTCAAAATCTACGTCGATGGCCCAGGCGCCAAAATCATCGCCAACCTCATGGAACGCCACATCGCCGGCGGAAAAACCGTTGATGAAGCCAAGGACTGGGTCAAGCGCATCGACCTCCCCAACGCCCGCATCGCCGAATCCTCCAAATCCAACGCCGACGTCATCATCGAACGCGACGGCGACGACGACCTCTCCGCCGTCGTCTGGCGCGAGAAACAAACTCAGCTCTCGGCCACCTCCCCCACCGCCGAAGCAGCAAAACCAAGCTCTTCCCCCGCCACTCCTCCCACCAACACCACCGCCGCAACCCCACCCACCCAATAAACCTCAACACCACACCACGCACCAACTCAACGACTTGAAGATCGAGAGATTGTTTCAAAAACAAGAAACAATTTCGTGTCTCTCGTGTCTTTCGTGGCTCATTTACGTCGTGCGTGGGCGGGGGGAGCGCAAGGCGCTAAACAGTTACCCCTCAGCGATTCACCAGCACCAGCACCTCCGCCGCCGGCAATTCCCGTATCTCCACGTACGCCGCCCCATCCCGCACCTTCACCGGCAACTTCTGCCCCACCGGATGCACCCCCGCATAGGCCACCCCCGCCGCAATCGCCGCCGCCTGCGCCGTGTTCGCCACCACCTGCAACACCGGCACACCGCCTGCCCCCCAGGGCTGCCCCGGCGCATCGGCCGCATTCAAATTCGCATCCACCGCCACGTCGCCTCCTCGATTCGCCCCGCCGTTCCCATTCACGACGCACAGCGCCTCCTCATCATCCAGCACCCGCGACCACGCAATCAATTCCCCCGCCACCGGCAACGCAAACGGATTCCCAAAATTCGAAACTGGCCGCTGATACTGCCGCCCATACCGCAGCACCGGATAAGCCCCTCGCGCCGCCGCCAGCGCCGCAACCCGCACATACGCCGCCGACTTGGTGTTGAAACAATGCGCCCCGCACGTCCCGAAAGGCCCAAACCCCGGCATCCCCGCATCGAAACCCGCCTTCCCCGCCGCCAGACCCGCCAACCCGCTCAACCGCGGATGCTCCGGCCCAAACATCGCCTCCCGCAGGAATTTGTCGCTTCCGCCATAGTCCGGCAAATACTTCTCCCGCTCGCTCTTCTCCGGCCCCGCAAACGCCTGCTCCGTCCCGTAGTAGATGCACGGTATTCCCAGCGTCAACAGCAACAGCCCCACCCCCGCCACCACCTGCCGGTCGGCCGGCTGCGCATCGCTTGAAAACCGCACCTTCGCCCCCGACACATGGTCGTGATCGTCCAGCACCGCCACCCGCCGCCTCCCCGCGTTCCGATGCGAACCCAGATCATCATTCCAAGCGCTCAGCATGTCGAAGTACGCATTCGGCGCCGTCATCCCCTTGGCCACCGCCGTCAGCGTCGGCCGAATCTCCCCGATGTCCAGCGTCGCATTCAAATTGCTCCCCAGCACCTCCAGGTACCTGTCCGCATCCGAATTCGCACCCGCCACCTCCGCCACCAGGAAGTAATCCGCCTTCCCCAGATTCGCCGCATACTCCTTGATCGCCCCGCAGAAATTCCGCCCCGTCTCCTGGTCCACATGCTTCAGCGTGTCAATGCGGAACCCGTCGCAGTCCGTCAGCGCGATCCAGTACTTGTAACACCGCGCCACATCGTCCAGCGCCGCCGTGCCGTCGTAATTGACGTCGCGATCTCCCACAAAATCCGTCCGCCGAAACTCGCAGTGTGGATCGTCAATGTCCCCCGCGCCCAAATTCCCATTCCCCGCCCGTGTGTAGTAATCATCTCGCTGCAACTCCGTGGGCCACACCCCGTCATCATCCCCGCCGATCGCCGCCGTCGGCGCACCTGATCTGTCCCGCCACGGCCCTTTCGCATAAAACTGCGGCCAAGGAAGATATGAAGGGTCGTTCTCGCCAAAACCGGCATACGTCCAATTATTGCTCGTGTGATTGAACACAGTGTCCAGGATCACCCGCATCCCCTTCGCATGCGCTGCCGCCACCAGGTCCACCACGTCCTGCCTCGTCCCCAGCCGCGGATCCACCTCCAGAAAATCCTGGATCGCATACCCGTGATACGAATCCCAGTGGGTCCGCTGCTTGAACACCGGGCCCACCCACAGCATCGTCGCCCCCATCCCCTTGATGTAATCCAGCTTCGTAATGATCCCCGCAATGGTCCCCCCTTGATACCGCCCGCCCCCACCATTCGCCCACTGGTCATACGCAAACCCCGCCGGCCGCGCCGCCGCGCGATTGTTCACATCCAGCATCGGCCGCCCCGCCTCCTTCCCATCGCTGAACCGGTCCGGCAGCAGAAAATAAATCACCTCGTCCCGCCAGTCCCCCGCCGACGGAAAATACTTCTCCCGCCGCGGCAGCGCCACCGGCCGCACACTCCCCGGCCGCTTTACTTTCAACGCATCTTTCGCAAACGCCATGACGCACCTCCGACAAGCTCTCAGCCTGCGCAGAACTGCCGCACGCGGACCAACATTGCACATGAACAAAACGAACGAATCCCGCCCTCCCCCGCCGCATTGATTCTGCCCACCCACACCCCAATTGCAAGTTAATAATTCACCCAAGCCCTTTTTGCCTTGAAAAACGCCCATCCCCTACTACTCCTATCGGAGATGGGGGGGGGAGACCGCCATTGACACACACACCTTGGCGGTCTGGTATTTGGCGGACTCCCCCAACCCCGCGCGAACCTGCTAAAATCCCCCACTCGACTTCTCCCGGAGTACCCCATGCGCTTCATCAAAATGCACGGCATCGGCAACGACTACGTCTACGTCGATACCTTCTCCCAGAAAATCGACCAGCCCGAGCAACTCGCCGTCAAAGTCGCTGACCGCCACTTCGGCATCGGCGGCGACGGACTCATCCTCGTCGCCCCCCCTACCGATGCCGCCAAGTCCGCCGGGGCCACCGTCCGCATGCGCATGTTCAATGCCGACGGCTCCGAATCCGAAATGTGCGGCAACGGCGTCCGCTGCGTCGCCAAATTCGCCTACGACCACAATCTCTCCCGCCAGAACCCCATGAAAATCGAAACCGGCCGCGGCGTCCTTTCCCTCCAGCTCCACACCGATCCCCACCGCCAGGACAAGATCCAATCCGTCACCGTCAACATGGGTCCCCCCATTCTCGACCTCGAAAAAATCCCCGTCGATCCCCAATGGCTCGGCGCCACCAGCCATCCCCGCATCTTCCAGGTCCCGATGGGCACCACCCTCGGCGTCCAGGCCACCTTCGTCTCCATGGGCAACCCCCACGCCGTGATCTACGTCGAAGATGTCGCCAAAGTCGACCTCGAAAAAATCGGCCCCGTGCTGGAAAACCACAAGGCATTCCCCCGCCGCATCAACGTCCACTTCGTTCAGGTTCACTCCCGCGGCGAAATCACGATGCGCACCTGGGAGCGCGGCTCCGGCATCACCCTCGCGTGCGGCACCGGCGCCGCCGCCGTCTGCGTCGCCGGCGTCCTCACCCACAAAACCGACCCCAAAATCCTCGCCCACCTCCCCGGCGGCGACCTCACCCTCGAATGGAAAGAAGCAACCACCGGCGGCGACGACTCCGTCTACATGACCGGAACCGCCACCGAAGTATTCACCGGAGAATGGCCCGAACAATAACGAATGACGCCCGCCGCCTCAGGCGGCGCGGGGCAATGTGCTCGCACAATAAAAACAGACCCCCTACATAAGCGATCTCGCATGATCCACCTCCTCAACATCCTCGCAGAGACGACCGGCCCGATGACCCAGTCCGCTCCGGCCGCCGCTGCAGCCGCGGATCAGGCCGCCAAAACCTGGCACGCTCCGTGGGAAAAGTGGTTGACCTTCTACAGCACCCAATTCGCCCTCACCGCACTTGGAACTTTCGCCGCGCTGGTCCTTTCGTATTGGATCCTCACACGCATCTTCAAGAAATCCCTCGTCCAACATCATTTGCAGCGCAGCACCGCACTCGGTGCGATCGCCGCCATTTTTTACTTCACCCTCCTCGCCGCCCATCCGCTCCTGATGGTCGACCCCTACGACATGATCGCCGTCACCATTCACAAGACCTTCGCCGCCATACTCTGTCTCGTCGCCATCCGCTACCTCGACCGCCTGCTGATCGTGCCGATCCTCATGCGAATCTCCGGCGGCCCGCCCTCGCGATTCATCCACCAGATCGTCATCGCCGTGATCTCGCTCTTCGTGATCGCCGGATACTGCTCCTGGGCCTTCGGGATCGAGCTGGGCTCGCTCCTCGCCGGCTCCGCGGTCATCTCCATCGTCATCGGCCTGGCCCTCCAGGAAACCCTCGGCAACTTCTTCTCCGGCATGGTCCTCCAGGCCTCCGTCCCCTTCCAGCCCGGCGATTGGATCCAGGTCGGCGACGTCGAGGGCCGCGTCATCGAGATGACCTGGCGAGCGGTGACGCTCATCACGAATTCCAACAACTACGTCCTGATCCCCAACGGTACGGTAGCCAAGGAACGCATCGTCAACTATCACTCCCCCACCGTCGCCACCTCTGTCGGCGTCGCCGTCGGACTCGACTACAACATCCCCCCGAACGACGCCAAGCGCGTTCTCGTTCAAGCGGCCAAAGACACCCCCGGCGTAAATGTCAATCCCGAGCCCTCCGCCGCCCTTGCCTCCTTCGACGATTCCGCAATCACCTACAAGGTCTTCTTCTGGATCAACGAACCGCAGAAACACGGCGGCATCGAACAGGCCGTCCGCGTCAACATCTGGTACCGCCTCAACCAGGCCGGCTTCGGAATCCCCTTCCCGATCCGCACGGTAGAACTCACGGACAGCGAAAAAAAGCAGGCTGCCCTCCGCGCCGAATCGCGCGCCGCCCGTCTAGCCGTCATCCGCAAAGCCCCGCTCTTCTCCGATCTCATCCCGGAATTGCAGGAGAAACTCGCCAACGAAACCCGCGATTTCGCCCTCGCCGCCGGACAGACCTTCTACCGGCAGGACGACCCCGGCGACTCGCTTTTCATCCTCCAGTCCGGCAGCGTCGCCGTGACCGTTCGCACCGAAGACGGAATCGAAACGGACCTTCCCACGCTGGAAGCCCCCACCATCTTCGGCGAGATCTCCGCCGTCACCGGTCAGGCCCGCGGCGGCACGTACCGCGCCAAGACCGATGTCCGCGCCTTCGAAATCGATCGCGACCACCTCCAGGACCTCTTCACCCACGACCCCAACCTCGCCACCCATTTCTCACATATCGTCGCGGAACGCCAGCGAGGACGCGAAGAACTCCTCAAAAAAGTCGGCGCTAAGCGAACCCCCGAACAGCACGCCCATTCCGAACCCCACAACGTCCTCGACCGCATGAAGCGGTTGTTTGCTCTGCGGATACGGTGAACTGAATGATGATGACCTCCGACAGACAACGGCGACCTGCGTATCAGGCCCTGCCGGTGCTTCTGCTCGCGATCGCAGTCCTCGTCTTCTGCTGCCGCGTCTACTCCTCCGCCGTGCCGACGTTCTTCGGCATCGCCGACGAACACGGCTACATGATGACCGCCAAACGCCTCGCCTCCCACGGCGCCATTGCCCAGCATCAGCCTGACCCCTACGCCTTCATCGGCGAAACCATGATGCAGTCAGCGAAGGACCCGACCGTCTACTTCCTCCGCCAGCCGATCGGCTATCCCCTGCTGCTCGCCGCCGCCTGCTGGATCGACGGGCCCGACGCCCCCTACTTCGTCAACCCCCTCCTCGGCGTCGCGCTCCTCGCCGCTGTCTGCATGATCGCAAAGGAACTCGGCGCTCCACTCATGGGCGCCATCGCGGCATTCTTCCTCGCCTTGCATCCCCTGATTTTGTATTACACGCTCACACCCCTCTCCCACATCCCCGACATGGCCGCCGCCGCCTGGGCCGTTGTGTTCGCCCTCCTCTGGCGGCGCGAGAAAAAACCGTGGCAGGCGGCAGCCTGTGGATTGCTCGTCGGAATGGCAATACTCATCCGGTACACGAATATCCTGCTGCTGTTGCCGCTCGCCATCGTGTTGCTCGAACAGGCGCAAAGGACCGACAAAGGCAAGATCTGGCGGCATGCGCTCATCGCCGCTGCGGCCACCGTGCTGATGATGATCCCGCTCTTCATCTACCACGCCATCGCCTTCGGCAGTCCGTTCCGAACCGGATATTCCGCCGGCGGAAACGCCACGAGCTTCTCCATCGGCTGGCTTATCGCACACGCCCCCGTGATGGCCGCCATCCTGTTCTGGCCCGGGACCGGGCTGAGCATTCTCCTCCTCGGCGTACTGGCCGGTATCGCCATCCTCGCAACGCACAACCGATTCGCCCTCGCGCTCCTGCTCGCATGGGGCATACCCCCCCTGCTGCTCTACACCGCCTACTACGGCATGCCCGAGAACAACGCCCTCCTCTACGCGCGCTTCACTCTCTCCGCATTCCCGGCGCTCGTCCTGCTCGCCCTGATCTGGCCTGCATATCTGCCCAAGCGTCGCTCCTCCGAATGCGCCATCGCCGCCGGGCTGGCAGCCATCGCCATCATGCTGAGCTTGTCCTCCACCTTCATGCAGAAATCACTTCAGTCGCTCAACGACAACATGCTCGCCGCGTTTGCCATCGGCAACATGGCCCGAAAAGATGTCCCGCCCGGCTCCGTGATCGTGGCCGACGTCTTCACCCAGTACTTCCTCGACTACGTCGGCGATTACACCGTGTACACCGCCGACATGTTCATCAACGCGCGGCTTGGCAGAAGACTCGCCGATCTGAATCGTGTCCCCCACGAGAATGACCCGGCGCGCACCCGGCAACTCGCCGATTTGCTCGGCGGGAAAACCGACGAGGAGCTCATGACGATCCTGCGTGAACGCCTGGCGGCATACGAAGCGAAGGGTACGCCAACCTTCCTCCTGACGCTGAAAACGCGCGGCGCCGCGTGGTCCCAATTGTTGCGTGCGAATCTTATTCCCGTGGACGCGACACCCGGGGATGGCGATCTAGTGCTCTGCCGGCTCGATTTCCCCGCACTCCCCCCCACCACCCGCCCGGCGACGACGCGCGCCGCACCGACTCACATTTCGTCCATTACCTCGATGCCCAGCAGATCCGAGAGCCCGATACGCAGCACACGTGCCACCATTTCGCACATCAGCAGCCGGCTCATTTTCAGCTCCTCGCTCCCGGCCTTCAGCACCGGACAGCTTTCAAAGAACCGCGAAAACGCACCGCAGAGTTCGTACAGGTACGTGCAAAGCAGGTGCGGCTTCAGATCGCGCGCCACCGCTTCGACCACCGAGCCGAACTGCAGCAGCTTCTTCGCCAGCGCCGCCTCATTTTCATGCTCCAGCAGCAACGCAGGATTGGCCGCGACAACCTGCGCCGCCGTGATGTTGCCCCGGCGATAGATTGACTGGATGCGCGTGTACTGCATCTGCAGATACGGTCCGGTGTTTCCCTCGAGGGCCAGCATGCGGTCCCACGCAAAAATATAGTCCGTGGTGCGATCCTGCTTGAGATCCGCATACTTCACAGCGCCAATGCCGACGGCACGATTGACCGCGGATCGCTTCTCCGGCGCCAGTTCGGCGCCGCGCTCGGCCTTGACGGCCGCCGCGCGCTCGATCGATTCCTGCAGCAGGTCCTTCAGCTTCACCGTGTCGCCGCTGCGCGTCTTGAACGGCTTCCCATCCTCGCCAAGGATCGACCCGAACGGTGCGTGTTCGAGGGAAACGTTGCCCCCCGTATGCGGATTGATGTCCCATTGAGCGGCGCGGAAGGCGTCAAACACCATCGCAAAATGCTGGCTCTGGCGGGCATCGGTCAGATAGACGACGCGGTCGGCGTGCCAATCCCGGCCCAGCGGCTTTTGTTCCTCGGGCTTCTCCTTGTGCTCCTGCACGCGGAAGTAGAGCGCGGCGAGATCGGTCGCGGAATAAGGATAGCCCCCGTCGCCCTTCTGCAGCATCAGAGGCAGCGGCTGCTTGTCCTTGCCGACGTACCCCGGGAGGAATACACAAAAAGCACCGGCGGAATAGGCCGCGAATGGCTTGACGACAACCTCCGCCTCCGTGGATTCCACCACGCGGTGACTCGCGTCCTGCGTCTCCGGCAAGCCGCTTCCATCCCCCGGCTCATGGCCGATGGGATCGTCGAGCGTGTCTGCGGAAGTCCCGGCATGGCTGGAAACGCTGGTGCCTTCCCCGCCGAACTCGAGAGTGGTTTTGACGCGTTCGACGACGCGGGGAAGACGTTCGCCGTAGAAACTTTCGCCCCGCTCGTGCTCGTCGCGAAGCGTCACATTGAGCAGCTCATAAATCTCCGTGTAGTGCGCATGCGTCGCCGAACGCATGCGGTTCCAGACTTCCACCGCGTCTTTGCCGCCGCTTTGCAGTTCGACGACCGTCTTCCGGGCCTGCTCCGCGAACGCCTTGTCAACTTTGAACCTGGCGGTGGCTTCCTTGTAGTAGCGGTCGAGATCTTCGATGGAGAAGCTCTGGTTCGTCGCGCCGATCTCGCGCAGGTGATGGATCAGCATGCCGAACTGCGTGCCGAAGTCGCCGATGTGATTCTGGCGCACCACGGTGTGGCCGAGGAATTCCATCACGCGGGCGAGCGTGTCGCCGAGGATCGTGGAGCGGAGATGGCCGACATGCATCTGCTTGGCGACGTTCGGGCCGGAGTAGTCGATGACGACGGTGGCCGGTTTCTCCACCTGCGACACAAGGGCGCGGTTGCCCTGGGCGGGATCGGCGATGGCAAACGCCTGCTTCAGCGCAGCGACAAGAAACGCCTTCTTCAACCGCAGATTGATGAATCCGGGGCCGGCGATGGTGGGCGTCTCGCACACATCCTCGATCTTGAGATTGGCGATGATGCGATTGGCGACCTCGCGTGGCGGCAGCCCCGCTCGCTTGCCGAGAGCCATGGCGAGATTGGCCTGGTAATCGGCGTGACGCGGGTCCGCCGTCTTGATCAGGGGATCGCCGATATTTTCCGGGCCGAATGCGAGTCCAACGGCCACGTTGAACCGCTCCCGCAGGATTTCTTCGATAGGTTGCATACGCCTCACTCTCGTCAGGTGCGCACAAAAAAAGAGGATTAATAGTAGCCGGGAATTCGCAGCCCGGCGACCGGCCCCGGTTCGCCCCCCCCCACACACTGCTCTCTGAAGCCGAAGCTACTTCTTCTTGCGGGCCGCGGCTTTAGGGTTCGCTTTGGACGTCGCTTTAGACGTCACGGCCGATTTCCTGGTGACCGGCTTTTTCGCACGCGATTTGGCGGCCGCGGCCGATTTCTTCGGCTTTGCGACCGGCTTCTTCGCGACGACGCGCGAGGCGGGCTTTTTGGCGGTGGTCTTCTTCGCGGCGCCGGCCTTTGCACGCTTGCCTCCACGTGCCGAGGGCGCAGATTTCTGCGGCCCGCGCTTCCCTTTGCCCTTGCGCGAGGCCTTTCCACTCACAGGCTTGGCAAAGCGGGTCGTCCCCGCGCGGGCTTCGTACTCGCCGACATTCTCGTCCTGATTATCCTGCTCAGCGCCCTCTACATCGACGTCGCCCCGCGGCTCGTCTTCATCATCGTCATCGATGGTTGTGCTCGACATGCTGGCGCTTGCGCCTCCCATCGGGCGCGTCTGGATCTTCGACAGGGGCAAATCTTCTTCGCTCACCGTCTCGATATCCTCGTCCGCCTTCTCTTCCGCGCGGCGTTCAGCTTCGTCCTCGTCGGAGCTCTGGTCCACACCCGCAAGGCCATCGACCGGCTTCATTGCCCCCTCTTCCTCGGTCGATTCCTCATCCCCAATCGGCGTCGGGTAGACCGAGCGGCCCCGCTTGCGGCGCTCCGACGGCGGATCGACTTCGATGAATTCCACGCTGTTGGAGCCGGTCGATTCGTCAGGCAATTCCATCACGATGGGAGCATCCAGCTCGGCATCCTCATCAACGTCCGCATCGCCCTCCTCGTCCCCTTCCAGGTCGCGACCTTCCGCCCGGACGTCCTCTTCCTCAGCATCCATTTCATCACCTCCAGCCGCCTGCTCAAAGCGAGAGCGAGCGCGAAGTCGCTGCGCGCCCTCGGGTTCCGCGGGCAGTCCGAGTTCCTTGCGCCAATCGATGCGCGGACAGTCCCCCCACAGCAGCTCCAGGTCGTAGAAATCACGGCTGTCGCCATCGAATATGTGCGCGACGACGTTCACGCAGTCGACGAGAATCCAGCGGGCGGATTCGAACCCGCTCGTCTGCCACGCCTTGAAGCCCATCTGTTTGCCGAGGTCCTGTATTTCCTCGGCCACCGTGCGCATCTGCCGCGGAGAGGTGCCGGTGGCGATGACAAAGAACTCGGTGACCGGCGAGCGCCCGCGCAGGTCCAGCACGACGATTTCATCGGCCCGCGTATTCGAGGCCATTTCAGCGGCGGCAAGCGCGAATTTCAGCGACGACGAGTGCGAACCCTCATTGATCACGGTAGTTGACGATTCAGTCTTAATGGCGGACCTCCAGCCTGAAACATGCGGCAGCGGCACAACGGTGCCTCTCGACCATCCATTTTACCCGGAGCCAAGGGGTGTGCCACAACGAGGCCAGTGCGGTTCACTGTGGCCGCGTCGCCGCGCTTCGATTCACGTTCGCCACAAAGAGAAGCATATCACAAGCGAGGTCCTGCGAAGTCTGCGGAGAGTAGCCGGCGATGCCCCAGGTCTCTGTGCCGAGCAGACCGGAGGTGATATCGAGCGGGGAAAAAAGGATCGCGTATCTCCCCGCACTCGAACCGCCGCCGGGATTGATTTTCCACGCCCAGAGCTCCGGACGGCCGGTGGATCGCCTTCCGGGCGGTGTCGATTTGCGGAAGACGGTGTGATCGCGATCCAGCGGCACGGAATCGCGCATCGCGCCGCTGAAGAGGAGATGATCCGCCGGCAGGAGTTCACGCTCAGCCCCGGGCGCGAGCGACCTGGCGAGTTCGACAAACGAGGCGGCGAAATCTTCCGAGCCCCCGGACGCATCGCCGATCAGCGTTCCACCCGCCGCGAGATAATCCACGAGATGCTTTTGTGCCGCGGCATCAAGCGTGAAGAGCTCCGTGCCGGTGATCTGTGCGATCGGCGTCTGAGCGGCGTCCAGCGCAGCGATCTCCTGCGGGCGGACCGTCACGGCGAAGCTCGTCCGGGCGGAAGCAATCTTTGCCAGGCGCGGCCACGCGCCGGGTTCCGGGTCCCAGTTTCCATCGTATTGCAGGCGTGCGAGCATAAGCGGCGATCCCGCGTTATCGTCGCGCGGAGGCTCCGTCAGCACCAGCCCGTTCAGGCGGCTGCGCGGCGGATTTTTCCCGGTCACGTAGACGTACAAATTCATCGGCACCGCCCATGCCGCTTTGTCGGAAAAAGCCGAGTGCTGCCACACACCGGCGAGATCCTCCGGGGAATGCACCCACAATTCGCGCACGCCATTCGAGACGCCCCACAGTTCGGGCGCGTCGGCCATCTTCTCCTGCAGCGTGAACAGCGGATGATCAAACGGAAGCCGGCGGCCGGCGTATTTCTTTCCGGTGGCGATCAACGCGTCCTTCTGCATCGCGCTGGTAAACGCCGGATCGCCTTCCTGCGCAACGGAAAAGATCAGGCCGCCGGCGTGAATGAAATCGCCAAGTTTCCGCAGTTGACCGGCATCGAAGTGCGGATCGCCCTTGCCCGTCACCAGCAGCACGGGGGCATCCAGCCAATCCGACGGATCGGTGGCGATGTCGGCAATCTCCCAGTTCAGCGGCTGCTCGACGAGCTGGCCGATGCGATGCACCAGATGCGCCGCGTCCAGCGGATAGGCGTTGGTGGCGCTGGGATACGCGAGTTTGCCGATCATCGCCGGGGAACCACCGTGGGCAAGAACCAGCAGCGCGTAAGCGGTGCCGGTGATTTCGCTGTAAGCATAGCTCCATCCGCCGTCGTTTCGCTGAGAAAGAATGATGGCTGCAGCGGCGCGCCGGTACCAGTCGATGCCATCGATATGCTTGAGACCCGATGCGATGCCGACGCGCTGCAGGGCGAACGTGTAGTAAAGATCATCCCCCAGCATCGGCAGAGAAGCGGGAAAATCCGCGGCGACGGCAGCCAGTCCGCGATCGAGCGCCGGATCGCCGCCGTAAATTTTCGTAGTTTCCTTGCGATGATCGAGCGTGACGTAGAGGCTCGCGACGCCCGCGGCGGTCAGTGCCGGGGTGGGGGTTTTTCCATCGTCGCCGGGCGACTTCGATGGGTCCGGCTGCACGTAAGCCCATCCGCCGGAGGGAGCCTGCGTCCTGCGCCAGTGGGCATCGGTGACGTTCCAGAAATGATCCTGCACGTCCAGCCCCGCATCGGCCACCGCCCACATGCCGAGCAGCGCGTACTGCGTGTTGGAATTGTCCCATTGCGGCGGCACTTCATTCAGGGAGTAGCTGAACGCGCCATCCGCGCGCATGCCAAATTGCAATTCATCCCGAACCTTTTTCAACGCGAAGCGGACCTCATTGCTCTGCGGAAGCGCCGCAAGCGCGCAGGCCTGCAGCGCAGCCGAATACGTCTGATGCGTGCGCGCTGCGATCAGCCAGTCCACCAGCGGCTTCATCTCCCGCGAGGACGGGGCCAGCCGCGGATCGCCGGTCGCCTTGGCGGTTTCAATCAGGGAATAAAGCGCAAGCGAAGACACGCCGACACGCTGATCGCCGGCAAAGCTGATCCACGGGTGCTGCTCGGCGGGGGCAATTCCGCGAAACCTGCCGCCATCACAGAGCTTCTTCAGCAGAAACGCGGCGCCGGATTCCATCGCTTTGCGGACCTGCTGTTCCGTCAACATTTCCGCGAGCGCCGGCGCTTTGTCAGCCTGCCGGCCCGCGCCGTTCGTGCCATGCATCTGGTTGAGCCTCTGGCGTTGAGCGCTCACCTGCATCCGGGCGGCGCGCACGGTGCTCTCCGCACGGTCCTGGTCCTCCTGCTTCAGCAGGGCGAGAGGATCCGCGGGCTCCGTTTGTGCCATGAGCGGCCCGGGAACGAAAGCCATTCCAATCGCGATGATCCACAGGCGGCGCAGAATTCCCACATCCCTCTCCGGTGCTCATTCCCGACGAATCATGTTCTACTTCTCATTCACAGACACCGATCTTCGCTCCTGGTGAGTTTTCGCTCCTGCCAAGCTTACGGCAGGGTTTCACCATTCTGGTGGCCGTGTTTCGGAATGACCGTAATGTTGCCGCTGTTTTCCAGCACGGCGAGCTGCACCTCGTGGGCGCCGCAGCAGCCCGCTTCGCGCAGCGCCGCATTCAACTCGTGCATCGTCATCCGCACGCAGTTCATGTTTCTGTGGTTCGTCACGCCGTTGTGGATAAGCACGACGGGCCTCCCCTCGATCAACGCCTCGAGGAACTTCGACTTGAACGTAAGATAGCCGACAAAATAATTCAGGCCGACCAGCGTGCAGGCGCTGACGATTCCCCCCGTGACGGAATTATCCCCGCCGTTCATCGCGTTCTGCACCGCGTTGCTCAGCACCAGCAGCAGCACCAGATCAAACGGCGCAAGCTGGCCGACCTGCCGTTTGCCCGTAATCCGCAGGAGGATCAGCACGAAAAAGTAGATCACGAAGCCGCGCAGCACGAAATGCCACCATGGAAAATCCGGCGTCCACATGTTGGCCCAGATCGACGGCGCGGTGGCCGCAACGTCAGCGAGTGGTGACGTGAACATCTTGTGACTCCCACGTTTTTTGCGATGTTTTCCATAACGATGCGCTTCCCCCCGAAGATTGGCAAGGCTGTGCTGGCGAGAATGCCGGCCGCCGGGGAGGGATCGGGGGGGGGCGTTGCATGCAGAATCGGTGGCCCCTACGATGGTCCGCATGATCTTTTCGCGTCTCTTTCTGGCGGCCTCTCTGGTTCTGCTTCTCGCTGCGTGCGGAAGAACCGAAGCCCCCGCAACTGCACCCGCAACGCAAACCGCTTCCGCCCCCGACACGATCCCCGCCGGACCGCGGATCGTCAGTACCGTGCCTGCGGCGACGCTCAATCTCGTGCTGATCGGCGCCGTCGATACGCTGGTCGGCATCTCCACCTACGATCAGCCCTTCCTGCCCGACGATAAGCAGAACCTCCCCATCGTCGGAGACTATTTCCATCTGAGCTACGAAACACTCGTGGCGCTGCACCCGACGGCCATCATCATCCAGGATGCCGAGCCACGAATTCCGACGAGGCTGAGGGAACTGGCAACCCAACATCATTTCGACATCGTCAACATCAAGATCGACACGATGGAGGATATCTGGGGAGCCGTGAAAACTTTGGGCAAAGTGAGCAACCACGATGCAGGCGCGGCGGCCGGCATCACCGAAGCCCGGGAAGAGTTGAAGCTTCTCTCGATCGCGATGGAAAATCGTCCGCATCCCAAAGTCCTTTATGTGCTCGAGCGATCTCCGATGTCTGTGGCCGGCAGCGGCAGTTTCATGGGCGAAATAATTGAGCTGGCCGGCGGGGAGAACGTGGGGGCGAAAGTGCCGGGGCTGTACCCGGCGATCAGCAATGAGACGCTGGTGAAGCTGGCGCCGGATGTGCTCCTCATCAGTGCTCCCTCCCAAATGCCGCAACACGACAATGACGACCGCCTCGAGCCTTTCGCGCATCTGCCAATCCCGGCGGCGTGGAACAATCGCATCTTCCTGGTGACCGACGGCGACGCGATGGTGGCATCCCTGAAACTGCCGCGGCAGGTGCAGGAACTGGCGGCGATGATCCACAAGGGGGAATCGAGCACGGCGACCTCGCCTGCCGGGGGAGGCCATCCTTGACCGGGGTGCTGACGCCACAGAAATATGCCCGCCTCTGGGGAACGTGGCTGCTCGTGACGGCGGCGACGTTTCTTTTCTGCATGCACGTGGGGCCGGGGGATCCCGGGACGCACACAATTGGTTGGGGATGGCCGGCGAACGCGGCGTTCTGGGATATTCGGGCGATGCGTGTGATTCCCGCGGGCATCGTAGGGTTCGCTCTGGCGGCCTCAGGGGTGACACTGCAGGCGCTGCTGCGAAATCCGCTGGCCGATCCGTATGTCCTGGGGATATCCAGCGGAAGTTCCGTGGGGGTGATGGCGTGGCTGTTTGCGACCGGCCCGCTGTATGCGCGGATTGCCGGCGTCGGGGCAGCGCGGTGGATTCTGGAGCACGGCGTCATGATTCCCGCGCTGGCGGGGGCGGTGATCAGCGGGATCGTGGTTTTCGCGCTGGCCAAGCCGCGGCGTGGATCGGTGGGGAGCGCGGATTCGCTCACGCTGCTGCTCGTGGGCGTCGTGGTGTCGGCGATTAACCAGGCCATTCTCATGCTCCTGAATTCGCTTGCTCCCGCCGGCGTGAAGGCGGATTTGATCAACTACCTCATGGGTTCCATCTCCAACGACGTGCGGCAGGGAACGATCTGGATCGCGGTGGTCGTGCTGGCGGCGGCGTACATTCCGATGCTGCTGGCGGGGAATGCGCTTAACATCGGCAGCCTTTCGGATGTGGAGGCGACGAGTCTGGGCATCGACATTCGCCGGCTGCGGACGATCTGCTTTTTCAGCGCCAGCGTCACCACCGGCGTATCCATCATGCTCTCAGGGCCAATCGGATTCGTCGGCCTCATCTGCCCGCACATCTGCCGCCTCCTCGTAGGTGCGGACCATCGAAAGCTCGCCGTCGCCGCCCCGTTCTGTGGCGCTGCATTTCTGATGCTGGCCGACACGTTCGTCCGGGCAACCGGCATGATAATTCCCGGCGGCGAACTGCCCGTCGGCGTCATCACCGCCATCTGCGGCGGCCCCTTCTTTCTGTTCCTGCTGAAGCGCCGACAGGGCGGGGGTGAGGCATGAGTACGATTCAGGCAATTCGGCAAATGGGGGCGGAGGGAGTGTCGTTCGCCTATGGGACGAACGAGGTGGTTTCGCGCGTGACGTTTCGCGTGGAGGCCGGCGAGATTCTGGCGGTCGTCGGGCCGAACGGGTGTGGGAAGTCGACGTTGCTGCGGTTGATTGTGGGACAATTGCGGCCGACGGAGGGGCGCATCGTGATCGACGGCGGGGAGGTGAGAACGTGGTCGCGTCCGGCACTTGCGCGGCGAGTGGCGCTGGTGCCGCAGCAGATGGGCGGGGCGGGGGCGGTGTTTGGGTACACGGTGCAGGAAATGGTGCTGATGGCGCGTCATGCAGCGCACGGAGGCGAAGGCTGGAATGGGATTGGGTTTGAAACCGCCGGAGATCTGCAGATCGCGCGCGAAGCCATGTGGGCCGCCGATGTGCACCATCTCGCCGAGCGCTCGGTCGACACGCTCTCCGGCGGCGAACGCCAGCGCGTGATGATCGCCCGCGCATTCACCCAGCGCACCCCCATCATCCTGCTCGATGAACCGACCTCCGCACTCGACCTCCACCATCAACTCGAACTGATGGAGCAGATCCGCCGGGCGACGAAGGACGAGAAGCGAACCGCCCTCCTGGTCACCCACGATCTCAACCTGGCATTGACCCACGCGGACCGGGCGGTGGTGATGGATCGGGGGAAGGTGGTGGCGGAGGGGAGGGTTGGAGAAGTGCTGACGGCGGGGGTGCTGGAGCCGGTGTATCGAGTGCGCGTGCGGGCAGAATCCGGCGTATTGCGATTCTCGCGCGGGGAAACCGGGTAAAGGCGGGACTCCGAACGTTGTTTGCGGTGCGATGAATGGGGTATGGAAATAGGGGGTTGAAAATGGGGTGGGAGTTCCACTATTGTGCGACACATGCTTGAGCGATGGACACTTTCGGAGTTGGCGACCCTTGCGGGGGTGAGTACGGAGACGATTAAGTCGTTTAAGAAGCAAGGGTTACTGCCTCCATCGCTGGGGAATGGACGGGGGGCGAACTATGGGCGGGAGCATGTGGAGCGGTTGAAGAAGATCGGGGGTTACCGGCAGTTGGGGTATACGCTGGGGGCGATGCGGGCGATTTTTGAGAACCGGGTGGATCATTTGCCGACGCCAGCGGAGTTGCGGGAGGCGGGGGTGGAGCGGGGTGCGGATTTTGAGAAGATGGCACGGAGTGAGACACGATCCCCCCTGATGGCTGATCCGAACAATACCCGAACTAGTGTAGCGGAGGCGTGGGGGCGGGTCAAGCTATTTCCGGGGTTGGAATTGCATTATGAGTTGGGGCGGTATGAGGTGTATCCGCAGGCGGTGGAGGAGTTGCGGGAGGCGTTGCGGGCGATTTTGTGTGCGGGGATGGGGGAGTGAGGGGGTGGTTTTGATGGGGAGGGCAAACCACCGCATTGCCATGCGGTGCTGCGGGGATCGCTTTTGTTGGGGGAACGTGGTGTGGGAATGCGCGGTGAATGTGTTTGGGGGCGCAAACCACCGCATTGCCATGCGGTGCTCCGGGGGGGGGGGTGAAGGCACGGGGTTATTTGAGTTCGTAGGTGGCCGAGACGATGGCGGTGATTTCTTTGGCGAAGCTGGTGGTGTCGTTGTTGCCTTCGGCGGAGGTGTTGGAGGAGCCTTTGGGGTTGATTTGCATGACGCCCATTTTGGCTTCGACGAGGCGGCCGAGGCGGCCGTTGGCGTTGTTGACGATCTGGGAGGCGCGGGTGGTGGCGTCCTTGGTGGCTTCGGCGAGCATGTCGATTTTGAGTTCGGAGAGTTTGGTGTAGAGGTAGGAGGGGGTGCCGGAGTCGATTTCGACGCCATCCTTGATGAGGCTGGTGATGGAGCGGGAGACTTCGGGGACGCGTTTCATGTCCTGGGATTCGATGGTGATGGATTGGGAGAGGGTGTAGGTTTTGACCTGGTCGGTGTCGATCCATTGGGAAGGTTGGGGGTTGCCGTTGACGGGGGGCTGGGGGACTTCCTGTTTGACGAAGGTTTTGCAGGTGGAGATCTGGGAGAAGGTGATTTCCTTGTCGGGGATGTTTTTGTCCTTGAGGAAGGCGGCGACTTTGTCGGCGTCGGATTTGAGCTTGTCGTAGGCCTTGGTGAGGTCGGCATCCTTGGCGGTGATGGTGGCGGACCAGGTGATGAGGTCGGACTCGATGGCTTTTTTGGCGGAGCCTTTGACTTCGATGGTTTTGGGTTCGAGCTTCACGGCGAGATAGGTCCAGGCGAGGATGGCGACGCAGATGACGTTGGCGAGGGCGAAGAAGAAGCCTCCGAGTTGGAGGGAGACGATCATGCGGGAGGGTTTGTTCGGGGTGTCGGTGGACACGGTGGAACTCCTTTCCAAAGGTCCGGTGGGGGTGGATTAAATGGAACCGCAAAGTATCGACGCGGCGTGTGCGGCGGGATCAATAATGAAAAATGTCGGTGTAAGTGGTTCGGGCAACTGGGGATTTGTCGACGCGCAAAAAAAGCCCAGGGATTGCAATCCCTGGGCTTGGTTCGATCGAGCAGGTTTTGCGTGGATTAGCCTTTGTTCCAGAACTTGGCGCCGTAGACGGCGCGGTCGCCGAGTTCTTCTTCGATGCGGAGGAGCTGGTTGTACTTGGCGACGCGGTCGGAGCGGGCGGGGGCGCCGGTTTTGATCTGGCCGCAGTTGGTGGCGACGGCGATGTCGGCGATGGTGGCGTCTTCGGTTTCGCCGGAGCGGTGGGAGAGGATGGCGGAGTAGCCGTTGCGCATGGCGAGTTGGACGGCTTCGAAGGTTTCGGTGAGGGTGCCGATCTGGTTGACCTTGACGAGGATGGCGTTGGCGGTTTTGGTTTTGATGCCCTTGGCGAGGAACTCGGTGTTGGTGACGAAGAGGTCATCGCCGACGAGCTGGATTTTGTCGCCGAGCTTGTCGGTGAGTTTCTTCCAGCCGTCCCAGTCGTTTTCGGCCATGCCGTCTTCGATGGAGCGGATCGGGTACTTGGTGGCCCAATCGGCCCAGATGGCGGCGAGGGCGTCGGACGAGACGATTTCCTGGGAGGACTTGAAGAACTTGTAGCCTTTTTTGCCGGCTTCCTTGGCTTCGTTGGCGAGTTCGGAGGTGGCGGGGTCGAGGGCGACGAAGATGTCCTTGCCGAACTTGTAACCGGCGGCCTTGACGGCGTCGGCGATGACTTCGAGGGCTTCCTCGTTGGACTTGAGGTTGGGGGCGAAGCCGCCTTCATCGCCGATGGCGGTGTTGTAGCCCTTCTTCTTGAGGACTTTCTTGAGGGCGTGGTAGACCTCGGTGCCCATGCGGAGGGCGTGGGAGAAGGAGGTGGCGCCCCAGGGCTGGATCATGAATTCCTGGAAGTCGACGGTGTTGTCGGCGTGCTTGCCGCCGTTGAGGATGTTCATCATGGGGACTGGGAGGACTTTGGCGGCGGTGCCACCGAGGTAGCGGTAGAGGGGGAGACCGGAGGCTTCGGCGGCGGCTTTTGCGGCGGCCATGGAGACGCCGAGGATGGCGTTGGCGCCGAGCTTGGCTTTGGTTTTGGTGCCGTCGAGTTCGATCATGGCGTGATCGAGGCCTTCCTGATCGCGGGCGTCCATGCCGACGATTTCGGGTGCGATTTTCTTGTTGACGTTGTCGACGGCCTTGAGGGTTCCCTTGCCGGCGTAGCGTTTGGCGTCGTTGTCGCGGAGTTCGACGGCTTCGTTTTCGCCGGTGCTGGCGCCGGAGGGTACGGCAGCGCGGCCGAGGGTGCCATCTTCGAGGAGGACATCGACTTCGACGGTGGGGTTACCGCGGGAATCGAGAATCTCGCGGGCGAGGACGGCTTCAATTGAAAAGCTCATTTGCATCTCCAAAGACAGTGTTGACGGCCAGTGGCCGGGGGAGGATCGAAGGAGCAAAAGATAGCAGAAAGGGAGGGGTCCTGCCACGCGCCGGAGGCCTTTAATATGGATAGGAATCTCTCCTAGCGCGGACTTAACCGGGAGGGGGGCTTGTGAAGGGCTTGAGGACGGAGAGGCGGTTGGCGTTGGTGTAGAAGAGTTCAAGTACGGTATCGCCGTCGAGGTCAGCGAGGGAGAGGTTCTGCGCGGGGCCGATGGCGAGGTGGAGGGATTGGTTGACGTAGAGGTCGCGGAGAGTGAGGAGGTTGCCTTTGGTGGAGATGACTTCGTCGCCGACGGGCCCGCCGACGTTTCCGACGAGGATTCTGTCGAAGGGGATGTTTTGGAAGGAGGTGGTGGTACCCTGGAGGGTGTCGAGGATGGTGAGGAAGTCGGGGCGGACGGCGAGGAGCTGCTGACCTTGCAGGCGTCCGAACTGGCCGAGGAGGGTGAGGTTGCGTTGTCCGAGGTTGTAGGATTTGAGGGACTGGGTGCGGTCGGTGAGGACGCGGAGGAAGACGCCGTTGAAGGCGACGAGTTCGTTGCCGGGCTGTCCGTCGAGGTTGGCGAGTTGGAGTGAGGAATAGGGGCCCATGTTGAAGGCTTTGGTGGTGAAGTTGGTGGAGTTGATGACGGTGACGACAGTGCCCTGGGTGACGAAGATCTCGTCGCCGGGTTGGGCATTGAGGTCGGAAAACTGGAGAGAGGAGTAGGTGCCGGTGGTGAAGTTCTTGACGGAGGCGAGGCGGGGATAGACGACGGTGACGATTCCGCCGTCGCGGACATCGACGATTTCGTTGCCGGGGTGGCCGTCGAGTTCATCGAAAAGGAGGTTTTTGTAGGTGCCGATGTTGAAGGTTTTGAAGGTATTGGTGCGGAGGTTGGTGATTTGGAGGATGGGGCCGCTGACGGAGACGAATTGATCGCCGGGCTGGGTGGTGGTGTTGGTGGTTTGGAGGGAGGTGACGGGGCCGAGGATGAGGCGGGTTTTGGTGGCGGTTTCGATGTTCTGGATGGTGATGGTGTTGGAAACGGAGGTGACGATGTCGTAGTAGACTTCGCTGCCGGGGTCGTTGGTGAGGTCGGCGATGCCGGTGGTGGCGCCGGAGGGTGTGAGGAAGGTCTGGGTGGTGCCGAGGCGGGCGTTGATGACGGTGAAGGAGCCATCGCGGAAGGCGACGAGTTCGTTGCCGGGTTGACCGTCGAGATTGGCGACCTGGAGTGATTTCCAGGCGGGGATGGTGAAGGTTTGGACGGGGGTGAAGTGAGGGACGGCGACGAGGTTGGGATTGATGACGGTGATGGAGTTGCCGGCGATGGTGTAGATGTTCTGGCCGGGCTGGCCGTCGAGGCTGGCGAAGTGGATGGAGTCCCATTGGGCGGGGTTGAAGGATTCGGTGGTGCGGAGGCGCTGGTTGATGACGGTGATGGTTTGATTGGCGTTGGTGGCGACGATTTCCAAGCCGGGCTGGCCGTCGAGGTTGACGGTTTGGAGGTTGTCGAAGGGGCCGATGTTGTAGGTGGTGGTGACGCTGAGGAGGGAGCGGGTTTCGAGGGGGAGAACTTGGAAGGGGTGGGGATTGCGTCGGCGAGCGGTGCGATGAAAGAGATACATGGTTGAAGCCTCGAACAGTATCGTCTGGGCATGTTCAGAGGGTAACTCTGCTGCTTTAACTTACCTCCAGAATGCGGATGAGCAACACGGGGTTTTACCAGTGGTCAGAGAATTTTATGCGAGGAGGTGGAGAGCTTCGTATTTGGGGAGTGTTGGGAGTATCGGGCATGGGTGCCTGTGGGAAAACGAGCAGCGCGTGGTGCTGACGCGAACGATTTGCCGGCGATTTCAGGGAGGCGCCACTGCTTAACAATCCGTGGAGAGCGGCAGAGAGCGGCGAAAGCCCCGACTGGCGGCAAGATGACGACCTTTTGGTCAAGGTGTCAGATTCGTTAGCGGGAAATCGCACTTGCCCGGTCAAAAACAAAGAGGATCCACCGTTAAGGATGGCAGGCATGCTGGAGGCACATTGCTTGCTATGAGGCGGATTAGATCGAGTGCGGAATGAACGTGTGGGGTGAATGCAGTGGCAAGCGTTCGCAAGCTGAGCGCCGCCCGTGATATCGGGAAGGCCACATTCGCCCAGAGCTGTTGCGGAGGAGAAAGCTATGGAGACTGAAAGCCTGGAGATGGTGCAGGTGACTGAGCGCGAAGAGGCGCAGTGGGTTCCGAACGCAGCGATCACCCACATCGAACGAAATGAAAGCGGCGTCCTGTTGCGTCTGGAATTCATGCAGGGGCAGGATGCAGGATCGAAAGGCTTCGAGAGCAGCGTATCGGCGACGACCGAAGGGCTGTTGCTGGAAGTGGAGATCGATTCCGAGTTCGCCGAAGTGATTGAAGCACATTTATCAACCAATCTTGATATTGATATTGATTCTGATTATCAACTGAAGGTAAACTGCGTTGTGAGTCAGGGGCGCGCCGGCCGAGCATAAATCGACCGTTCGAACGGCAACCCTCCCGCCGCGCCGCGATTGCCGCGATTTTCAAACTGAGAAGAGGTGAACGATGTTTATTCTTGCTGACAACTGGTGGGCATTTCTTCTCCGCGGAGTATTGGCGGTTCTGTTTGGGTTGATGACGTTCATCCTGCCGGGCATGGCGCTGGCGACGCTGGTATTTCTCTTCGGGTTGTATGTCATCACGGAGGGAGTGTTTAATCTGGTGGCAGCGGTTCGGGGCGCAAGGGATAAAGCGTCGCGATGGTGGTACCTGTTGATCGAGGGCCTGCTGAGCATCGTGGCGGGTTTATTCGCGTTCATTATGCCCGGCGTGACAGCGATAGCGTTGGTGTATCTCATTGCGGCATGGGCGTTGATGACCGGCGTGATGGAAATCGGCGCCGCGATCCGACTCCGGAAGCACATCGCGGGCGAGTGGATGCTCGCGATTGCCGGCGTCGTTTCCATACTGCTTGGCGTGATGCTGGCGCTATTTCCAAGCGCGGGCGTGCTCACGGTTGTGTGGTGGATCGGCGCGTATGCGGTGGTCTTCGGCGTGTTACTGATCACGCTCGGCTTCAGGCTTCGGAAGCTGACGCGCGGGGCGGGCCCGCACGGAGACGACTTGACCGGCGTGGCTCTCGGTCATTGATAGTTGCTTTTTTCCGGCGGGTCGTGGCAGGCATCGATCGCACCAGTCGGCGCAATTGCGCGGATTCGAGCGACAGTCCATTGGAGGGGGTGTCCGTGCATGCGGGAACGGGCCAGGGGGGGGAGGTTCAGGCCGGCGCACAGGCCGATGTCATTGCCCAAGGGATTCATTGCCTATACATTGTTTGAATTACCTTTGTAGACGTCTCGTCCAGACAGACTCACATCCAGTTCTCGTTTCCAAAGATGGTTCAATTGGCGAGTGCCGCTGGTTCGGTCCGCGCTCCAAGCACAAGGGAACAGAAGAGAGTGATCGGCAATGCTGCGACGTGACGCGCCAATCACGGCATTTTTCATAACAATCCTCTTGCTGGTCGCGGCGGCGATGTCGGCCGGACTCGGGGTGGTGTATTACGTTTCCGAAAGTGCGCGCCGCTACGCCGACTTGCGGTCGGATACGTCCATCACTGCGGATCAGGCCGTCGCAAGCCTCGAACTTGCGGCATGGAACTTTGACGAGGCGCAGATCCAGAGGATTCTCGCCGGAATCATGCGGGACACGACAGCCTATGGCGTAGTCGTGACATTGAAGGACGTCTCGTCTCCGGACGGTCTCAAGCGTTTCGGGCTGGCGCGGGACGACCACTGGCACGTCGTGCCGGGCCTGGCGAATTTTTCAGCGGCAGGCATGCTGGTGCAGGAACGCGACATTGGCTCGCCGGATGGTCATCCGATCGGCTCGCTCACTCTCTACTTCACGCCTCAATTCATGCGTGCCGATCTTTGGGGGCGGATCGCGTGGATGGGGGCGGTTTTTGTCATTCTCGCGGGGACGCTTATCGGCACGCTGTACGTCCTGATGTGGCGTGGGGTAATACATCCGCTGCGACTCATCGAACAATACGCGGCCCAAGTGAGCAGCGGGGATACTTCAGCGAGGATCGTCACCGATCGCCCATTCCAGGGCGAACTCTCGCACCTGCAGTTTTCGATCGAACAAATGGTCGGCCTGCTTAGTGAACGGTATACGGCACTCCAGGAAAGCGAGCGCCTCGTCACCAGCCAGCTTCGATTCAGACGACTCGCGTCGGAGGTTCTGTCGCTTCTCGCGGGCGCGCGACCGGAGACTCTGAATGAGAGCATCGTGGCGGTGCTGAAGGGAATCGCTGAACAATGGGATGTCGACCGGGTCGACCTTTGCGGAGTCGACGAGAATGGCGATCTCATCGAACGCACCAATTATGTGCGTTCGGGCCTGCCTCCTGACAACAAGTTTACGAGAGACTCTTTCCCCACTCTCTGGCCCAGGTTGAAAGCCGGCGAACTGCTCGACATACGGGACATCGCGACTCTTCCGGAGCAGGCGGCCATCGACCGAACGTCGCTTGAGCGCGAGGGAATCAAGTCCATTCTCGTTGTTCCGACATTGTCGGAAGGAAGAGTGTTGTATGTTCTCTCCATCGCCAGCGTCGGCCGGGAGATCGAATGGCCTGCCGACATGGTGATGCGTGTGGGAGTGCTCGCCGAGTTCATGGTTCAGGCAATTCTGCGTTGCGAAGCCGAGCTTGCCGCACGTGAGCGACTGCATCGCATACAGCACCTGGCGACCCAGCTTACCCATGCGGAAGAAAGGCAGCGCCGGGAGTTCGCGACGATCCTGCACGATGAGGTTGGTCAGAACCTGTTTGCCGCCACTACCTATCTGCTGGCGATGAAAACGACAGAGAACGCAGGCGCCGTTGACAACATACTTTCGCTTCTTGACCGGGTCACACGGGATACGCGCGAACTCACATTTGAATTATGCCCACCGGTTCTTTATCAGCTTGGCCTGAGCGTTGCGATTGCCCGGCTCTGCGAGCAGTTCAGCCAGCGGCACGGAATCCAATGCACGTTCAAGGGTTCCAGCGCCGGACCGGCCGACTTGAACGCCCGAGGCCTCGCCTACCATGCGGTTCGTGAGCTGCTCACCAATGTCGCCAAGCATTCGAGCGCGAAGAATGCGATGGTCCGTCTCACCGAGGAGAATGGACAGATGCACATGGACGTTTCTGACGATGGCCACGGATTTGAGTTGGGCAAGGTGATGAAGCCAACCTCGGGCTTCGGACTCTATGAACTACGTGAGCGGTTGGATCTACTGGGCGGCCGTCTTGACATTCAATCGGAAGTGGGTCACGGTTGTCGAATTGAATTCAGCTTGCCATTGGAAACCGAGCAAAGGACGGAGTGACAAGGATGGCGATTCGGGTGGTGCTCGTGGATGATCACCAGATAGTGGTCGAGGGGCTCAAGGCGCTGTTGGCGTCGGATCCCGGAATTGAAGTCGTGGGCGAGGCCTTCGATGGAGCGGAGGGGATTGCGCTGGCGGAGCGGCTGAATCCGGACGTGATTGTTCTGGACGTCACGATGCCGCACATGAACGGAATTGAGGCATTGCGCGAGATTCGTCGTCGATCTCCCGAGGCGGAAATCGTCGGTTTGTCGATGCACGCGTCAGGAGAGGTCGTGTGCGACATGCTGCGTGCGGGGGCATCGGGCTATATTCTGAAAACGGCGTCCGTGCAGAATCTGGCACAGGCCATCAGAACGGTGATGACTGGTCGCACCTACCTTTCGGAGGAAATTGTGGACCAGGTTCCACGGGAGCTTTTGCGAAGCGCACCCCTGAGGTTCGGAGAGAATGCCCCAGCAGGCTACGAGATACCGGAACTAACGGAGCGCGAGCGTGAAGTTCTAAAACTGGTCGCGGAAGGCAAGAGTTCCAAGGAGATCGCCAATCAGCTATTCGTGACGACCAAGACGATTGTCTTTCATCGCCAGAGCATTATGGACAAGCTGGGCCTGCACAGCGTCGCCGAACTGACGAAATATGCGGTGCGCATGGGCATTACACCGCCGTGAGCGGGGGGCAGGCGCGGGCGGGGAAAAATCACCTATTTAGGCAATTCGCTCAGATCCTCCTCAGATCCTCCCAAGAACTGGAACTTGTTCCAGTATGCGGGTCAGGGTATCCCCCCCGATAATCAGACAGTGTTGTTCAAGGGAGCGCTCGCCACAATGCCGGCATGAATCTACATAGTTCGTGGCACCGGTCTGACTCTCGGCGCCAAGCGGCGATGAGGCAGGCTGTAAGAGCGTCTCCCGTGTTGTAATTTGTTGAGAAAGTGAATATGAGCTCCCTAGAACTGGCAAAGGCGTTTGGAGTGGGATGGGCATCGTCGGACAAAGCACACTTGCCGGAGTTACCCGCAGCGCTGGCTCGGCTGCTGGATGTCCCTGGCGCCAGCATCACAATACTCCATTGGAATGGGACGATCGTACGGGAGTTCAACCATACGCCGCGAGCAGAATCCCCGCTCTCCATGTCATTTGCCGACGAAACGAGGATTTTCGAGACATCGCAACCGCTGGGGCGAGAATTGACGCTGCAGATCCGCGTTGATGCCGGACCGGGAGGTTCTCTGTCGAATGAAAAGAAGGAGACCCTGCGCCACGCGATTCGCCTGATTCACGCGGCGTTGGAGCGTATTTTTGTGCAGGTGAAGGATCCGCAGCAACTGGGGCAGGCATTTCAACGGCTCTCGGGGCGGGAATGGGAGGTATGCCTGGCGTTGGAGTCACCCCACGGCGAGAAGGAGATTGCGGAAACCCTGGGCTGCACGCGCCACACCGTTCACAGCTACGTCAAGAACCTCTACCGCAAGCTCGGCGTGCAAAGCCGCATGGAAGTCCTCACGCAGCTTCGCCAGGCGCGCGACCTTGCAAGAAGCGGCCTCGTTGATCAGTTCGTCGCCATCGGTGAGAACCGCACCACAACACCAGCATCAGAGAATGTCTGCGGCACGATGCGCGACGCAGGGTGACCGGCGGCAACCTAACCGGGGGAGAGGGTCGATACAGAGCAGGCGCGACGGGATCGGTTTTCCGTCGTGCGTTCCTTGCATAATTGCTGTGTGGCAAGGCGGTTTTCTCCGGCACAGGCGGGCGACCGCTCCATTCAGATCATTTCCGCGGGTTTTGAGCCGACCGGTTCCCCCTCTTTGAGTCGCGATTCCAGTTCGCATCGGCAAGTGTCGACATATTCACTCGTGATGACGACCGTTCGGATCGTCAGCGGGCATCTGTCGCGCGGCAGATTGCCGTTTTTATATTTAACGGGGCAGCCCCTGGAAAGGTTTTCAACATGGCAATGACATTAGGCAAACGAATAATCGTCGGATTTGCGTGTACTGTAGGCATCACCGCCGTTCTCGGCGGCTATGCCTATACGCGTCTCACCGCCATCGACGCGGGCAGTCATATGGTTCACGACGACGGATTGCCGGGCGTCAAAACGATGGGGGAGGTCCACACGCTGGAAACGGCCAACATGGTCCTGGCGCTCAGGCAGATACTATCCGACGACCCGACGGAAATGGCCGATCTTGACAAACAGATAGCCGCGGGCGTCAAAGCCATAGACAAAGACATGTCTGAGTATGAAACCACAATTACCCGGGCCAGCGACCGGGAACATTTCAATGCAATCAAGAGCGCCATTCCTCCGTTTCGGGAGGCGCGGGATGCCATGCTCGCATTGAGCCGCGCCAACAAGGACAAGGAAGCCATCGAAGTTTACAAAACGAAGGTGCTGCCGGCGTTTTCGAAATTAGAGGACGCCCTTCGGGACGAAGTTGCCGACAACGCCGCGTGCGCCGATACGGGCGCCAACGAAGTCGCCAATGGCGTGAGCGCGGGAAAAACCGGCGTTCTGATCGGTGTGGGAGGCGCGTTGCTTCTGGCGATAAGCGTGTCGCTGCTGATCGTACGCGGAGTGAACCGGGTGCTTTCGCGCATCGCAGGCGCCCTCAACGACGGCTCCTCCCAGGTGGCCAGCGCATCAAGCCAGGTCGCCAGTTCGAGCCAGTCGATTGCACAAGGCGCCTCCGAACAGGCCGCCGCGCTGGAAGAGACGACTTCCGCGCTGGAAGAAATGTCGTCGATGACCAAGAAGAATGCGGAGACGGCCAAGCAGGCGGCGAGCCTCGCCACGGAAGCGCAAGGCTCGGCAACCCGCGGGACATCAGCGATGAACAACATGAGCAAGGCGATCACCGATATCGAAAAA
Organism: Phycisphaerae bacterium; assembly: GCA_035524355.1. Classification (GTDB taxonomy): domain Bacteria; phylum Planctomycetota; class Phycisphaerae; order WQYP01; family WQYP01; genus DATKPA01. The sequence goes on along the minus strand of DATKPA010000036.1, from coordinate 37,443 downwards.
TCCGCGATCGAAACGGCGAAGATCATCAAGGTCATCGATGAAATCGCATTTCAGACCAACCTGCTCGCCCTGAACGCCGCGGTCGAAGCGGCCCGGGCGGGCGAAGCCGGCAAGGGATTCGCGGTCGTCGCCGAAGAGGTGCGCAATCTGGCGATGCGTTCCGCGGAAGCCGCGAAGAGCACGTCGGCCATGATCGAAGCCTCGGTAAGCTCCTCGCGTAACGGCGTGACGATCGCCACCGATGTCGCGAAGGCCCTGGATGAGATCACGACGACGTCAACGAAAGTGAACTCACTCGTCGCCGAGATTGCCGCGGCGTCCTCCGAACAGGCGCAGGGGATTCAACAGGTCAACACCGCCGTCGCGCAGATGGACAAAGTCACGCAATCCAACGCGTCGGGCGCGGAAGAGTCCGCCTCCGCGTCGGAAGAACTCGCCTCCCAGGCCGTCCAGCTTACCGCCATCGTGGGCGACCTCGCGCGGCTCGTCGGCGGCAAGAGCAAGGACAAAGCGACGAACGAGGAGTCTCAATCCCGCTCAACATCCACTCGCGCCGCCGCGCACCCCCACCGAGTTCCCGCCACATCTCATGCCTCCAAAAGTGAGCAGATCATTCCGCTGGATGATTCTGAAGCCCACGCGAAGGTCTTCAAGGAATTCGATGCCGTGCACTGAATCAGTCTTGTGCGGTCCGGCGCACCTGAACCGCCGGACCGCTTTCTCTCACAAAGGGAGCTGGCAGACAGGAATCGTGGTTGTTTTATCCATTTAGAAGAGCATCAATTGTTGCGAGCTTAGAGATCGAATCAGGCCGCTGAGTCGCCGTAATGACAAACTGAGTTCTCATGCGCAAAGTGTTGAACATTCTCGTAGTTGATGGCAACTCTCACAGCCGCAGCCTCTTTCGGATGTGCCTGTCGCAGCACATCGATTGCGATATCCATAAAATCCGAGAGGCGGCCACGGGCATCGACGCACTCACATTGCTGGCGCAGGAAGCTTTCGATGTATGTTTTCTAGGCCTCGATATTCCTGATATGAATGCGGACGAACTCGTTCACTACGTTCGGCAATGCTCCGACACGGGTGGTGTATCGCTTATCGTGATGGGCGACGTGGCGGAGTTTTGGACGCTGAATGGTCAAGGCCGGGGATTTTCTGAGCGAGTCCGCTGTTGATTGAAGCGGCTCTCCGGATCAACTCGGGCGAGCAGGGGACTCTCAGCCCTTTCGCCGAGGCAGTGTTTCACTTTGAGTCAGATCGACCCGACTTCGTGCTCTTCCGGTAGAGATGCCTTTGGGGATTCAACCTTGGGGGGTGAAGAAGGCGGCAAAGAATCGAGGTCCCGGCGATCCGCCAGGAGAACATACAGGTATCTGAATCTCGGGATATGCTTGCCCATCACAACCAGCGACACGGTGAGCGGCGTTGCGAGAAGAAGCCCCATGGGCCCCCATAACCACGTCCAGAAGACCGTCGACATCATGATGCCGGTCGGCGAAATGCCGACGCTCGCTCCCAGCCAGCGTGGTTCTATGACCTGTGCAAAAATCGCTTCCAGGAGGAGGAACATTGCAAGAGTGACGAGAAAGACAGCATTATTCGGATAGGCGGCAAATGTGAAGGCCAGGGGAACGCACGCTCCGATCCAGACACCCACGTAGGGAATAAAGCGAAGCACTCCGCAGACCAATCCTGCCGTGATAGCGGCCGCGACGGACGCTCGTCCGCCAACCGTCAAATGAATGACCCAAAGGCCCACGGCGGCCGTTGCGCCGAAACAGATGTTGATGACGGATTGAGCGACGAGGAATCGGCTCACCCTTTTTGCGGCCTCGCGGATGGTGTCTCTCGCGACTTGATTCCTGGAGGCGCCGATGATAGATATCGCTCTGTCCCGCAAATCCTCCCATCTCAGTAACATGAAAATGAGCATTACGACTACCAGCAGCGCTGCGGCCAAGGGAATCATCAGCGCTTGAATATAGAGTCCTGCAGAGCCAACAACGGAGGTGGGTTCAGGGGATATTCGAACCGATATGGGTGGCTCTTTGTCTTTCATCGTTCCAGCCGGGGGCGTGCTGTTGGGGGATAGCGTTGATTCATGGGTCGGTGCGTCAGACGATGGGCCATTCCCGGCAGATGATTCGTCGGAAAATGCATCTGTAATCTCCGTCCGAAGCCCCTCGAGGCTGTCCGTCCATTGCTTGAAATCGTGGACCTTGCCGCGCACGCTCAAGCGAAACTCCGGCCACTGTGCGGCGACTTTTACGACTTCCCGCTTCACGATCCAGCCAACCGAACAGGTTAATAACAGTCCGCATACGATGACAACGAGCACGGACACCAGCCGCCTGAGACGCAGGCGCTCCAGCCATGTCACCGCCGGCACCAGGGCAAATGTGAGCAAAAACGCCATGGCGAACGGCTCCAACACCGCTTTGCCGAAATAGAGGATGCAGATGATCAGAACGGGCGAAGCCAATCTGAAGAATCCTCTGGCCTCATCCGATTTCAACACCTGCGTCACGCTTTGGCCGTTAGCTGCGGCACCTTTCGGGTCGACCGCCATGGTTCACCATTGTCTTTCTCGTCAAACCGTCTCCTGGAGCCACGAAATCAAGTCGCGTATGACCTCGTCGCGGTTGATCTCATTAAAGAGTTCGTGGCGGGCGTCTGTAAGCACCTCTGTTCGCTATCCGCTACGCGCCGCCTCGTCAGCGCACCAATGTGACAAACCAGCGTGCCATGTCTTTGATCACGTGCCCTTTGGCAAAGAAGAGAAGAAGGCAGAGCGCGGCAAGGCCAATAAGGCTCTGGTAAAAGAAAGTGTCCTGGAATGCATTCACAATCGATTGCAGCAGAAGCCGGAGATGGACAAGTTGCGCGGCGCCCGCCTCCGCCTGAGCCTGTGGGAATCCCTTCAATTGGAGGGCGCCGGTTCCCTGCCGGATGGCGTCCTGGGCGGCAAGGTTGTATTCGGTGATATTCTCGCCGAGCCGGCTGGACCAGAAGCTGCGTTGCCGGTCGACCAGAATCGTCAAAAAGGCGATGTTCCAACTGCCGCCGATTTGCCGTTGGAATAAGTACAACTGCATGGATTCGCCCAGGAGGATGCTGGGGATTTCGCTGTTGATCAAGGTGGAGATGGGACCGATCTGCCAGCCGGCGCCGAACCCCGTGAGGATGAGAGGCAGGAACATTTCGGTGTCGGAGATCGTGGGTGTCAATCGCGTCGTCCAGCACCACATGCCGGCAGCGAAGATCACGGCCCCGACGGCGAGCGCTACCCGGAAGCCGATCCGCCTCATTATGAACGCACCAGTGATGAGGCCGACGGTGAAGGCGGCGGCGTCGACGGTCTGCAGGTTGCCGGTTCCCTCGGCCGAATGGTGCTGCACGAATCGGAGAAATTGCGGGACGAAGTAGAGTTGGCCGTAAAGCATCATTCCCAGGATGACCACGTAGATAGAGCCGAACGCGAAGTTTCGGCTGCGATAGGGCGTGAGGCTCATGATGGGGCTGATATTTGCCGGGTGGCGCTCCCACCAGATGAACGCGGGAAAGCAGCATGCGGCGGTCAGCGACAAGGCGCAAATAAACGGATCGGAAAACCAGTCATCGCGCTCGCCCCGGCTGAGGACGATCTGGAGGGGGGCGACCCAGCCGATGAGCAGCAGGAGCCCGGGGACGTCGAGATGAGGATGCTCGATCTTCGCTCTGACATCCGGCAGGTAGCCGATGAGGATCACGAGGGCGGCCAAAGAAAGCGGTACGTTAAGGAAGAAGATGTATCGCCAACTGTACCATTCCGTCAGATACCCCCCCACCGCGGGCGCAAAGGTTCGTGCAAACACGACCACACCGATCACGTAGACAAACAACGCCACAAATCGCGCTTTGCCGCGTGCATACGAACGATAGATCGCAGTCTGGCCTCGGACGAGAAAATTGCTGCCACCGAAGCCCATGAACCCGCGGCAGATGAGCATTTGAGTCAGCGTGTGGCTGAAGCCGCACGCGGCCGATGAACACATGAAGAGCGTCACGGCCAGGATCATGTGCCGGCGGTATCCGATTCGATCGGAGAGCCAGTTGCTTAACATCAGTCCGATGAGAAAGCACGTCATGTACGTGGTGATGATCCAACTTGCCTCGTCGAACGAGGCGGAGAGGTCGCCACCGATGTCCGGCAATGCGACGCCGATGGCGTAACTGGTCAGGAATTCCATCGACGTGACCAGAGTAACCACGAACAGGATCAGCAGGCGGACGGTTTTGTCCAGCGCCGGCGAGTAGGTAAGCGGCTGTGTTACGGACGTGGAGTCGCCGAGCAAGGGCATGGAGGGCGTCGACGACATCAACGCACCTCGCCGCTCGGATGACTGCTCGTCCCGCTTTCCTGGGTGGAAGCGTTGCGTGTTGCCGTTGGCGGTGCTGTGTCCGCCGATTCCCAGCCACCCCCGAGCGCCTTGTACAACGACACCAGGTCGGAGGAGACGCTCTGATCGGCCTGCGCGAGTGCGTCCTGGGCGACATACAAATTGCGTTGCACTTCGATGACGTCGAGCAGGTTGACCAGGCCGTGGCTGTATTCCTGTTTGGCGATTCGCACCGCCTCCTGGTTTTGTCCCACGAGGCTTCCAAGGGAGTCGCGACGTGTCTGGTCGTGCGAATAGGCGGTGAGGCTGCTCTCGACGTCCTTCAGGGCGCTGAGCACCGATTCTTCATATGCGGAAGCAGCGGCGGCGACACGCGCCTTCGTGCGGTCGATATTGGCCCACCGGCGGCCGCCGTCGAAAATGGTCCAGTTGGCGATGGGCCCGGCCAGATAAAAGCCGCTGCTGGGATCGTGCTGGCTGAACAGATAGTCCGTGTCCCGGCTCTGTACGCCGGCGGTTCCGCCGAGAATCAAATGGGGAAACAGGTCGGATGTGGCCACGCCCTGTTCCGCCGTCGCCGCCGCGAGAATCCTCTCGGCGCGCCGAATGTCGGGCCGCCGCCGAAGAAGTTCCGAAGGCATCCCGACGGGCACTGTTGGCGGGACGATCGGGATCGGCGATTGCGCGGACAATTCCGCCAGCAGCGTCGTCGGCTGGTCGCCGAGCAGAATCGACAAACCATAAATGGTCTGATTGATGCCCGCTTCCAGGGGGGGAATGGTTGACTGCGTCGCCGTGACCTGGGCGCTGGCTCGGATGACGTCGAAGTTGGTCGTGAGACCGTTTTTGAAGCGTCGCGTGACAATCTCGAGGGTTTGGCTCTGGTCGTCGAGGTTCGCCCTGGCTACGGCGAGCCGCCGCTGGAGGGTTCGCAAGCCGATGTAGTTCCTGGCCACTTCGCCGAGAAGAGTCACCTGTACGGCGCGACGTTCATCCTCGGTGGCCTCAGCCAGCGCGCCGGCCGCCTCGATCGTGCGCCGGATTCCGCCGAAGAGATCGACTTCGTAGGTTGCATCGAAGCCGAGCTGATACAGGCCGTCGTCCATCCCGGGGAGGCCATAGGGGAAGGCGTAACCTGCGGCGCTGCCGCGCGCTCTGCCGACGGCTGCGACCAGATCGATGGTGGGGTACTGCTTTGATTTGGCGATGCGTTCGAACGCCCGCGCCTCCAGCACGCGCGATTGCGCGATTTTCAACTCGTGATTCGCCGCGAGCGCACGGACGACGAGCGAATTCAATTCGGCATCGCCGAAGCTGGTCCACCAATTCACCATGGGTGAGCGATTGGGATCGACCGTCGACGGCTGGGTTGTCGCTGCCTTGCTGAACGCCGCGGGGGTGTCCGCATGCGGTTGCCGATAATTCGGCCCGACCTCGCAGCCCCCAGTCAGAAGACCACACGCGATCAGTGCCTTCAATAATCTTCGCTGGCGAATCCTGCTCATTGCTCCTCCGAGTCGGTAGGAGTCTCTTCATCAGGCGACGTGAGAACGCTGATGCGACGACCGGTATCGACGGTCACCGTCACCGACATCCCCTGGGCGAGCTTCGCCAGTCCCGGCTGACCGGCGTTGAAAACAATCTTCACCGGCAGACGCTGAACGACCTTCACCCAGTTGCCGGTTGCGTTCTCGGGCGGGAGGAGTTGGAAGCGGGAGCCGGTGCCGGCCTGCAGGCTTTCCACGTGCCCGCGGAGCCGCAGATCGGGATAGGCGTCCACGCGCACCACGGCGGGCTGACCCGGACGCATTCGCCGAAGCTGCACTTCCTTGAAATTGGCGACGACCCACCGCTCGTCGGGAACGATTGCCAATAGAGGTTGTCCCGTGCTGACAAAGGCGCCCATTTCAACGTTGCGATTGGCTACAGACCCTGAAATGGGAGCGACGACCTTCGTGTATTGCAACTGGAGTTCCGCAAGATGGAGCTGCGCCTTGGCGGCAGCGAGCTGCGACTCGGCGGCGTGCACGTTGACGCGGGCGACGTTGAGTTCCGCTTCTGCGGCCGCTTGTTTCTTGATGACCGCTTCGTGCTGATCGCTGGCGGTATCCATGGCCGCTTTGGCCGTTTCCAGTTGCTGCTCGGAGACGCCGTCGGTTCCCATCGCGGAATAGCGGCGATAATCGGATGCCCGGCGTTTCGCTTCCGTATCGGCGGCACGCACCGATGCGACCGCCTCCCCGACCGCCGCCTCCGCCCGCAGCACAGCGGCTTTGGTCTGCTCGATGGCGCTTTCGGCCGTCGCGACCGCTGCGGAAGCTTGATCGACTTTGGCCTGGTAATCGGCAGGATCGATTTCCAGAAGAACATCGCCAGCCTTTACGTAAACGTTGTCGTCCACATGCAACGCGATGACCGGGCCCGCAACGCGCGGACTGATCCGGATAGCGCGCCCTTCCAGGTAGGCATCGTTGGTGGATTGCTTGTCCCCGGCCAGGAGCATAAACGCTGCAGTCGCCGCCGCGATAACGATCAGAAGGATGACCACCCACACCATGGTGAGCGGACGACGAGATCGCGGAACCATGACCAATTCCTGATCTTTTGGCGCAAGCGGCGTATGGTCATCACGCCCCTTTGCCGGCGCTTCCGAAGATTCGGGTTTCACGCCCGGGCTTTGGCTTGAATTCATGGTCGTTGTGGGCGCACCCATATTCGATTGCCTCATGTAATGCTCGCGAATGACAATATTATACAACCGTCCACCAAATCCGCGGGCAGGTGATCGGAAGAGCGTGTTTGTCCAGATCTCGGTAAGGAGTGCATGTCGCTCAACTGCGCGTAGCGGGCGGCGACGCGCGTCCAGGCCTCTTCCAGTTCCACCCAGACTGCCCCTTCAGCCTTTGCTGTCGCCGATGAGAGTTTCCGTTTGGCGTGCCCAATGCTCGTGCCGATCGCATCGATCCGGACTTTCAGGCCATCGCAGAATCGCTGAATTCTATCGCTCATGGGAACTCCTGAAATAACTGGGGAATCATCAATTGCAACAAATCGCAAACAGTCTTCGGGAAACGATTACGGGTTGGGGGGCTTCTGCCCAAGGCGCCGCGAGACTCGCTGTATCTTCGCGCCGCAATGACACGATCCAGTTTCTTGATGCGGAGTTTCAGAGATAAACCATCCCATTACCTACATCTAATACCCTTAAGCAACGCTCGTGCCGACCAGAGCCATATCACCACTCCAGCTCCGGCTCCGCGAGCTCAGGACTCTGATATGGCACGGATGTGCCGGCAGACGGACGAATCGAACCGCGCCTCATTGATCACAAATAGGCCCGGGCGATGAACTTCACGCGCGGCTCCAGAACATTCCGCCATTTGAAGATTCGCTGCAATCGGGTCGGCGCTTTCATCACTCTCGCGCATTACACAATGATTCCAAACGTAAGTTAAGTTATCAAAATATATTATGAATATGATTCGCGAAGACGCTTTCCACGCCGTCGCGTCCTTGATCATTGCAGGGATCATTTTTTTTCAATCGGGTAATTTCCAAGCCGCGCGATCGGAGTGCATCGACCCTCCATTAGAATGGCACACCTCCCGCGGGGAAAGACGACCCACCCATTCGCGGCGCGAATCGCGCTCTAATCAGCGTGTCCAATTCGATTCTCTCGGCGCAATTTACCACGCGCTCTGAGCCGACTGCATCAGCCTGACGGGCTCGGTGTGTACGTTCGTTCTCAGCACAGTGCCTCCCAATCCCCAAATTCGATGGAGGATCGCGCCCATATTGCCGACATCGTCCAGAAGGAAGATCGTGGATGTTCCGGGTCTCATGATGGCGGAAACATCCTGGATGAATTCGTCGTCAATCCCGACGTCGCCTGGATTACACCCACACCCACAGTCCAATGGCGTTTCCAGCGCCGCGGCGGCCGTCGCTGAAGCCGAAAGCGCCACACATGCCAGGAAACGCGACATCCCCCGTCCCGTTTTCCTGCCCACCATGGAAAGCGGCGCACCATCGAGCAGGAATGAACCGTCGTAACGTCGCACGACGACAGCCACATCGAGAAGGATCAAGTACCGTTCGGGACCGCACAGTCTGGTGATTTCCTCTCGAACCTGCTCAGCGCGACCAACGTCGTCGTATCCGACCGCCCAGAGATGTACTTGATGCGGCATGCCTCGCCTCTCTTTTTTGATATTTCCGACGAATGCCAGTCACACGTGGAGCGTGAGAGCCCGTCGTAAAAAGCCGATTTCGTCTTCCCGGACAAGCCGCATGGCGCCTCTTCCCGAAGGTGACCGTTGCTGCAGTTTGATTGCCGCATACTACTAAGCGCGGGAAAGTGGTCAGGCGTGTTATCATGTGCATAATCACAGATTTGACGGATGCCAATAGAACGATGGAATCGGAACGCACCACTGCTGCCGTGCAGCGGTACCTCAATGAACTCGCCGGCGATGCACCGGCAGACCCCATTGTCCGGGCTCTCCTGAGCCGTGCAGTCGGCCGCCTGCAACTCCTCTGCGGCGGTCTTCTTGGCCGCAGTTACCCACGCCTGACGCGACCACCCTTGAACCTGCAGCCTGATGAACTGCTCGGTGCCGTCGTGGAACGGCTGCTCAAGGCCATGCGCGCGGCCCGACCGAAGACAGTGCGGCAGTTCTTCGCACTGGCCAACCGCCACATTCGCTGGGAGCTCAATGACCTGGCTCGACGCCTGGATAGTAGGCCAATTGCCACCGACCTTCAGGAAAGCGCCGCACCCGTGCAATCGGACACCGGGCTTGACGCCTCCCCCGATTATTTACGAATACTTAACGCCATCGATCAACTTCCGGAGGACGAACGCGAAGCGTTTGAACTCGTACGCATCCAGGGGCTCACCCACGCCGAAACGGCCGATGTCCTCGACGTTTCCATCAAGACGGTGCAGCGGCGACTGAACCGCAGCCTGCAGTCCCTCGCAGAATCGCTGGAAGATCTTCGGCCGGATGCCGACGCACTTCAGCAGCCCTAGACACAAGCGCAAGGAGCACCACTCCCATGGCCGTCGATCCGCGGGTGCAACATCTGCTCGACGAAATCCTGGAATCCGGGCGCAATGCCGAGGACGTCTGTAGCCATTGCCCGGAATTGCTCAGCACGGTGCGTCTGCATCTCGAGCGATTTCGCAAACTCGAATCGCAGGTTGATTCGTTTTTCCCGCCATCGAAACGCGCTGCCTCCGACGCCACCTCCATTGAGGCCGGAGCAAGTTTTCCCCGCATTCCTGGTTATAAAATGGAGGCGATTCTGGGGCGGGGGGGAGTTGGTATCGTCTACAAGGCGTGGCATCTGCGGCTCAGCCGTGCTGTTGCCATCAAAATGCTTCTCTCGGGTAACTATGCGCAACACCACGACCTTGAGCGCTTTCACCGGGAAGCTGAAGCCATCGCGGGACTCCAGCATCCCAATATCGTTCAGGTTCACGACATTGGCGATCACGACGGGATGCCGTATTTCACCATGGAATTCGTCAACGGCGGAAGCCTCTCCCAGAAACTCGCCGGTACACCCCAGGCAGCCCGTCAAGCCGCCTCGCTGGTGGTAACCCTTGGCGAGGCGATTCAAACCGCGCACCAGAATGGAATCGTTCACCGTGACTTGAAACCCGCAAACGTCCTTCTCACCTCTGACGGCATCCCCAAAATCACTGATTTCGGACTGGCCCGACGCATGAGCGCAGACGATGGGCTGACCATTCCCGGGACCGCCCTGGGAACTCCCAGTTACATGTCGCCTGAGCAGGCACGTGGTGACTTGAGTGGCCCGCCGACCGACATTTACTCTTTGGGGGCCATTCTCTACGAACTCCTGACCGGCCGCCCTCCATTTCGCGCCGAGACCGTCTCGGAAACGGAGCGCCAGGTGATCGAAAACGAGCCTGCTCCTCCTTCCCGACTCAATGCCAAGGTGCCGCGAGACCTTGAAACCATCTGCCTCAAATGCCTTGAGAAGGATCCCGCCAAGCGATATTCGACCGCCGGTGACCTGGTCGCCGATCTTCAGCGGTTTCTTGCCGACGAACCCATCCGCGCGCGCCCCGTGGGCCCTCTGGAACGAAGCTTCCGGTGGGCACGACGCCGTCCGACGGCTGCTGCACTGGGCGGCGCCTTGCTGATGTCGCTGATCCTCGCGCTGGCGTTGCTTGGCGGTTGGCTGCGAATCAGCGGTCAACATGCTGCCGCCCAGCGAGCGGCAGAGCAGGACCTGCAGGAGGTGACCCGACTTGAGCAGAAATCAGACCTTGCAGGCGCCAGAACCGCCCTCGAGCGCGCAAAGGGGCGTTTGGGCGCTTACCAATCGGGCCCCCTTCAGCACGAGCTGAATGAGGCTGAACGCAATTTGGATCTCGCCACGCACCTCGATGCCCTCCGTCTGGACCGGACTGCTTTAATCAACAGATATATCCGGCTGGCGCTGTCCGATCGGAAATATGAGGAGGTTTTCAAAAACGCCGGGCTGGGGATACCGCTTCGTGATAACCCCAGTGATGTCAAGGCACGCGTGATTGCTTCACCGGTAAGCGGCGCCCTCGTCGCGGCTCTGGACGACTGGGCGGCCTGCACATCCGACGCGCAGCGCCTGAACTGGTTGCTCACTGTGGCCCGGCTGGCCGACCCGGATCCTTGGCGCGACCAGGTGCGCGCCCCCAGCGCGTGGACGGACCGCGCAAAACTCGACCAACTGGTTGCCGACGTACCTCTCGCCAGGCAGCCATTGCAACTACTGGTCGCGCTGGGACATCAGTTGCAGAATAATAATAATGACGTCGCCGCGCTGCCCTACTTGCACCGCTTGCAGCAGGCTTACCCCACCGATTACTACCCCAATATCATGCTTGGCAGCGCCTTGGTGGCAACGGGGAAACTTCCGGAGGCAACGGGCTTCTTGCGAGCGGCCGTGGCTCTGCGACCGGATGCCGCCAACGCCAGCTGCGCACTCGGCAATGCACTACTGGAACAAGGCCAAGTCGCCGAGGCCATATCTTATTTCCAGCGAACCAACGCGCTGAACCCCACTTATGGTTGGAACCACGCACGGTGGGGCATGGCATTAAGAAGGATGGGTCGGACAGATGATGCCATCTCCCATTTGCGCGTGGCGCTTCGTTTCGACACGGAGAGCCCGTTTATCCAACTCAATTTGGCCCTGGCTCTGATTGATAAGGGGCAGTTCGACGCCGCCATCGAGCAGGATCGGGCGGCATTGCGCATCGACCCCGACAATTCCGTCGCCCATTACAACCTCGGCGCCACCCTGCTCAGAGTGGGCCGCCTCAACGAGGCACTCACTGAATTTCGGGAGATCGTCCGCTTAAACCCCAAAGACGCGGATGCGCACTACGCCCTTGGCGACACCCTGAAGGAGGAGGGCTACCTTGACCAGGCCTTGGAGGAATATCAGCGGGCGCTCCGCCTCGATCCCAGGAACCGCTCATTGCCTCAGGAAATACAGGGGCTAAAGGTCGCGCTGGGCCGAGGCAACGAGGTGCGGCGATCCTGGCAGAAGAACATCGCGGCCAATCTGTCGCAGCACACCGCGTGGTTCGGCTACGCCGAGCTGTGCCTCTTTCTCGGCGACGAAGCCGAATACCACAACGCCTGCCGACAAATGCTCGCTCTCTTCGGCGACAGCGCCGACTCCGACATTGCAGAGCGAACAGCGCGATCCTGCCTGTTGCTGCCCGCATCCGACGAGGAATTGCGACGCGCGGTCGCGATCATCGACCGTGCCCTGGCTGCGCGGGAGCCAAAATACGAATGGGCAATTCCCTATTTCCAATTTGCCAAGGGCCTGGCGGAATTTCGCCTGAATCACTTCGATCGCGCGATCGCGCTCATGCAAGGCGAAACCGCCAAAGTCTTGGGACCCTGTCCCGGACTTGTCGTGGCCATGGCGCAATACCGCAGCGGTCAGAAAGACCAGGCTCGCCACACTCTCGCGACGGCGGTCTTGTCTTACGACTGGCGCCCCGTGAACGCCGTCAGCATAGATCCCTGGATTGCTCACGTGCTCCGACGGGAGGCCGAGGCGATGATTCTGCCGAACTTGCCGGCGTTTCTCAATGGAACGTATCAGCCACGCGACAATGACGAGCGCCTGGCCCTGCTGGGGGTTTGCCAATTCAAAGACCTTCGCAGCGCCGAGGCCGGCCTCTATGCTGCCGCTTTCGACGCCGACCCGAAACTAACCGACAATCACCAGGACGGACTCCTCTACAACGCCGCCTGTTCAGCCGCCGTCGCCGGCGGCGGAGGCAGCTCGGACGGAGCCACTCTCAGCGAGCAGGATCGTGCCCGCTGGCGCGAACAGGCTCGCCGCTGGCTCCGCTCCGACCTGGAAGCCTGGGCTGCGACGTTGCAGAGTGCGCCCAAGGCCGATCGCGCCAACGCACGAATACTCTTGTCGAAATGGAAATCTGATTCCCAACTCGCAAGCATCCGTGACGCCGCCGCCCTCAAGACACTTCCACCGGAAGAACGCAGTCAGTCCATTTCGCTCTGGACGAAAGTGGATACGCTGGTTGACCAACTGCGACCGCCATCCTGAACCCGGCCCGGGAATTCCCCCGTACACCGCTCAAACGTCTCTCTGGCGGCGCGCCCCTGTGGCATTTCGCCCGTGACATTCCCTCCGCAATTGTTGCGATCACAAAATGCAATCCCTCGCTGCGCTTGTACTTCCCGGCCAAGGCAGCGAGAATCCTTTACAATCCCGGGGGTAGCTCAGCGGTTAGAGCCGGGGACTCATAATCGTATTCGTGGATGGGCGGAATCGCTGAAATCAGCGAAATAATGAGGTTTTTGCCCCCACCGAAATCGCCAGATTCGCTATTTATAAGGGTAAGCGCTTGTAGGCGCTTGTAGGAAACGCTCCCGCCGTTCCGTGGCATCTGTCACTTGTTCAGATCGTCGGCCAAGAAGGCTTTTCCCCGTCTTTGGGTCTCCGGGCGATCGGGCTCATTTCCGATGCGAATGTCCTCTCTACGGCGACCTTTGTGCAAATCGCCCGAGCAAAAACATCAATTCCTTCGGCTCCGACGCCTACGAACTTTGAGACGAACGGATTCGTTCGGGCGTCAGGTCCGGGGCGCGTGCGGCCCTTCCTTTACTTCACTCGAAGCGCAGAATTGTAGTTCGGTATGGAGAACAGGGTATTGGATACGGACACGGTAGGCGTCAAATTCGGATGGGTTCCAGTCAAGTTTTTTGAAGACATGGTGCAACAAGCCGGCATATTTGAGAAGTTTGGCGAGGGGCGGCATTCGAGTGACCGGGCCGAGTTTTTCGATCGGTTCGTGCATTTGAAACCTGGCGGATCGGCGGAAGCTTTCTGGGGATTCCTCGGGGTTTTGCCGCATGGTCATGGCCTGGGTCATAGACGAAGGCTGCAATTCCAACCATCTGAGGTGCAAAAGCTGGCGCACGTCGGCGTGTCCCCATAGTCCCACAAGCGGCTACTCCACGACGGAGATGCGAATCCGTCGCTCAGCACTCCTCTTTGATGACACGCACGAGCTGGCTCGGCGGTCAATGCAACAGAAGTCGGTGGTTCGTAACGCCTTTAATCAAAGAAATCGGCCTTGGCGCTTGGTGCCAAGGCCGTTACTTGCGGAGGTTGTCCGCATAACGCGTCGCTTGAGTCGCATCGACTCCAGGATTTTTCTTGAGCAGTCAGCTCAACGGATTTCCTTTTTCCGTATCGGTATCCCCGTAGAGAAATCAATCAGCGACGAAATCGGTCGCTTAGTCAGTGTTTCTGCCGCCGGTTCAGCAGCGAGGCAGCACCCAGAGCCATGATTCCAAGAGAAGCCGGTTCGGGGGCCGAGGCACCGTCGGGGGTTCCAGAGACGGTCACGTTGTCGATGAAATTCAATCCGCTGCCCGAAACGGCTTTCGTGCTGTTGCTGGCCTGGCCGGTCGCTTCGACAGCGACGCGGAAATCGACGGAGGAGGCATCGCTCAGACCGGGAATCGACGAGAGATCAAAGGAATAGTGATCGTTGGCATTTGCTGCGGTGCTGGACCATGCGTAGTTGGTCCCATTGAAGGTGGAATTGGGATTGGCGGTGTAAGCGCTTCCAAACGATGTGAAATTGGTGCCGTCGGTGCTGTATTCGAGGACGAACGCGTTGGGGCCGGTGTTGCTGCTGACCTGGTCGTATCCGAGCTGGATGGCGTTGTAGCCGACGGTCGACACCTGGAACTGCCAGAAATTGGTGTCATTCACATTCCAACCGGTCGAGCCCCAGCAGAAGCTGGAGCCGTTGCCGGAGGCAGCGGTATTGTTCGTCACGTCGGAGTAGGTCGCCGTGCCGCTGTGCGTGGCGGTGGCGGTCCCGGCGCCGACTTCCGGCGACACAGGTCCCGCGCTGGTCGGCTGGCTGGTTTCGAACGTCCACTGGGCGATGACATCGGCGCGCGTCATGCGCGAGCCGGCCAACACCGCCGTAGCGGCAACGATGCCGGCGATGATTCCACGATTCACTTCAAAATTCATGCTCTCCACTCCTGAAAAGGTTCCACGTGACGTTAAGTGACCGGCCTGACAATCAGCGACTCGGTCCGATACGGTTTTTCATCAATGCCGGGGAAAACGTCACAACGCACATCCTTTGCATAGACGTTGACGACGGCGAGGCCGGGAAGATCGGCATACTCAAACCGCCGGATCTGCGGGCGCTCGTCCTGGAGGCAGGACCTGCGCGCTTCCCGTGTGGCCGGCTCGAATTTGGGCTCGAGATCGAGGAGGTCCGCAGAATAGGCTTGCAGGCCATTTCGTTCTTCGTGCGCCTGGGGATGGTCAGAGCGCAGTACGCTGCAAACGGCCAGTTGCGAGAATGGGCCGGCGGGGGTGTGGCGTTCGAGAAGGCTGTACTTGTGAAGGTGCCCGCTGAGCACGATAGCGTTGCGCTGGCCAAGCAAATTCAGTAGGCGCTGGCGTTGTGCGGAAACATCGTCCTTGGCGTACACGATCCAATCCACGCGATCGTTGTAGGGAACGACCGGCTGATGAATGACGAAAAATGTGTGCCGAGCATTGGCGTGCTTCTTGAATTCCGCTTCCAGCCAGTCAAGATCCGGCTGGTAGGAATCAAAGAAAACGAACAGGTCGTCGTTGTTGCGGCGCGAGAACGCGGCGCGGGTGATCGGCGAATCGACTTGCTTACTCAGCCACGGAAGCAGGATTTTCTCATAGGCGGCGGCAGCCCCCGGGCCGGTGATGTCGTGGTTGCCCTTGCACATCAGGAAGGGGACGCCAAAGTTTGTCTTTTCGATGAGCTGGAGCGCATCGCCGAATTGCCTCGATGCCAGTTCATAGCTGCCGCAAAGGCCTTCAACGAGGTCGCCGACATGGAGAACGAACGGCACGGGGATGTCGCTGGTCGTGATGATTTCCTTGACGCGCTGCAGGAGCGCCGGCGTGTGCTGCTGCGATGTTTCAATGTAGCCTTTGATCTGATTCAAGTCTTTGGGGTATTTGACGTTCACCCAGTCCATGTCATGGTGCTGCGGAAGATCGTAGTGGGTATCGCCGAGAAGAACGAAGCGGTAGAGGGGTTTCTCGGCAGGCTGGGTGGCGGGGCTTTCGGCGAAAGTCCGCCTTGACGGCAATTGTCCCAGCACCGCGGCGGCTGCACCGAACGCCGTTGTTTGCAGGAAAGTGCGTCGAGAATAGGTGCGGGAGCACATGGGGTTCAGTCCTTGTATGCAGGGCTTGATGGCTGTTCGAGATTGTCAGGGGGTGGTCTGATAGAAAACGTCGCTGACGTTCTGGCGAAGATCATTGTACTTCATCCCCTCGACGTGTCCGTCAAACGAGCCGACATTGGCCGTGTCGTCGGTGTGATAGCAGCCGGGTTGATCGGAACTCGAAGCTGCAACCGCGCCGGTGCGATCGAAGTTCTTGTTGGTGGCATTGGGTTCGTTGGTGCCGCCCCAGGTGGCGTAGCCGAGGTTGGGGATGTAACGGCCGGTGTCACCGACCATCCAGCGCAGATTGGGGGATTGCACTTGCGACAGCTTTTTGCTGCCGGGTCCGGGGGCGCCGGTTTTGAGGATGGCGTATCCCCACAGGTCGACGCCCTTGGTGGATTCATTGATGCCGTAGCCGCCGCCCCAGCCGTAGGAGCCGTTGACGAGCATCTGGGCGTTCGTGACTTCCGGGCAATGCCATACCTTGGTCGTGAAGCCTGCGTAGGAAGGATCGGGCATTCCACCAATGGTCTGCGTGCCATCGGGAATGATGTTGCTTTGGCTGAGGAAGGCGTACCAAGCGTCGCCGCCGCCCTTGCGGGGATCGGAGGAGGAGGTGCCGTTGGGAAGCGTGGCGCCGGGCTGATATTGAGAGCGCGGCGGCAGGCTTTGGTTGTTCTCGTTGGCGTAGACGATCAGGCCCGTGGCGATAGCTCGCAGATTGTTGCCGCAGACAACGGTGCGCGCACGCATTCGGGCGCGGCTGAGAGATGGAATCATGATCGCGATCAGAAGCGCGATGATGGAGACGACGACCAGGAGTTCGATGAGGGTGAAAGCGGGTCGAGTCGTTCTGAGTCGGGCACTGGTATCATCTTTAGCGACAGACATGCTTCTCTCTCGCTTGGGGAATTTGGGAAGGACGCCTGTTGTTTAAACACAAGCCCAACAGGATGTCCCCACGGCCACAAACGGCCCTGAACCACGGTGGTCTATCGAAACCCGACTGTGACGGAGAGTTTTTAGCACCGTGATATGTGGTTCCTGTATCTGCCTTGTTAAGTATTGGAGAGGAATTTCCGCCGAAAGAGGTGAGAAGTGCCGTTGTGCCGCGCGCCGTGGAGGGTGACGCGCTGGCAACAAAGGTCATGTTCGATGGTCTATTAATGAACCAAAATGGTCTTTATGAAGTGGATCACTTACCGGCTGTATTGCTCTCCAGCAGTGATGCTGGTCGAAATGATGGGGAGTTGGCGTGACACAATGGCACGTTCGCTGCGGCTATTTCGGCGGGGCGGTGGGGTGTTGTTCGGCGATGCTCGCCGCGTATTTTCGCACGTTCGCCGCCGTGCTTTCCAGGTACATCATCGGGCCGCCGGAATAAGCGCGGTAGGTATCGCCGCTGGTGCTCTGGCTAGTGGCAGGTTCGATTTGCGTTCCTTCGTGCCATTCATTGAACGAAGTGATCGTGACAAAGGGACACTTTGCCCTTATGGCGGCGTTCCATTCCAAGTCGTAAGTGGTGGCTGCATCATGATCGCGCGTTCGGGCCATCTCTGGTTCCACCGCCCCGCCATTCGCAACCGCCCGGTCATCCCAGTAGCCCGGACCGACGGACGGAATGAACAGCTTTCCGGCCGCGGCAAAATCCGCCGCCACGTGATCGTTCCATTGCGCTACGAACCGGGCATTCTTGAAGGGGGTGAGAACGTCATAGGTGTAACCTCCATCAAATCCGCCGGCAGTGATGAATTTCAAATCGGTCGTTTGTGCGATGAGAAGAACGGGTTCCGCGCCGCGGTGCAGTTCATCGGTTGCCGACCGCCACTCCGCAGCGGGGTGCCGAAGCGTTTCGAAAAGGTAGAACATGGGACGTTCGTGGAGGAACGCAGGCCGGTAAAACGCGGGATTTTTGCCGTAGTGTTCGAGGATGTACGCCACATCCGCCATGACAGTTTTTGGCGTCTGGCCGGGATAGGGTTCCAGGTGGAAATTCACCTTGAGCCCCGCTATTCCGGCTGCATCGAGAACGGCCGGCGTGCGCTGATCTTCGTAGCTTCCCTGTCCCCACCAAGTGACCGTGATCACGCCAATATGCGCGCTCCGAATCCACGCCATGTGCTGCCGCAACACTCGCGGATCGGAAGAACTGTAAGGGCCCAACAGTGGATAGTAATTGGACGCAATATCCTCTGGCGGTCGGTGTCCATTCTGCGGCCAATGAATGTATCCTGACTGCTGCGGAGGAGCGCCGTACCAGTCGTAGTAGAAGATGTGCACACGATCGCAAACGTCGGAAGTCGGCGCGTTAGCAGTATTGTTGTTCGTCGGAACGCCGGTATCAGCGCATGCGGTGGCGCCGCAGATCATGATCGCACAGACCAGCCCTGCGATCGCGCGAAGCAAGCCATATCGGCTCGGAAATGTGCTGGAAACTTCCATCAACCCTCATCCCTGGCGATATCGCTATCCCATTTCAGAAACGGGAGCCACGGCGCAAATCGATTCACCCCCATCCACGACATGCTCCGCCTCACGGACAAGCAGCGGACCGATCCAAGCCGCGTCTTTTCCTTGCATCCAGTCCAAACACATTTCCAGGTATGGTTCGACCGATGGGGATCGGAGCGATGCAACGGCCGGGATCACGTAGCGGCCGATATGTTCATCGGTGAACGCGACGATCGACTTATCCCTGCCCGGGTCGATTCCCACGTTCTTCATCGCGCGCATGGCGCCGATGGCCGCCGGAGCTGTTGTGCAGAATAACGCGCTGGACTGGAATTCACCTCTCGCGAGGATTTGCGTCATTTCTTCGAACGCGTGGGAGAGTGGCGTGTCGTACGCCACAATCGGAAAGTTGAGCAGTCGTCCCTGCAGCCGATGGGCCGATAGCCACAGCTTCCACTGCTGGATTCGCGCATCGATGATGGGATCGACGGTCTGCACGTTGAAGCAGTCGATGCTGCGATGCCCGAGGCCCGCGAGGTGATCAAGCAATCGGTGTAACGCATGCGGCGGCAGGAGGTCGACCGAGGGAATTCCATGGGGGGAAAGGTCGAATCCCCACGACACCATGCGGAGGCAATCCTGCCGGAATCGCTGCACGAGCCGCGGAGGAAGGGGCTCGCAACTTGCCACGAGAAACACACCACCGCCGGCGGCGAGCGATTCGGTGATCACCGGATCTTCCCAATGGAGATAAAGCCGGGTGATGAGGATCGCATTCCGTGCGCGGGCAACCCTTTCCAGGGCCAGGCGGAACCGCTCAATTTCCGTGGATGCCACGGACGGAACCAGCAGCACGATCTGGATGAGCTGCGAGCGGCTGCGAGCCACCACGATTCGGCCGTTCTCCTGACGCTCCAGTCTTCCCTGGTCGACAAGTTGCTGCAGGCCCTTTCGCGCCGTCATGCGCGAAACCTGCATGTCTTCCGCCAATTCCCGTTCGGAAGGCAACTCGCGGCCCATGTAAACGCCGTGAACGATGCGGCGCTCCAGCATCTGCCGAACCATGTCGACCTTGGACGGCGATCCTTCGTCATTCGATAGAAACAGGGCGGAATTGGACTGATTCACCAAGTTATGCCCGATCCAGTCTGGTATACCACTAGACAAGCGCGCGTGGTTTGAAAGCTATCACGGCACCTCCACCAACGGCAAGTTGAATCGATTGCCAACGCCTGAAAAACACCCGTTCTTTACAGTTGCCTAATCGCACGCACACCCAATCTTCATCTTTCATTCCTATAAGCCTCTTTCCGCCAGAGGAAGGCGTCCGCTGATCCGGTGCAGCCTCTGGCGCCGGATAGACCAGACTGGTTTCCTTGGCGGTCAGTTATAAAAAGGATGGGTCGTTGAAACGCTTCAAACCTCGATGGTTCGTAATTCTTCTCGCCGCAATACCTCTCCAAGCCGCGATCGGAGCGCCCATCGCGACGCCGGTTTATCTTCCTCCGAATGCGGTGGATCCAGCCAGCCTCTTTCCTCCGCCTGTGGCCGGATCGGCGGAAGAGCTGGCGGAGCTGGCAGTTGTGCGAAATGCGACGCAGAATCGAACGGCAGACGAGGCTGCTCGCGCGAAATCCGAGGGGCACCTCACGATGGAGGCGTTCACCTCCGTCGTAGGGCCGTGGTTTACCGCAAAGAATCTCCCCGAACTAGACGCATTTTTCCGGCAGCTTGAGAAGGACAGCGACGCCTTCGTCAGGCCGGCGAAACATATTTATCCTCGCCCGCGGCCATTTGTTACCGACCCTGAGCTCGTGGCACTCAGCCACGAAAAGGACGGCAGTTATCCCAGCGGACATTCAACGCGCGGCATGATGTACGCGCTGATCCTCTCCGACCTGATGCCCGAACTGAAAAGCAAACTGATCGCCCGTGGCGAAGAAATAGGATGGGACCGCGTGATCGGAGGCGAGCACTACCCGAGCGACGTCATAGCCGGGCGGTATCTCGGCACCGCGCTCGCCAGATCGGGATTGGCAGATGACCGATTCCAAGGAGAAATTGCGAAAGTGAAAGCCGAGTTGAAGAAGGTCAAGGGCCAGGCATCAGAACCCACGGCGGAACATTCGAGTGCGAAATGAATGGCACGGGGAATTCGCACGGACAATCCGGAGTGAAGCGGGCGTCTGAACGCATGGGACGTTTGACTTGGATTTCTTGGGCGAGCGCTTGTTGTGACTGCTGAATCCTTCAGAATCCCCTGTACTTCGGGGTATAGCTCAGCGGCAGAGGGCGGGGCTCATAATCGTATTCGCGGATGGGCTAAATCGCTGAATCAGCAGAATAATGAGGTTTTTGTACTTTTACCCAATAGCCGATTCGCCATTTATAAGGGTAAGCCATTGTAGGCGCATGTACACGGCTCTGTGGCAAACTTCGCTGGGCAAAACAACCTTTCCGCCACGCGCGGTTTGTGATTGCACCGGTAGCAGCGACTTGGCACCCGCCTCTGTAAACCTCTCCTGGACACTTCCCTCATATGTACGCAGCAATCGGACTGGCAATTGGTCCACTTCCGCGAGACCTACGCCCCAAGGGCATTGCACCCGGGATCGCCGCCGCCCGCTCCAAGCCAGAGTTCCTAAGGGTCAGCAAAGAGCGTGACGCCGAGCATTAGCCGCGGGCCTACCGCTGCTACTTTTCCTAGCGACCTTTTTGCTTTGCTCCGATGACGATCGTGGCACAGAGCGTCGGCGGTCCGATACCTACGCCGCAATCGCAAACGCAATCTTCATACAAGCATTATCGTGCGCACATTCCGGTGAGCTTTCTGCAGCACATCGTGTCCGGATCGAAATCGTTCTGCGGAACAGCTGTATTGATGTCCCGGATTGTCCGGGACTCCTGCCAATCGTGGAATGTATTTCGCGGTGCTTTGCACGCTCTTGAAAGGATGCTCCATGAATGGTTGGATGGGTAAGAAAATAGTAACGTTCGCAGTGGCCGCGATCACCGGCGCCGTCGGAATTAAATGCGCTCAGGCGGATGTGATTTTGTCGTGGAACAGCACGGCCGGATTCGCAGGCACCGAAACCTCTCTCGGCGTCGCCGCTTACGGCAGCGGTGTTGCGGCTTCTGGCGGCGCAATCACGCGCAGCGGATTGTCCGGAAATGCCGGCGGAGGCTCGTTCAATTCCGCCGGTTTCAATGTTACGACGAATTTCCTTACATTCGCGCTGACGACGACTTCTACCGGTTCCTACGATCTTACCGATTTCCAAATTCAGGATCGCGCTTCCGGGACGGGGCCGCGTGATCTTGGCTTGTACTACAGCGGAAACAACTTCGCGTCACCCATAGCCATCTGGAGCGATGCGGCCGGTGCAGGCACTCAGCAGGAAGATCCGACAATTTCCGCCGTTACGCTATCGCCCGCGACAACTTATACATTCGAGATCAAGACAACGGATGGCACTTCAAACAGCGGCGGGTCGATCGGCAGCAGTGGCACCTACCGCATCATCAGCCCAACCATCGCGCTCAACGGTACAGCGGTCACCGTCGCGACGCCGGAGCCGGCATCTCTGAGCATCGCTGCATTCGCAGGCACGGCGCTTCTGGCTCGCCGCTTCCGTAAAATCTAATCATCCCACATAGCTATTCAAAGCACAGAAATGCAAATTGGCCAGCGCTCCGGCGCTGGCCAATTTTGTTGTATGAAAGGATCAGCAAGACCGGCATCCACAAAAGCATAGGCATTACTGCCTTGATCATGATGCCGGCCTAACCAAATACGCCAGCTGAATGCAACTTTAACTAAACAGCGACGTAGTCGAGTGGAGAGCCATACATAATCACGCGGTCGTGGAGACAGGTAATCAGCCTTGTTGGGATCCCGTGTTGCCTTTTGGACATGGAGACACTTGGAATGCTTTTGTGCGAATCTCCGAAGAGCTCTGAAGAACGCGACTCCGATATCATCCACGTCCTGGTGATCACAACGAACCATCGTCTCCGCACCGAGATGGCATCAAAGTTGAAGTATTCCTACTTTTCCGTGACGTTCTCAGAATCTTTCGAGGATGTGCGGACGAAACTGTTGGCGAACGCCTTCGACATCTGCGTCATCGATATGAACATGACGGCGAGAAATGCGTTCCATATTTGCAGCAGCATCGTTTCCGCTACGTCATTTGTTGAAGTAGTGCTGATTTCCTACTCCGCCTCGCCGAAGGACATTGTCGAGGGTTTTTCGTGCGGTGCCGCCGACGTCATCACCGGCATGCATCTCGACATGGACGTCATGGCTGCGCGTCTCCGCCGAATAACGCGCCATCGGCGCCCGACCAGCCCGACTCGGCGTTCTCACGAAGTGGTGCTGCGGCACGGCCCCATCTTGCTCTATCCCTCCCGCTATTCGGCGTTTGTCGATAATCGGACGATCGCGCTAAGCGTGCGGGAGTTCCGAATTCTGTGCTATCTCGTTGCAAATCCTTCCCGGGTCGCGAGCCGCCGCGACATCGCGCTGGCCTGCGTCCAGCATGAACACGATCTCAGCGATCGGGCCGTCGATAATATTATGTTCCGGCTACGCAAAAAACTGGGGGAATACGGAGCGTTGATACACTCCGTTCGGGGAGTGGGGTATTCCCTGACGGAAGCGGTATGAGCCGGCAGATCGCTCTATTCGCGAGACGTCTGATGCGCCACGCCGCGTTGCACGAAGACCGGGATTCGTCTCGCCGTTAACACGGATTTGTCCGTGATGTGACGAAGCTGCGACGCAAGGTTCGTACCGTAACGGTCCTCGAATTGCGACATTGACCGCTTGCGAATATGAACGGAACGTGGAGAGACTATGGAGCGATACGGTATTGCGTGGGGGAGACGTGGCTTCACTTTAATAGAATTACTCGTCGTTGTTTCGATTATCGCCTTGCTCATGGCGGTGTTGTTGCCGAGTCTGTCCGCATCGAGAGAGGCCGCGCGAAAGAGCGTGTGCGGCGCCCACATGCGAGGCGCCATGCTTGGTGTTACGACTTACATGACCGAGTACAACAACTGGATTCCAGGCCCCTTCACCAGCGGGACGATGTGGAATTACAAAGGACCGGGAAACATTCTCACAAGCCCAACGGACAGCGTCGACGCGACATCAAATCACGGCCGGTCGTTCCCATTTCAGAACGAGGATTGGGTTTCGCCGACGCTTGGTGAATCGATGACGCTTCCGGATAAAGACCAAGATCGGGCGTTTGCGATTTACAACTCGAAATTGCGCTGTCCAAGCAACTTTGTTCTGTCGAATGATTTCTTCAGTGGATCGCCGCCGCCGAATCAGAACATTTACTTTCCCAGCTACGGAGCGGCGGTTTCATGGGCATCATGGCCGGCGAAAGAGATCGGAGGATTCAATCCGACAATCGCCACCACAACGGGCTTCAGCGAGCGTCTCCCGGCGGACTACGTGCCGCGGCTGGACAAGATTGGCAATCCCTCGCAGAAAGCATTTATCGTGGAGGGTTCCCGGTACGTGGATGTGACGCAGCCATCGTATGCCTCCATCAATTTCGCACGATACCAGATTCAGGGCGGCGGATTGATGATCGGCCCGCCGACGGAGCCCTTCGCCAATACGCCGTGGGACATGCGCCCTGTCACCGCGAACCCGAGCATCACGTCGGCACCGTTGATCGGGACCTTCGGAGCCCGTCATCGCAGCGGCTCCTCGGAAGTGGGAATGAATCTCGCGTTTTTCGACAACCACGTCGAGTTTCGCAAGGGCGTGGACTTCACACATGTTGAACTATATTTCCCGCCGCTAACCAGAATGCTGAATTCCGCCAACACTCATTTTGACCCCGTGAGCCGCACCAGCGCCTACATCGTTCCCTGATGATGGAACTGATTTAGCACCAGCCTTAAAGCAGCAAGCACACGAACATCGCGAACTCTTAACGAAGATTCGACCCAAAGCAGGATATTGGGGGGTATCCTTTCTCTTGTGAACTTGTGATATCGGCAGACGCCGCAGCACGGCACGGAGGTTGTTGATCAAGAGCCGAGGCGGCTCGTTGGACGCTGCGTGAGGTCGTATGGGGAGAGCGGGTTTTCTGCCGCCGGCCAGGAGATCAATAGAACAGTTCGCTCGGAGTTTTGATGGCAACAGGCGATGTATGTTCATCGCCCCGAGATGCATCTTGCCTGCCGAGCATCAGAGACGGAGAACTTCTCATGCTTGATGTCTTCCCCTCATTGTCGCGCAAACGTCGCACGCAGTCTGTGCGCCGCATTCCTCGCGGAGCTCTTATGGAAGCCGTGGAACCGCGCGTACTCTTCAGCACGGCGACCCTCGCAGGTGCGCAAACCTCCTACACCGGAATTGAAACAACCGGCCCATACGCGTCGTCGGGATACATGCCGGTGTCCGGTTCGCGCCAGCAGAGCTTCTACCAGGTCTTTGCCCTCCTCGACTATCAACCGGGCAACTCGGTCTATCCGGCCGCTGGCACCCAGGTGAATGACATCAGCGACATGTCGCTGACTCTTTACAACACTGCGGGCGAAGGAACGTCAGGCTACGCTGCCCACCCGGGCAGCTTCAGCGTTTACCTCCTTCCGGACAACAACGCCGCAACAAGTTCCCTCACATTCCAGGCGAGTGACGTGCACGGCCTCAACGGCCAGGCCGGCAGCTCGAGCGCGACGCTGCTCGGATCAATTCCGTTCACCAGCGGCTCGATTCCCGTTGGATCCTTCACCACGCAACTGACCAACTTCGCGAGCGATTCGGCCAAGCAGCTTCTCATCAACGCGCTCAACGGTCATTCGGAATTCCGCGTCGCGATCACCCCGGACTCCACCACCGTTGCCGCGGATTTCGAAGGGCACTTCGGCGGGCGCGATCCGATGCTGTCGCTGACGGTCGATCAGTCGGCCGTCTCCACGGTTGAACAGTTCGCTTTCAGCACCAGCGCCTACAGCGTCAGCGAGACCGCCGGCACCGCGACCGTGACCGTGAACCGCTCCGGATCGACGGCCGATTCCGCCTCGATCCAATACGCCACCAGTGATGCGACCGCTCTCGCAGGTACCAATTACACCGCGACCAACGGCACGCTGAACTTCGCCGTGGGCCAGACCTCGGCCACGTTTACCGTTCCGGTCACCGACGTTCTCAACCAGGGCGGCAATAAGGTTCTCAACTTGGCGCTGAGCAACGTGACTTCGACCGGCAGCAACGTCACCCTCATCATCGCGCAACCGGCGGCGTCACTGACCGTCACCGACCTCTATGCCACCGCCGGTAACACGCTCAATTTGACGCAGAGCAGCAGCAACAACTCCACCGTTCAAGTTGGCGGCCCTCGCGCCGGGACGAGCGGCATCACCTACTTCAATGTGGCGGGATCCGACGCCGGCAACAGCGCTTCCTTCGGTGCCCTCGATTTCAATGATTCCTCCACCGCGTTCACCTTTAGCAATGCAACGCCCATCGCGGCGGTCAACAGCATCACGCTTGGTCTTACCCAGGGGTATCCCCCCTCCTCGTTCAACACGACCGGTCCGATGGCGGCCTACCTCGTTGAGGACACCACGACCGACATCACCGCCGATGGATCCAGCCCGCTCATCTTCGATCGGACGGATTCCACGGGCGAAGGCGTGGGCAGCCAACTCGGCGTGAAGCATCTGCTTGGCACCTTTGCTTACGATTCGAATCTCCCCACCGATGTCTTCACACAGTTCACCCTCACCGGGTACGACCAGGCAACCGCCAACGAAATCGTGCATGATCTGAACACCGGCACCAAGTTCCGGGTTGTCGTGGTGCCCGAAAACAGCAGCGTCGAAGGCAGCTTCGAGGGCCAGTACACGTTCGGTGGCACCTATGAAGCCCCCGAACTCACGTTCAATGTGACCAAGGCCGCCCAGGTCTCTCTTAGCGCGCCTACTTACACCGTCAACGCCGCCGACGGCATCGCCACCGTGACCGTCAACCGCACCGGTTCTCTTGTCGGTCCGGTCTCCATCGCTTTCTCCACGGCCGACGGCACCGCAATCGCGGGAACCGACTACACCGCCACCGCCGGCACTCTCAACTTCGCTGACGGCCAGGCCACCGCGACTTTCACCATCCCGGTCGCCAACTTGGGCGTCGCCGGTTCCAAGGACTTCAGCCTGTCGCTCAGCAATCCGAGTCCCTACGCGGTCCTCGGGTCGCAGACCTCGGCGGTCGTCACCATCAATAGCACCGCCTCGACGCTCTACGGCGACGTTAACAATGACGGCAACGTCGACCTCGGCGATCTTGCCGCCTTCCGCACTGCGCTGACCCTCGACCAAGCCACCTTCGCCGCCCAGCATCCGACGTGGAACTACGCCGCGGCGGATCTGAATCACGACGGCAATGTGGACTTCGGCGATCTCGCCGCGTTCCGCAGCGCCCTGGCCGGCACCTAAGCCACACAAATTGTCTTTTACAACGGGAGGCGGCACTGTCGCCGCCTCCCTCTTCCCCATGCAATCTTGACCTTTTTTTTCTGGAGACTTTCATGAATCTTAAGACCATCATCACCGTCGCGGCGCTGGCCACCTGCGGATTCGCCTCGGCGTCCCAGGCTTCGGTTGTCTTCTTCAGCACCAGCTCCACCACCCCGACCCTTACCGACGCACAGAACATCGTTCTGAACGCCAACCCCGGCCAGACCATCACCGGCTCCCTCTTCGCGTGGGTCGCCCTCAACCCCACCACCGAAGGCTACACCGGCTTCTCCCTGAGCGGCGCCGCCACCCAAGTGCAGGGGACCGGTTCCATCACCGCCACCAAGATCACCCAGAACAATGTCAATCCCGACGCCTCTTCCCGCTTTGACTTCAACTTTGCCCCCACGCTGAATTCCAGCGGGAATCTCTTCTCGAACAACACCCAGGGCGCGTTGTTTGGCAGCGGCGCCAACGCCGGCGCGTTCGATTCCAACTACGCCGCGAGCACGCCCGATTTCGGCGCTGGCGACTACCGCTTGTTCGAACTCGACTACAGCATCGTCGCCCCCGTCACCGGGTCGTCCGTCTATGACCTCAGCCTCAAGCTTGGGCAGCAGAAGTTCGGCGTCGTCGGCGGCTCCTCTTCCGTTGGCTTCGGCGACCCTTCCGATCTGGTGCTCGTGACCGGCACCGGCTCCACCGTTGGCGCCACCGGAACCACTCCCGACGCCGTCATCACTGTGAACACGGTTGCCACCCCGGAACCCGCTTCGCTCGCAGTGCTCGGCGTCGCCGGAATCGGTGGACTTGTTTCCCGTCGCCGCCGCGCTTAATGCGTCGCTGTCTTTGTATTGGGGGGCTGGAGCGCATCTGTTCAGCGCTCCAGCCCTTCCATGTTCCTGCTTTCCCAACGTCACCACTGCGGTAATTTCCGCATCCCGGAGTAAACATGAAGTCTTACAACCCAATCGCGATGGGACTTGGTCTCCTCCTTACGTCCGCTCTGCAAGCCGCCGGCGCGACCACCCTCCGCGTGGCAAGTTACAACGTGAACTTGGATACGGGCTTCGGCGGCTCCGGCCAACTGCCGGCTCTCGAGGCGGTGCTCGAGGGAATCGGCCAGATGCCTCTGAATGACAATGGAACGTCGCACTCCCAACCCATCGACATCCTGGCGCTACAGGAATTGGCCCGGCCTTCGGGAAACAATCCTTCTCCTTCTCTCCAAACCCTTGTCAACCAACTCAACGCGTCCTATGGCGCCGGCACGTACGCTTTCATTACCACGCCCGACCCTACCGATGCCGGTACCACAGGAAACGGTCCCAACGGCCTCATCTACAATACAAAAACTGTCCAATTCGTCTCCGCAATTACTTTGGGGATAGCTTCCGGCAGCGGGGCACCGCGCGCACCCATTCAGTACACGCTTCAGCCTGTCGGCTACAGCAGCTCCGCCGCTTTCTATGTCGATGTCAGCCACGCGAAATCAGGAACCGACAGCACAAGTGCCTCGCGACGCAACATCGAAGCGACCACCATCGTCAACAGCCTCCACTCGCTCCCCGCCAATTCCCACGTCATTGCCCTCGGCGACTTCAACATTACCAGTGGCAGCAGCGAACCCACCTATCAAACCCTTCGCACAGGCTTCGACGATCCCGCTGTGCCCTCCGGTGTCTGGGATGACTCCTCCTCCACCACTCGCAAACAGATTTCAAACCTCCTCTCCGAATCGGCGACAGGCGTCCGCTACCGGGACGATATTCAATTTGTTACCAGCGCCGCCAACAGCAGCTCGGCATTTCCCGGACTCCAGTACGACGCCGGATCTTTCAATGTCTTTGGAAACGGCGGTTCTACATCTCTTCCCGGAAATTCCGTCAACAGCTCCTCCAATATCGGAGCGCTTCCCAGCTTCTCGACCACCCAGCGTTCCGCACTGCTCTTCGATCTCACCGAGGCCTCCGATCACCTGCCAATCGTCGCCGATTATGATGTCGTCGGAATATCGCCCATCGGCGCGCCGGAACCTGCGACAGGGCTCCTCCTCCTCGCCACCATTCCGATCGCCTGCTACAAGAGACGGACGCGTCTCCCCTGAAGGCACCGCTCCCTGACAATATGTTCATTCGAGGAACTGTGATGCAATTCTTCCACACACGGAGCGGGAAGGCACTCCTGTTTGCTCTGGCGATCGCCGCCCTCGGGCTTGTCGGCTACCAGTTGTATGCCATGATTCGCCCCAACGACGGAACGAGCGAGTTGAACCGTCGATGGTTTGTCTGCACCGAAACACGCAAGGCCTATCAACTCGATCTGACCAGCGTCCGTGAAATTCCGGCACCCTCTCCTTTCAGTGGCAAAAATACGGGCGAGCCGGCCGAATTGTGCTATTGGACTGCGGAAGGAAAAACCAAGGACACACCGACGCCGGTGCTGCTAAATGAATACATCGGCGACCCATCCCCCACCTTCTGTCCCGATTGCGGCCGCCTCGTGGTTGGCCGAAACCCAGCCCCGACTCCCGGCAGTCCCCCGCCCCCTACGAAAGCGGAATACCAAGCGGTGCATCATCACGCGGCAACGGCGCCTTGATCGCTCCTGCCGTGAATATATTTGTCACCAAAACTGATTTCGGAGAGATTCGCGTGCTTTCATCGTCGCATCGTTCCCGCCCGGCATTCACCCTCATCGAACTCCTTGTGGTCATCTCCATAATCGCACTCTTGATGGCAATCTTGTTGCCCTCACTCGGCGCTGCCCGACGAATCGCACGAACCGCTGTATGTGCTTCCAACCTGCGATCCATTTCGCAGGCAATGAATTCTTACGGCGCCGAATGGGAAAACGCCATTTTGGGCAACGGGCGGACCTCCAATTGCGCAATTGTAACCAATCCATCTTCGGACAATCCTTCTTTCTCCGCGACGGACACAAACGTGCCACAGGGGATTATCCAGACCATCGACTGGATGTCCGCCACGGCCAAGGAGATGGGTGTCGTCTTCGATCAGGGTACGGATCTGCCTTCACGCGCCACCCGTTTCGTACAACTTGAGGGTGGCTTCTCAAGCAAAACCGGCGCGACTTATTCCGGATTCAAGGCATTTCGATGCCCCGAAAACGACGTCATCGCCACCGCATATCAACCAAGTTATGCGAACCCGCATCCCATGATCTCCTACGTCGAAGCCCTCGGCTTCCAATACAGAACGGGCGGAAACTCGAGCGGCGCTGGAGCAGCGCAATTCAATATCAGCTATATCAACCTTCCGCGCGACTTCCGCAACAAGATCACGCAGGTAGGCAACCCCTCCGCCAAGGTATTCATTGCTGACGGCGGCCGCTGGTGGAATGGCTCGGGCGGTGTGACTACGACCCTGACGTTGCAAACGACCTCCCCCGGCGGCATGGACGCGGACTACGGTCCCTGGGAAGGCTGGCAAAATGCTCGATCGTATTGCTATCAAAGCGCCGCCATCGACGGCCGGCCCCAAGCGATGAGACACGGAACCACCCGGCGCAAAGGTGCCCCCTACGCTTCAATGTCGATGAACATGGGCTTCTTCGATGGACACGTGGAGAATATGAACGGACTGCAAGCGTCAAATCCGGATTACTGGGTACCCATGGGAACAATGATCCCCGCATCCGAAGCAAACACTTCAGGTCCCGGCTATACAGAGGTAACTACTCGGTATTGGCCAGGAAATCAGGCGTTTATCGCCCGTTGAACGGCCAATCTCCCGAGTATCGCGTGAGCATCGGTCGCCATCTTTCGGATAGTCATCAATACGCCTTATGAGATTACGTCCTCAACGAAATAAACGAAAATCCTCGGAGGATCCGGGGGTAGCTCAGCGGCAGAGCTCGGGGCTCATAATCCCCTTACCCAGCCCATTTAACGTTCTCTGTCGAACAATTGCCGGCATCCCTTGGAGCGCCGTTGTAAGTCCGTTGCGGGTGGAGAGCGGGACCCGATCATCTTGCCCCCCATGGCATCCAAGGATCTGAACAGTAACCCGAGAATCCATCCAATTC
This sequence comes from Phycisphaerae bacterium, assembly GCA_035524355.1. Lineage (GTDB taxonomy): Bacteria > Planctomycetota > Phycisphaerae > WQYP01 > WQYP01 > DATKPA01. The sequence goes on along the minus strand of DATKPA010000036.1, from coordinate 6,326 downwards.
CAATGAGGTAAAACGCCAGCATGACCGGCAACATCGCGACCCGCGTGATCAGGATCGCGTTTCTGATCAATGCGATTTCTTCCCCGAGCGGGTTATAGGGATTGAACCGGCTCGGGGGCTCAGGTCCATCACTGAAAATCCGTACCACGGTTACGCTCCTCTCTGGCCAAATTCGGCCGATGCAGATACCGGCTAGGCTTTGCGCAGCTTTCCAAGCGTTCCACAACTGTTAAGAACTGGTTACACGCCGATAAGTATTTTCTGCAGATGTTACACCGGATCTATTGGAGCTCGTACGTTAGTTGAACACTTGTATGGGGTTAGGCGATTTCGAGAATCGCCTACCGCCGCCACTACCTATCGATTTGAAATGACGCGGTATTCATCCGGTGTTGCGCAGAATCTTTACGTAGCTCACGTATATTCCTTCGAGTGCATTATTGGTCTTTTTTGAAGTTGCGAGCCGAATTGGACTGCTGCGGTCGGCACTTCAAGAAACCTTTAGATGCACAAATCACAGCGTACTCAATTGACGGGGAGACCAAGGGCGCATATGCCATGGAGTGTTGGAAATGGAAGAACGATCAACAGGATTGAGCGCTTCGGATTGGTCAATCTTGATCGCTTGCAGCGGGTTCGTCTTTGATGCGGCCCTGGTCGTGCGGCTGTTTCTCCCTAATCCGCCGTCTGGTTTACCGATCGGGATAGCGGTCGGCGTCGGCGCGATGCTTTTGGCGCCGTTACTATTCAACATCCGGGAACTGAACGTCGGAAAGAGCGGCCTGGTGGCTAAGCTCGAATACAAGGTCGAACAGGCGAATCTCACTCTCGACAAACTTGTGGTTCTCTCGATGTCCGAAGAAATCTACGGAAACCTCACCAAGATAGCCAAGGGGCGATTCGGGTCATTCTATTTGGGATCTTCGTTTGCCCGGGAACTGGCCTTTCTCTCGCACCTCGGATATATCGAGTTTATTCAAGGTGGTTTAGACGGAATTCCGTCGAACAAAGATATGCCAGAGCTGTCTGCTTATGTCCGCGCGACAGATCTCGGGAGACAGTTCATAAAATTGCGCGAAGTTGCCAAACCAGTGCTCAATGCTTAACGGGCAATTGTTTCGGTCACACGAGTTCAGGAATTCAGCGCGAAGATACGTGAGGAGTTTGGATCGGTAGGCGGCTCATTGCCGCGGCATCGATGAAACGGCGGTGGTGATGTTTCTTTATCAATGTCGCCAACGCGCACCGTGCGCGTAGGACAATTGACCCAACAAGAGCACACGGAGAAACCATGATCACCTACTCGCTCGGTACGGCGTTAGTAACGCATGACGAGATTTCCGAACGCGAACAGCTCGGTCAGTTTGCGGCCCTTCGGAAAGGTGCGAAGACCGACAAGCTCCAACTCTCGAATGGCTTTCTGCTGGCGTCCGACCTCGTTTCCCCCGCACCGCCGGCTGAGGACAATGTCGCTGCCGGAAACGCACCGAATGACCTTGTCCCTATTGGCATGGGGAAGCCGCTGACGGTCGGAATCCGCGAGATTTACACCGGCAACAATCCGCACGGCTTCTTCATCGGTCCGCGTGGAATGTTGTTGGCCTCGGCGATGAAGTCGAATAGCTCCTTTGCAGCTGCACCCCGGGCGGTGAATTACCTTCAGCAGATTTCCAATCCGCAGCGGCGCATTCGGGAGGTCGACGCGGTCACACAGGGCACTCCCATCGTGTTCTATACGCCTGCCCTTACCTCTCTGGCGAGCGTTGTGACAATCGAAATGATGTTTGAAGGCTTCCCTAAGGACGAGTTTGATGCAATCGGCGGCTTATTTACTGGAGCTGGAGGGATTCCACTCTTTGCCGCGGCAAGCACCTACCTTTTGGCGGCTGGTACCGTAACGAAGCTGATTGGTTCAGTCGGCAAAGCACTCGCGAACGGGACTCCGGTATTGCGTCAGACGGAGCCTATCAACTTCATCACTCCTGGGACTAATGCCCCGGTAGCGAAGTTTGCACTCCTCACGCGTGACAATGCCGATCCCACAATATTGAACGACTATAAAATTAACGACAGCGGATCGTTGATCTCAATTTCGGGCAACACACCGTACGACGGCGACGAGCCGTACGTCATCTTGTACTTGGACGGTCGCGAAGTCGACGACTACAAGAACTTCGCGCCCACTGCCGCCTCGGCCGCGATCCTGGATCGGTTTTACAATATAGGCGATGGACAGACCGCTCCCGCCGATGCGCTCATTAGCGCTATGAAGGTCGTGAACGACGTCGCCTTCCGCCAGCAGGCGCTGCAAATCAAGGAACAACTCACGAAGGTAACGCCTGGTACTCCTGAGGCAGCGGCGCTGAATGCCAAATACGATGCTTACGTGAAGAATATCTTGGATCCGAGCCTTAAGCCGACGGCTTGAATGGCGGGATTGAAACGAGAATCCATCGTCTTGATGGTGGCTTACCGGGCGTCCATTGAATGGAGTATGAGTCTATGAAGGTTCTAATCGTCGGCGGTTTTGGCATGGCCATAGGCGACGGCGAGGTGTACTGGACGTTGGGCGAAACGCTGGCAATTAATGGGAACGTCACCCGTTTGCGGGAATGCGATCAAACGGGAAAGGCGGCGCCCGTCACATCCGACGACATCATTTGGGCCGATGCCGTGGTGTGCTATTCCTATGGGATGGCCAGCTACATCAATTTGGTCCATGATCTGGCAAAGGATTGGCCCAACGGAAAGATACACCAGCTGTTGGTCGTGGTAGCGGGCGTGCCCGATTTTTGGATGGGACAATTTTATACGGATCTCTGGCAATTGCCGGCGTTTGTCCAGCTTGGTAGGTGCTTCCAAGTGGATGCGATTCCCGCCAGCGAGCCGATCCAGAACGGAGGAAACGCCTGGGCGAACTTTGGAGATGCCTTGCCCGCCAATACGCGTTGGGGCAACTTCAATTGTGACGCACTCTTTGCGTCCCTGCTGCCAGTCGACAAGCACACCCACATTCAAAACGACCCGCAGGTCGTTTCGGCCATACAGTCCATCTTTCGTTCCGTTGCTTCGCCAGCCGGCCCGGAGAGTCCGCCACCTGCAGCCTAGCTGCTGGCTCATTCAAAGGATTTGACAATGCCGAATCCACTATTGCCTACGCCGGCTGCAACCGTCGCCGATGTGATTCAAAGGATGCAGGATATCGACGCGGTCCTCCCCGACGGGGATGGCTTGAAGTGGTTCAACTACCTGTATTTGGCGGTGACACAAACCGTGCAGGATCAGTTGGCGGCGGGAGCGCTCTTTTTCGGCGATCGTGCCTGGATCGATCGCCTAGATGTGGTTTTTGCCAATCTCTATTTCGCAACGCTTACACAAGGCGGGCAAGGCGGACCCAATGCAGCACCAAGAGCATGGCGGCCGTTGTTGGCCAATCGCATGACGCCAAAAATCGCCCGCATCCAGTTCGCGTTAGCGGGAATGAATGCGCATATCAACCGCGATCTGGTCCTCGCGCTGTTGGCTATTTACACCGTTGACGGACAGGCACCTGGCAATGACAGTGTTCATTACCAGGACTTTACCAAAGTGAATCAACTGCTTTCGCAGGTAGAGGGACAAGTCCGGGAGACGCTCCTCGTGGGAACGCCACTTGCAAGTGGCGGAGACTTTGCGCCGTTGGAAGATATATTGGCGATGTGGAGCGTCGATGCAGCGCGACAAGCCGCCTGGGATCACAGTCAGGCTTTCTGGAACCTGCGTGGGCTGCCTCCCATCCAGAGTGCTTCGCTGGACGCTTTAGATGGGTTGACCGAATTGGCGTCCAACGGACTGATTGTTCGCGTGTTGCCATAATCGCCGTTCGGCTCGCTCGTTTCTGACTGCGGATGGGCGGCACTTGAAGGGTTCGTTCGGACGATAGAAATCAATGGCATTAAGACGGATGCCCTTACAAAGGAGTGCTCAATGAACCCCATACTTTTGATACACGGATACAGTGCCGAAAGCCCAAATGCAGATCCAGCTTCCGTCAAAGGCATCTACGCAAATCAAAGCACGAACACGAATTTGCCTGACGATCTGCGCCAAATCTACCAAGTGGTCGAAATCGATCTTAGCCGCTACATTAGCCTCAACGACTCAGTTTCGCTCAACGACATCTCGCGAGCATTGGACCGAGCGCTCCGACAAGATTATCCCAGCCTTTTGCAGACTGGTTTTAATGTCATTATTCACAGCACTGGGGCCTTGGTTATCCGCAACTGGGTTCGCCTGTTTAGCCCAAAACCTTCGCCGATTATCAATTTGATACACCTTGCTGGCGCAAATTTTGGCAGTGGTTGGGCGTCGATTGGGCAAGGCCAGATCGCCCGGTGGGGTCGGTTCGTTTTCCAAGATGGAGCGCAACGCGGAGTGAAGGTCCTACAGGCTTTGGAACTGGGTTCGAGCGATACAATCGATCTGCATTTACAGCTGACCCAAGTGGGCTCTCGAATGCTGGAAGATTACGGCGTTCAGGAATACGTGATTATTGGAACGCAAGCCGATCCTTCTTGGTTTGAGTTTCCGATTCGCTATGCTAAGGAGGACGGATCGGATGGGACAGTGCGCGTCTCCGGCGGCAATCTTAATTTCAACTATTTGAGCATCGTGCCGAATATTGACCCGCAAAGCCTGCGGTGGCAGGAAGTTCAGCTGGCAGTGGCGAATGCTTCACAGAGAGCCGCGTTTCCGTCGTACTACAAAATAGGCCGACTATCCCGTCCGTACTACGATCGTGCCGAAATACCCTTCGCGATTCCATTCGAGTGCGCGCATAGCGGTGATACGCGCGGGATCGTCGCCGGCACGCAGCCCAAGGCCCAAGTTCAACGGTTGATCCAAATGGCATTAAATACGCCCCGCTCGAGTCCTGCGTTGTGGGCAGCTCACGTCAACGACTTTCATAACGAAACGACAAATACGTACAACAGCGCCAGAACACTCGCCAATCCGGGAATCTTTAAATATCTGACAGAGCCCAGACGTCAATACGATCCTCACGCACAAATCATCTTCCGCTTGCGAGATCAGGATGACCAGCCAGTTCCAATTGCCAATGCAGATATCTTTTTCGTTTCGGATCAGCAAACCCAAGGTGCGCTTCCAGTCCAAAGTTTGATCGAAGATACTGTGGTTAATGATTTAACTGATAACTGCATGACGTTCTATTTGCGAGTCGGCAGCTTTAATCCAGCAAGCAGTCCGCCAGATTGGGAGTATCAGCTCGGCAAGGTGGGAAATTTTGCTTTCGAGATCACAGCGATTGATCCCCGAACGAATCCGGATTCGCCGTCTGTCTTGTATCTTCCGATAAGAATTCCACTCACCCCAGACGATCTTGCCGATTTTATCCAAGCGCATCGGACAACAATCGTTGACGTGCAACTGTTAAGGGTACCAAGTCCGGCGGTTTACACCATTGTTCCCGGCTAAGGATGCGGTGGCAAGAAAGATTCTAAAGTGAATTAACCCTGACACGTAATCTTCAAGGTCAAAACACCAGAATTATTCCAATACATACAAGGTACGTCATTGGCGAAGCAGATCAGTTCGCCACCCTTGCTGGGAGTAAGAGGAAGACTCATTCCGATAAAGAATGGCTTGCTTGGCTCGGGGGCGAGGTAACCCATAAGCGCGAAATAAGGCTGATTCGGCACCCGCAGGAACGGCGCGGTGGGACGCAAATACCACTTCATGTAGCCACGAGGATCGGTGGTGATATACCAATCGCGCCAATCTTGGACGCCAACAACCTCCAGAAGATATGAAGTATTGGCCTGAAGGCTTATCCCAGTGTGATTGTTCGGATTTGCCGCGTCGATCTTGATCTCCGCGGAAGCATTACGCCGCACGAGCATTTGTGGGACATTACTTGTGTTCACAGAGATCTCCGCATTCACCATTCAATGTTTCAGCGGCCAAATGGGGCCTCGAAAGCTACCCCGCAGATGGGAATCCATTTTACGCAATTCAGCTACGGGCGCCACAATTGCAAATAGCATCCAGCATTAGAGAGTCGCGATGGACGTTCGCTTCGAAAGCACCTAGATTGCTTTTCGGCGAGATGGCTTCAGGTCTTTCGTCATTCATCAGAGTCGGGGTCGGCGAAGCTCCTGCCGAGCCGTGATGAGTCAGTAGATTGTGGTGCACTTCCTTGTCCCACCATCTTGCTTATCAGCGCTCCAAGCATCCAAAAGAGAAGACGGAATATCTGACCAACCAGCCAAATCGCGATGAGGAATGGGACAGCAAGGATCATCCCGATCAAATAACCGTTGCGGAGG
>DATKPA010000035.1:0-85074 GCA_035524355.1 Phycisphaerae bacterium | reverse complement strand
CGGGGGATAGGGGGGATGCAGGTGCGAGAGGGGGGGTAAAATGGCGTCGTTCCGCGTCGTTCCGCGTCGTTCCGCGTCGTTCCGCTCCGTTTTGCCATCGTTCTGCCGCGATTGCCGGGGTTGGAGTGGGGGAAAAGTGGGTTTTTGAGCGGGGAATGCGGTTTTGGGGTGTTTGGGGTGTTGGAGAATTTCTGGAGAGGGCTGCGAATCGAATTTGCCAATGACGGATGCGTTGCGGGTGGACGGAAGTGATGGCATGCATTTTCCCCTCCCTTTTCTCACGACCGAATTTTAACCTAACTTTTATGGAATGCAAGGGAAATCGTAAGTGTTTACCGCCCCCCCCCGCGAACGACGTAAATTGTCCACAAATGATCACCAATGGCCACAAATAAAAAGAATCGACCGCGAACGTCGCCGCTACGGCGACGGCTAACCGGGGCGGTAAACAGTTACGGGAAATCGGAAACTGGGAATTGGAATTTCGGTACGCGGGGTCAAAGGGGGGGGGGGAGGTTCGCAAATATTTTTTGAAAAATTGAGCGAGATTTTTGGCTTGGAGGGCGCAGGGATGATAAGTTCAGTAGGGGGGAACATTAAGGGCCGGAGGGCGGAGGGAGGGGAGGGCGAGAGATGGGCAGAGCGCACTTTGGGAGAGAGAGATCGCAGCAAGGCCATGGAGCTTCCGCAGTTAGCGGGACTGGCCGGTGCGAGAGCTCGTTTTCGAGGGCGGTTCCATGTTTCGACGTTGCGGGTTGGGAGTGGCGGGGATGGCGTTGGCAGTGGCGGCAGCGGGGGCGGGTCCGGCGTTTGGGGTGAACTATTCGTTCATGACGGTGGACTATCCTGGGGAGGATGTGACCGTGATTAATGGGATTTCGGGTGGGACAATCGTGGGTTTCTTTGAGGATTCAAACGGCACGCAGGGGTTCATGGAGGCTGGCGGGGTGTTTACGCCGATTGATGATCCGCTGCAAAGCCCGAATGGGACATCGGCGAACGGAATCTCGGGGAACACCGTGGTGGGGTGGTACAACGACGCGAACACGGGGGCGGGATTTCATGGGTTCAGTGAGACGGGAGGGAAGTTTACAACGCTCAATGCGACGGGGGCAGTGAATGGGACTTATGCCAACGGAATCTCGGGGGGGACGATCGTGGGTTACTATTACGACGGAGGTTCGGTGCAACACGGGTTCAGCCTGACGGCGGGGACGTATTCGCCGCTGATGGTGCCGGGGTCGACGGCGACGGCGGCGAACGGCATCGATGGGGGGACGATCGTGGGAGGGTTCAGGAATGGCAGCGTTACGCATGGGTTCATGGATATAGCCGGCACAATTACGCAGTTGGATGATCCGCTGGCGAATGGCTATACGTCGGCGAACGGCATATCGGGCAGCACGGTCGTGGGCGTGTTTGGGGACTCGATCAGTCGGCATGGATTTGTCGAAACGGGTGGGGTGTATACGACGCTGGATGATCCGCTGGCGCTGCCGGGGAATACGTATGCAATGGGGATCGATGGGAATACGATCGTGGGGTATTACAACGATAGTGCAGGGTCGCACGGGTTTATTGCGACGCCGGTGCCGGAGGCGGCATCAGCGGGGGCACTTTGCGTCGGCGCATTGGTATTGATTCGTCGTCGTCGAATCGGGTGAGATCACGTGATGGCGGAGCCGAGGATTTTGACGTGGAAGTTGCGGGTGCGGGGGCCGTCGTACTCGCAGAAGTAGATGCCCTGCCAGGTGCCGAGGAGGAGTTTTCCTTTGTCGATGATGATGGTGACGGAGGGGCCGGTGAGGATGGTTTTGAGGTGGGAGTCGGAGTTGCCTTCGGAGTGCTTGTAGTAGGGTTCTTTTTCGGGGATGAGGTGGGAGAGCTTGTGGGAGACGTCGTGCTTGACGTCGGGGTCGGCGTTTTCGTTGATGGAGACGGCGGCGGTGGTGTGGGGGACGAAGACGACGCAGAGGCCGTCCTTGATGCCGGTCCGGGCGACGAGCTCGGCGACGCGTTGGGTGATGTCGAGGAATTCGTTGCGGTGCTTTGTGGGGAGTTTTTCGGTGAACAGCATAAGGACTCCGAATCTGTGAATAAGCGAGTCAGTGAATCAGTGAATTCAGAATAGCGCGGGGCGGCTGGGTGTCAATTGGGTGATTGGCGGGGCGCGAAACATTTTGACTTTGGTGAGGTGTGGGGAATAATTGTGATGTTCCCGAGGGGCGCCTCGGGAGAGGAAGTCCCGGCGGTTGCGGGCTGGGTGACGCTTGTGTGGAACGACGCACGAGACGGCCGAGCTTGAGCGGCGGCGGCTGGGGAATTCGATTGAAAAAGGAGGTGATCCGTGGTGAAAAGTCGTGAGGCTCCGCTGCGCTGAGCAGCGCCTGCGCCTTTCCGGTGCGGGTAACGCGACTGCTTCGCGTTCAGCGAAGCCGTGAAATCTGGAACGCCCGGCGGGCTTTGTTCGCCGGGCGTTCTTTTTTTGTTTTCGTGAGAACGGATGCTGGAAGAACGGTGGGCGTGCGCTGGGCGGGTGGGAGTTTTGCTGAATGGTCTTTTCCACGAACAAGCTCAGGGGCCCTTCCCTGAGCATGGCACACGGTTTGGATTTTGTCGGTGGGATTGGATAGGCTGTGGGGGTCGCGCGAGCGGCGAAGGACTGATCGGGCCGGGACACTGGTTCGGTTGGCGTACATTCTGTGACTTATGGACGGCACCACTTCGGTGGCGAAAGCGTTGCGTTGCAACGCCGCTAAACGGAATTCGGTGTTCAAATTCTTCGCTGCGGTCGCGCGCTATCGCTTTTGAGGTGCGCTGTGAGTGAAGGTTTGGATTCGACGTTGCAGGGTTCGGGTGAAGGGACGCCGCGTGTGGAGCGGGAGTATCCGTTGCTGCCGGCGATGGCAGTGGTGAAGACGCCGCACTTTCATGTGGTGGGGTATTCGGTGGCGGGGGAGGAGTCGGTGGTGCAACTGCCGGAATTGAACGTGAATTTTGATATCGGGAAGTGTCCTCGGCCGGCGCTGACGGCGGATTTTTGTCTGCTGACGCACGGGCATATCGATCACTCGGCGGGGATACCGTATTACCTGTCGCAGCGGTATTTTCAGGGGATGAAGCCGGGGACGATTCTGTGTCCGGCGAAGATTGCCAAGCCTTTGTCGGACATCATTCATTCGTGGGCGGGTCTGGAGGGGAAGGTGACGGAGCATCGGATCGTGCCGATGAACGTCGGCGATGAATTTGAGCTACGCAAGGGCCTGATCGCCCGGGCCTTCGCCACGCGGCACACGGTACCGTCGCTCGGCTACGCCCTGATTGATCGCCGCGAGAAGCTGCGCGCTGATCTGCTGGCACAGAATCTTCCCGGGCACATTCTGCGGAAGATGAAGGAGAACGGCGAGAAGATCACGTACACGCTGGACGTCTCCCTCGCGGCCTACACGGGCGACACCTCCATGGGCGAGACACTTCTGCAGCCCGGCGTGATCGACGCGCAGGTGCTGATCTCCGAATGCACGTTCTTTGAAGGGGACCACACGAAGCGAGCCCGCCACGGGCAGCACATGCATGTGAAGGACTTTCTGGAAGTGCTTCCGCAGCTCAAGAACGAACTGGTCCTGCTGACGCACGTATCGCGGCGGACCCGGCTGAAGCTGGCGAAGAAGATTTTTGCCGAAGCGCTGGCGAAGCTCGAGAACCCGCCGAAGGTCGAGTTTTTGATGGATTACTCGCAGCGTTTGTGGGTGAAGCCGGGGCGGGCCGCGCCGTTTGCGGTGGAGGAGAAGGAACTTCCCGAAAGTGCGGAATGACGGCCGCCTAAAGGCGGAACTCCAACCTAGGCGGACGCCGAGGAAAGCGCCGAGCGCGCCGCCTCGGTGGTGGCGGTCAGCCGCGCAAGCTGTGAGAGCAGTTCCTCGCGCGGCGCGTGCGATTTGGCGAGGCGTTCCAGATTCTTGGCCTCTCGGGTGATGTCCTGGAAGCCATACGATCCTCCGGCCCCGGCGAGCTTATGCGCCGCGGAGGCAAGCTCGTTCAGTTGGTTGGTGTCGAGCTGATGCTGCATGGTGTCGAGCGATGCGGCAATGCCGTCGCAGAATTTACGCGTGAGGCTGAGCAGAACGGGATCATCCAGAAGGGCGAGCGGAACCGGCCGGTGGTTGGCGACAATGCTGCTGGAGAATTTTTCGATCGTGGAGAGCAGTGTCGGGATTTCGACGGGCTTGGCGACGTATTCATCGCAGCCGGCGCGGATGCAGCGCTCGCGATCCTGCTTCATGGCGTTGGCGGTGAGGGCGATGATCGCCCCCTTGTAACCCTCACCGCGAAGGCGCGTCGTCGCCGTATAGCCGTCCATCACCGGCATCTGCATGTCCATCAGGATCACGTCATAGGGCGTGCCGGCGGCGGCGGCGCGCAGCGCTTCCTCGAGTGCGGTCTCACCGTCGTTGACCGTCTTGACGGTGCACCCGGCCCGCTCCAGGTGCAGCGTGATGACCTCTCTGGCTTCGGGCCCGTCCTCGGCGAGCAGGATGCGGGCTGAAATCAAGCGGAATTCTTCCGCCCCTATTTTGCCCGCCGCGAGGATGCTGAGCATTTCCCCCGGATCGAGCATCGCTGAGCCCATGACGACGGACGCCGGCAGCGAGAAGCGGAACGTGCTGCCCCTCGCCGGCTGGCTGTAGCACGTGAGCGTGCCGCCAAGCATTTCGGCAAGCCGGCGGGAAATCGAGAGTCCGAGCCCCGTGCCGCCATAGCGCCGCGTGGTGGTGATGTCGGCCTGTGTGAACGGTTTGAACAGGTCCTTCTGCTGCTCCGGGGCGATGCCGATGCCCGAATCGGTGACGTCAAACACCAGTCGCGGGGGCCCGGGCTCCGGGTCATGGTGAACGGTGATTTTGACGAAGCCCGTATCGGTGAACTTCACGGCGTTGCTGACGAGATTGACGAGCACCTGGCGCAGCCGGGTGGGATCGGTCACCACGCGGTCCGGAACCGTGGAGGCGTAATCCACGGCAAACTCGATTCCCTTGGATTGAGCCCGCGGGCGCATCAGCGAGTCGACGTCGGCAAGCACATCGACGAGGCGGCAGTCGATCAGCTCCACCTCCATCCGGCCCGCCTCGATTTTGGAAAGGTCAAGCACGTCATTGATGATGTTGAGCAGGTGTTCGCCGGAGCGGCGCATGGTTGTCAAATAACGGCGGTGGTCGTTGGAACGGGTGGGGGGGATCATCAGCAGATCGGTATAGCCCAGGATGGCCGTGAGAGGCGTGCGGAGTTCGTGGGAGATGTTGGCCAGAAAAGAGGACTTTGCGACGTTTGCGGCATCCGCGGCCTGGCGAGCGTGCTGGAGTTCGGCCTCGGCCCGGCGGCGCTGCCGCAGATCGCGTGTGATGATCAGGCCCGACGCGGTGATGAGCATCAACGCGAAACCGCCCCCAATGCCGATGATGAAAAAAGCGTGCTGCGCGGTGGAGCGCGTCTTGGCGTCGCGGATATCCAGCAACCGGCGTTCCGTATCCTCCATGTCGAGCGTCACCTGGAACGCGGGCCGGATCACCCCGAGTCGCCAGATCTGCTGCAGCTTCTCTGCCGTCGCGTCGGGCACTGTTTGCGAAGTGAGTTGGTTGAGGAGCAATTCGAGGTGATCGAGAGCCGTGCGTTGAGCGATGTTGTCGCTCACGAGGCGCCGGACCTCGGCGATTTGATCCATGACGTTCCGCCGCTGCGCGTCAAACTCGCGAAATCCGTCCTCCGAGGGGGTCAGAGAAAACGCCCGCGCCTTGTCGGTCATGCGGATGATTTCTGACTGCACGGCGTTGATCTTTTCGAGCACGATGTGCGTGTGCGCCACCTCGTCCCAATCCATCAGCAGGGTCCGGATCGACTGCACCGACACCACAGAGATCACGCAAAGGATCACCAGCGCGCCGGTGAAGGCGATGACGATCTTCCGCTCGGTTGAGAATCGATTCGGCACGGAATCCCCGCACTCAAATAGAAAGGCTCAGTTGATTCTAACAAAGGGGCTGGACCTGCGCATATGACCCATCTATCGGCAGTTCCGAGGGAAGCGTCCAGAAGAATGCGAAAGAAATCCTCCGCGTCGAGGCCCATTTGGCTGTAGAATGCCCGCGGTATGCAGCGACTTTTCGCGGAGACAGGCATGTTGAAGCTTCGGGATATGGACTTTCTGCAGGTAAAGCCGGGGAAAAAACTCAAGCTCAAGGAGATCCCCAGCGATTCCACGAAGCGGCTGCCCGACCGCGACAAGGCCGACGAAGCGACGGAAGAATGCACCCTGAAGATGGGCGAACTGCAGGACCGCCTCTATGCCGAAGGGCGCCGATCGCTGCTCGTGGTGTTGCAGGGAATGGATGCCTCCGGCAAGGACGGCACCGTCCGGAAAGTCTTCGATGACGTCAATCCGACCGGCGTCCAGGTGATCAGCTTCAAGCAGCCGACGTCGGAGGAGCTCCGGCACGATTTCCTGTGGCGCTGTCACGCAAAGACGCCGCCCCGCGGCCACATCGGCGTCTTCAACCGCTCCTATTACGAGGATGTGCTCGTGGTGCGCGTGCATCAGGACCAGCTCCTCGCCCCGGAACTCCGAGGTAAGAATGGAGAATGGAAGCGGCGCTACGGGATGATCTGCGAATTCGAGCGTCTGCTGGGCGATGCCGGCACGCGGGTCGTGAAGTTCTTTCTTCACATCTCAAAGAAGGAACAGCGGGAACGATTCATCGCCCGGCAGAAGGATCCGGTAAAACACTGGAAACTCGCCGCCGGTGATTTCGAAGAACGCAAATTCTGGGACGATTATCAGGCAGCCTACGAAGACATGCTCCCCGCCACCGCCAGGGAGGATTCGCCCTGGTACATCATTCCCGCCGACTACAAGTGGGTCCGGAATTACTGGGTAGCAAACATTATCGCGGCCACGCTGCAGGAGATGGATCCCAGGCCGCCCGTGCTGACGGACAAATCGCTGATCACGAAGCGATTCAAATGAGCGTTCCTGAAAGAATGAAGGTGCTCACCGGTGAAATGTTGCGAAACCACAGGTGAGCCGGCGGGTTTAACCGCGGCGTCAGTGCGCGAAGGAACGGAACACGCACTAACTGCTCAAAAGCTTCATCAACCCATCAATCGCCGGCCGCACATGCTCCAGCAGGAGCGCAGGCGCCGTGCCCAGGACAAAGGCGCTCAGGGCCAGCGAGGCCAGAATCCACTTCTCGGAGGATGTGAGCCCCGCGAAATTCTGGTGCTCGGGTTTTGGGGCGCCCATGTACACCCGCTGCAGCGTCCAGAGCAAATAGGCGGCCGTGAAGATCGTCGCAACGGCGGCCAGGCAGCCGCACCACACGAGCGGAACGTACGCCGCGCCGGAGGTATGCCGCATGAGATAGGAAGCGGGATCAGCCGCGGAGAAAACGCCGAAGAGAATCAGGAGTTGACCGACGAAGCCGCAGAGGGTCGGGAGTCCAAGGATGGAGAAAAAGCCGATCGCCGCCCACCCGCTGTACGCGGGCATTTGCGACCAGAGCCCGCCAAAGCGGCGGATATCCGTGTGCCGTGCGCGGTTGGCAAGAATCGCGGCCAGGAAGACAAAGAGCGCCGCCGAGATCCCCTGCGCGATCATCTGGAAGAGCACGCCCTGCGTCGCAACCGGGTGGACCACGGCGATCCCCAAAAGCACATACCCCATCTGGCTTACGGACGAATAGGCGACGAGCCGCTTGAAATCACGTTGCGCGAGCGAGACCAGTGCGCCGTAAAGCAGTGAGACGACGCCCAGGCCGGCGACATAGAACCACGCATCCGCCGCCTGCTGCGGAAAGAGCGGGTACGCGATGCGGAGCAGCCCATAAGCGCCGGCATTGGCCAGTATCGCCGAGAGCAGGATCGCGATCGGCGTCGGCGCCTCCGCATGCACGTCGGGAAGCCACGAGTGCAGCGGAATCGCGGGAATAAAAGCGGAAAAGCCTGCGAAGATCAGCCAGAAGGCCACCTGCCCGAAGTGCGCACCTCCTGCCCCATAAACAAATCGCGATTTAATCAACGGGTCGGTTGCAAGCCGCAGCAGATCGAACGTCGGAACGCCGTCGGTTCCGAGCGAATGCCCATGAATGCCAATCATTGCCGCGAGAATGGCCCCGGATCCCAGCAGCGCGTACAGCAGAAACTTGATCGCCGCGAACTGCCGCCCCGCCCCGCCCCAGATCGTGATCAGCAGGAATATCAGCAGGATCGTGAGTTCCAGGAAGAGGAAAAACAGGAGCAGGTCGAACGAAATGAACAGCCCGATCAGCGAGGCAATGAGGAACAGCAGCAGCGCGTAATAGGTCTTCACGAAACTGCTGATCGTGTACGATCCCCAGACCACGAGTAATGAAATGGCGATCGTCAGCAGCAGCAGCGGCAGCGAAAGTCCATCAACGCCCACAAAATAATGAAAACCGATGCTCCGAATCAGCGGCACGTTTGCCGCGAATTGAACGGAGACATCCCCATCCACATCGCTCACGACATTCCAGTTGAACCGCCACGCAGCCAGTACCGCGAGCCCGAGCGTGAGGGCTGTCGTCACGATCGCGGTGAGCCGGGCCTGTTTCGCGTGCGCCGGGGGAATCAGGAGGATCGACAAACCGCCAAGGACGGGAAGCAGCAGGGTTGCCGACAGGATGGACGAATTTGAGAGCACCAGGGTCTCCGCTTGAACTGCGATGGGAGTCCGAGCCCACAGACGGGGGAGGGGAGGCTCCGACGAATAATCCGGAAAGCCGTTGAAGATAAGGGCAAGAGGCGGGGATGTCACGGCGCGGAGCCGGCACGGACTCAACGCAGCAGGTAGGCCGCTGCAACGACGAGAAGAACGGCCGCGATCATCAGTGCGATCAAAAGCGGCAGGCGGGGTGACGATTTGGGCCGGCTTGTTGCGGAGGTTTTGGTCGGCGGAGGAGCTGGCGGCGCAGTGGGGGAAGTGGGTGCTCCTTTGCCGCTCCGCGAACGGGAGCTCCTGGCTTTTGGGGAGTGTGCGACGGGGACTGGGCGTGGCAAACCGGACCCCGAGATGCCGCTGAGGGTGTTGCTCCGGGGATCGGAAAGGGTCGATTGGGCGCTCTCAGAAGTGGGACGAAGCGCGGGCTGCTGCGCAGTCGGCGGTCCGGCGGGGCGAACCTTGGCCGCCCCTTCCGTGGCAGACCGCGGCACCTGCAGCAGGGCCCCGCACCCGCAGCGGCAAACGCCCCCTCGGAAACCCTCATCCAGTTCGAGGGTTGCATTGCATCGGCTGCACTGTACTTTGACGGCCATCGGGCGAATCCAGATTAAACGGTCTCTCGAAACGTAAATCGAGGTGGCGCTCAGGGTTCCACGTGGAGAAGGGAGCGGTTCTCTACGACTAAATTGTAGACTTGCGCGAGGTCGTTGTCTGCGAGTTTCAAGCCGGTGGAGCGGTCGTCGGCGGGGTTGCCGGCGCGCGGGCCTGCATCACCGTAGATCCACCCCAGGGAGATGTCGCGCGTGCCGGAGTCGGCGCCATCGAATCCGATCCAGACGCGATCCCCGACGCGGATTTTGCCCGCCGAACGAATGCGGTAAGTGCCTGCAGGGAGGTAATTTCCGACTTCCAATTGGGCAGGGTAACTGCGGACGTACCAGTCGCGGGCAAACAAATCGAGCCGGTGATTGTGCTTGACGAGCCTGAGGCGAAACGGCCCTTCGACAATCTTGACCCCGCTGGCGGGCTTCAGATTTCGGGGGTTAAGCGTCGGATTGATCGTTTGCAGAAAATCGGCGGAGATGGAATAACGTCGGCCAATCTTGAGGAAAGAATCGCCGTAGTGGATATCGATGTAACGTGCTGCGGCATCTTCAGGCAGGATCGCGGATCCCAGGAAAATGCCTTCGTTCAGATCGGTGAGTTGCCGCCGCAGCCGGGCGGGACGAGGGTCGCTGGCGGGCGCGTCTTCGAGGATTGCGAGGGCGGAATTGAGAGCGGTGCGGCCCTCGATGATGCGGCCGTCGTCGAGGTCGGCGATTCCGCGGGCGATGAGCACGTTGGCTTCCGGGTCGGAGTCGATCTCGACGGAGGGGGTGCTGCCGCCGACGGCGCTGCTGCCGTCGCCGACGGTATCATCATCCGGCGTGGCATTGGCCTGCGCGACCTGAATCGGCGGGGCTGGGGCTGCCGGCGAGGGGGAGGCACTCTCGGTTGCGGCGGGGTCGGTGTCCGAATCGGCGGTGTTCTGGGGCACGGATTCCGTGCGGGCCGTCGCGGTTTGCGCGAGGAGCGTGTGGCGGAACTGTGCGAGCTGCCACAGCCCCCAGCCGGCGATCAGGGCGAGGATCGTCCACGTGGAGACGGCGCCCCAACCAGAGTTTTTGTTACGTCCATATCGGGCCATGTGCTGGTGCTCGAACGACAAGGAATTGGGCTAACCGTGGTTGCGTCCGCCGTGGCTGGAGCAGCGGACCACTTCCTTATCGGTGACGACCAAATTCATCGGGATATCGTGCGGCTCGCAGGGAAGCGCATCAATCTGCAATTGCTCATGGAAGCAGAGAGCGGCACGGATGCCCTGGAAATCCTGCTGGGCGAGGAAACGGTCGTAGAATCCGCGGCCGCGGCCGACGCGGTATCCGCGGCGATCGAAGGCGAGGCCCGGGATGACGACCATGTCGATGAGCGCGAGGGGCACGACGGTGCCGGAGACGGGTTCGCGGATGCTTTGAGCGCCGGATGGGGTCTGGTTCCCGAGGACCGGCCTGGTCTGCAGACCGACGTCGAGGCTCTTGATCTCAACGGGTTCCATCTTCTTGGTATTCCAGTCGATGCGCGGCGCGGCAATGCTTTTCCCTTCCTGCCAGGCTTCGACGGCGAGCGTGCTGGTTTCCACTTCGATCGGCATCGAGAGAAAGATCATGATCATCTGGGCCTGCTTGAATTCCCGGGTGGTAATGAGGTTGTGGCAGGCGGCCAGCGAGCGGGCGTGGCGCTCCTCGGGCGTCATGCGGGCAAGAAACTCTTTCATGTTGGCGCGAATGAGGTTTTTGCTCATGGCTTGCTCGTTTCCTCGCTGCCCGGCGGGTACTCTGCCCGGATTTTAGCCAGTTTATCGAGATAGGCCTTAAACACCGCCTCTTTTCCGCGATCGGTGGGGCGGTAGTAATGCTTTTCGACACCCAGGTATTCCTGGGGGGCGTAGCCTTCGGGGTAATCGTGAGCGTACTTATATCCGGTGTGGCCGAGTTCCTTGGCGCCTTGGTAGTGGGCATCTCGCAGGTGTCGTGGCACGGGAATGGTGCGGTTGTTCTCGACATCCGCCAGGGCCTCGCTGATGCCGATGGTGGCGGCGTTGCTCTTGGGGCAGCAGGCCATGTAAGCGACGGCCTGGGCCAGTGTGAGCTGGGCCTCGGGCATACCGATGAGTTCGACGACGTTGATCATGGCGCCTGCCAGAATAAGTGCCGCGGGGTCGGCATTGCCGATGTCTTCGCTGGCGAGAATGGCGATGCGGCGTGCGATGAATCGCGGGTCCTCGCCGGCGTGGAGCATGCGGGCCAGCCAATAGAGAGCGGCGTCGGGATCGCTGCCGCGCATCGACTTGATGAGAGCGCTGGCGGCATCGTAATGCTGATCACCGGTGGCATCATAAACGACGGCCTTCCGCTGAATGGACTCCTGGGCGACTTCGAGATCGATGACAATTCTACCGCCGGCATTGTTTTCCCGTTTGCCGCCGGAGAGAACTGCGATCTCCAGAGCGGTGAGGCCACGGCGGGCGTCGCCGTCGGAAACGGTGACCCAGTGCTCGACGGCCTCGGGTTTCAGGTCGAGCGGCAGATTGCCATATCCTCTTTCCTTATCGGACGATGCGGCCCAAATGATTGAGCGTATTTCCGCTTCTGTGAGGGACTGGAACTGGAAGATCTGGGAGCGGGAAACCAAGGCGGAATTGACGGAAAAGAAAGGATTTTCCGTGGTGGCACCCACGAGAATGATCTGGCCCATTTCGACGTCTGGGAGGAGGATGTCCTGCTGGGCCTTGTTGAAGCGGTGGATTTCATCGAGGAAGAGGACGCTCCGCTGGGCGGTGTCGCCGAGGCGGGCTTTGGCGTCGGCGAGAACTTCGCGGACTTCCTTCACCCCGACGGCGGCGGCGTTCATCTCGACGAAGTGGCATTTGGTGTGAAGGGCGATGAGGTGGGCGAGGGTGGTTTTTCCGGTGCCCGGCGGGCCGTAGAAGATCAGGGAGGTGAGGCGGTCGGCTTCGATCATGCGGCGGAGGAGCTTGCCGGGGCCGAGGATGTGGGTCTGGCCGGCGAATTCGTCGAGCGTGCGCGGCCGCATCCGCGCGGCGAGGGGCATGGTGGCGTCGCGGTTTTTCTTTCGCATGGGCTCGAAGAGATCGGACATGAGGGTCTCGGAAACACGTCGGAACAACTCCAGCAAGTGTATCTTCCCGGACAAGGCGTGTCGTGCGGAGAACGGCACTACTCATACGGGCCGACAACCTGTCTGTGGCGCGCGTTTGCCGACTTAACAGATATTGGCATCAGCCGATGAAACCAGTCTCCCGGCACCATTGCACGTAAAGGCCGATGCCGCGGGATAGCGGGGTTTGGGGCGAATAGGCGAGGAGTTGGCGGGCTTTCGAGACGTCGGCGACGTAGCGGGTGACTTCACCGGTCTGGCTGGCAGAGTAAGTGGCATCGGCGGTCTTGCCGGTGGCGAGTTCGATGAGCGTGACGAGATCGTAGAGGGTTTGGCCCTGCCCGTACGCAAGATTGATCGTCTGGTTGGTGACGCGGCCGGCGCGGAGGGCATCGATGCCGGCGATGACGCCCGAAACGCAGTCGTCGATGTAGGTGAAGTCGAGCATTTTGTCGCGGCCGAAGACGGTGATGGGTTCGCCGCGGGAGATTTTGCGGACGAAGAGGGGGATGACGCGTTCCATGCGGGCGAGATCGTTGTCGTATCGGCCGTAGACGTTGGAGAAGCGGAAGACGAGGGTTTTGATTCCGTAGCAGCGGGCGTAGCTGGAGAAGAAGGCTTCGCCGGCGATTTTGCTGGCGGAATAGGGGGACTCGGCGATGACGAAGTCGGCCATGGATTCGTCGGTGACGTGGCGGAGCACGTCGCCGTAGACCTCGCGCGAGGAGCCAAAGACGATGGGCGCGCCGGTGGCACGGGCAAGTTCGAGCGCCCAGAAACTCATGCTGACGTTTTCGAGGGATTTTTCCGGTTCCTTGACGAGCTGGTGAACCTTGGCCCAGGCGGCGAGGTGGACGATGAGGTCGGGGGCGAAGTTGCGGATGCCCGTGGGCGCGGAAGAGATGGGCTTCGTCAGGTCGTGGATTTCGGTGGGGAATTTCCGGGTCCAGGTGTTGGGGCGTTTGTCGACGCCGAGGACGGAATCGCCGCGCTGCGAAAGCACAAGGGCCAGGTTAGTGCCGATTTGACCTGAGGAGCCGGTGATCAGAATTTTCATGGCGGGAACTTTACCACAAAGGACGAGCGGGGCGACAGGAGTAATACGAAGGAGAACGATGGAAGTTCGCTTTCGCCGCGCACCGTCGCCGCTACAATACCCCGCATGGCAAATTACAACCGCAGCACATGGACGGCGATCCTGTTCGCCGCTCTGCTTGCACCGTTCATTCTCTTTCTGATCATTTCGCTCCGGACGCAGGTGGAAACGCAGGGAGGTGGTGCCGCGGCATCGCAGGCGACGACGGAGGCTTCCACGTCGGCAACGCGGCTGATCCCGCCGCCGGCGAGCGCCCCCGCGACGAACGCACCGAACGGCACCGAAGCGCCTGAGCTGCTCGCCGCCGGGGATGCGAAGAATATTTGGGTGATCTGCCCGCTGGTCGTCGACAACAGTCCGGCGTATCGACTGCTGCAGCGGTCGAGCAATTCGGGGGTGTGGTCTCTTTGTCAGATCGATGGCGTGTCGTATGCCCGAGGTTCCGCCCAGGGGCTGGCGGCGAGCACGCTGGATAATGCGAGTTCTCCCCCGGCCGCATACGTGCTTGCGCCGGGCGCTTTCACGCGATTTACGCTCGACAGCCACGATCCGCGGGCGTGTCTGCCCCGGGATCACACGCTTCTGGCAACGGCGGCCTCGTCGCAGCAGATTTTTACGGTGACGCTTGGCGCACAGCCGTGGGATGCGAAGAAGCCGGGGGATCGGCTGATGCCGGAACCGATGAAGATGCGGTCGCCGTCCACGACATTGCCGGGCGTGGAGAATCCATTCGACAATCCGTATACGCTGAGCACGCGGCCGGCGACTGCGGCCGCGACCGCGCCGTCGGCCGCAACGCAGCCTGTGCCCGGGCCCGTGCTGGTCAATGCGTACGCGTACTGTGCGGGGCATTGGACGGTGCTTCCGCCCCTTGGAGCGCCTTCGAAAATCTCGACCGACGAAGTGCCGGGGGATCGCGCGTTCGTGGCGGCGGGCGTCGTCGGCGGTCGGCTGATTGTCATGTGGGTGGATCCGGCGGCGGCGTCGACGCTGGTGGCGCGCTCGCTGGATGTGACCAAGCCGAATGCGGAGTGGTCGAAGGGGGTCATGTCGCGGCTGGAAGAACCGTTGCCCCCCAGCACGCGGCTGATGACGGCGCTGCTCGATCAGACGCTGTACGTGGTCTGGCCGGTGATTTCGCCGCAGGAAGTGGTGCTGCGGGGCGGGTGGATGATGACGGAACCGACGTCGGCGGCGGATTTGACGCTGCCGCCGCGGAATTTTCTGCCGCCGTTGTCGCTCGGACAGCCGGCGCCGGATGAGTCGCCGGCGAACATCGTGGTGGGGCCGGCGGAGAATTCGCTGGCGGTGATCAGCACGTCGAAGGACCACGCGCTGATGTGCCAGATTTTCGACCAGCGCGGGCGGGCGGTGACGCAGCCGACGCTCGTGGAGGCGCGGACGCCGCAACACCAGGTGGAGATCGTACAGAACATCGCCATGGTGATAATGATTCTGGTGCTGTTCCTGTCATTGTGGCAATGGCGGCAACAGCCGATGACGCCCAAGCTGCCGTCGGACCTGGAGGTGGCGCCGCTGCACATGCGGGCGTTCGGGTTCGGGATTGACCTGGGGATACCGTTGATCGTGGTGAGCGCGGTGATGGGAATGTTCGATACGGGGGCCTTCACCGGCATGTTTGCGACATGGTTTGCGGCGTTGGCGAGTCCGGAGGAACTGCTGAACGCGCCGCTGCTGATGTATGTGCTGGGGGCGTATCTCCTGCACGTGACGATCGGGGAGCTGTTCTTCCGCCGATCGATCGGGAAGGCGATTCTGGGAATGCAGGTGCTGATGATTGATGGGCGATCCCCGACGGTGGCGGCGGTGTTGCTTCGGAACCTGGTGCGGGTGCCGGAGCTGCTGTCCGGGATTCTGATCATTTACATTTTCATGTCGCAGCAGCGGCAGCGGCTGGGGGATTTGTTTGCGCGGACACTGGTGGTGTCGCAGAAGGCCCCGCCGACCCCGCCGGATCCGGATGCAAACGAACAGGAGAACGAAGCCCGCAAGAAGGATGACCGCGAAACGACTGTCCCGCGCAATGAGCGATAATTCAGCCATGCTTGCGTCGCACCATCTCAGGATTGTTCTTGTGGAACCGGAAATTCCGCAGAATACGGGGAACATCGCCCGACTGTGCGCGGCGACGGGGGCGGAGCTGCACCTGGTGCGGCCGCTGGGATTCTTCCTCTCGGACAGGCATTTCAAGCGGGCGGGGATGGATTATCTGCAGCATGTGGCGATGACGGTGCATGATGATCTCGCGGCGCTGATGGGGCGGATCGGGACGGAGCCGATTTGGCTCACGTCCGGGCTGGATGGGCCGGCGCACTGGTCGGCGGGGTTCGAGCCCAACGCGTGGATCTTTTTCGGCAAGGAATCGGCGGGGCTGCCCGCGGAGTTGTTGGAGCGGCATCGGGAGCGGGTGGTGAGGATTCCCATGGCTGAGAATTCTCGCGGGCTCAATGTGTCGACGGCAGCGGGAATTGTGCTTTACGAGGCGCTCCGGCAGGTGGCGAAGCTGTGATGGCGCTCGCTTCACGGCGAAGGGCGCTCTACGATGATGTTGTTCCTTCCGGGGGTGACTATGTTCAAGCGACTGCTGCTTCTGACTTCGCTGATTCTGGCGGGATGCAATGTGTATCATCCCTTGACCGGCGGGGTGGGTTATACGGACGTGCCGATCGGGCCGAATTCCTATGAAGTGACATTCACGGGTGATGCGGACATGCCGGTGGGAGAAGCGCGGTGGTATTGCCTGGTGCGGTCGGCGGAGCTGGCGGTGCTGCGGAATGATCCGTACTTCGAGATTCTGGACCAGCAAGTGTATCTGGATTACGGGAGCTACTATTATCCTGGGAATTACGGGGCAGTGTATTACGGACGTGGGCGGCATGCGTATTGGGGATATGGGTACGATCCGGGGTATGTGCAGCCTTATGCGCTTCCAGAGGTGACGATTCGTGTCGGGATTTCACGGGAGCCGGGGCCGGAGACGATTCCCGCGGGATATCTGATTTCAGAAGCGGCGAAGCGGAAGGTGCCGTTGACGCCGGGCGTGTCGGAGCGTGCCGCGACGATGCCGTCGCAACCCGTGCCGCTGCCCCCGCCGCCTCCACCGATGTTCAAATCCGGTGGAGTGCCGGTGCCTCCGCCAGGGCCGGCGCCGGCGACGCAATCAGAATAATCCGAGTTCCAGACGAGCCGCTTCCGTAAGCCGATCGCGCGTCCAGGGGGGATCCCAGACCAGTTCGACATCGACCTTCGGCACCTCGGGAATCGCTTCAACCTTGCGTTTCACTTCGGCAAGAATGGAACCCGCCACCGGGCAGCCGGGGGCGGTGAGCGTCATTTGCACCTTGACGGCGTTGGCCGGATCGATGGCGAGTTTGTAGATCAGGCCGAGGTCGTAAATGTTGAGCGGAATTTCCGGGTCGAACACGGTTTGCAGAGCGGCGACAATCTTGTCGTGAAGCGCCCGCTGATCCGGAGCGGAGATGCCTTCAGCAATGGGCGTTGAAGGCGCGGGGGCCTTGGCCAGTTCGCGCACATCGCCAATTTTCTCCCGCATGATGCGGGCGGCGTGGTCTTCGGCGGTCTGGGCCTGGTGCAGCGAGAGCTTCCTGGAAGAGTCGGTCATCGGTTGTTTGCCGCAGTTATTTGCCGTCGGCGATTTCCTTTGCGCGCTCACGGATTCTTGCAACCATGCCGGCCAGGCCGTTGCGTCGCTGCGACGTAATGAAGCCGTCGAGTCCGATGCGGTTGAAGAATTCCTCGATGTTGAAGCCGAGGATGTCCTTGGCGTGCTGGCCGGAGTAGATGCGTTGCAGCACGGCAATCAGGCCGCGGACGATGTCGGCATCGGCGTCGGCGACGAATTCAACAATGTCGGTGGAGCCCGGCTGTCTGCGGGCCAGCAGATGCACCTGGCTCATGCACCCCTGCACGCGCGGCGTGACTTTTTTGAGCAGGTCGAAGGTGTGCGGAAGGCGATCCGCGAGGTCCAGGACGTATTCATTACGCGCGTCGCGTTCGCCAAGGAGCTCGAAGTCTTCGGCGAGTTTTGCGGCCGCAGCACGGGGCGATGGCGCCGTGGCTTTCGGATATTCAACCGTGGCGGGGGCGGCGTGCGGAGCGAAGTCCCGCGTAGCCGATTTGGAGCCTGCTATCTTGTGCAGGGCGGCCACGAGCGCGTCGATCTCCTCTCGCGTGTTGTAGAACGCAAATGAGGCCCGCGCCGTGGACCCAATCTGGAACCGCTCCATCACCGGCTGGCAGCAATGGTGGCCGGTGCGCACGCAGATGCCTTCCTGATCGAGCTTCATTCCAATGTCGAGCGTCGAATGTCCTTCCATGATGAAGGAAACAACTGCGGCCTTCTTCGCGGCGGTGCCGATGATCTTCAGCCCGGGTACGCCACTTAACTTCTCAGTGGCGTACGTGAGAAGCGCGTGCTCATAGCTCCCGATCTGATCAAGCCCGAGCGCGTTGATGTAATCGATGGCCGCGCCCAGACCGACGACACCCGCAATATCCGGCGTGCCTGCTTCGAATTTGTTCGGAAGCGCAGCGTACTCCGTCCTGGGGAAAGTGACCGACGCAATCATGTCGCCGCCGCCCTGGTAGGGCGGCATCGCATCGAGCAGTTCGCGCTTCCCGTAAAGAACGCCAATGCCGGTTGGCCCGATCAGCTTGTGCCCGCTGAAGACGTAAAAGTCCGCGTCCAGGGCCTGCACGTCGGTTTTCCCGTGCGCGACCCACTGCGCGCCATCGATCAGAACGCGGGCCCCCGCAGCGTGCGCCATGCGGGAGATCTCGCCAACAGGATTGATCGTCCCCAGAGAATTGCTCACATGATTCACCGCGATGATCTTCACATGCCCGCCCGCAAGAAAGCGCTGAAGCTCCTCCAGAACGAGTTCCCCCCTGTCATTAATCGGAATGACCTTCAGCGTCGCGCCCGTCGCCTCGCAGACCATCTGCCACGGAACAATGTCCGAGTGATGCTCAAGGTGGCTGACGACCACCTCATCTCCTGCCCGGAGGTTCGTGCGGCCCCAACTGCTCGCGACAAGGTTGATCCCCTCCGTCGTCCCGCGAGTAAAAATGATCTCGGCACTCTCACGGGCGTTCACGAACGACCGCACTTTCTCGCGCACGCCCTCATAGGCGGATGTCGCCGTCTGACTGAGCTGGTAAACCCCGCGGTGGATGTTCGCGTTCTGAGATTCGTAATACCGGACGATCGCATCGATGACCGCACGCGGTTTCTGCGTCGTCGCCGCATTGTCCAGGTACACCAGCGGCCTGGGCGTGTGTGTGGGGGGGGGGGAGGGACGTGAAACGGTGGTCGAGAGGATGGGGAAGTCGGCGCGAATGCGATCCACATCCCAGTGGAGTTTCACCGGGGACGAGGTGCCCATGCGGTTTTCAGCCTGCAGCGTCATGATCATGATTGTAGCCTTCCGCGACGCTTGCGACTAATCCGCCTTCCGATGACGGGTCTCCCGCAAGCGGCGTTCGCCCCGGCCAACGCCCAACGCCCGGTAATATTGAAACGCTTGGCCGCCGCGCGATCGCCGGTATACTTAGCGGTCCGTACACATCCCTATTTCAGTTTCCCCTGAGAGGTTTTGACGTATGACACGGCCTGCACCCGCGCCACTCCCGCCTCCGACGTTCAATTCCCAGGCACTCATCGATCTTTACCGCGCCGGCCGCACCGAGGAAATGTGCGAGCAGATGCTCAACGTGCTGCAGTATTTTCGAATCCAGACGATGCAGCAGCTCGACGGCCCGGGCCGCTACTTCATCAACTCCTTCCTGAAGAACTTCCTCTTCATCTTCACGCAGCCGGACTTCCGCGTCCCGGAACGCTTCATCGTCCACTTCGTCGACATGAACCGCACCATCTGCAACCTCGTCTCCATCTCCTCCTTCAAGAACACCGACCCCTGGCTCGAAATCCTGCGCGATCAGACCGCCAATTTCGTCCAGGTGCTCACGCTCTACAACGCCCGCAACACCGTGAAGTTCGACCGCAAGGCCCTCTTCGACCTCGCCCCCGAAATCGCCTCCCGCTGGTACCTCCAGTACGCCAGCATCTTCTACAGCGCCACCCTCAATGAGCTCGAATGGAACAACCTCAAGGAGCACTTCGAGTTCAGCCACCCCAACCTCTTCATCCCGCAGGATGTGCAGGAAGTCTTCTTCGGCGCCACCTACATCGACGGCAAAGTCGACACGAAAATCAAGACCCACGTGAACGCCTCGATCCAGCGCTATGAGAAGATGCTGCCGCGCATCGTCAGCCGGCCGAACCCAAAAAAGATCGCCGTCCTCTGCGCGAACTGGAAATCCGGACATTCCGTCTACCGCAACTATTATCACTACCTCAAGGCGCTCAAGGAAAAATACCACCTCACGTTCTTCGAGCTCGGCCAGTACGCCCCGCAGGAAACCAGCCTCTTCGACGAAACCTACGTCGTCAACACGCTCCCCACCGGCCAGCCCAACATGTCCAAGCTCGGCGACAACGACTACCAGGTCGTCATCTACCCCGACGTCGGCATGTGCATGGAAAGCATCCTCCTCGCCAATCGCCGCATCGCCCCCATCCAGCTCTGCTGGCCCGGCCACTCCGTCAGCACCTGGGGCGCCGACATGGATTACTACGTCAGCGGCAAAGACGTCGAACTCCCCGAAAACCCCGAAGTCAACTACTCCGAACGCCTCGTCCTCATCCCCGGCATGGGCGTCATTCACAACAAACCGACCTACAAAGCCATCGGCGGCAAACCCAAGGACGACGGACGCATCATCATCAACTGCTCCTGGAACACCCAGAAGGTCAACTACCCCTTCGTCCTCACGCTCAAGAAGCTCATCGAACGCTCGAAACGCCCCATCGTCTTCCGCCTCTTCATCGGCTACTCCACCGCCCGCGCAAACGACCACATCCCCTTCGTCCGCGACCTCCGGGCACAGCTCGGCGAAAAGCATGTCGAAGTCCTCCCACAGCTCGATTACGAACGCTATATGAACCTCATGGAGGAAGGCCACTTCTCCATGGACTCCTTCCACTTCGGCGGCTGCAACACCATCTCCGACTCCCTCTGGCTCCGGCTGCCCACCATCTCCTGGGAAGGCACCAAGTGGTACAACCGCATCGGCCCGGAAATGCTCCGCCTCGTCGGCATGAAGGAATGCACCGCCACCACTGAAGACGAATACCTCAACCTCGCCGACCGCATGATCCACGACGACGCCTACCGCGCCGAAATCCACAACCGCCTCCTCCCCGTCGATCTCGATGCCACCATCTACAGCACCGAACCCGCCAAATACTTCCTCCAAACCATCGACTACCTCATCGCCAACCACGACCAGCTAAAAAAAGAAGGCAAACGCGACCCCATCTATATCGGGTAACGTGGCATTGTGGCATGGGCGTCCCGCCCATGAAGGCCCGCAGGCCGTACCGCAAAAAAAACAAAAGGGGCGATCAGGCACCTGATCGCCCCTTTCCAATTCCAAATCTCTGTGCGTCTCTGTGTCCTCTGTGACTCTGTGGTGACTTACCGCGCACCCATCATGTGCGCTCGATCACAGCAGCGCCACATCATGCCGCGCCTCATCCGCAATCCGCAGATCCAGCGGCAACCCATGCTGCGCCGCCATGAAATCCTCAATCCGCGCCCGCACCGGCCCCACCCGAATACGCCGCGTGATATCCGCCGCAAACGCATACGTCATCAGATGCCGCGCCTGCGCCAAACTCAACCCGCGCGAAATCAAATAAAACACCGCATTCTCATCCACCGGCCCAATCGTCGAACCGTGCGTGCACTTCACGTCATCCGCATAAATCTCCAGCGCCGGCTGCGAATTCATGAACGCCGTATCCGTCAGAAGCAGCGACTTGCTCGTCTGCTTCGAGTCCGTCTTCTGCGCGTCCTTCTGCACAAAAATCTTCCCCTTGAACACCCCCGTCGCATTATCCCCGAGCACGTGCTTGTACAGCTCATGGCTCGGACAATGTGCCTTCTCGTGGTGCAGCAGCGTGTGGTTGTCGATATGCTGTTCGCCCTTCGCCAGCACAAGGCCATTCAGCGTGGCTTCCGCACGTTCGCCGCCAAGGAACACATGCAGATCATTCCGCGTCAGCTTGCTCCCAATGCTCGTTGAGTGACTCACAAACAGGCTGGAAGTCGCCAGATTCACCTGCATCAGCGCAATGTGATACGCGTCGCTCCCCTCCTGCTGCAGCTTGTTGTGATCGATGCGGGCATTCTTCTCCTGCACGATTTCCGTGACCGCATTCGTCAGATAAATCGCCCCGTTCGTGCCCGCATACGTCTCCACGATCGACGAATCGCTGTTCTCCTCTGCAATCACCAGCACGCGCGGATGACTCGCGATCGTCTGCCCCGTCGCCACCGTCAAAAACAGCAGGTGAATCGGCTTCTCGCATGTGGCCCCGCGCGCGACGTGTACAAACGCCCCTTCACGCACAAACCCCGTATTCAGCGCGGCAAACGGATGCTCCGAAATCTTCGCATGCTTCCCCAAATGCTTTTCGAGGATCACGGCATCAGATTGGAACGCCTGTTCAAGGCTCTGCACCCGAATCCCTCTTGGAAGCGCGCTGACCGTGCTCAGATGGGCATCAAAGTGGCCGTTGATGAACACGAGCTCGGCGGCGGCCTCCTTGCCGAAGGTGTACTGGTTGAACAGATTAATGGTCGTCTGGCCGGTCACCACCGGCGCGGGCGCGAACGTCGTATTCGCCACGGTGGCAACGTTCGTGTCGCGCCATTCTTCCTGCTTCGTCGTCGGAAACCCAAGCCGGCGGAACGCGTCGATGCCGCTCTCGCGCAGCTCGTTCACCCACGGACGCGAGTGCCCCGGTGTGGTTTCGAAGCTCTTCACAAAACTATTCGTTTGTTCAAGCAAACTGGTCATCCTGAATAACCCCGTCTGGTCTTTCCGGTTTAGCCCCGGCCTTTGGGCCGGGGAAGCATGCGCCTACATCAGGCCTTCGAGGCCACTTCATCTTCAATCCAATCGTACCCGCGCGTTTCCAACTCCAGCGCCAGTTCCTTGCCGCCGCTCTTCACGATCCGCCCATCCATCATCACGTGCACCTTGTCCGGCACGATGTAGTTCAGCAGCCGCTGGTAGTGCGTGACGAGCAGAATCGCCTTGTTCTTGTCCGACTGATGGATCTTGTTGACCCCGTTGGCGACCGTCTTGAGCGCGTCGATATCCAGACCCGAGTCCGTTTCGTCGAGCAGGCCCAGCAGCGGACTCACCACCGCCATCTGGAACACCTCATTTCGCTTCTTCTCACCGCCGGAGAACCCTTCGTTGATGGCCCGGTTCATGAACGTGGAGTCCATTTCCAGCAGGCTCATCTTTTCCTTGATCAAATGGAGAAACTCCGCGGCATTGAGTTCTGGCTGGCCATGGTGCTTGCGGGTCTCGTTGACCGCAGCCTTGAGGAAGTAACTCGTGGAGACGCCCGGAATTTCAACGGGGTACTGGAATCCGAGAAACATTCCCTCGCGCGCCCGTTCTTCCGGAGCCATTTCCAGCAGATCCTTCCCATGAAAAAGAACCTGACCCTCCGTCACTTCATACACCTCCCGCCCCGCCAGCACCTGGCAAAGCGTCGATTTCCCCGACCCGTTCTTCCCCATGATCGCGTGAATTTCCCCGGTATCGATCGTCAGATCGACCCCCTTCAAAATCTTCCGCCCGCCGCCGGCGACTTCCGCATGCAAATTCCGAATCTCAAGCAGTGACATGCCGAACCTTTCGTACTGGAGTGAGATGATTAAGTTCGTACGTAAAGCCAGTTGGCCCCGGAAACATGAACCCGTGGGCCGGAGGCAACTCGCGACCTTCCTCTTGTTCCGTCTCGATGAGCAATTCGAGGACCTCTCGCGCGTTCTTCGCCGCCTCCTCGTACGTTGCGCCGTGCGTGTGGCATCCGCCCCATTCCGGAAGCGTCGCCACAAACGCCTCATCTTCCTCAGACCACTGGATGATGACGCTGTATTTGTTCGCTTTCTCGACCGCTTTCTTACTCACCGGACGTCTCCTGGATCGCGCGTGCGACATCCTTTTCCTGGTACTTCTTTGCGTCACTTCCATCTTTTCCGGAGAGGATCAACCGCCTCGCAACTCGCGGATGCATCCACTTCGTATGGCTCCCCTTCCCCCCTTCAATAAGAATCCAACCTGCGTTCCTGAGCATGCTTTTCAATTCCCGTATCTTCTTTGGCATCACTTAACCCACGGAGCCTTCGAGTGACACCCCCAATAACTTCTGCGCCTCCACCGCAAACTCCATCGGCAACTCCCGGAACACTTCCTTGCAGAACCCCGACACAATCATATTGATCGCATCTTCCAGCGCAATCCCGCGCGTCTTGCAGTAGAACAACTGATCTTCGCCAATCTTCGACGTCGAAGCCTCATGCTCCACACGCGACGACTTATTCTTCACCTCAATGTACGGCGAAGTATGCGCCCCGCACTTGTCCCCCAGCAGCAAAGAATCGCACTGCGTGTAATTCCGCGCATTCTCCGCCTTCGGCATGATCTTCACCAATCCACGGTAAGTATTCTGCCCAAAGCCCGCCGAGATGCCCTTCGAAACGATCGTGCTCTTCGTGTTCTTCCCGATGTGAATCATCTTCGTGCCGGTATCCGCCTGCTGATAATGATTCGTCAGCGCCACCGAATAGAACTCCCCAACCGAATTATCCCCCTGCAGAATGCAGCTCGGGTATTTCCACGTGATCGCGCTCCCGGTTTCCACCTGCGTCCACGTGATCTTCGAATTCTCAAACGCCTTCCCGCGCTTCGTCACAAAATTATAAATCCCGCCCTTCCCGCTCTTCGGATCGCCCGGATACCAGTTCTGCACCGTGGAATACTTGATCGTCGCGCCCGGAAGCGCCACCAGTTCCACCACCGCCGCATGCAACTGATTCTCATCCCGCTGCGGAGCCGTGCACCCTTCAAGATAACTGACGTAAGCCCCCTCATCTGCAATGATCAGCGTCCGCTCAAACTGCCCCGTGTTCCGCGCATTGATGCGGAAGTACGTCGACAGTTCCATCGGGCAGCGCACGCCCTTCGGAATGTACGCAAACGACCCGTCCGTAAACACCGCCGAGTTCAACGTCGCAAAGAAATTGTCCGAGTACGGCACCACCGTTCCCAGATACTTCTTCACCAGCTCCGGATGCTTCTGCACCGCCTCCCCGAATCCGCAGAAGATGATCCCCAGTTCCCCGAGCTTTTTCTGAAAAGTCGTCGTCACCGACACGGAATCAAACACCGCATCGACGGCAACCTTCGGCTCCTCGATTCCCAACAACGCTTCCCGCTCGTGAAGGGGGATCCCGAGTTTCTCATAGACGGCAAGCAGTTCCGGATCGACCTCATCGATCGACTTCGGCTTCGCTTTCGGGGCCGAGTAATACTTCGTCGCCTGGTAATCGATCGGCGGATACTCCGCCTTTGCCCAGTTCGGCTCCTTCATCGTCAGCCAGTGCCGATACGCCTTCAGGCGCCAATCCAGCATCCACTGCGGTTCTTTCTTCTTTGCCGAAATGAACCGCACGATCTCTTCATTCAGCCCCGGCGGCGCTTCGTCCGCTTCCACGTTGGCGCTCCAGCCCCATTTGTATTCCTGGCTGGCCAGCTCTTCGATTGTTTCGGTTGAAGTAGGCATTGCTTTACTCCCAGCGCTGTCCGGCGAGGACCCGCGATCTTCTTCCTGGTGCCGCTATAATCCGGCAATCCGCCTCCCCGATGCCCCGGCTTCCGCCGAAGCCACCCAGAGACCACATTCTAGGGGAACTGGGGCAAAAAACCCAGCGTGTTGAGACTCAATTTCAATACCAAACCGCTCCCTTCGCACAAATCCCTATCCTCCCATCCCCGCTCGCGCCTCCACTCACAGCCATCTACGCTGATGCGATTATTTTTATTCAATCCCTACAATTCCTATCGGAGTTGGGGGGAGACCGCCATTGACACACGCACCTTGGCGGTCTGGGTCTTGGCGGTCTGGGTGCCGCCAATTCCCCTCGATGTTTTCCCGGAAAAGCGCTTCTTGCCTTGATGGCGGACCGCCGACTATAGTGATTGGCAACGATTTACGTTCTACTGAACTCAGGAGCCCATTCATGGCCATTACACTTTCGGAAGCGGCGGCGAAGGAAATTAGGTCCATCATCAAGGATCAGGGGTTGGCGGAGAGCGTGGCGCTTCGCGTTGGCGTCAAAGGCGGCGGATGCTCGGGGTTCTCCTACGTTCTGGACCTGACGGAATCGGCGCCAGAAAACGATGAAATCATGGAATGCCATGGAATTAAGATCCTCGCGGACCGCAAGTCGTATCTGTACCTCAACGGGACGGAGATCGACTTTAAGGACGAGGTGATGGGCCGCGGGTTCGTGTTCAAGAACCCCAACGCGACGCACACGTGCGGCTGCGGCAGCTCGTTCTCCGCCTGAGTGGGATTGCCCGAATTGATAAAAAACGCCGCGACCGGAGTGGTCGCGGCGTTTTGTTTTTGCATCGATCCCTTTCGCGGGGGGATCGATCCCCGTCGCGGGTGCACTTAATTTGCCGGCTGGGTGGTGGGCGGAGTTTCGTCTTTGGCGTCGACTTTCTTCCAGTTGTCGTCAGGGTCGAAGGTGGTGATTTGGATGGCAAGCTTGGCGGTGTCTTCGCCGAGGTCGCGCTGGTAGACGGTGCCGTCCTGGTTGATGATGAAGGTCATGATGCCGGAGTTGCCGTAGGTGGCGGGGTAGGCGACGACGGCGAATCCGCCGAGCATCTGGCCGTTGACGATGTAATCGCGAGCGCCGCCGGGGGCGGAAGGACCCTGGGCGGTGAGCATGTGGTAGAAGTAGCCGCGGTAGGGTTGGGGTTCGTCGTTTGTGGCATGGGTGTAGCCCTGGCTGGCGGCGGTGGCGACGAGGGGACCGAGGGGGCTGTCGGGCTCGCCTTCCTTTGTCTGCCAGTAGAGTCCGTTCTTTTTGCCGGGGTCGCTCAGGAATTTCTGGGCGTAGGCGGGGACACCGTCGTGGTCGGGATCGGTTTCGGCGTATTCGCGCTGGGCGTCGTTGATGGCGAGCATGGTCTGGATGGTGTCGAGTTCGTTGCGTCCGATGCGGCGGTTGAGGATTTCATCCTTTCCGGCCTCGGTATCGAAGTACCAGGCATTCTTATCGTTTTTGGCGAGCGGGATGGGCATGGGCCATTCGTCGTCGCCGACGGAGAGGGTCACGGTGCCGTCGTCATTGGCGCTGAGTTCGTGTTTCTCGTCGTAGGCGTGGAGGAATTTCTGGAGTCCGGTTTGGACTTCGACGGGATCTCCGGAGAAGAGGAGTTCATCGCCGGCGGGGCCGAGGATGCGGCGGGTCTGATCCTGATCGTTGGTGCGGAAAGAGGAGACCAGGGCATCGACGGCGAGGTCGGGATCGGAGAAGGTTTTCTGCGAAGCGCAGCCAGCGGAAAAACTTGAGAGAAGGAAGACGAAGAGGAGGAGCAAAGGATGCTTCTGGAAGATGGGGAGGCACATGGTCGGTTCCTTTTTTTGAGCTGCCGAAAGACGAAAGTTGGACGAAAGCCGGACAGGCCACGGTTATCTGCGGCCGCCGCCGCCACCACCGCCACCGCGGCCGGCTCCACCGGAAGAAGGCGGGCTGGCACGGCTAGCGCCGGCGGAGTTGGGAGTTGAACTGCGGCTGGTGCTGCCGCGCTGGCTGGCGCTGCGCGTGTCGTTGCCGGCGCCGTCGACGCCGCTAAATCCGGTGTTGGTGGCACGGTTCTGACTGGCGGAGTTTCCGGTGCTATTGGCAGGGCGGTTCTGCGCGGCGCTGCCGGTCGGGGTGGTGTTGGGGCGATTCTGGCCGGGATTGGCGGTCTGTCCAGAGGCTGGGCGGTTCTGGATTCCAGTCTGTGCGGCGTTGGCGCGGTTGGAGGGGGAGGCGGCATTCTGGCCGCGGGATTGATCGGCAGCGCCGCGATTTACATTCTGTTGGCCGGTGTCGGAGCGACCGCGATAGGCTTCGCGGGACTGAATCGCCTGATTGGATGAGGCGCTGTTGAAGCGCTGAGCGGTGGTGTTGTCACGGTAAGCAACGCCCTGGCGATGGGCGGGGTTGTGTTGCCAGTTTCCGTTGTTGTTGACGTTGTTCTGGTACTTGGAACGGTTGATGTTGGTGTTGATATTGGTGTTTCGATTGATGTTGACGTTGACGTTGTTGTTGTTCCAGTTGCAGTTTCCCCAGGCGTAGCCCCAGGCGGCGCCGCAGGCGAATCCGACGCCGAATCCGATGACGGCGGAAGTCGCAACGTAACCGGGGGGACGGTAGTAGTAGGGGGGGTAGGTCGGATAGGGCCATGGGCCGTAGACGACCACCGGGTTGTATGTCGGGACGTAAATGACCTGCGGGGTGGCGGGCTCGATGCGGATGACCTGGACGGTGGTTTGGGGCACCTGCTCGATGATGACTGTTTGCTGCGGGGTGGTCTGGAGATTTCCGGCGGCCTGGGCCTTGGCGCGGAGGCGTTGGACGGCGTCCATCACGGATTTTTGATCGGCGAGGAAGGCGTCGCCGAGCTTGATGGTCGAATCAAGGTGCTCGCTCATCATGGCGAGGACGGTGGGGAAGTTGACGAGGGATTTGACGCTGGGATCCCAGGGCTGGCTTTCGAGTTGGGTGGTGAGGGCATCACCGGTGAGCTTGGGATTGGCCTTGGCGAAGCGGTCGGCCTGGACGATTTCGAGCGGGTAGGTGGAGGCCATGAAGATCTGGGAGAGGAGGGAATCGGGATAGAGTGCGATGGGAGCGACGATTTGATCGAGTTCCTCATTGGAGAGGGGCGGGGCGGAGGGAGGCGCGGCCGGAGGGGCGGAATCGGCGGTTTGCGCGAGAAGCGATGCGGCCTGGGCGTGGATGAAGAGAGCGATGAGGGCGAGTGCTTTGGTTTTTCGGGTGGCCATGGCGTCTCCGATCGAGAGTTGGAGGCATCAGTTCGCTGCGACGCTATACCTGCGGGACAGTGGTTGGCGGCTGCGGCGAGGGTGCGAATCGGGCTTTGGTGAGCAGCACGGTCAAGGCGGCGTGTGCGGCGACGGCGGGCCAGAGCAGGATTCCGGTCCATTGCATGCCGATGCCGAGATACGCCAGGTACACTGCGACGGCGGTGGTATAGATCCATAGTGCGAAGAGGATGGAGCCGGAGCAGCAGCCTACGCCAAGCGCCAAAAGGGCAATTCCCATGACGCGCGCCACGGGGATGGCGACGCCGGCGAGTTCCGTGCCGAAGAGGAGGCGTCCGCAAAGTGGCGGAACGATAAGGAGTGCCAGGCCGGTGGCCATTTCAGCGAGGCCGGCGAGTATGAGCAGTGTCTTCATGTCTTCTCGACTTCACGTGAACGTGGGACTCTAATCCCTGGCTGCAGCGACCCGGGCGGCGATGGCCGGGAGCTGGTCGCGGTCGGCCTGGGTGTATTGCGATGGGCCGAGCTTATAGGTCAGCCTGTTGATTTTGCCGGTGAACCTGAAGGGGCAGTCATAGCGATACTCCAGAAGCGCAAGGGGCGTGTGGGTGTCAGCACCGACGTCGAACGTTTCATCTTCAGGAAACATGACGGGGGTCGAGTGCTCCATGGACTTTCTGTCGACTTCCTTGTCGTCAACGTAGAGCACGCCGGTGCCGCCCTTGCCAAAGCCGGGGCCGTCGTACTTGAAAGTGAAGCGTACGGTGTGGGTGCCGGCCTTTAATTCGGGGCCTTCCCATATCGTGCGCTGAAGATCGAGCAGGTTGTAAAGGAAGACGGGTTTGCCTTTGCCGAGGTCCGCCATACTCGTGGTCACCAGGGCAACCAACCAGAAGGAACCGAGCAGGAGCATTCCGTAACCGATGCGCAGTTTCCAGCGCGACCAGAGCCAACCTTTGCTGGCCCAGGTCAGGAGTACACCAGCGAACAGGAGTGTCATGCCCGTGATGCGGAGCACCGGACTTTCGAGCCAATAGTTGTAGCTGTGGCTAAGGAACAAGCCGTAGCCGCCGAAGCGGCCACCTTCGGTGACGATCATTCCCTGCGCGCCGCCGCGAGGGATCTCGACGAGGGCTTCAATGGTGAAGTCCTTGGCCAGGATATTCGGGGCGCAAGCGGCCGGGACGCCCACAAGTTCGCCGGAATAGGTGAACTCGGTTCGGCCCGCGGTGGAACTGGGGCGGGGCGTCAGGAAGCGGGCGAGGGTGGAGTTGTCGATGGGAAGGACATTGTATTTTTTTGCTTCGGAATAAAAGATGTCCTGGAGTTCCTTCACTTTGTCGGGCATTTGGGCGGCGAGGTCGTTGGACTCGGTAACATCGTCCTTGAGGTTGTAGAGTTCCCACTTGTAGCCGGTGATCACGTCGGGAGGCGGTTTGGTGTTAAGTTCCCAGGGGAGCGTGACCGGCGTTGTCGCGGCGATCCAGCCGTCGTGGTAGATGGCGCGATTGCCGAGCATTTCGAAATATTGAGTGGTGTGGCGGGTGGGCGCATTGGCGTTGGCCTTGTCCCAGGTGTAAGCCATGCTGATGCCTTCGATGGGGCGTTGCTTGATGCCATCGATGGTGTCGGGCGCGGGGATGCCGGTGGCTTCGAGGATGGTGGGGACGATGTCGATGACGTGGTGGAATTGACTGCGGATGGCACCGACGTCGGTGATGTGGCCTGGCCAGGACATGCAGACGCCCTGCGCCGTGCCGCCGCGGTGTGAGGCGACCTGTTTCGTCCATTGGAAGGGCGTATCGAAAGCCCATGCCCAGGATGCGGCGAAGTGCGGAAACGTGCGCTCGGAGCCCCAGAATTCATACCAGAGGAACTGGTCTTTGACCGGGACTGCGACGCCGTTGAAGGTGGTGAATTCGTTGGGGGTTCCGTTGAGCATGCCCTCGGCGCTGGCGCCGTTGTCGCCGCTGATGTAGATGATGAGCGTATCGTCGAGCTTGCCCATGTCCTGGACAGCCTGGATGACGCGGCCGATTTCATGGTCGGTGTAGGCGAGGTAGGCGCCGAAGACGTCGGCCTGCTTGATGAAGAGTTTTTTTTCGTCCCAGGAGAGGGTGTCCCACTGGGGCAGGTCCTTGGGCCAGGGCGTGAGCTTTGCGTCGGCAGGCAGGATGCCGAGGCGTTTCTGGTTCTCGAAGATGGTGTCGCGGAGTTTGTTCCAGCCGTTGTCGAAGAGGTGCATGTCGCTGACCTTGGAGATCCATTGCGGCGTCGGGTGGTGCGGGGAGTGGACGCCGCCGGGGACGTAGTAGACGAAGAAGGGTTTGTCCGGGGCGACCTCGCTCATCTGGTTTATGTAGCCGATGGCGTCATCGGCCATGGCGGTGGTGAGATTCCATTTGGGGTTGCCTTGGAAGGGGTAGATGGCGGTGGTATTGCGGAAGAGGTTGGGCTGCCACTGGCTGGTGTCGCCGCCAAGGAAGCCGTAGAAGTAGTCAAAGCCCATGCCGATGGGCCACTGGTCGAATGGGCCGGCCTGGCTGGCCTGGTAGAAGGGGGTGTTGTGGTCCTTGCCGAACCAGGCGGTGGCGTAGCCGTTGTCCTTGAGGATTCTGCCGATGGTGCCGCATTCTTTGCGGATGACGGAGTCGTATCCGGGGTAGCCAGTGGCGGCCTCGCCGACGACGCCGTATCCGGCGACGTGGTGGTTGCGTCCGGTGATGAGTGCGGCGCGGGTTGGGGAGCAGAGTGCGCAGGAATGGAACTGGGTGTAGCGGAGGCCGGTTTGGGCGATGCGATCGAGTGCCGGGGTGGGGATAACGCCGCCGAAGGTGCCAGGGGCGCCGAAGCCGCAGTCGTCGGTCATGATGAGGAGGATGTTAGGCGCTTTCTTCGGGGGGACGATGCGTGGGGACCACCAGGGTTTGGAGTCGACGGCTTTGGTGCTGATGACGCCGCCGAAGGCGGGATCGGGCGCCGGGAGTTGCTTGCCGGAGATGGTGGTGGTGGCACTGGGTGAACCGGGGTCGGGAGCGACGTTTTGTGCGGGGGAGAAGCGTGAGGTGAGGAAAACGGCCACAGTGAGACTGGTTATGGCGAGGGCCGATCGGTAGGTTTTTCGGGTGAGCATGGCATCTCCTGTGGGTGTTCGAGGATTGGGCCCGTTGCCTCAGAGGAATTTCTGGTTAGCGGCGTCCGCCACCACCGCGTCCACCTCCACCACCGCGGCTGCCACCGCCGCCGCGGCTGGCGCCACTGGAACTGCGGCTGGTGCTGCCGCGCTGGCTGGCGCTGCGGGTGGAGTTGCCGCCGCCGCCGGCGCCGGAGAAGCCGCCGCCGCTGCTGCCGCCACTGGGTCTCTGGGTTGCGGAGTTACCGCGTTGATTGGAGCTGGGGCGGTTCTGGCCGGGGTTGGCCGTCTGACCGTTGGAGGGGCGGTTCTGCGCGCCGCCGGCCTGACCGGCATTGGGGCGGTTCTGATTTCCAGCACCCGCCTGACCGGTGTTGGGGCGGTTGGAGGGGGAGGGTGCATTCTGGCCGCGGTATTGGTTGGCGGCGCCGTTGTTGATTTGTTGGCGGCCGGTGTCGGCGCGGCCGCGATAGGCTTCGCGGGATTGGACGGCGCGGTTGTCGGCGCCGCCGTAGCGTTGGTTGGTGGCGTTGTCGCGGTAGGCGACGCCCTGGCGGTGGGAGGGGTCGTGCTGCCATTTGTTTCCGCCGCCGGCGCCGCCGCGATCGGTTTGACGGGAATCGCGGTTGCCCTGGCGGTCGGTCTGGCGGGTATCGCGATTGCCTTGACGATCGGCCTGGTTGGCCTGGCGGTTCTGCTGGTATTTGGAGCGATCGATGTTGGTGTTGATGTTGGTGTTGCGGTTGTAGTCGATGTCGACGTCGCCGCCGTTCCAGTTGCAGTTGCCCCAGGCGTAGCCCCATGCGGCGCCGACGGCCATTCCCACACCGAAGCCGACGAGTGCGGCGCCGGCGGTGTAACCGGGGGGATAGTAGCTGTAGGGGGGGTAAGCGGGATAGGGCCAGGTGCCGTAGACGACGGTGGGATTGTAAGTGGGGACGTAGATGACCTGGGGGTTGGCGGGTTCGATGGTGATGATCTGAGTGGTGGAGGGGGTGTAGACCGTGGTGGAGGAGGAAGCAGGCGGAGGCGCGGCTTCGACATTGACGACCTGCTGTTCGTTGGTCTTGAGGTTGCCCTCGGCCTGGGCCTTGGCGCGAAGTTTCTGGACGGCGTTCAAGACTCGGGCCTGGTCGTCGAGGAAGGCGTCGCCGAGCTTGATGGTGGAGTCGAGTTTTTCGCTCATCATGGCGAGGACGGTGGGGAAGTTGACGAGGGATTTGACGCTGGCGTCCCAGGGTTGCTTTTCGAGTTCCTTCGTGAGGGCGTCGCCGGTGAGTTTGGGGTTGGCCTTGGCGAAGCGGTCGGCCTGGACGACTTCGAGGGGGTAGGTGGACGCCATGAAAATCTGGGAGAGGAGGGAATCGGGATAGAGAGCGACGGGGGCGACGAGTTGTTCGAGCTCGGCATCGGTGATTGGGGGGGGATTTGGGGCGGCTGCGGGAGCGGTGGCGGGGGGCGTGGATTGGGCGAGGAGAGTTGCGGCCTGGGCGTTCATGAAGAGTGCGATGAGGGCGAATGCCTTGGTTTTGCGGGTGAACATGACCATCTCCGATTGAGGGCGTTTGGGGTCGCGAAGTTGTTGCCGTCTGCGGCGGCGCTATACCAGCGGAATCGTGGATGCTGGCCGCGGCGAAGGTGCGTTTTGGGGCTTGATCAGGAAAACGGTGAGGGCGGCGTGGGCGGCGACGGCGGGCCAGAGCAGGATGCCGGTCCATTCGGTGGCTACGCCGAGATACGCGAGGTAGAGGGCTGCGAGGGTGGTGTAGATCCAGATGGCGAGCCAGACGGAGCCGGAGCAGCAGCCCAGGCCGAGCGAAAGCAAGGCAATGCCTGCCACACGCGCGACCGGGATGGCGACGCCGGTGAGTTCCGCGCCAAGCAGCAGGCGTGCTCCGAGCGACGGGGCGATGAGAAGCAGCATGCCGGCGGCGATTTCTCCAAGGCCTGCAAATATCAGCAGCTTTTTCATATTTCCTCAACCTCACGTGGAACGCAGGGCCCAATCTTTCAATATGGCGATTCGGGCCGCGATGTTGGGAAACTGGCCGCGGTCGGAGTGGGTGTACTGCGATTCGCGGCGCAGGCTGGCTTAATTGAAGGCAGCTCCCGCGCGGGCGCGGGAGCTGCCTTGTTTGCGGGATCAGGGACTGGTCATATTGTTGATGGTCTTGTTGACGTCGTCCAACTTAGAAAGGACGGCCGAGGACTGGTCGATGGCGGCGTTCATGGCGGGGCGGGCGATGGTGGCGCCCTGCGGGGTCATATCGGAGCCCAATGTGGTCCTGACGTCGACGCAACTGGAGTAGTAGGGACGATAGGCGTTCTTGAGCGCCTGGACCTTGTCCTTCAAGTTCGCGAAGGAGGCCTGGATTTCTTTCTGGCGTTCGCGTGCAGATCGAGCGACGTCCTGATCCTGGATCTGGTTGATCTGCTGATCCCATTTCTGGAAGAAGGCATTGATCTTGTCGACGGTAATATCGCGGGAAACCTGCGTGCCGCCGACCTTGGATTCGAGAGTGGCGAGGTTGTCGGTAAAGACGACGAACTGGGGCTGGATATTGGAGCCACGATTGTCGCGGACATCCTTGAGGGCGTTGGTGGTGCTGACAATCGATGCGCGAACGCCATTCAGATCGGACTGGACGCTGCGGAGGCTGTCGGCGAGGTCCTGGGGGACCTTGGTCTGCGAGCAGGCGGGCAGCAACAGACATGCGGCCGTGAGCAAAAGGGCAGGTTTGAGCAAACGCGGCATATACGTCTCCTTTTCGATTGGACCCATGATTCGGACGGACGAGGCAACGCGCCGCGTCGTTGAGATCGCCCCACGATGAGGCGGTGGAGAGCTAACGACTGATGGGGGTGATCTTGGATCCCTGGAGTCCGAGACCGGCCATCAGACCTTTCTGGTTGAAGAAGAAGCAGTAGACATCGTCGCGTGCGGTGGTGGTGGTGAGGGATGCGGCGAGGCCCTGATCGACGACGGTGACGGTGGGGCCGACGCCGATTTCCCATCCGGCGGAATGTTCGAGGTAGTCGAGGGACTTGTCGTTCATGAAGAAGAGGGCATAGGCGTAGCCTTGAGCGCCGGCCTGGAGGCCGTAGGAGCCTCCGGAGGTGTTGTAGAAGTCGACCACTTTGCCCTCGTCGATGAGGGCACCATCGCCGGAGAAAGCGCCGACGATGAAGCCGGCCTTGTAGACGACGGGGAAGACGAGGACGGCTTTGGCGGAGCGGGCGAGAGCTTCGGCGGCTGGAGACTTGCTGCGAAGTTGCGCGAGTGCCGCCTTGCTGTCGTCGGCGAGCGCACCGCCAAGTTCGCCGTGTTCGTGGGTGAAACTGGCGCACCCTGGGGTGAAGACAGCGAGCGTGAGGGCAAGCATCGCGGAAGGGAATCGCTTCATGGGGAATCTCCTTCGAGTGTTGATGCGACGCAGGCCTCCGCTGCGGAACGGGAGTCGCTTTTGATTTCAGTGAATTTGATGACGACGAAGGTGACGTCGTCTTCGATGGCGTGGCCGGAGCAGTACACTTTGACGCGGCCGTAGAGGGCGGTCTGGATGTCGCGGGCAGGGCGGTCGGCGAGTTCGCGGATGGAGCGGCGGCTGGTCTGGTAGTCGAGGGTGATGAGGACGATGGAGACAATGATGACGGGCAGGACCATGAGGGGGGGCATGATCCACTTGATGGAGAGGTTGGAGCGGAGTGGCGATTTCATGGTCGGGTGCTTCAAGCTGCCTTGCAAAGATTGAGATCAATGAGCGCCGGCGGTTGCGACTGGCTGTGCGGGGGCCGCTTTCGGAGCTGCTTCGGCCGGGGTTTTCTTTCGTGTGAGCCAGCGGATAACGGTGTAGAAGACTGGGGTGAAGAAGATGCCGAAGATGGTGACGCCGAGCATTCCGCTGAAGACAGCGACGCCGAGGGTGAAGCGCATCTCCACGCCGGCGCCTTTGGCGAGGACGAGGGGGACGACGCCGAGGATGAAAGCCAGTGAGGTCATGAGGATGGGGCGGAGGCGGAGGCGGCATGCCTCGATGGTGGCTTCGCGGAGTTCCTTGCCCTGGTCTTCGAGCTGCTTGGCGAATTCGACGATGAGGATGGCGTTTTTGGCGGCGAGGCCGATGAGCACGACGAGGCCGATCTGGACGAAGATGTTGTTGTCGAGGTGGGCGATCATCACGCCGACGAAGGCGGCGAGGATGCACATCGGGACAATGAGGATGATGGCGGCGGGGAGGGTCCAGCTTTCGTATTGCGCGGAGAGGACGAGGAAGACGAAGATGACGGCGAGGGGGAAGACGAGTTTCGTGATGAGGTCCTTGGAGGCGAGGATCTGCTGGAGGGTGAGCTCCGTCCACTCGTAGCCCATGGTCGAGGGGAGGTTGGTGTCGGCGAGGTTGTCCATAATGGAGATGGCCTGGCCCGAGCTGACGCCGGGGGCGGTGGCGCCGTTGACTTCGGCGGAGGGGAAGAGGTTGTAGTGGTTGACGATGGCGGGGCCGGAGGTGTCGCGGACTTTGATGAGGGTGCTGAGGGGGACGCGGGTACCGTTGATGTTACGGACCTCAAGGGAGTTGATGTTTTCGATGCGGAGGCGGTAGTTGGGGTCGGCCTGGACGTTGACCTGCCAGTTGCGGTTCTGGAAGGTGAAGTCGTTGACGTAGAAGGAGCCGAGGGACGCCTGGAGAGTTTTGTTGATTTCGTCGAGGGAGACGCCCTGGGCCTTGGCCTTTTCGCGGTCGATGTCGATGAAGAGTTGCGGCTGGTTGACGGAGAAGCTGGAAAACAGGCCGGCGAGTTTGGGGTTCTGGTTGCCTTCGCGGGCGAGGTTCTGCACGGCGCCTTGCAAGGTTCGCAGGCCGGCGGCGCGTTTATCCTGGACCTGAAGCTTGAAGCCGCCGGTGCTGCCGATGCCATCCACGGGCGGGGCGTTGAAGGTGGCGACGCGGGCGTCGAGGACTTCGGCGAATTGTTTGCGGAGGGAGCGGAGGACGGATTGGGCGCTGAGTTCGGGTTTGCCGGCGCGATCTTCGAAGGGTTCGAGGATGATGAACATGCCGCCGGCGTTGGTAAGGTTGGTGCTGAGGAGTGTGGAGTATCCGGGGAGGTCGATGGTGTAGGCGACGCCGGGGGTGTTGCGGGCGATCTGGCTGAGGCGTGCGACGACGGCTTCGGTGCGCGGGACGCTGGCGCCGTCGGGGAGCTGGGCGTTGACGACGAGGTAGCCTTTGTCCTGGTCGGGGATGAAGCCGACGGGAACTACCTTGAAGCCAAGGACCACGAGGACGAGGAAGCCGGCGTAGATGAAGAGCATGATGACGGAAAGTTTGAGAAGGAGGGCGACGGTGCTGCCGTACGCGGCGATGGCGATATCGAAGGCCTTGTTGAAGCCTTTGAAGAGTGCGCCCAGGAGTAAATTTACGAAGTACCCGAGGAAGTAGCCGGCGATTGCGCCGGCAGCGAAGACGCCGATTTTCAGGAGCAGGACGGTGGGGCCGGTGGTGGCGACGACTTCTTCGCCATGTCCGCCAAGGTGAATGCCAAAGAGGGGGGCGACATAGGGGAGGGCGACGACGTAGGCGATGAGGCCGCCGATGATGGCGATGCCGAGTTTGGGAAGGGCCTCGGCGTGACCGTGCTCGCCGTGGCCGTGAGGTTTCAGGAGCAGGGCGCAGAGGGCGGGGCTGAGGGTGAGGGAGTTGAAGGCGGAGATGACGGTGGAGACGGCGATGGTGAGTGCGAACTGCTTGAAGAACTGGCCGGAGATGCCGGCCATGAATGCGGTGGGGACGAAGACGGCGCAGAGGACGAGGGAGATGGCGATGACGGGACCGGTGACTTCGTCCATGGCTTTGCGGGAGGCGTCGCGCGGGTTGAGGCCGGTGGCCATGAGTCGCTCGACGTTTTCGACGACGACGATGGCATCATCGACGACGATGCCGATGGCGAGGACGAGGCCGAAGAGAGAGAGGTTATTGAGGGAGAAGCCGAGGAGGCTCATGACGGCGAAAGTGCCGATGAGGGCGACGGGGACGGCGACCATGGGGATGATGGTGGCGCGCCAGTTCTGGAGGAAGACGAGGACGACGATGAAGACGAGGATGAAGGCCTCGATGAGGGTGTGGTAGACGCTGGTGATGGATTCTTTGACGAAGACGGTGGTGTCGTAGACGATGCGGTAGTCGATGCCGGCGGGGAAGCGGGATTTGAGTTCTTCCATCTTGGCTTTGATGGCGTCGGCAGTCTGGATGGCGTTGGAGCCTGGGAGCTGGAAGACGGCGAGTGTGACGGCGGGGAAGCGTTTGTCCTTACCGTCGCCGAGGTAGCTGGAGACATCGTAGTTTTTGGCGCCGAGTTCGACGCCTCTCTGGATGACGTTGCCGTTGGCATCGTATTTCTTCGCGCGCACGACATCCCGCAAATAGACGTTCTGGCCCTTGGCGCCGGTCTTCACGATGATGTTTTCGAATTGCTCCTCGGAGACAAGGCGGCCCTGGGTGTTGATGGGGAGATCGAACGGAACATTGGCGGTGGGGGGAATGGGTGGCTGGCCGATGCGGCCGGCGGCGACCTGCAGGTTCTGTTCCTGGATGGCCTTGATGACGTCCGAGGTGGTCATCTGGAGGGAGGCGAGGCGGTCGGGATCGACCCAGACGCGCATGGAATAATCGCGCGGGCCGAGGAAGGCGACATCGCCGACGCCCTTGATGCGGGCGAGATCGTCCTTGACGTTGAGGGTGGCGAAATTGGAAAGGTAGAGCTGGTCGTAGCGGTTGTCGGGGGAGATGAGGTTGACGCAGAGGAGGATGGAGGGGGATTTCTTTTTGGTGGTGACGCCGATGCGTTTGACTTCCTCGGGGAGACTGGCGAGTGCGATGGAGACGCGGTTCTGGACGAGGACCTGGGCCATGTCG
The DNA here is from genome assembly GCA_035524355.1 of Phycisphaerae bacterium. GTDB lineage: Bacteria > Planctomycetota > Phycisphaerae > WQYP01 > WQYP01 > DATKPA01. The sequence continues at coordinate 46,446 of DATKPA010000035.1, read as the reverse complement.
AGGTTGGTGCCGAGCTCGAAGGTGACGTTGAGGTTAAGCTGGCCGTCATTGGTGGACTGGCTGGTCATGTAGAGCATGCGTTCGACGCCGTTGATCTGGAGTTCGATGGGGGTGGCGACGGTGTCGGCAACGGTCTGGGCGCTGGCGCCGGGGTAGGTCGCGGTGACCTGAACAGTCGGAGGGGCGACATCCGGATACTGGGCGATGGGGAGCGTGGTGAGCGCGACGAAGCCGACGATGAGGAAGACGATGGAGAGCACCGATGCGAAGATCGGCCGGTCAATAAAGAAATGGGAGATCACGAAACACCTCGGGTGTCAGGGGATGTGGGGCGTCACTGACTGGCCATGGTTGTCGCAGGCGGGGCTGACGGCTTGATCGGTTCGACGGGATAATTGATGCGTGCGGATTGGATGCCAAGGACGACGATCCAGTCGTCGGGGGAGAGGTTCTTGCCTTCGGCGTTCGGAAGGACGATTCGCATGCCGTCGTCGAGGAGTTTTCCGGTGGAGATGTCGCGGCGTTGGACGACGTTTTTGTCATCGAGGGCGAGGACGTAGCGTTTGTCCTGGTCGCTGAGAATGGCGGTGTCGGGGACGAGCATTACGGAACGGGAGGCGCTGATGGGGACGCGGATCTTGACGCGGGAACCGGGGACGAAGAGGCCCTGTGGGTTGGGAATCGTGCCGCGGACGTTGATGGTGCCGGTCTGTTGGTCGACCTGGTTGTCGATGAAATCGAGGATGCCTTCGTGGGGGAAGTCTTTTTCGGTTTCGAGCTGGAATTGGAAGGGTAGCTGGGAGGCTTTGAGGGCTCCGGAGCGGGCCTCGCCGGATTGAGTCTTATGCATGTTCATGTAGCGCTGCATGGCGCGTTCGTCGATGGAGAAGTTCACGAAGACGGGATCGATGGAGACGATGGTGGTGAGCACGGGGACGCTGCCGCCGGCGTTGACGAGGTTTCCGACGCTGAGGATGGAGTTGCTGATGCGGCCGGCGAAGGGGGCGGTGATGCGTGCGTATTCCAGATTGAGCTTGGCGCGGTCAATTTCGTGTTTGGCGCCTTCGACCTGGGCTTCGAGAGAGATCCGATCGGCCTCGGCCTTGTCGACCTGGCTCTGGCTGGAGCCGCCCTTGGATTGAAGTTCCTTGAGGCGGGCTTCCTCCTTTTGTGCGGCGGTGACCTGGGCCTCGTAGATGTGGAGTTGATCGGTGGCGCGGGCGACGTCGGCCTCGAAGGGGCGAGGGTCGATCTGGAAGAGGACCTGATCCTTTTTAACGAGTTGGCCATCGGTGAAATTGATGCTTTGCAGATGGCCGCTGACGCGGGCGCGGACGTCGACGGATTGATCGGCGCTGATCCAGCCGTTGTAGTCGTCAGCTTCCACGTAATCGCGGGTTTCCGGATGGGCGACGCTGACCTTGGGCGGCGCGGGGGCGGCCGGCTGGGCGGCCGGTTCGCAGGCGGCGATCGCGAGGGCTGCCGCCGAGATCAGCATCATTGAGATTCGCTTGTGGTATTTCATACAGAGAACTCCTCGGCACCAGGTGCGCGAATTCCTCGTTCAGGAGGGATTGGTTGCGGGCTTGGTGGTCGTCGGCATCAGAAGACCTTCGGGGCCCGTGTGTACGCGCTCGATGGATGGTGCTGTGGTGGGCGGGCCTACGATGCCTTCGGGTTGTAGCCTTGCTTCCCAGCCGCCGCCCAGTGAGCGGTAGAGATTGACGACGCTCAGGACGATGTTGCCTCGTGTCACGGCGAGGGAGTCCTGCTGCTGGGTCAGCGTGGTTTCAAAGATGAAGACGGGGGTGAAATCGATGGCCCCGTGGCGATATTGGTCGTAGGTGATCTGCACGGTGCGCTGGGCGGCGGCGACGCTCAGGGATTCGAGGTCGGCCTGCTCCTTGGATTTGGCGAAGGAAGTGATCGCGTCTTCGGCTTCCTGATTGGCGATGAGGACGGTTTGTTGAAAGCGGAGGATGAATTCGCGGAAGATCGCCTGCTGGGAGGTGACGGCGTTTTCAAGCCGGCCATAGTTGAGAATGTCCCACTGGAAGGAGGGCCCGAATCCGCCGGCCATGCTGCCGGGGGTGTGGAACATTTCGTGGAAGCTGTCGGCATTGACGCCGATGGTGCCGTTGATGAAGAAGTGGGGATAGAGGGCGGCTTCCTGTACGCCGATGAGGGCGCTTTGCGCGGCGGCGAGGCGTTCCGCTTCACGGACATCGGGCCGGCGGCGGAGGAGATCGGCGGGGATGCCGATGGCGACTTCCACGGGAGCGGCGGGTATGCCGGCGTCGCCGAGGCGCGACGAAAGATCCTGGACGGGGATGCCCAGGAGGACACAGATGGCGTTGTTGGCCTGGCGGATGCCCAGCTCGAATTGCGGGATCAAGGCGCGGGTCTGTTCATAGGCCTGCCTGGCTTGTTGCACGTCACGTTCGGTCGTGGCGCCAGCGTTGAAATTGTGCTGCGCGAGTTCGTAGGCCTGGCGCTGAATCTCGACGTTCTGGTGGGCGAGGGCGAGACGTTCCTGGTAGGTGCGGTATTGGACGTAGTTCGTGGCGACATCCGAGAGGAGGATGACCATCACGTTGTCGTAGTCGGCGATGGAGGCGTCGAGGCTGGCGTCGGAGGATTCGAGCGAACGGCGGTAGCGACCCCAGAAATCGATTTCCCAGCCGAAGTTGAGGCCTACGTTGGAATCCTGGAACCACTGGTCCTTGTTGTGGAAGTGGGTGTCCTCGCTGGATTTGTTCCAGGTGTAGGCGCCGGCGGCCTGCTGGGTCTGCGGGAAGAGGTTGCCGATGGCGATGTCCCGGTTGGCGCGGGCGGCGGCGATGCGCTCGCCAGCGGCGCGGAGGGTGAGGCTCTGTGCGTAGGCATCGTGCATGAGGGAGTTGAGGACGGGGTCATTGAAGACCGTCCACCACGTGGCCAGATTTGTAGCCGTGGGCTGGGTTGCGGGCTGCGTGGCGGCCTGAGTTGCCGGCTCGGTGGCGGCCGGAGTCTGGTAGTCAATCCAATTGTTGGCGAGGGGGACGGGCGCCGGGGAGTAGTTGGGCCCGACCTTGAATCCGTTCTTGATCCACTCACATCCCTGGGACAAGACTCCGAAGAGAACTGCAACGGTGAGAGGAACAAAGCGCTTTGACATGGTAACTCCCGAGGGGACGGAGGCCTCATCGCGTGGAACGTAGTCGCATGAGCCGGTTTGAGAAGAGGCATCGTGAGCAGTTCGCCTGGACATGCGCAAGCCAACGACAGGAGATGCAGGACAGCTCCATGTGCTCTTCGCACGGCTGATGCACGTCGTTGACATTCTGCACTTGCAAGCGTGCTGACGCGTGTACGTATACGGGAAGGCGTGACGGGGATGAACTCGTAAGATTACGAGGTTCCAGCGCCGAAAATTACCGGTTAAAGCGGGGATGAAGCGTGATAGGGCAAGGATTTGCGCATGCGGCATTGGGTGACATTTGCAGAATTGAGAAAAGGGGCAAGTTTTGCGCGAGTGGAGAGAGGAGAGAGGTCAGGCCTGCGCGAGTGCTGCGGCGACGATTTCGCTGACGGTTTCATTGGCGTGAATGCCGGTGTGATCTTCCAGACCGGCGCGGCGGAGGGCATCGCGCACCTGGCCGTGGGCTTCGGCGAGGCGGAAGGTGATGTTGCGGGCGTTCAAGGCTTCGGCGAGTTCGAGGAGAAGATCGGCTCCGGCGATATCAACGAACGGGGTTGTGCCGAGGTAGAAAATGGCGAGGCGAATGTTGTCGGTGCGCTCATTGAGTAGTTCAAAGAATCTGTCGCGCACGTAGTCGACGTTGAAATAGAGAAGCGAGCTGTCGACACGGAAGACGAAGATGCCGGGTTCCAGGGTGTTTTCCTGGTGTCGAATGGCATCCGCAAAATATTGGGAGCCGGGCACGCGTCCGAGCTGGGTGGTGTGGGGCCTGGAGCCGCGGCGGAGGAGAATGATGATCGAGAGGACCGCGCCGATGAGGACGCCGCGGAGCAGTCCCGAACAGAGGACACCCGCGAGGGCGGCCATGGCGACGAAGAATTCGGCGCGGTTGAAGTGCCAGAGTCGCTTCAAGCTGGAGATTTTAAAGAGGCCCGTCACGGCGACGAGCACGATGGCGGCGAGGACCGGTTGCGGCAGGTTGCGCAGCAGTCCGGAGAGAAACACCGCGACCAGCAGGACGATGCAGGCCGCGCCGAACCCCGAGAGCGGGGAGCGGCCGCCGGCGCTTTCATTGACCAGCGATTGGGACATGCCGCCGCTTACCGGATAACCGCGCCCGAATCCGGCGGCGATGTTGGCGGCGGCGATGGCCAGCAGTTCCTGATTGATGTCGAGTTTGTAGCGATACTTGAGCGCGAACGTGCGGCCGATGGCGGCGGTTTCGACGGCGGCGAGCATGAAGCAGGCCATGGCCAGGGGGAGCAGGTCGTTCAAATCGTGCAATTCCACCGGCGGCAGTTGGACGTGGGGCAAGCCGTGGGGGATTTCGCCGAGCAGCGACACGCCGCGATCGCTCATCGGCACAATCGAGGCGATGAGAATGCCGGCGATCATCACAAAAAGCGCCACGGGCTTGTTCTTGAGGAACACCTTTCCGGCGACAAGGATGGCCAGCGCGGCGAGGCCGAACGTGAGTGCAAGCGGGTTGGTCTCGTGCAGGTGCGTGAAGAACCAGCCCATGCGCTCCCAGAAATCGCCGTGGCTGCCTTTGAAGCCGAAGAGCTTGGGCAACTGGGTGGAGGTGAGGTGCAGAGCGACGCCGGCTTTGAAACCGATCAACACGGTCTCCGAGATGAAGTTGACGAGCGCGCCGGCGCGAAGGGCCCAGGCGATGAATGCCATGGCGCCTACGATGAGGCAGGTGCAGGAGGCCAGGGCCCAGAAGCGTGTCGGGTCTCCGCCGGCAAGACCGCCGAGGGAAGTCCCGATCAGGAGCGAGATGGCCGAGGTGACAGTGATGGTGGTGTGTTGTGAACTGCAGAAGATCCAGAAGACGAGGCCGGAGAAGAGGCAGGCGTAGAGGCCGGCTTCGGGGGGGAGACCCGCGAGGGTGGCGTCGCCGATGTTGGAGGGGAGAAGGTAGGCGGCCAAGGTGACGGCGGCGATGAGGTCGCTGCGGATTGCCGCGGGTCCGCCTCCGAACGCGGCGTGCAGGCCCGGCGTGATCCGGCTGAGGAAGGATGCCGCACTTGGCTGAGGTTCGGGTTTCGGCGTGTCGGGCAATGCGGGGGGCATCAATACTTCTCCGGAACGAAGCGCCGGCCCCTGAGGGATTTCTGATCGTCGTACTCGCCCTTTTTGGAGCGGTCGGGAAGCTCGATGCGCTCTCTGGGGAGTTTCTTGTAGGGGATCTGCTTGAGCAGATGCGCGAGGCAGTTCAGGCGGGCTCGCTTCTTGTCATCGGATCGGAGTACGTGCCAGGGGGCGTGCTTTGTGTCGGTGGCCTTGAGCATGACGTCGCGGGCGCGGGAATAATCATACCAGCGGCTCAGGGAGGGGAGGTCCATCGGGCTGAGCTTCCACTGCCGGATGGGGTCTTCGATGCGGGCGCGGAAGCGGCGTTCCTGTTCCTTGCTGCTCACTTCGAGCCAGTATTTGATCAGGATGACGCCGTTGGCGGTCAGGTGATGTTCGAATTCGGGGCAGACCTTGAGGAAATGTTTGTACTGATCGTCGGTGCAGAAGCCCATGACGTGTTCGACGCCGGCGCGATTGTACCAACTGCGATCGAAGATGACGATTTCACCGGCGGCCGGGAAATGCTGCATGTAACGCTGGACGTACATCTGGGATTTCTCGCGATCGGAAGGCGCGGGCAGCGCAACGACGCGAAAAACACGTGGGCTGACGCGTTCGGTGATGGCACGAATGGTGCCCCCTTTTCCTGCGCCGTCGCGTCCTTCAAAAACGATGATGACCCGGAGGCCCTTATGCTTCACCCAGGCCTGCAGGTCGCAGAGCTTCCCCTGTAAACGGCGGAGCTCTTTTTCGTACTTCTTCTTTTTGAATTTGCGGTCGGTCGTTTGCGCTTCGGACATGATTGATCCCCTGCGTGAGTCGCCTGACGATTACCTATACTTCGCCGCGTGCTGGTCGTTAACTCGTAAGAATACGAGGTTTGGATAAGGAAAATACCGATGCTGAGAATGTCATATATTGAAATAATTATGCTGACAGGGGCGGGTGGGAGCCGGTAACATATGGGTCATCCTGTCAGAAGGGCTCCCAATGGGAGCGCGTCCGCGATCCGGAGAGTGGGGCACAACGGCGAGAGATGTGTGGGAAAACTCGCGTGCGGATCGGGGACACAGTAGCGGTTGTTTGTTAAAGAACGTTAAAAGTGGCCATCTGGAAAGAGGCCTATGAGCTTCACAGCAGAGATGCCGACAGAGCGCGCTCAAGCGGGCGATTGGTTTGAGTCGCTGATGTGCGAGATGTCCGCGCGGTTCATCAATCTGCCTCCCAATCAGATGGATGCGGCCCTGGAACGGGCGCAGCGTCTGCTCTGTGAGGGGTTCGGGCTGGATCGCTCCACGCTCTGGCAGAAGTCGCCGGGAGCTTCGACCGAAATGATGCTGACCCACGTGTATCAGCCCGCGGAATTCCCCGAGTTCACGGAAACGCCGAGAGAGGAACTGCTCAGCGACGCCCGGTGGATTCTCAACAGCGCTGAGACCCCGCCGGTCTACAGACGAATGGATGGCCGCTCGCTGTTCCCCTGGATTTTCGAGAAGATTCAGAGCGGCCGGACTGTGGTGATCGATCGGCTTGATGATCTTCCCCCGGAGGCGGCTCTGGACCGGGAGATTCTGCGGCAATACCAGACAAAATCGACGGTGGTCGTGCCGCTCTGGACGGGAGAGGATTGGCTCGGGTCGCTTTCCTTTGGGTCGACGCTGGCGGAGCGGTCTTGGTCGCCAGAAACGGTCAAGCGGTTCGAACTCGTCGGCCATCTCTTCACGCATGCCTTGGCGCGGAAGTCGTCGGATATCGCGCTGCAGCACAACGAGGCGCTGCTGGAGGCAATACTGAACACCGCGGCGGAGGGGATCATCACAATCGACCCGCGCGGCGTCATCCAGTCGGCGAATCTGATGGCCGAGCGGATTTTTGGATATGCGCAAGGGGAACTGGAAGGTCGGAACGTCAGCGTGCTCATGCCCGAGCCGTACCGGATGGAGCACGACTGCTATTTGCGGAAATACCTTGAGACGGGGAACGCAAAGATCATCGGCGTGGGACGGGAATTGGTCGGGCAGCACAAGGATGGAACAACGTTTCCGATCGAGTTGTCGATCGGGGAGACGAAGCTGGGGAACAACCGGGTCTTTACCGGATTTGTGCGGGATATTTCGGAGCGCAAGAAGGCCGAGGAATCGCTGCGGGAAAGCGAGACGCGGTTCCGGATCATCGCGGACTCGGCGCCCGTGCTGATCTGGATGACCGATGCGGAGAATAAGCTGTTCTTCGTCAACAAGCGGTGGCTGGATTTCACGGGCCGCAGCATTGAGCAGGAGTCGGGAAAGGGGTGGACATCAGGGATTCACCCGGAGGATCTGCAGGAGTTCATGGAGAATGTGGAGCGGGGATTCGAGCGGCGTCAGCCGTTCGTGGCGCAATGCCGACTGCGGCGGCGCGACGAGGCGTATCGGTGGATGACCAACAGCGGCGTTCCACGTTTTGATGCAAAGAACCTCTTTTGCGGATTCATCGGTTCCTTCGTGGACATGACCGAGCGGATTGAAGCCGAGCGCGCGGCCCAGGATTTGAGCGGCCGGCTCATCCATGCGCAGGAAGAGGAGCGCGCCCGCCTGGCGCGCGAACTGCATGATGATGTGACGCAGCGTCTGGCGAGGCTGGCCATTGATGTTGGCCGCGTGGAACGATCGCCATGCCTGGATACGGCCGCCGGCGACTTGATCCAGGGGGTGCGCGAGGGACTCGCGCGATTGAGCCAAGACGTGCACGCTCTCTCCTACCAACTGCACCCCTCGGCCGTGATCGACCTGGGATTGGTCGATGCGCTCACGGCGGAGTGCGACGAGTTTTCGCGGCGCGAGTCGGTCGTCACTCACGTGAGTCTGCGCCAGCTTCCACTCGCCATTCCGAGCGACATGGCGATCGCGTTGTTCCGCATCGCCCAGGAGTCGCTGCGCAACGCCGCCCGGCATGGTCGGGCTTCGAAGGTGGAGGTCTCCTTGTGGGGCGTGGATGGCGGCGTGCAACTGGTCATCGAAGATAACGGTGTCGGTTTCGATACAACCCTCCGTCGAAATCGGCGAGGTCTCGGCCTTGCGAGCATGCGCGAGCGCTCGCGGCTGCTTGGGGGCACCTGTTCCGTCGACAGCAAACCGGGCGGCGGAACCATGGTTGTGATCTGGGTCCCGTTGACGGAGGGCATCCTATGAGTCGTCCACGCGTATTGCTTGCCGATGATCATCGGATCGTCGTGGAAGGGTTGCGTTCGCTGCTGGCGGAGGAATTCAACCTCGTCAGCGTTGTCGAGGATGGCCGCGCGATGATCGATGCGGCGAAGAAACTGCAGCCGGACATCATTGTGGCGGATATTGCAATGCCGCGGTTGAATGGCATCGATGCGTTCATCCAGTTGCGCAAAGACATGCCGCGGATGAAGGCGGTCTTTCTGACCATGCACCAGGAAATCGCCTACGCGCGGCGGGCGCTGGAGGCGGGGGCGTCCGGTTTCGTTCTCAAGCACGCGGCGCCGTCAGAACTCATCCTTGCCATCCGCACCGCGCTGAGCGGTAACGTGTACATCACCCCGTCATTGACCGGCGAGATTCTCCACGCCATGCGGACCGGGCCGAATGCTTCCGATCAGCCGGCGACGCAGCTTACTTCCCGTCAGAGAGAGATCCTTCAACTGCTGGCGGAGGGGCGTTCTGCGAAGGAAATTGCAACGTCGCTTGAAATCTCGGCGCGGACTGTGGAGTTTCACAAATACCACATGATGGAAGTGCTGGGGTTGCGCAACAATGCGGCGCTCATCATGTTCGCGGTAAAGCATGGGCTCGTTTCGGCATAGCGGCGGCCATGGTGGACGCAGGCCATCCAGTTCTGTATATTACCTGACTCTCTTCACCGGGCCGGGGTCTGAAGCGGCGTCCACGACGCCCCCCTGAGAGCTCCAGTAAAGCGTGCCGTCGGACGGTGCGCTTTGGGTGATTGTTGCAGGAGGCACACGCGTGCCCAAAATGAAAACCCACAAGGGTATCAAAAAGCGGGTCAAGGTGACCGCCCGCGGCAAGGTCAAGTTCCACAAGCACAACAAGGGGCACCTCCAGTCCGGTAAGTCCGGCAACCGCCGCCGCCGTCTGCGTGGCACCACCACCATCACCGGGCCGTTCGCCGAAAAGATGATTCGGCTGCTTGGACCTGGCGCTCGGTAAATAAATCCGGCGATGGCATCGCCGGATTGTGCTCTCGTTCGTATTTGGAACTTTGAACTTTTAACTGAAAACATTCGGAGGTCATCATGCCCCGCGTTCGTATCGGAGCTGCCCGTAAACAGCGCCACAAGAGACTCCTCAAGCGCGCCAAGGGATTCGTCGGCGGCCGTTCAAAACTGTACAAGACAGCGCACGAAACCCTGCTTCGCGCCGGTAATCACCGCTTCCAGGACCGCAAAATCAAAAAACGCGAGTACCGCGGACTCTGGATTACCCGCCTCTCCGCCGCCGCACAGATGCGCGGCCTGCGCTACAGCCAACTGATCAACGGCCTGCTCAAGGCCAAAATCACTCTGAACCGCAAGTCGCTCAGCGAAATCGCCATCGCCGATCCGGCCGCTTTCGACCAGATCGTCGCCAAGGCCAAGGAAGCCCTCGGCGTGAAGTAAAACGCCGGGACCCTGATCGCTTCAACATAAAGGCCCGCGCCTCACGGTGCGGGTCTTTTTATTTGGCCGGAATGCAAGCGGTTCACCGTCACCGCGCCGCGCCTTCGCTGGCTTTCCCCAACCCGTTGGCGGCATCGGAAATATCACCACTACCCTCCCCGTCTTCAGCAGCTCACGGGAAATTAATGCCCGTGGTGGCTTTTGATGGCGGCCAAACGCTTGGCCACGCTCGTCCAACTGATCGCTTTCATGGCCGCTTCAACGTACGCGACCTTGTTGTTGCCAAAATCGTAGAAGTACGCATGACCGTACAGATCGATCGCGACGATCGGAACGGCGTTCCACACGGGCAGGCCATTGTGGGCGCCCCCCTCGTAATTGAACAGATACCGGCCGTCCAGATCGTAGGCAGTCCATGCCCATCCCCGGCCCATTAATGCGGTTTGTTTCAGGTCCACAAGGTACTGCGGCACGCTGTGGAACGAGCTCACGATCTCCTCCGCAAGCGCCCCCTCCGGCTCCTCCCCCTCGTTTCCGAGGATTTCGAAGTAGACCTCGTGGTTCTTGATCGCGCCCAGCGCGAAGGTGATGTCGACCTTGAGGGATTCGCTGTCGGAATCTGCATGTATGTTGCCAACGGACTGGATGCTCCGGAGCTTGGACATCAGCGAGTTGTACTTGGTGACATAACCTTCATAGAGGCGATAGTGTTCCCGGAGCGACCGCTCGCTGAAGCCTTCAAAACCGGCGAGGTTCTCAAATTTGCGGGCGGAGATGGGTTTCATGTGGGATGTTTCCTTGAGGGAGGCGACGGGAGGAAGTCTACGGGACGGCCGGGAGCGGGGTCAACGGGAAGGTATTGCCCATTGTGACGGCCCGCAGGCTGGGGACTCAGACAACCTGCGGCGAGCCCCGCCTGGCGTCGCGCGGAATTGCCGCGGGAATGCGTGGCACGTCACCTTGACCGGCACTCTCGCCCCTACGTAAGATGAGCAGAATGATGGCGTTCCCACTAGTCGCACGCTTCGGCAACCCAGCGGTTTAGCACGCAATCGACTAGCAGTGACTTGCGCGAAAGTTTACTGCACGGTCGTGCATCTCCGGGCTCTGCGGAAGCATAGTTACAACTCGAAAGCAGGTTCTCATGGCCAGGAACAAAAAAGAGCTGACGGACGTCCTTCTGGAAATGGGCGTTTTGAAACCTGACCAGGCGGCGAAGGCGACCCAGGAAGCCAGCCGGACCCGGCGGCCTCTCCATGAAGTCATCCTGGACCTCAAACTTGCCACTGAGGACCAGGTGACCAAAGGCCTCGCCGTTCAATACGGAATGGAGTTCATCGACCTCGACAAGTCCATGATGGCCGCCTCCAATTTCAACCTGATTCCCCCCGACCTGATCAAGAAGCACCAGGTGCTCCCGCTCGATAAGCAGAACGGCGTGCTGCGGATCGTCATCGGTGACCCGACCGACATCGATACGATCGACGCCCTGAAGTTCCGCTTGAACACGAAGCTGGAAACGTGCCTTGGCGTGAAGTCGAAGATCAAATCGCATATCAACCGCATCTTTGCCGACGAGAACGCATCCATCGATAAAGCCGTGCGGAATGCCGCCTCGATCGACCGCGGTTCATCGCTCGACCGCGGTGCATCGATCGACCTGAAAGTGGGCGGAGGCGGGGATGACGATGCCCCGATCATCAAGCTGGTCACGGCGATCATCACGGAGGCGTGCAAGGCGCGGGCGTCGGATATTCACATCGAACCGATGAAGGACCGCGTGCGGGTGCGGTATCGCATCGACGGCGTCTGCGTGGAACGCGATAACATTCCCAAACGCATGCAGGGGCCCGTGTCGGCGCGTATCAAGATCATGTCCGGCATGGACATTGCCGAGAAGCGGTTGCCGCAGGACGGGCGTATCAAAATGTTGATCGACGAGAAGCCCATCGATTTCCGCGTGTCCGCGCTCCCGGGGTATCACGGGGAATCGATCGTCCTCCGTATTTTGCGGCCGGACAATGTGAAGATCGGCGTGCAGTCGATGGGGTTCGAAGAAGACGATTACAACAAGTTCAAAAAGATCATCTCGCGGCCGAACGGGATCTTCCTGGTGACCGGGCCTACAGGGTCGGGCAAAACCACGACGTTGTATGGCGCGTTGCAGGAACTCAACAAGCCGGACAAGAAGATCATTACCGCGGAAGACCCCGTGGAATACAACTTCGCGGGCATCAACCAGTGCCAGGTGAAGGAGCAGATCGGGCTGAGCTTTGCAAAGATCCTCCGCTCGATGCTGCGTCAGGCGCCCAACATCATCCTGGTCGGTGAAATCCGTGACCTCGAAGTGGCGGAAGTGGCGATTCAGGCCGCTCTCACCGGCCACCTGGTCTTCTCCACGCTGCACACGAATGATGCGCCGTCGGCGATCACACGCTTGATCGATATGGGCGTAAAGCCCTTCCTCGTTGCGTCTTCGATCCAGGCGGTCATGGCCCAGCGCCTGATTCGTACCCTCTGCAACGAATGCAAGCAGCCGGACCCGGATCCGGATCGCAAGGCGCTGGCGCTCCTCGGCATCACCGACAAGGAACTCGCGGGGCGGAATGTGATGCGTCCCATGGGATGCCCGGCGTGCAACAACACGGGTTACCGCGGGCGCAAAGGAATCTTTGAAATGATGGTCATGACGAACGAAGTGCGCGAAATGGCCTTCAAGCGTGCGCCCACGAACGTGATCCGCAAGGCCGCCAAGGCCGCCGGCATGAAGTCGCTGCTGGATGACGGGAAGGTCAAAGTGCTCAACGGCATCAGCACCGCGACGGAGATCGCTCGCGTCACCCAGGCGGAAGGTATCGTCATCGACCAGTAACGCCCGACCGCGGTATGTGGATCACGATAAGCACTAACCCTAAAGCGGAAGCAAACAAGAATGTCGACTATTCAAATTGATCGTCTGCTCGAAACGACCATCAAGAAGGGCGCCTCCGATTTGCACATCTCCGTCGGCCGCCCCCCCGTGCTGCGACTGCACGGTGGCTTACGCGACCTGGCGACCAAGGTGCTCGAGCCCGACGATACCGTCGCCCTCATGAAGTCGATCACCCCGGATCGCGCGCAGCAGGAATTGCAGGAAGTCGGTTCGGCCGACTTCGGGTTTGCGTTTGCTTCCGCCGACGGACAGGCCAAGGCCCGCTTCCGCGTGTCCGTGTTCCGCCAGAAGGGGCACATCGGCATCGTCATGCGTAAGATTCCCTACAAGCTGCTGACCTTCGAGCAGATCGGCCTCCCCGGTGCGGTCGAAGAGCTGTGCCGGCGCCCTCGTGGACTCTTCCTCGTCACCGGCCCGACCGGCTCGGGCAAGACCACCACCCTGGCCTCCATGATCAACTACATCAACATCAACTTCGACCGCCACATCATCACCGCGGAAGACCCCCTCGAGTATTACCACGAACACAAAAAGTCCATCATCACCCAGCGCGAAATCGGCGGCGACGTCCCCACGTTCGCCGAAGCGCTGCGCCGTGCGTTGCGTCAGGACCCGGACGTGATTCTCGTCGGTGAAATGCGCGACCTCGAAACAATCGGCGCCGCCATTCAGGCCGCCGAAACGGGCCACTTGGTCTTCGGAACCCTCCACACCACCGGCGCCTCCGGCACGATCAACCGTATCATCGACGCCTTCCCCACCGACCAGCAGGAACAGATCCGCGTGCAGCTCTCCACGACGCTCCTCGCGGTGCTCTCTCAGGCCCTCTGCCCGCGTGTCGACACCGACGGCATGGTGGCGGCGTATGAGTTCATGCTCGTGACGCCCGCCATCGCCAACCTCATCCGTGAAAACAAGACCTTCCGTATCGATTCGGCGATTCAGACCGGCAAAAAGTTCGGCATGCAACTGCTCGATGAACACCTCTTCGACCTGTTCAACGAAGGCAAAATCTCCGCCGAAGAAGCCGTCGACAAGTCGAAGCGTCCCGCGGACCTCGCCGAACGCATGGGCGTGGCGCGAAAGATGAATCGCTTCGATCTCGAAAAGGATGCGTCGCAGCCGGAGAAACCGGGCGGGCGGTAATTTCCATTGTCGTAAAGAGACGAACCAGAGAACTCAAGAGAACCAGCGATCGGTGAACCATGACAGAGCCCTTGAAAACATCCCCGCAGCCCCGTCCCGTAGGTAGTTCAGGAGGCGGCGCTTCCGGTGGCGGCGGCGGTGGCGGTGGAATGAAGATGCCGCCGATCGACCAGCTCAAGGGCCGTCCCCTCGGCCGCGTGCTCATCAAGATGGGCCGGCTCACGCGCGAACAGGTGCACCAGGCCCTCGCGCTCCAGGCGGAGCAGAAAAAGAAGGGGACCAGCACCCCCATCGGCCAGATCCTCGTCGACCTCGGCATGATTTCCGACCGCGATCGGAACCTCGCTCTCGCCGCGCAGCAGGGCCTCGAGATGTACGACCTCACCGATCGTGACATCCCGAAGGACATCATCGACAAAGTGCCGGCCCAAATGGCGACCTCCTACAAGCTCGTCCCCGTGGAGTTTGATCCGCGCGGACAGGGGACCCTCAAGGTCGTCATCGCCTCGCCCGAAAACTTCCGCGCGGTCGACGACCTCCGCACCTTCTTGAACATGAACGTCGTCGCCGCCATGGCCGACGCCGATGCGATCAACAAGCTGCTGGCGAAGCATTACGACGCCAAGCAGGAATCGCTCATGACCCTCATGAACGAAATCACCAGCGATGCCACGGTCAAGGCCCTCGAATCCCGCGGCGAATCGATCGACCTCGAAACCCTCAAAGACCTGGCCGAATCGAATCCCGTCAAGCGCCTCCTCAACATGGTGCTGCTGCAGGCGATCAAGGACAAGGCTTCCGACGTCCACTTTGAGCCGTTCGAAGACGAATTCAAGATGCGCTACCGCATCGACGGCGTGCTCTACGAAATGGTCCCGCCGCCAAAGCACATCGCGATGGCGATCACCTCCCGTATCAAGGTCATGGCCAACCTCGACATCGCCGAACGACGCATGCCGCAGGACGGCCGCATTCCGCTCGTCGTACAGGGCAAGTCGGTCGATTTGCGCGTCGCCGTCCTGCCCACGATCTTCGGCGAATCCGTCGTCATGCGTATTCTCGACCGCTCCAACGTCCAGCTCGACCTCGACAAGATCGGCATGCGCGACGACGATCTCCGCGTCTTCCGTCAGCTCATCAACAAGCCCAACGGCATCGTGCTGGTGACCGGCCCGACCGGCTCCGGCAAAACCACCACGCTCTACGCGGCGCTCAACGAACTCAATAACATCGAAGACAAGCTGATCACCACCGAGGACCCCGTCGAATACGATATCGACGGCATCATCCAGGTGCAGATCAAGACCGAAATCGACCTCACGTTCGCGTCCTGTCTGCGGTCCATTCTGCGTCAGGACCCGGACATCGTGTTGGTCGGCGAAATCCGTGATAAAGAAACTGCGGTGATCTCGATTCAGGCGGCCTTGACCGGCCACCTGGTCTTCTCGACCCTGCACACGAACGATGCGCCATCGTCCGTCGCGCGTATGCTCGACCTCGGCGTCGAGCCCTTCCTTATCACGGCGACCGTCGAAGGCGTCATCGCCCAGCGTCTCGTGCGGCGCGTCTGCGTGAAGTGCAAGGAAGCGTATGATCCGACCGAAGAGCAGTTGATGGAACTCGAACTGCTGCCCGAAGACGTGAAGGGTAAGCAGTTCTACCGCGGCCGCGGCTGCGATTTCTGCAACAACACCGGCTACAAGGGACGTCTGGGCATCTACGAAATCATGATCTTCGACGATGAAATCCGCGACATGATCATGGCCCACGCGTCGACCAATCTGCTGCGCGACGCGGCCAAGAAACGCGGTATGCGCACGCTGCGGCAATCCGGTCTCATGTCGATTTTCGAAGGCCTGACGACAATCGAAGAAGTCGTCAAGCAGACGATTGTTGAGGATTAACGCAGTTTTCCAGCATATGATCGTCAGGAATCGTGCAACGATTCGCACCGCCCCGCGCACAACAGCGCGGGGCGTTTTTTTCCGGAGAGAGCGAAGGGGTGTCATGAACGTTCGCCGCCTGCTTGCAATGATCGGAATCGCTGCGGGGTTGCTGACGCTCGCCTCGTGCGTGGAACGCAAGGAAGTGGGGACCCTGAACGCGGATGGGTCCGGAAAGGCGGTGGTGGATGTGCTGGTGGCGTCCCCCGGGCCCGACGTGGTCGCCTTTGGGCGGACCTATGCAGAGCAGATGATCCAGCACACGCAGGGGGCGGCGGCTTGGAACGATTTCACCATCGAAGCGGCGGCGGACGGGCGGGCCCACATCCGGGCGACTGTTTATTTTGCCGACGTCTCGAAGTTCCGGCTGGATAGGCCCTTCCAGACGATGTGGGATAAAAATGCGGATGGGACTTATACGTTCAAAATGCAGAAAGAACAGGCCGCGAGCCAGCCTGCATCACCACAGATGACCGACGAACAGGTGGCGCAGGCGATTGCCACGGCGCGGGCGAATTACAAGCAGCAGCAGCCGGCGATGCAGTTGCTGCTCAATAACCTGAAGTTGGAGATGACGTTTGAGCTGCCGGGCGAAGTGACGGCGACGAGCATCTTTGAGAAGACGGGTTCGGACCAGGTCACCCTCAAGGTCGATGGGAAGCAGGTGATGGCCGCGATGGACAAGATCATGGGGGATGAGAAACTGCTGGCGGGGGCCATCAAGAATGGCACGACGCCGCGCGAATCAGATGAGCTGCTGATGGAGAATCTGTTCGGGAAGAAGGGGGCGGTGTCGGCGACGGTGGCGGGGCGGGTGGGCACGCTGTTTGATTACAAGAGCGAGGCGGCGGCAGCGAAGGCGGGGCAGGCGGCGGCGTTTGCGAAGGCCGGGATTGGGGCGGCGGCGACGGAGGCGGGCAAGTAGGGGGATTCAGAATTCAGGTTTCACATTGGATGAGGGAGAAGTCCGTCCCCCCAATACCAGACCGCCAAGGTGTGTGTCTCAATGGCGGTCTCCCCCTATCTCCGATAGGAATAGTAGGGATTGGGTGGGTGATGATTCGGGATGTGGGGGGGGGGGAAGTCACGTGTGCGCGCACAAATGCGATCGTGAATGTGGCGGGGGCAGTGGGGAATTGTGTCATCCTTCCCGCGAATTGTCGGTACTATTCGGATGATGAGCCGCTCTTACCATGCCGACGATCGAACCTTCCAGAAGCTGCGAGCAGCGGGGAAGACGTCGTGGGACGAACAATCGGATCCGGACGCGAGCTTCGACAAATTTGTCCTGCGGCCATTCCTGGAGGATGCGCTGGCGGCGATCGCAACGCCGTTGGAAGGACTTGCCGCGCTGGAGATCGGGTGCGGCAGCGGACCAGTGGCGTGCTTTCTGGCGGGCAGAGGATTGGCAGTGCGGGGAATCGATGTCTCTCCGACGGCGCTCGAGATGGCTCAGCAGAATGCGGCAGCGCGCGGATTGAAGGTGCAGTTTGATTCGGCGGACATCTGCAACATGCCGGAACAGGCGGAGCGTTACGATCTGATCGTGGATGGGCATTGCCTGCACTGTCTCGTGTGGGACGAGCATCGCCAGTGCGCGCTGGCGGCCATTCATCGATTGCTGAAGCCGGGCGGGCTTTTCCTGATCGAGACGATGATTTCGCATCCGCGGCTGGTCGTTCAGGGCAACTATCGCATTGATAAGCAGGGCGTGTTGTCGATCAAGGTGAATGATCCGGCTGGCGTCGACAGGCCTTTCAAATCGGACGGCGAGTGGTTCGCGCCGTATCGCAGGCTCTTCACTGCGGAGCAGGTGATCGCGGAGCTTGGGCGTGCGGGTTTTGTGGTTCTGTCGCAACGCGCGATCGAGCAGGGGGATCCGCGCAAGCCGATGTTGATGCAGATTCGTGCCACCTCTCATTGAACCTCGTGAATACCTTTGATTTTCGGGTTGATCGGCAACGGGCTGGGCTCCGTGGCGCAGGTTGTGTATAAACGCTGCGGAAATCACCACCTCGATCTCCCGCAGTGGAAAAGTCAGGAGTTAAAACCGTGCCAGACCTGCCGTGTCAGTCCCATCCGAACGCCTCCGGCCCGTCGTCCGCCCCGCCGGAACCTTCGCTCGAATCCGGGCCCAGGACCCGCATCCGATTCCTCGTTTTCTTCATGATGTTCATCGCGGTCGTGATCAACTACATGGACCGCGCCAACTTCACCGTCTCCGTCCCGCTCATCGAAAAGCAATGCAACTTCGACATCACCCAGATGGGCCGCATCTCTTTCATCTGGGGACTGGCTTACGCGCTATGCAACTTTCCCGGCGGCTGGTTCGCGGACAAACTCGGCATCCGCAAGGCGGCCTCCTTCGCCATCGGATGGTGGTCGATCTTCACCATCCTGACCGCCGTGGCCTACAGCATGGTATCGTGGTGCTTCATCCGCGGTCTCATGGGGGCCGGTGAAGCGCCGATCTGGCCGATCAATGCCAAGGCCACGAGCACCTGGTCGGCGCCCAGCGAGCGCTCCCGCGCGTTCACACTCGCCGGCTCCGGACAATTCGTCGGCTCGATGGTCGGCGTGTGGATCTCGGGTTGGATTGTTTATTGGCTGGGGTGGCAGTGGACCTTCATCATTTTCGGCGCGCTGGGAATCCTGTGGATTCCGATCTGGTACGCGCTGGTGCGCGACATGCCGCAGTCGCATCCCTGGATCAACGAGCGCGAGTTGCGCTTCATCCAGGGTGTCAGCGGCGCGACGGCGACCCGAGTAGAGAAAAAACAGGAGCCACTTAGCGGTGCGGAAATGAAGCAGGCTCTGCGGGTGATGCTGACGAGAAATGGCATCGGGGTGTTTCTCACCTTTCTGACGTTCGGCTACGTCCTCTTCACGTTCCTCAATTGGCTTCCTACGTACATGTACGAAACGTTCAATCTCTCCATCGTGAAGAGTGCCTCGTGGACGAGCCTTACTTATCTTGCGGGTTTCATTGGTTTTCTCATCTCGGGTCCGATCAACGATGGACTGGTGGCGAAATTCGGCCATGCCAAGGGGCGCAAGCTCGGCGCGGGCGTGCCGATGGGCATGATGATCATCATGATGCTCGTGGCATTGAAGACCTCGGAATTGCGGCTCGTTGTCCCGACGGTGGTGCTCATCGGTCTGTCGCTGATGGTCATGAATGCCAGTGTTGGCGCGTGGGGCGTAAATGCGGTGGACCTCGCCCCATCTCCCCGAAGTTCCGCGTTCGTTTACGGCGTGTACAACGGCGTGCTTAACCTGATGGGGGCATACAGTTCGATCCTTGTCACCATGATCGCGCATTCCTTCGGCTTTATCGCGGCTTTTGGCAGTGCTGTCGTCTTTATGGGGATATTTCTCATCGGATTGATCTTTGTGATTGACGAGAAGGGGATTGTGCCGGCGAAGGAGGAAGTGGTGGAGATCGGATAGAACAGTTCCAGTTTTGATGCGGCGAGTGCGGTGCGGGATTGAGTGCACATTGCCCCGCGCCGTCGCAGACGGCGGGCTTTGATGAAACTGCGTGATTTCAGTAGATGCTTTAGGGGGCGTTGATGGTGTCGAGGAGGGATTTGCCATCGGTGTTGGGCATCGGGACATTGAGGAGCGCTGCGACGGTGGGAGCGACGTCGAGATTGGAGATTTCGGGAAGGCGTGCGCCGGGCTTGATGCCGACGCCGCGGGCCATGAAGACGGCGTGGAGGTCGGGGATTTCGGCTTCGTGGCCGTGACTGCCTTTGTGCTCGGGTTTTACCTTTTCGGGAATAGCGCCGTTGGAGGTATCACCGAAGTAGTAGCCTTCTTTGGCGAAGAGGATCATGTCGGGCGCGTGGGGGTCTTGTTGTGGGGTGGCGACGCCGTAGTCGTTGAGGTGGTCGGTGGGGACGATTTTGGAAATGCCGTCGACGGGAGTGAAGGCGTCGGTGACCTGCTGAGCGATGGCGGCATGGTTGGCATCATCGAGGATGTAGAGGAGGACGGAGCCGCCCTGGACGACGGCACGGACTTTTCCGCCGACGACGTGAAGGTTTTTCACTTCCAGCAGGCCGGCCTTCTCGAGAATGTCGGAGGGGTTGATGCGGTGTTCATTGGGGGAGAATCCGTGGTCGGAGACAACGACAAGGGTGGCCTTGCCGGGGAAATCCTTTTCGAGTTCCTGCCAGACGAGCCCGACCTGGGCATCGGCGGCTTTGACGGCGGCGTAGGCTTCGGGGGTGCGTGGGCCGTCGAGATGCTCGATGTGGTCGACGTTGATGAGGTGCAGGAGGGCGAGTTGGGGGCGGTGCTTGTGGACGACCATGTTGAAAACGTCGGTGCACATTTTGTCGGAGACGATGCGGGTGTCGCTGGTTCTATCTTGCGCTTCGCCGTCGGCCCAGATATGATCGGCGGTGGCTTCCTTGAAGAGTTCGGGGGTGGTGTATTTGTGGAGGATGGCGTCGGTGGCGACGTCGGGGATGCACCAGTCGAGGGTTTTGGCGTTGCGTGTGGCGGGCCAGCGGATGCCGGCGGTGCGAAGGCCGGCAGCTTTGGCGAGATCGTAAACGGTGGGGACTTTGACGATCTGGTCTTTGTCGTAGACAGGATCGGAGATGAGAGTGATGCGTTTGTTGGTGGCGCGGTCGTAGTAGTTGTTGCCGACGACGCCGTGTTTTTCGGGATTGACGCCGGTGACGAGGGTGGCGTGGTTGACCCAGGTGACGGTGGGGGTGGAGGCCTTCATGCTGGCGGCGCGAGCGCCATCGGCGATGAGAGCGCGGAGGTTGGGGATATCGGACTTGGGATCGTCGATGTAGTAGGCGGCAAGGCCGTCGATGCTGAGCAGGACCACAATGCGGTCATCCATCGGCGGGAGGGGATCGGCGGCGTGGACGGGCATTGCAAAGCGGAGCGAGGCGAGAAGCAGAATTGCGAGTGCGGTGCGGGGATGAGGGAAGAATGGGTACGGCATGAGAACTCCAGCATGTTGTAACGGCATCATCTCGCCACGAGCCCGGTAGCATAATGGAACCGGGCCCGGAAATTGAGGAGTGAAGTAAAGGAATTATTGGCAACCCAGATGCGACTGATTCTCATTTGCAAAATCTGCGGGGAAAAGGGCTGAAATCACTCAATCCAACGGCTAATAATACCAATAGAGAAAGGGGGGAATATTGCGAATTCAAAGGAGAAAGCCATGGTTGCACTTCATGAAGGTCAGTGTGGATTGTGTGCTCACTTCGGCGAAGAGCATGCGAATCAACCGGACCTGGTGTCGATTCGCGTGAAGCGCAATGCGCCGGAGGTGCTGGTGGATGACTGTGGTCATCCGCGGCATGCATCGCTGCATTTGAAGGTGACGCCGATCAGCGGGTGCGATGGGTTTGAGGCGGCGAAGAATCCGAAGTCGTAAGACGATTTGGAACGTGTCGGGGGGGGGAGGGGGGGCGGGGCTGCGCGCGACGATCGCCGCGACGTCGCAAGCGTTGGTGAGGGCACAATTGTTTGTCGAGAGCACATTGGCCCCGCGCCGCCCGAGGCGGCGAGCGTCGGTGGAGTAGGAGTGGGGGTTCATCGGGTTTTCCGGATTTTGAATCGAAAAAATGCGGGGGTTTGGATAGAGTTGGGGGCGTTCGGGCACCCGGAGAGCCATATGACGACCGCTGCGGAGGCGCAGGATCCAGCGTTGGATTCTCTGCTTCAGTTGATACAGAAGACGTGGGGGTATGGGACGCTACGGCCGCTGCAGGAGCCGGCGATGCGGGCGATGCTGGAGCGGCGGGATTCGGTGGTGGTGTTGCCGACCGGTGGGGGGAAGTCGCTGTGTTATCAGGCGCCGGCGTTGTATTTGTCGCAGAATGGGGGCGGGCCGACGGTGGTGGTGTCGCCGCTGATTGCGTTGATGAAGGATCAGGTGGATTCGTTGCGCGAGCTGGGGGTGGCGGCGGCGCAGATGGATTCGTCGCTGAGTCCCGACGAGCGGCGGCAGGTCGGGAGTGATTTGCGGGCGGGGAATCTGCATCTGCTGTTCATGTCGCCGGAGCGGTTGATCGGTGGGGGGGAGTCGTTGCGAAACATGCTGCGCGAGGCGGGCGTGCGGACCTTTGCGATTGATGAGGCCCACTGCATCAGCCACTGGGGCCACGATTTTCGGCCGGAGTATCGGCAACTGGCGAATCTGAAGCAGATGTTCCCGGAGTGCGCGATTCATGCCTTCACGGCGACGGCGACGGAGCAGGTGCGGAGCGATATTGCCGAACAGTTGGCCCTGGTGGATTCGGAACTGTTGGTGGGTAATTTCGATCGGCCGAATCTGACGTATCGGATTCTGCCGCGGCGGGATTTGTTCGCGCAGATCGGCGAGGTGCTCGACCGGCACAAGAATGAGGCGGGGATTATTTACTGCCTCCGGCGGAAGGATGTCGACGAAATCACGGCGACGCTCAATGCAACGCAATCCCTGGGGCGGAAGGCGATCGGGTATCACGCGGGCATGACGCCGGACCAGCGGCGGAAGGCGCAGGAGGCGTTTATCGAGGAAGAGGCGGACCTGATCGTGGCGACGATCGCGTTCGGCATGGGCATCGACCGGTCGAACATTCGCTTTGTGCTGCACACAGGAATGCCCAAGTCGATCGAGGCATATCAGCAGGAGACGGGGCGTGCCGGGCGCGACGGGCTGGAGGCGGAGTGCGTGCTGCTGCATTCGGGGCAGGATGCGATGACCTGGCGGATGCTGATCGAAAAATCGGCGGCGGAGGCGGAGAACGCGGGAACGCCCGTGGCGGCGGATTTTATTCCTTCAGCGCTGAAGCACATCGACGACATGGATCGGTTCGCTCGCGGCGCGACATGCCGGCATCAGGCACTGGTGGAATATTTCGGCCAGAAATACGAGTGGCCGGGAGGCGAAACGGCCGCGGGATGCGGGGCGTGCGATCATTGCCTCGGCGATACGACAAGCGTGGACGGAGCGGGGGTGATTGCGCAGAAAATTCTCTCCGCCATCGCACGGACGGATCAGCGCTTCGGCGTCGGGCATATTGTCTCGATTCTGCGCGGGGCCAACACCGACCGTATCCGACAACTCGGGCACGACAAGCTTTCGACGTACGGGCTCTTGTCCGGACATTCGGAGACGGAACTGCGCGATTTCATCCACCAGTTGATCGGGCAGGGGGCGCTGACGCAGGAAAATCTGCAGCTCTCGTCCGGGCGCAGCGTGCCGATCGTGAAGTTCTCGCGCGATTCCCTGGCCGTGATGAAGGGGCAGAAGCCCGTGCGGCTGGTGCAGATCGTGCGGAAGTCCGCGACGGAGGCTCGCAAGACGCGCGGCGAGGAGATTTCGTGGCAGGGCGTGGATCACGAGCTGTTCGAGGCATTGCGCGGGTTGCGGAAGCAGATCGCGGGGGAACGCGGGGTGCCGCCGTACGTGATTTTCTCGGATGCAACGCTGCGGGAGATGGCCCGGATGCGTCCGACGACGATGCAGAATTTCCGGCTGGTGTACGGGATCGGGGAAAACAAGCTGAAGGACCTGGGGTCCAGGTTTGTGCCGTTCATTGCGGATCATTGCAAGGCGAAGGGGCTCACGACGGATCAGATGACAGCGCCGCCGAAGGCGCCGGAGCCGGTGCGGCCGATGGGTGGGGGGGGCACAGGCGGGACGCGGGTGAACCCGGAGAAGTCCCGGGCATTTCAGATGTTCCGGCAGGGGGCGACGGTGGAGGAGGTGTCGCAGGCGATTGGGCGGGCGCGCTCGACGACAAACGAGTATTTGGCGGAGTTCATCCTGGCGGAGCGTCCGGCGTCGATCGGGGCATGGGTGCCGCAGGGGACGTACGATCAGGTGCATCAGGTGATGCGGCAGGTGGGGGGGGAGCGGTTGAAGCCGATTTTTTTGGCGTTGAATGAGACGGTGCCCTACGAGCAGATTCGGCTGGTGGTGGCGCATCTGCAGACGCGGTAATCGGTTACGCACTCTAAAGGTCGCAGAGATCGCTGGGGAAAAAGTTGTGTTGTTTTGACTCGCGCGCCAGGTCTGTTACACTTATGTGCAGATTCGGACCTGTCTCGCGACGAAAAAAAACGTAAGTCGCATGGCCCGGACAAGACAAAAGGACTACGCAGCGCCGACGCGAAAAGCGGTCAGGCAGCGCGATCCGACAACTTCAAGGTGTAGCCATTAGCGCTGAAAATTCCCCCAACGGCCCGCAATCGGGCAATCCGTCTATTTCCAATCAATCCAACACTCCATTCCCCGCGCCGGATGCCGGCGGCGAGAGCGGCGGCAACGCGAAGAAACCGCGGCGTCGCGGCACGCGCGGCGGCCGCGGGCGGTCACGTTCGTCCGGAGCGGCGGCGGAAGGCGCTGCGGAAGCGCCCTCAACGCCGGCCACGCCAGCGAAGAAGCCGCGGACACGTGCGGCGAGTTCCCGGCGGAAGCCGGCACCCAAGACTGCGACGATCGAAAACGCCGGCGCCTCAGTGGAGCCGGCGATTGAGCTTCCGCCTGCCGCAGTGCCTTCCGTCGTGGAAGAGCCGCGGCGGGAAGTTCCTCCGTCGGCACCGCCACAGCCGATTGCGGAAGCGCCGCAGGCACCGGAGCCAACGCCGCCGGAGCAAGGTGGTACATCGATGACGAGCGATCCGCATGCAGGTCCGGCGTTTACACCCGGTCCGCCGCGCGTGGGCATGCGTCCGGCATTGATTCGTCCCGCACCCGGCGGGCGGATGAGCTTTTCCAAGGGGGCGACACGTCATCAATTCCGGCCGACGGGGTTCCGTCCGCCGCGCCCGTTCGGAGTGCCCGGAACGCCCGGCTCGCCTGAAACGCAGCCGCCGTCCGAAACAACGCCGGTTGAGCAGATGCCGGCCACGCCCGCAGCCGACGCCCAGCAACCCGACGTGCGTCCTCCGCACCAGCAGCCGCGCCCGCAGCATCCGCATCATCGCGGACCGCAGCAGGGGCACCCCCAGCAGCGGCACAACCAGGGCCAGCAGCATCGGAACGATCAGCGCGGCCAGCAGCAGAATCGCGGCGGCGGTGGGGGCGGGCAACCGCAGCATCAGCAGCATCGGGGCGACAAGCAGCGTCCCGACCAGCGCCACCAGGGCCACACCCAGGGGCAACCTTCGCATCAGGGTCAGCGTCCTCCGCAGCAGCATCGTCACGCCCCGCAACATGCGCCGCAGCATCGCCGCGCCGAGCCGATGGCGGAATTGCCGCCGGTGAACGACGGTGGCGCCGCGCTGGAGCCGGTGCAAAACGATTTGCAGCCGTTGCCGCCGCAGCCGTTTGCCGCGGCCGCGGAAGCGTTGGCGCCGGGCGGTTCGGCGCTGCAGGGGCCTTCCTCCGGCGAAACGACGATCGGGCCGCCGGCGTCATTTGCGGAAGACATCGAAATTGATGAGAGCCTGACGCCGCAACCAAAGCGTCGGGAACTCACCGGCCGCGACATGCTCATCAACGTCGTGGAAGGAGAGGAGATCCGCATCGCGGTGATCCGTCGCGGGCTGTTGGAAGAGCTGTACATGGAACGCTCGTCGACGGAATCGCACATCGGCAACATTTACAAGGGCCGCGTGACCAACGTGGAGCCGTCGATCCAGGCGGCGTTCATTGATTTTGGCATTGGGAAGAACGGTTTCCTGCATATTTCGGATGTGCATCCGCAGTATTTCCCGAAGAAGATGCAGCCGCGCATGCCGCAGCATCAGCAGCATCGGCGCACTGCCACTGCCGGTCCGGCGCAGCAGCGTGTGCCCGCGGGGCCGGTCCCGCCCGCGCCGCAGGGATTCCAGCCGCCGCCCGCAACGCCGGTGCAGAATGGAGCGCCCGCGGGCTCGGCGCCTGTCGAAGAGCATCCGCCGCTCGCCCAGGTCGTGAATGCAGAATCGCCCGGCGTCAGCTATGAAGAACAACCGCAGTCGCAGTCGGAGCAGCCGCAGGAGATCAGCGTGGAAGCGCATGCGGAGTCTCCCGATGCGCCGCCAGCGGAAGTTGCTGCATCCGAAAACGGCACGGCGGTCAGTGATGCGCCGTCGCACGCCCCGGAAGAGCACGCGCATGAGGACGACGGCGAGAACACGGATGTGGGCGATTCGACCGAAGCGGTCAACGCCAAGGAAGCCGCGATCGCCGAGCCGGAAGAGCCTGCCGATTTCGGCTCTGCCTACAACTCGGAGTTCGAGGACGAAGACGAATTCGGCGACGACGAGGCGGATCTCGACGACGGCCACATGAAGCCGATGGAAAAGGTCGGCCGCAAGACGCCGCGCCGCGAACGTCCGCCCATCCAGCAGTGCCTGCGCCGCGGCCAGGAAGTCATCGTCCAGGTGACCAAGGAAGGCATCGGCACCAAGGGCCCGACGCTGACAACCTACGTCTCCTGCCCCGGACGCTATCTCGTTATGATGCCCGGCATGGCGCAGCTCGGCGTCTCGCGCAAAATCGAAGACCTCGATCAACGCCGCGAATTGAAACGCACGCTGCAGGAGCTCAATCCGCCGAAGAATCTCGGCTTCATCATCCGCACCGCCGGAACCGATGTCGCCAAGAAGGAACTGCAGGGCGATCTGAATTACCTCGTGCGCATGTGGAAGGTGATCGCGAACCGCATCCGCACGCACAAGGCGCCCGTCGAACTCTACCAGGAATCCGACCTCGTCATCCGCACGATCCGCGATGTCTTCAGCGATGAAATCGACCGCATCATCGTCGACAATGAGCAGGTGGCCAGCCGCATCCGCGACTTCCTCTCCATCGTCGATCCTCGCGCGGCCGGCATCGTGGAGCTTTACACCGGCACGATGCCGCTGTTCCAGAAATTCGGCGTCGAACGCGAAATCGAAAAGATCAACTCGCGCCGCGTGGAATTGAACAACGGCGGCTCGCTGGTCATCGACTCCACCGAAGCCCTCGTCGCCATCGATGTGAACTCCGGCCGCTACCGCGAACAGCGCGACGCCGAACTCACCGCCTTCAACATGAACAAGGAAGCGCTCAAGGAAGTCGTCCGCCAACTCCGGCTGCGCGACCTTGGCGGCGTGATCGTCATCGACTTCATCGACATGCGCGAAGAACGCCACAAGCGGGAGATCGAGCGGCTGCTGCGGGAAGAACTCGCCAACGATCGCGCGAAAACCAAGGTCCTCCGCATGTCGCAGTTCTGCATGATCGAGCTGACCCGCCAGCGCGTCCGGCCCTCGCTCAAGCGCAGCATCTACATGGATTGCCCGCACTGCCACGGCAGCGCGCTCATCAAAACGCCCGAGTCGCTGAGCCTCGACGTCATGCGGCGCCTCGCCGCCGGCGCGACGCGGCTGGATGTCACGCGCATCGACCTTCGCGCCTATCCCACCGTCGCGACGTTCCTCCTGAACCGCAAGCGCAAGGCGCTCGTCGACCTCGAAGAGAAGTCCAACAAACGCATCACGGTCATTCCGGACGACAAGCTCGCGGGCGATCAGATCGTTCTGGAGCCGTATGATGCGCGGGGCAGCCTGCTGAACGTGGTGCTGTAGCGGATTCGGCCTCCTCCCCTCGGCCTCCTCCTTTTGTTTGGCACATCTCCAATAGCCGGGGAGGGGCCGTGTGCTGCCGCGAGAGGAGCGTCGCGTATTCGACCCTCGCCGGCGCCGCCATCACCGCAACCTGACGGTATTCGGCGCGCACACAGATCAAAAAGCCGGAAGAATCAAAAGACAACCCCCTCGGCGCCGAAAGCGGCGAGGGGGTTGCATCATTCTGTAGCAGGCGACTGGCTTACTTAGCCATGTCCTTGAGGGCCTTCAAGGGGCGAACCTTGACGACGCGACGCGCCGGCTTCGCCTTGAACATCACTTCTTCCTTGGTGAACGGGTTGATGCCCTTGCGAGCCTTGGTCGCGGGCTTGTTGACGACCGTGATCTTCATCAGGCCGGGAACCGCGAAGATGCCGGGGCCCTTCTTGCCGATGTTCTTGCCGATCAGATCGCCAAGCGCATCAAACACCGAAGCAACCTGCTTCCGGGAGAGTTCCGTAGTGGTCGCGATGCTGGTGAGGATTTCGCTCTTGGTGGCGGCCTTTGCAGCCATAGTGTGGTCCTTTCTAAAAATGGTTTCCAGGAATGAGGGACTTGTTAACGATGTTCGGTTTCAACGAATAGCCTTGTTTTACAGGCATTTTCGATTGTTTATTTCGGCATGACTCGCTGTTTCACTGCAATTCTTTGGCAACTTTATAAACCGCCGACGCAAACTCAGCAAGTTTTCTGCGGAAAAATCCGCTCATTTCGTGCATCAAACGCCCGAATCCCTCTCCCAATCGGGGGATTCCCCAGGAATCTTCGATGCGCCCGCCGGCGGAAAACAACGCCAAACTCTGCATTTCAGCCGCTTTTTGACCTCTGCAGCCGCGCCGCGATCCCCCGCAGGTGCTCCTCCTCCCAGGACGACACGCCCCAAGAATGGCCCGATCTTCCTACGGAATCCGCTCCCCGACGGTAGGGCAACTCGAAGCGGGAAGCGTACTCGCCACGTCCGCGATCGCCCGCCGCGATGCAGTCAACGCCAGAGAAGACGCCATGAAATGTACAGGCTCCCGCCCCGCAATCCCATCAATTACGTCCCGTTCAAAACTTCCGCTGCAGCCCGTGCATCACCTGATGGTGCGGCCCAAGGTTCCGGATCGCCCCCTGCATCGCTTCCTCCTTCGACCCGCACTTTGGCGTGCTCGGCCCGTTCTGCTTGCATTCGAGGCATTTCCACGCCCCCCAGAATCCCCCCGCATCCTCCTCAATTTCCAGCTGGTAATTCACGCCTTCCAGTTTGTATGACTCAATGTAGTTCTTGGGAGGCTTCATTCAGCAGATCTCGCACATGAAGGTTGTGTGCATTGCGGCGCTCGACCGGCGGCAACGGTTCCTCGGAATTATAGATACTTGCCGATTTCCCGCAAAACCCCCTTCGAACGCCCATGTTACACGTCAAGCGCCTCTGGATCGAGATCGTGCTTCCGATCTCCTCCCGCCAGCCAATGGCGGTGCCCGCGGGGCGCATATGTCGCAATGCCGGAACTATGTCCCGCTTGGACGCGCGGTGAAAGTGTCGTCGAGTGCACCGGATGCCCTGCATTGCCCGGCCGCAACGACACCGAAGAGGCATGCGAGATCAGCGGGGTAGTCGGCAATATCGCGATCTGTGCGCTGATTTGCGCCGGTACCGACGGCGTGGTCGCGCCAATCACCGA
Source organism: Phycisphaerae bacterium (assembly GCA_035524355.1). Classification (GTDB taxonomy): domain Bacteria; phylum Planctomycetota; class Phycisphaerae; order WQYP01; family WQYP01; genus DATKPA01. The sequence goes on along the minus strand of DATKPA010000035.1, from coordinate 17,315 downwards.
AGTGATCGGCGCCGGAACTCCGGCCGCGGCAAGTCCCGTCGGCACAATAACCCTATCCGGCAGCAACTGGCCGGTACTGTTCGAAGGCGCGATTTCATCACCGGCCTCCGCGCCGACCGGAATCGCAACCGCAGAAGTCAGGATCGTTCCCGGAACTGAACTCGATGAATCAGTAGCCGCTGCGGACAAGTCCGTCGGAACTTCCGTTTCCTGCGAACCAGCAGCCGGCTGCGCAGCGGGGGTCGCGCCGGTCGGATTCGCTATTGATGCGCCAAAGTTGTTCAGAACGTACGACAGGTCCGTCAAATTCACGGTGGCCGTGTAATCAAAGTTCCCGCTGGTCCAGTCAGGCGTCATGGCGCCGAAATGGTTGAGAACCGCGGAGAGATCGGTCAAATCCACATTTCCGCTCACATCCGCATCGCCGGCCAGCTCCGGCCCTATCAAAATCGAATTCGCATCGATCGCCACCCCGCCAAAGGCTGTCAGTGTCGTCATCGCGGCGTCAATCACCGCGATGAGCGTCCCGGCCGGCAGGGCCGTGCTCACAATCCCCGTCGAGTGCGTCATCCCATAGAGTACCTGGTTGCGTATCGTCGCCAGAGTCGCCGCCTTGTTTCCCGCCGTCGTTTCGACAATCAGCTTGTTGTTCGTCAGATCGAATTGCCCCGACCAGTTGTTGGTGCTTCCGGCGAGCAGCAGGTTATTGAGCGCGCAGGTGGCCGCGTTGGTTCCGTCCGGAACGAGCTGCACCGAGCCGTTCACGATCATGTTCCCGAAGAATCCGCTGAGCGTGGCGGTTCCGCCGGGATTCACGGTAAGTTGCCCGATATGCTCAATCGTCGTCGCGTTCAGAACGGTCTGGGTGTTCACCTTGACGTCAAGCAGATTCAAATCATCGCCCGTGGTGAACGCGCCTGTGCCGAGCGTCAAGTTAAGCATATTGCTGTACGTCACCGTACCGCTTCCGTGAACGACCGATCCGGCATGCAGCGTGAAAGCATCCGCTGTGGAAGCCCCGATGATCTGCAGCGTGTTCCCGGCGCTGCTGCCCCCGCCCGTGTAGCTGATGCCGCCGGACGGAACAGGATCGCCGTTGCTGTAATCCACCACGAGCAGATCGTTCCCCGTCGTCGGGCTGACATTGATCGACGAAACGCTCCCCACCGGAAACGTCATCGGCGTGCCCGTTGGAGTGGAGGCATTGTAGATCTGAATGTTCGCGCCGGTGGAGTCCAGCCGGATGTACGTCGTCGCCGTCGCCACCGTCGTGAGCTCCTGAATCTCGAACGCGCCCGGCCCCGAATCGAACGTATCGGTCCCCGAATATCCCGTCAGCAGAATCCGCGATTCCAGTGCTTCGATCAGCCGCTCTTTCCTCTGCTTCCACCCCGACGTGCGCTTTGCTGATCTTCCTGCCATGGTCCACACTCCTTCCTTTGAAGGTTATTCTCTCGACCTGTTACAGCTCTCTCCCTATGACTACCCTCGATTCGGAAAGATATATTAAGAATTTGATATGTACGAATGTATCATCCGTGACGTGCCACTTCGTTCCCTGCCGCCAGTCCACTGCGCGTGTTTTCACGAGAGGAGGATTGTGTTGGAAATCGAGTATGCGGAGTCCACCGCCCAATCCCCGGCTCTCATTGTAGTTGGGCGGCGCCATCCCACCAAACAAATTCCCCTGGCCATCCCCATGCGGCATCCTGTCGCCAAATCGCCAAAAACCATTATGATGCTTCCGATAGGCAGAAATCGCCACCTCGGCGCGCCTATCGTAGTGGGGCGATGTTGCGTTTTGTTTTCAAGGAGCCTGAGAGATCGGTGTTCCATGTCTCCCTAAATGATGTACGAATGTGCTTCGGTACGCGGAAGGTCTTCGACTCCCTTTCCTGCGGATTCCCCAAGGGACGCATCTCCGTCATCCTCGGCGGCAGCGGCTCAGGGAAAAGCACCATCCTCCGCCTCATCGGCGGACTCATCCGTACTCAGCGCGGCAGTATCGTCGTCGACGGCGAGGAAATCACGAGGCTCTCCCAACGCGCTCTCTTCCAGGTCCGTCAAAAGCTCGGCATGGTCTTCCAGGGCGGGGCTCTCCTCGACTCCTACACCGTCTTTGACAACCTCGCCATCCCTCTTCGCGAACGTCGCATCCAGCCTCCCCTCGGCGAATTGCAAATCGCCTCCGAAATCCACGCCGCACTCCAGTCCGTCGGCGTCCAGGATGTCGACCGCCTCCTCCCCGGCCAGCTCTCCGGCGGCATGCTCCGCCGCGTCGCTCTCGCCCGCGCCATCCTCCGACACCCCCTCATTCTCATGTGCGATGAGCCCTTCTCTGGACTCGACCCCGTCTCCATCAAACGCATCGAATCACTCCTCGTCCGTATCAACCGCGAGTCCGGCATGACCCTCATCGTCGTCTCCCACCACATCCCCTCCACCATGCGCATGGCCGACCACATCCTCCTGCTCCTCAAAAATCGCGCCGTCGAAGGCTCGCCCGCCGAACTCCGCCAAAGCAACGATCCCGAAGTCCTCGACTTCCTCGACGAAGCCTCCCTCACCACCTCGCCCGCCGCGGTAGGGGGGGGGAGCCTTTTCGAAGGGGGCCGGTCATGAGAAACAACCCCGTCTCCCAGCTCGGAGCCGCCTCGATCCGCTTCGTCCGCGAACTCGGCCGCCTCGCCATCTTCACCGCTGATGTCGTCCGGACCCTCTTCATCCGCCCGAACCGCTCCTCCGATTTCATCCGCGAACTCTACAAGCTCGGCGTTCTCTCACTCGTCATCGTCTGCGTCAGCGGTGTGGCCGTCGGCATGGTCCTCGGCCTCCAAGGCTACCACACCCTCGTCCGCTTCGGCGCTGAACGCTCCCTCGGCGCCCTCGTCGGCCTCAGCCTCGTTCGCGAGCTCGGCCCCGTCCTCGCCGCTCTCCTCGTCACCGGCCGCGCCGGTTCCGCCACCACCGCCGAGATCGGCACCATGGTCGCCACCGAACAACTCGACGGCCTCCGCATGCTCTCCATCGACCCCATGCACCTCGTCATCAAACCCCGCGCACTCGCCATGTTTTCCTCCATGCCTCTCCTCACCGCGCTCTTCATCGTCTGCGGACTCTTCGGCGGTTATATCGCCGGCGTCGGTCTCATGGGCGGTGACCCCGGCAGCTACATGGCCAGCCTCAAGGACTCCGTCGACTTCCACAACGACATCCTCGGCAGCATCGTCAAGTCCCTCGTCTTCGGCTTCCTCCTCTCCTCCATCGCCACCTTTCGCGGTTACACCTGCAAGCCCACCTCCACCGGCGTGAGCTCCGCCACCACCTCCACCGTCGTCGTCGCCTCCGTCACCGTCCTCTTGTTCGACTATGTCATCACTGCACTTTGGGGAGTCTGAATCCATGGATCGAACTCCAACCCGTGACTTCATGGTCGGCGTCTTCGTCCTCGCCGGCATCCTCGCGCTCGCTTACCTCTCCATCAGCATCGGCGGCATCTCCTGGCCCGGCGGTCGCGAGCTCAAACTCTCCGCCGGCTTCGATGAAATCGGCGGCCTCGCCGTCGGCGCTCCCGTCGTCATCTCCGGCGTTCGCGTCGGTGAAGTCTCCAGAATATCCCTCGACAACGGCTACCGTGCCCGAGTCGATCTCGACCTTCAGGGCGACCTCAAGCTCCCCGACGACACCACCGCTTCCATCGTCACCTCCGGAATGCTCGGCGACCGCTACATCTCCCTCCAACTCGGCGGCGACGACAAACTGCTCAAGTCCGGCGACCGTATCACCATGACTGAGTCGGCGGTCATCCTCGAACGCTTATTAGGTCAACTGGTCTATGGCGTCACCAAGAGCTCTGGCGACTCCTCAAGCACCAGGCCCGCGGCCACCGCCGCCGCTCCGAAACTCCAGTAATCCTTGAGCACAGGAACTCTCATGAAAGTCCTCCGCAACGCCCTTCCCTGTTTCATCGCTGCCTGCCTCTTCACCGCACTTCCCGTCGTCGCAGACCCCGCGTCACCTCCACCTGCCGACGCCGCCAGCTCCCCGCGCGCTCTTATCGACAAGCTCGTCGCCGACGTTCTTACCATCCTCCGCGACCCCAAAACCTCCAAGGATGACCGCCGCCAGAAAATCCAACAGATCGCCTACGACAACATGGACTTCGACACCCTCTGCCGCCTCACACTCGGACGACACTGGCGCGAAATGTCCGACCAGCAGAAAAAGGATTTCAGCGAGGAGTACAAAAAACACCTCACTTCCACCTATGGACACACCGCCGACGATTACACTGATGAAGACGTCAAAGTCATCGGCGACCGCACCGAATCCAACGGCGATGTCACCATCACCACCAGCATCATCGGCTCCGAAAACGGCGGACCTCGCAAGGAAGTCGCCAAGGTCGACTACCGCCTCCGCAACCGCAGCGGGGCCGGGGGGGCGTGGAAAATCATCGACTTCAATATCGACGGCGTCAGCCTCGTCACCAATTTCCGATCCCAGTTCCAGGAGATCATTGCCAATGGTGGCATTGATCACCTCATCAAGCTCCTGCACGACAAGAACGCCGGAGCCGCCAAGTGATGGCCACGCTCAGGAGAGATTCGTTCATGCCCGCCACCCTTCTGCGCCGCGCTCGCTCCGTCGCACTCTGTATCCTCTGCACCGCGCTCGCCGGATGCGCCGATTTCCAGAAGACCGATCCCTGGGAAGGCTACAACCGCTTCATGTACAACGTCGACGACGGCTTCGACAAAATCGCTCTCAAGCCCGCCGCCGACCTTTACACCAAAATCATCCCCAAACCCATCCAGACAGGCCTCTACAACGGCTACACCAACCTCCAGTACGGCGATGTCATCCTCAACGACCTTCTACAAGCCAAATGGAACCAGGGCCTCGGCGACTTCGGCCGCTTTGCCGTCAACAGCACCGTCGGAATCGCCGGCATCTTCGATGTCGCTTCCCAGTGGAACCTCCCCTCCCACCAGAATGACTTCGGCCTCACCCTCGGACGCTGGGGATGCGCGCCCGGGCCCTACATCGTCCTCCCCCTCTTTGGCCCCTATTCTCTCCGCGATGTCCCCGACCTCGGCACCTCCTACGTCACCAATCCCCTCGCCTGGGTCGACATGCCCCTCGCCGCATCGATCCCCGTCAGCGTCACGGGGGCCGTCGTCATGCGCGCCAATTACAACAAGGCCGTCCTCTTCCGCGACCAGGCCGCCATCGACCCCTACATCTTCACGCGCGACGCCTACCTCCAGTACCGCGAGAACCTCCTCCACGAAGGCAAGCCCGTCCCGCCCAAGGAAAACATCTTCGAAGAGGAAGAAAACGAGTCCACCACCGCCCCCACCACCGCCCCTGCAACAGCCCCCACAACAGCCCCCACAACAGCCCCCACAACCATGCCCTCCCTCACCCCACAACCCAATCGCAATCCTCCCAAAATCCACTAACCGCACCTCACCAACTCATACTCAACCGCATGACAGCGCATCACGCCCGCCGCCTCGGGCTTCGTGTGCGCTCGCTGACCATCTACCCGGCGCGAAAAGAATAATCTTTGGTTAACAGTACGCCCAATCCCACGCGTCCGCGCACACCGGTGACATCCCCCAATCCCCCCTCCGCCCGCACAGCAAAAATAAAAGTGGGGCGGCTCTATGATGGCAGGAGAGACCGCCCCGTGGCGTGGTGGCAAATTGAATTCTTCTCACGAGCCTTCGTTCTTCTTCCGGCCCGTCGGGGGAAACGTAAACAAACCGAAACCCAGCCTCGTTTCCGCTTCCGCCTTTATCTTTTCAGTTCCAGTTCGCGAGACGTGTCTTTTCCACGAACTGCGACCACAAAGAGATGACGAAATCAGCTTACAACCTGAAACTCGAAAAGGCAACTTAATTTTTTGTTACCTTCCCGACGCTGACCCTTACCTTCCGATCAACGCCCTTCCTCCCTCCTGGTTGCAACATCCATAAAGAAAATTCCCACGAATACTCCGCTTCCGATATTATGGCGAGAAATACAGATGTCCACTGCATTCGTCCTACAAAGAGAAAAAGCGCCATGAATCCCGCCATTCCGCAGGAAAAAAACTGAAGTTTTTCGGACCCCATCCGCCAACTTCTCCCCTCCGCCACGCCCGCGCTCCTCCACTCTTCCCCCATCCTCCACTCATCCAGCGAATCCCATAACTCCCCCCCCCCCCCCCGCCCCCGCCCCCTCGACCCCCTCATCAACGAACGTAATCGGCAAGGTGATATAACCATTCGCGCCGCACTCCTCCTTCTGGCCCGCCAGATCCACGAATCCCACCTCACTCCAACTCCGCGTATAATGCATCTATGGGAAAAAAATTCTCCACCACCGACTTCTCGCGCCTCCCCGACGACAAAGCCCTCGCCATCGCCGCCTTCGGCGAGTCCGTCGCCGCGTACCGCTACATCATCCTCTCCGAAAAAGCCCGCGATGCACGCCTGCGCGACTCCTTCGAACGCATGGCCCACACCGAACGCCAGCAACGCGACCGGCTGCAGCAAATCCTCCAGCGCCTCGCCCCCACGTCCGGCTTCTTCCTCTCCCCCGAAGACAAACTCGCCGTCTGCGTCGGCCCGCGACTCGTCGATGCCCGCGACGACGCCCGCTTCGACGAAGCCATGAAGCTCGTCATCGCCTCCGAAAAGCGCTCCGCCAGCTTCTACTTGCGCTACGTCCCCTACGCCACCGACCCCGAAGTCAAAGCCCTCTTCACCGAACTCGCCGGCGCAGGCCTCGCCCAGGTCCAAACACTTCGCGCCCTCCTGAAAGACGCCGGCAAACAAATCGCCGAACCCTGCCCCGTCTCCCAGCTCCGCATGGCGTGAGGGCGGCCGGGGAGTGGTCACTGGCCAGTGGTCGGTGATCAGATGTTGGGAAAGGGATTGGGGGTTTTGCCGGGGATTTGTGAGCATGCTGGGGGAAAAGTGGTTGGATTCCAGCAAGATTATCAAGTTGTTGGGGGCGGACCTGTGGTTTTTCAGCAAGATTATCGAGTTCGTGGGTTTGGAGGGGAGAGTGGTGTGGGGGGAATTCAGAATCAGTGAATGTGTGAATTCAGAATGGGGGGAGGTGGTGGGGGAGATTGGAGTCGGTGAGTCAGCGAGCAAGTGGATAAGCGAGTGAGGGGGTGCGGGATGGGACGGTTGTGTTGAGTTGGGTGCAACGGGGTGCGAGTTTGGGGTTTTTGAGCAGGGAATGGGGTTTTTACGGAGTAGGGTCGCAGCGGGCTGCGAGTCTGGGGGTGGCAGGGTGGCAATGGGGTGCGAGTCTGAGGGTCGCAGGGTCGCAGCCGGTTGCGAGTCTGGGTGGGGGTGACGTGCAGCGGGCTGCGTGTCTGGGGCGCTGGTAGTCGCATGGGGATGCGCGTTGGTGGTGATGGGGTTGCTGGGGTAGCCGGTGATTGTGGGGCGATGGACCGGTGACATGAAACCCCTCCTCCGCCGATGCAGGACGTACTGAATTTTAACCTAACTTCCTTCAGAAGCAAGATGATTCTTTGCGTATCTTCGGTTGCGAGGTTGAGGTGCTCAATATTGGAAGCGGTGAATCGTCATCCTGGGGAGGGTCTGTTCAGGAACTTGCGGATGCGTGCGGTGAGCCGGGCGCGGTCGCGGAGCTGGCATTCCCAGAGGATGAGGACGTTCCAGCCCTGGCGACGGAGGGCGCGGGTGGTGCGGAGGTCGCGGGCGCGGTTGCGCTGGAGCTTGGCGAGCCAGTAGGCGCGGCGGGAGTGGGGGATGCGGCAGCGGCCGCACCCCCCCCAGGTGTGCATGTGCCAGAAGCAGCCGTGGATGTTGATGATTTTTTTGAGGCGGGGGAAGACGAGGTCGGGGGTGCCGGGGAGGGCTGTCACGATGATGACAGTGCAGCCAATTTCCGACGCGGCCTCGCGACGGTGCGTACGTTTATCCAGAGTGTTCCGGGGGATGAGCGGGTGAGGCAGTCATTGGTAAGCGTGATGAGCCGGCGCAGGCAGTTGCGGCAGGATTCCCAGGAGAAAACTGTCAAGAGGTCAATTCCCATGCAAAGCCATGAGGGCACCGTTTGAATACAGATTCGTTTTTGGATTGATGGTGCCCACGCTTTAGTTTGCAATTCCCACGTTTCGATCAGATCGGGTTGAGTAAAAACGTGAATCGTGTGGCGGCGAGCCCGTACGGCGGAGAGTATCGTCTTTCGAGGTTGGAATGTTGGTGGGGCGAAATCAAAAACAAAGACAGCCTGGTTGATAGAAATATACCGTTGGTGCCCCGCCTCAATGGTTGCGAGTTCTTCCGGTCTGGGAGATTTGAGGATTTCTGGAAATCGAATCGAGAGATAGGCATGGTAGAGCGAGTAAGCGAGAAGTTCCTGATGGAAAGCGGGTGCCTTATCGATGAGGTCTTGCACTGCATATCCAATTGAGGAATCACGGGCCAATGCCAAGTTGAAGTTTATCAGGCAGGGTGGCTTTTCCTTGAGAGACCCGGCAACTTTCATTGTTCGCTCCTGTAGGTACGGATCGCAATACGGCGCCAGATTGGTTTCCGGCTGTTACTGTACCGATTTTGGGAGCATTAAACAACGCTTCCAAAATAGGGGCAATGACCAGATCTGTTCATAAGTTGGCGTACGGGTTGTTAAGAGATCGCCTGCGTGCAATGCGTACGGAGGCGGGGCTTTCGCAGCGGGCGCTGGCAACTCGCCTGCGAGTTCCGCACAGTTGGGTGGCGAAGGTGGAGTCGGGGGAGCGACGTCTCGATACGGTGGAGTTTATTGAGTTCGCGCAGGCATGCGGGTGCGATGCCAGTGAAGCATTTGAAGACATTGTCCAGCAAATGGGGGCATCGCCGGTGAAGCGTGCCGGGAAGGGGGTGAGGTGATGCGCTACTCGGACATCAAGCAACATCTTCGGCCGTACCTCATCACGGGACGCCGCACGACGACGATCAATCATGCGTTTGCTGCCGCAATTGCTCCGTTTGATGAATACGATGAGGAGAGAGTGAAGAAGGCGCTTCGCCTCCTTGGCCAGGATCCGGACTCCGAGATTTTGTGCGCTTATTGTGGGTCGCCGGCAGAGACGTGGGATCATGTTCATGCCACCGTGCGTAAGACGAAATTCAGTGGGCATGGTCATCGTGTCGGGAATTTGCTTCCTTGCTGCAAGCCGTGTAATTCCAAGAAGGGCAGTAAAGATTGGCAGGTGTTTCTCAAGCGGTTGGCGATCACAGAACCGGAGCGGAACCAAAGGGAAGGGCGGATTGCGGCGTATCTGAAGGAATTCCTTGTTTCGGACGACATTCCCGAGCATTTGCCGGAATATGCGGAGTTGCAGCAGTTGCGGCTGGAGGTTTTGAAGATATTTAAGAGGGCCGACGAGTTGGCGAAGAGTATTCGGGAGAAGTCGCGGAAATAGGGGCAGCGGGGATGGAACAGGGGGACGGGACACGGCGGTATTCGGTCCGAGAAAGGCAAGAGTCGGCCCTCCGGGCCTCGGGTTGGGGATACAGGAAACGACATCGGGTGGTCTCGATGCCAACCATGGGCTTCTGCCCATGGCTACTCAAATCCGCCGCTTCGCGGCTCCGGACCGGCGACCACCGGATATGTGCCGGACCTTGTCCGCCGCCCCCGTCCTGCATCCCCCTCACTCAAAATCCTCCAGATCCGCCGCCTTCACCGCTCCCGCATCCGCCACGGACACCTGCGGCGTGTGTCCATTTTCCGATCTCTCCTTGCTCTTCTCATGCACCCCGCGCATCAGCTCCGTCATGATCACCCGCCAGTCGAACTTCCCGAGGATCAGCGGAAGCGCCGCCTCCAGAATCCGCTGGAGCGTCACCACCGTCCCGCTCTTCTTCTGTCTCTTCCCCTCCTCCTTCGCCTCCTGCTGAATCTGTTCGGCCTCCTCATGAACTTCCTGCTCAGCCTGCGCGGCGTCCGCGCCATGCGGAATAAACTGCGCCGCCTCCGGACTGAATCTCGCCACCAGTCGCCGAAGCCAACGTGCCGTCAGGCCGCGCCCCCGATGCGCCTTGCGCACCGCCCGTTCCACCACCTCATCACTCATCGGCCGAGGCGATGGCCTAGGCGCCAGCAGCAGCCCGAGCGCCGCCCCGGCCACCAGTGAAAACACAAAATGCTTCCGCACGAACCGCGTCGGATTTGCCATGCGCTTCACTTCGCGCTTCGTGCACAGATACGTGTAATGCAGGTTGCGCACTTCGAAGCTGCGCTGCCGTTCCAGTTCCTCAAGTTCCCGCGATAAACTCATGCTGCATTCTCCGTTGGGAGTTCCGGCTTCAGGCGGCATTGTTCCGCGGTCCCGCCTTCGTGCGCAGCGTCTGCCGCGCCATGATCACCACGACTCCCGCCATCACAAACAGAAATCCGCCGAAAATCAGGAACGCCCAGACCGGCTGCAAGCCAAATTCATCCGTCAATATCCGGAACAGCCCGATGAGCAGAAAGATCGTCCCCAGGATCGCCATCACCCCGGCCGCCGCACACAGGATCAGGAACGTCGCCACCCGCGCAACGGTGATCTTCGCCTGCGTCAGCCAGATCCTGATCTGCAGATCTGCCAGCCGCACCGTGCTCGCCACGAGTCGCCGAACCCCCCCTCGCCGCCCCCCCGGGTTCGCTCTATTCCACTCGCCGGATGCGTCCCGCGCCCCCGCTTCCTCCGGCGGATTTGCGTTCGAGGGAGGGGGCCGGTCTGCTGTCTGGGAAACCATAGTTTGTTCTCAGTTGCAAAATAACCGTTCACCCGGGAATTGCGGGTGTACAGACAGACACTCCACGCCGCCCCCCGGGAGGCGGGCGCAACGGATGCGCAAGTCACCGCCCACCTTTCGTCCGCTAAGCCTTACCGCCGCTTCAGCAGCAGCCCGGCGACAAAACCAATGCCAACGGCAATCCCAATCGAGGTGAACGGCCGCCGGCGAACGAAGTCGATCACGTTGTCGTTCATATCTCCGGCTCTTTCCTTGGCCGCTTCCGCCCACTCGGCGGCCTTGTCCTTCGCATCCGCCAGCCGATGCGAAGCATAGCGCTTCGCTTCGCCCCCGAGGTCCATCACGGCTTCCTTCGCGGCGGCCGCCTTCTCCCTCAACGCCTGCACGTCCCCACTGGCGCCCATCGGGCCATTTCCAGTTGCAACGTCTGTCATGATTCCGCTCCTTTCGTTAAGAACACTCTCCCCTTCTTATGGATCAGTCTAGCCGTCAAACGTTGGAAAGGATTGTATTTTTTTTCCCATTGCGCGTTATATTCGAACGACTTCGATGTTCGGCCGTATAATGGATGACCTCTCTGCCGGGGCTCCTGAGAGATATTTGCTCTCATTAGTTATGCGCTGACAAGCAGTTGGCGGCAACGCTGAGGTGGAAGTATTCTGCGCCCCTTCCTTGGTGCCGTTGACGCCTCCCCGCCGGCTGCCAAGAATGGCGTGCTTACCGCTTTCTTATTCCCGAGGTTGGTGTGCTCACTCTCTTCGTGCTACAGGGTCCGGACAAAGGTCGCCGCTTCGATCTCCCCAACGAAGACAACATCACTCTCGGCCGATCCAGCGAGTTCGTTCCCCTCACCGACCTGACCGTCTCCCGCCGCCACGCCCACCTCGAACACACCCGCGACGGCTGGTTCCTCTTCGACGACGGCGCCGCCAACGGCGTCTTCATCAACGGCGTCCGCATCGACCGCCGAGGCAAGGTCAAAATCGGCGACCAGATCCGCATGGGCTCCACGCTCCTGGTCTTCGGCTCGCCCAACCAGTCCGTCACGGTCTCCACCAGCCCCAACGTCGATGTCAAAAACGTCTCCAAGCCCGGCGACTCCGCCATCATCTCCACCGTCCCCTCCTCCGATGACTCCGTCGTCCTCGCCGCCCCAGAGCCCTCCGCCGCCGCCATGGCCCACTTCCGCATCCTGCTTCAGGTCTCCACTGCTCTCTCCGCTCTCTTCGACGTCGACCAGATCCTCAACCGCGTCATGGACCTCGCCTTCGAACAGCTCCGCGCCGACCGTGGCTTCATCGCCCTCGTCGACGAGGAGCACACCGACCGCGTCAACCCCCGCGTCGTCCGCTTCCGTGACGAGGACCAGGTCGGAAAAATCGCCGTCTCCCAGACCATCATCCAGCACGTCATCGCCAAAAAAGAAGGCGTCCTCTCCTCCAATGCCATGACCGATCAGCGCTTCATGAAAGGCAAGTCCGTCCACAACCTCTCCATCCGCTCCGCCATCTGCGTCCCCATCCGCGGCCGGGAAAAAATCCTCGGCGTCATCGACATCGACTCCCTGGTCGCCAACTTCTCCTACACCCAGGACCAGCTCCGCCTCCTCACCGCCATCGGACAGCTCACCGGCATGGCCATCGAAAACACCCGGCTCTACCAGGAATCGGTCCAGCAGGAACGTCTCGCCGCCACCGGCGAAACCGTCGCATCCCTTTCCCACTCCATCAAGAACATCCTCCAGGGCATCTCCGGCGGCGCCGACGTCGTCGAAATGGGCCTCCGCAAAACCAACATCGACGAGGTCAAGACTGGCTGGAAAATGCTCCAGCGCAACCTCGACAAAGTCCAATCCCTCACCATGAACATGCTTGCCTACTCCAAGGAACGCAAGCCCACCCTCGAAATGACCCACATCCCGCATATCCTCAACGAATGCCTCGACCTCGTGAAAAGCACCGCCGCCGACAAAAAAGTCGAGCTTCTCACCGAGATCAGCTCCACTCAGCCGCCCATCCCCGTCGATGCCGATGGTGTCCACCAGGCGGTTCTCAACCTCCTCGTCAACGCCATTGATGCGGTCGAGCCGAAGCGCGGCGTGGTGACGCTCACCTCCTTCTTCGACGCCGTCGAACAAAATGCCGTCATCGAAGTCCAGGACAACGGCGTCGGCATCGCCGAAAAAGACCAGAAACAACTCTTCGTCCCCTTCTTCTCCACCAAGGGCCAGCGCGGCACCGGCCTCGGTCTGGCCGTCACCAAGAAGATCGTCGAAGAACACCACGGCCAACTCGAACTCAACTCCAAGCTCGGCCAGGGAACCACCTTCCGCATCCGCCTCCCCATGGAAGCCGTCAACCTCCCCGACCAGACCCTCGGACCCGGCTCCAAAAAGAGAAGCTGACATCACAGTTGCAGTGACGTCGCAAGGTTCCGTTTCTGAAGTTCAAACGAATATCTTATGATTTTTTGGGCGGACCCTCGTTTTTGAGGTACATCTTTGGCGACAGCGTAGTCAATCATCTTTTGCTTGAGGAGGATTCTCATGACTCACGTTTCGCGAATGCTCTGTGGGGTGGGAATGATCTGCGTAATCGCCGGGGCGACCCATGCGGATATTGTGACGACTACCTTGGATGATTTTTCAGCCCAGAATAATGGTTGGCCCGTGATTACATCGGTGGATACCATCGCCGTTTATGAATCTGATGTTCCCGGCGTGCTGGGGGGTTACCGTGGGCACAAGGTCACCCATGTCGTGACCGCGACGGGGGCCGATTCAGTCAGCGCAAGCATCGACACTACGCTCGGGAAGTTGGATTACAGCAGCACTGCCGGCGCCTCTGGATGGGTCGATTTGACTTACGGCGGCGATTTTGCATTTCTTATGCACGGTATTTTATTCTCTGAGCCGGTTTCCGCAGGATCAACGGTCACTATCAATTTCGATTCTTTGTCCGGCGTCTCGGCGACAAACGCTCTTGTCATTTACCCCTCGTTTTATGACGCACAGAACTTCGTGATGCTCAATCCACTTCCGCTGCAGGTAAAGGCGACAGGCGCACAGGCCGTCACTTATACGTTTCCGGCCAATTCAGGCATGCAGAATCTTCAGGCTGCCAACTTTTACATGGCGGCGCCGACGGGTGCTTCGTATGTGTTGGATTCTATTGTCTATTCCACCGACATAGCCCCCACGCCGGAACCCGCATCGTTTGGATTCCTACTTGCCGTTCCGCTGCTTCTCCGTGGGCGCCGACGATAGCAGCCCAACCTCGTCGCTCCGCGCCTCGTCAGCTTGCCCGTCCGACGTCCCCCGTAAAAGCGGTCCTGAATCGCTGGCTTTCTCCGCTGCGACAATCAGGAATAGCTCGCATCTTTTTTTCCAAATTGGTGCGGAGTTCCCCCACGAATGGAAACTTTACCCAATCCACCCCGTCACCTCCCCCGTAATCCCCACAGAGTCACTCCACCTCCGCGGGGCAGAACCCATGTACCTCCACCACTACAATCTCCAACTCCTCCCCTTCCGCAACACCCCCGACCCCCGCTTCTTCTTCGAAACACCGCGACACAACGAAGCTCTCGCCAACCTCATCTACGCCGTCGAACAACGCCGCGGCTTCGTACTCCTCTCCGGTGAAATCGGCTCCGGCAAAACCCTCGTCACGCACCTCTTCCTCCGGCACCTCCAGGACCACGCCCAGGTCGCCCTCGTCCGCAACACCCACCTCAACTCCTCCCAGCTCATCCGCCTCATCTGCGACGAGTTCTCCATCGAAGCACCCGCCCACGCCGACAAAGCCGGCATGCTCCTCTCCATCAACCAGTTCCTCATCCAGCAGCTTGCCGAAGACCGCCTCGTCGTCGTCATCATCGACGAAGCCCAGAACCTCTCCGACAAAGTCCTCGAAGAACTCCGCATGCTCTCCAACCTGGAAACCTCCTCCGACAAACTCCTCCAGATCGTCCTCGTCGGCCAGCCCGAACTCCGCGACAAAGTCTCCCAGCCCCACCTCGAACAACTCCGCCAGCGCATCGCACTCTCCTACCACCTCGAACCCCTCACCCTCGAAGAAATCACCGCCTACATCCAGCATCGCCTCACTGTCGCCGCGGCGGGGGGCGAGGGCGGCCAAAAAGCCCACTTCACCCCCGAAGCCATCGCCAAAATCGCCCGCTTCTCCCGCGGAACCCCACGCATCATCAACGGCCTCTGCGACAACGCCCTCCTCTACGGCTTCACCGCCAAAACCCACACCATCGACGAGCCCCTCATCGACAAAGTTCTCAAACACTCGATGCACCTCGTCCCCCGCCACCGCACCACCCTCCACACCCCATCCCATCCCCGAGTACATCCTCTCCCCAACACGCCACCAGCACGCCTGATCCCCATCGAATAACCCCCCACGCGCGCCTGCGCGGGTGTGCCACCTGCTTCTGGCCAAAATCTCCTGGGGGGGGCCAGAAGCATGCCTCCTGTGCCCTCATCATCCAATGGCATCCACACCCCCATTTCCTCATTCACTCATTCGTCATTCTGCGCGCATCTTCCCAATCACCGCCTCCGTAAACTCCTTCGTCCCCGCTGTTCCCCCCAGATCCCGCGTCCTCACCTTCCCCTCCGCCAGTACCGCGTTGTACGCACCCTTGATCTTCTCCGCCGCCGCATGACACGCCTCATCCTTCGTCGTGTCATACAAATGATTCAGCATCATCACGCCGGACATAATGCATGCCAGCGGATTCGCCAGCCCCTTCCCCGCAATATCCGGCGCCGTCCCATGCACCGCCTCAAACACCGCCGCCTCCTCCCCAATATTCGCCCCCGGCACAACCCCCAGCCCGCCCACCAGCCCCGCACACAAATCGCTCATCAAATCCCCATACAAATTCTCCATCAGCAGCACATCGTACCGCGTCGGATCCTTCACCAACTGCATGCACCCGTTATCGATAATCAGCTCTTCATACTCGACCGTCGGATGCTCCTCATCGTGCACCCGTTTGGCGATCCGAATGAACATCCCATCCGTCAGCTTCATGATGTTCGCCTTGTGGAACACCGTCACCTTCCTGCGCCCGCGCTGCTTCGCATACCGAAACGCCGCCCGCGCAATCCGCTCGCACGCCTTCTCCGTGCACACCTTCAGCGACGTCACCACCCCCGTCGTCACCTCATTCTCAATCCCCGAATACAACCCCTCCGTGTTCTCCCGGAATATCACCAAATCCACATTCTCATACCGCGTCTTGATCCCCGGCATCGACCGCACCGGCCGCACCGCCGCATACAAATCCAGCTTCTTGCGCAGCGTCACATTCACCGACCGAAACCCCTTCCCAATCGGCGTTCCCACCGGCCCCTTCAACCCCACCTTGTATTTCTTGATCGCCTCCAGCGTCTTCTCCGGCAACGTGTCCCCGTCCGTCTTGATCGCAGCCTCCCCCGCCGGCATCTCCACCCACTCCATCTTCACCCCCGTCCCGTCCATCGCCGCATCAATCACATCCCTCGCCGCATGCGCCACCTCAGGACCAATCCCATCCCCAGGTATCAACACCACCGTATGCCACGACATCAAAAACTCCTCTAACCCTCACCATTACTCGAACATCCCCAAGCCCGCCGTCTACGACGCCGCGGAGCCTCGTGCGCGCCCACAAGCACGCACCCCACCTCCGCGCCCATCCTATCCCCAACCTCCCACGCCCCACAAGCACTCCCCAACTCTTCATCTTCATCCGCCCTACTCCCCGGCGCGGCATCGATGGGAACCAACGGTGTGTCGAACAGAATCATTACTCCACATCGAAATGCACGGCTGCACGGTCACTTCCTCCTGCAGAAATCGCTGCAGAAGATCAACACGCGTCGATTGGAAGTGGGAGCCGATGCCCAACTGAAACTCGCGCCGAGCGCGCGTCGATCTTCGATCGACGGCAAAACATTTTGAGGATGAAAATCCAATGGGATCCGTCCGACTTCTCACTTCCTGCTTCTGCTTCTCTCTCCCGTTTCCCTCGCACAACAATCAACACTCACCCCGCCCCCACGTTGCTTTTCCGCATCATCCCGCCACAGACCCTCCCCCAACCATGTCAACCAGTGCTATCCCAACTAGCATAGCGACAACAACTTAAGATTTATCGCAACGATCCCTCCTACTTCCTGTTCACCTCAGCACTCCCTTTGCTACTACCCTCAGCAGACCAGGGCAGTAGATGCAACCCTCGGAGACGCACGGTGATGTATATGCTGAACACCTTCGTGACCCCCAAGAAGCTCAAAATCGCGTTGCTCGCCCTCATGACCTTCGCCGCGATGTGCTGAGGCAACAACCACTTACACTCAATCGATCAGGAAATTCCACTCCCCGAACGCGGCCCGCCTCCGAACGGGCCGCCTTCATGTATGCCGCGCATGTCCGACTACTTCCGGGTGCAAGTCCCGGTCCAACCTGATGGAGGTGAAGGATAGCCGAACCCAAGGGCGTCGCCGCGAGGCGGGGTCTGAAAGCAGGGGTAGGCAAAGACGCGGGCCGATGA
>DATKPA010000034.1:0-20529 GCA_035524355.1 Phycisphaerae bacterium | reverse complement strand
CCTCCGCAACGGTTATTTGATCGGGATGATCCTTGCTGTCCCATTCCTCATCGCGATTTGGCTGGTTGGTCAGATATTCCGTCTTCTCTTTTGGATGCTTGGAGCGCTGATAAGCAAGATGGTGGGACAAGGAAGTGCACCGCAATCTACTGACTCCTCACGGCTCGGCAGGAGCTTCGCCGACCCCGACTCTGATGAGTGACGAAAGACCTGAATCCGACGCCGAGGGGGACAGTTGTTTAAGAAGCGAAAGTCCCCGGAGCGTCCTTACGAAGCCCGGACCGATCGGCAGCACAAAAGTGTACAAGCGCGTACAAGCGCTTACCCTTATAAATGCCGAATCTGGCGATTTTTGGCGTGTGAAAAACTCTATAAAATGAGCTTCTTCGAGAATTCGCCCACCCACGAACGCGGCTTCGGAGGCCGACGCTCTATCCAATTGAGCTACCAGCGCGTTGGACTGAGAAGAGTTAATGTAGCGGGTTGGGGCGGGGAGGTCAAAGCGGCTCGCTTCGCATTGCCGGCGGGCGCCGCCTGAAGGCGGAACTCCAACTCACAGGATTCTGCACCAGAGGCATTTGAGGTAGGCGGATTCGGGGTGGTCGGACATGACGGGGTGGTCGTCGCCGGGGCCGGTGGCGCGGAGGATTTGGACGCGGCGGTTGGCGGAGCGGGGGGCGCCGCGGAGGACGGAGATGAATTCGTCGAGGGAGAGGAGGCCGGAGCAGGAGCAGGTGACGAGAAGGCCGCCGGGTTTGACGCAGGAGATGGCGAGTTTGTTGAGGTCGAAATATTTGGCGCGGCCTTCAGGGAATTCTTCCTGGGTGTGGATGAGCTTGGGGGGGTCGAGGACGATGATGTCGTATTGCTTCTGATTTTGAATGAGTTGGCGGAGGTAGGGGAAGGCGTCGGAGTGGGCGGTGTCGAAGGTTTTCTTGTCGACCTTGTTGAGGTTGGCGTTGCGCTGGGCGAGGGCGATGGCGTCTTCGTCGAGGTCGACGCAGGTGACGTGGTCGGCCTTGCCGAGGGTGGCGGCGTAGACGCCGAAGCCGCCGGAGTAGGAGCAGAGGTCGAGGACGTTTTTGCCTTCGGTGAATTCGGTGAGGTGGAGGCGGTTGTCGCGCTGGTCGGTGAAGAAGCCGGTCTTGTGGCCGTGGGTGAGGTCGATCTGGAAGCGGACGCCGTTCTCGGTGATGACGGTGGATTTGCGGTCGGCGGAGCGGTGTTTCTGGGCGCCGGTGGGGGCGTCCTGAGCGAGGACGAAGCCTTCGTTGTCCTGAACGCGCTGGTCGGCGCGGATAAGGACGTCTTTGACCTTGAGGAGTTTTTTGAGTTCGGCAGCGATGGTTTCGGCGCGGCGGAACATGGGGAAGTTGAAGAGTTCGATGACGGCGAAGTCGCCGAAGCGGTCGACGATGAGGCCGGGGAGGGCATCGCCTTCTGCGTGGACGACGCGGTAGGCGTTGGTGGTGGTGTCGAGGCCGAGCTGATTGACGCGGAGATCGACCGCGGCGGCGAGGCGCTGGGAGATGAGGGATTCGTCGACGGGGGAGGCATCGAAGGTGAGCATGCGGAGACCGATGGGGGCCTGGGTGGAGAGCATGCCGGTGCCGAACCGTGCGCCTTCGCGGTCGTATACAGCAACGAGGTCGCCGTTTCTGGCTTCCGGGGAGATGCGGCCGATCATTTTGCGGAAGATGGAAGGGTGGAAGATGGCGTTGCGGAGCTGGACCCAGGGGAGCGGGCCGGAGTGTTTGATGGGGGTCATGCGGCCGAGGGATTCTTCGGGGTCGGGGCGTTGGGGGGGGCGCATCGGCGAGCGCGGGGCGGAGGGGCGGAAGGGAGGACGTGGGGGGCGTTGGTGCACGGGAGCTTCCTGTCATGAACTGCGGACTGCCGACGGCTGAGGCCGAGAGCGTAAAGATGCATTATACTTCGGTTCATTCATATCCGGTTTTTTATACGGGGTAATTCGGATGATTTATGTGATACGGGCGATTTTTCTCATCCTGGTGTCGATAGTGGCGCTGGCGTACACGGCGGTGGTGCTGAACAGCGTTGAGGCGAATCGCAATTTTTTCGTGTACTACGTGATGATCGCGGCAGTGGTGGTGGCGTTTGCCGTGTTTCTGATGGACGTGGTGGTGAAGAAAAAGAACCTGTCGACGATGTCGGGGGTGTTGTTTGGGATTCTGGTGGGGGTGCTGATCTCGTTGTGCGTCGGGTACTTGATCGATCAGATTACGGATGTATTCATTCTGCAGCGGGTAACGCCGCAGGTGGAGGTGGAGCCTGCGCAGGGTGCGGAGGAAACGTTGATTCCTGCGCCTGCGACGTCGCCAACCACGGCGCCGGAGGTGCGGAAACCTTCGTGGCGTGATCGGGCGATGAAGGTCAGGCTGACGGATCCGGAGGTGGTGTTCAACGAGACGATTCTAACGTTGATGCAGGGCGTGAAGTTGCTGATCGGGCTGATGGTGACTTACATCACGGTCTCGTTCATTCTGCAGACGAAGGATGATTTCCGGTTCATTATTCCGTACGTGGAGTTTTCCCGCGCGACGAAGGGCCCGCGGCCGATGCTGCTGGATACCTCGGTGATCATTGACGGGCGGATAGCGGACATGGCGGCGACGGGGTTGTTTGAGAGTCCGATCGTGGTGCCGCGGTTTGTGCTGCTGGAGCTGCAGACGATCGCCGATTCGGGGGACCGGTTGAAGCGTTCGCGCGGGCGTCGGGGGCTGGAGGTGCTGGAGAAGTTGAAGGGGATGACGAAGCTGGAACTGCGGTTCTGGGATGGGACGCTGACGAATGTGCCGGAGGAGGAGGGTGGGGGGGGTGTGGATCAGAAGCTGGTGGCGTTGGCGCAGCAGGAGGGCGGGCGGATCGTGACGAACGATTTCAATTTGAACAAGGTGGCGAGCCTGCGCGGGGTGGATGTGGTGAACATCAATTTGATTGCCGATGCGCTCAAGCCGGTGGCGTTGCCGGGGGAGTCGATGAAGGTGCGGATCGTGAAGCCCGGGGAAGGCCCGACGCAGGGCGTGGGGTACCTGGAGGATGGGACGATGGTGGTGGTGGAGGGAGCGCGGGACAAGGTGGGGACGGAGGTGGAGCTGGTGGTGACCAATGCGCTGCAGACGGCGGCGGGGAAGATGATCTTCGGGCGGACGGATGGAGGCGGGCATGCGCCGGGGGGGGGGCGAGCCGCACGGTGAAGGAGCGAGGGGAGAATCCCAAAGAGGGGATTGCCAAGTGTGTGTTGGTTATCAGCATTCTCCCTTACGGATGTTGGGGAAAGAGTAAGTGTGCTTAGGTTTGAGGTTTGCGGAGGGGGATCGGGATGCAAAGAAGTTACGTGCGCGCACAATTGTGTTCGCGGGAGTGGACTCATGGAGAGACCTTTTCTTCTGATCGAAAATTCCACGTCGAGCCACCTGAAATGATCTACGAATGATCTTATGACAGATAGCTAAGTGGAACAATAGCTATGCAATTAAGGAGCGGATATGGCGACGAAGTACATCTCCCCTACAGCCGTGGTTTCGCCAAAGCGATATTGGTCGCTGATCACTGTTCTTGAGGACAATGGTCCCGGAGGGAGCGCCCTCGCGCTTGGGCGGTGGGAGAACTCCCCGGTCCTTGCGTTACGATGGAACGGCGACAATGAGGACAATCCAATTGGAAATCCACAATCCCGCGGCCTGGCGACTTGGTTCGTGGTCCCTGACAAGTATCGGGAGTTTATCCTTCAGACCCTGAGCTCCGACAAACTCACGTTGGCGCGTAATTTTTTGCCGAAACCAACCAAATGAGATCCGCTTCCCTCGATTTGAAGTGTCGAACGCGGCGTTTGACACAGGCCAAGGTGTCCTAGCTCGAAAGGAGAATCCAAATGCCTGACCATAGGGTTGTTCAGAATGGGGTGGCCCTTGATTTTTCATGCCAAAACAAGCGGTTCCGAACAAACACGGGGAAAGGCAAACCTCACGGTTCCAGCAAAACCCTGGGTAGCGTTACGGAAAGCCCCATCTATCAGGATGGTCCGAATACACTTTGGCTCGAGCATGTCAAAGAAGGTGACACAGAAGGTATTTATTGGCTCATGTGGTACAAGAACGGCTGGCCATCAATACTCGAAAGCGCAGTTTTCGACCGCGACAGCATTCATGAGCTGCTGCGGCAACTCGCCACTGTCTCCGAGGAAATAATGAGGGAGATCCGTGCCGAGAAAAATAACCAGTGAATGCAGTAACCTAATGTTGCCGCCGTTGGGAATCCGGAAACGTGGATTTATAAGGAACCCCTATGAAGCATGATACGCTGGATTTCGATGCTGCGCGGACGATTTATGGGGCGATCAACCACTCGCGGTTTGAGGATTTGCGGCGGGATTTGCTTGAGTCGGCGATTCGGTATGCGGGCCTTCGCGTGCAGTGGTTGCAGATGGACGGGGAGGCTCGGGCGGATATGGATGGAAGGCGCAGCCGGGCGCATGAGGCGTTCATCGATCAGTGCAATATCCTGGCGCGAAACATGGCGGCGTGCGGGGAGGATGCTTCGTGGCGGGAGGTGCTGGGGCAGCATCGGAAAAGCATCGGGGATTTTGCGTGTTTTGTGCATTTGTTTCTGGGGATTGCGGCGCGGTGAGGGGTATCGAGAAGCAAAGAGCAAGGAGCAAGAATATGCGGGCAGGATGCCCGCGTTACGTTTGGGAGGTGTGATGGATATTTTTGTGTTCAGCCGCGAAGAGATTGAGGCGGGGGTTATTGTGCCGTCGGATTATGTGGTGATTTCGATTGGTGATCCGGACAAGCCGCGGGCGCGGGTCAAGGCGGAGGCGGGCTTGAGGGACGTGCTGTATGTGGCCTTCCGTGATGCGGAGCCGTCGCCTTCGGCAATGGTTTCGGCGGAGGCTGGGCCGATGACGGCGGCGCATGCGGAGGCGATACGGGATTTTGTCCGGCGGCACCAGGGAAGCGTCGGGGCGATAGTGATTCATTGCGAGCAGGGAATGTCGCGGAGTCCGGCGGTGGCGGCGGCGGTGAGCCAGTCGCTGGGGTTGGATTACCGGCGATTCTTTCAGATGTATGCGCCGAATCGGCATGTGTACGATTTGGTGATGGATGCGTTTGAGCGTGGGAAGTAAGGAGAACATTTCTCACGCGGCTTCGACGGTGAGTTTCAGCCCGATGGCGCGGACGACGGCCACGAGCGTGCAGAGCCGGGGGTTGCCGCGGGTCGAGAGGGCGCGGTGGACGCCTTCACGTTCGATGCCGGCAGCTTTCCGGCTTTGTGCCAGACATAAAGCAAAAAATACCGCCACAACCTTGACATACCTAACCTATTCCGTACAATAATGTCAGAAAGAAACGAGGCCAGGAGCCCCGGGTGGCAACCCGGGGGCGTCGCCCGACACCAGATTGGCCGTTGCCCACACAAGCCAAACCGGGGAGGGAACCATGTCCACCAACCTCACCAACCCGCGCGCAACCCCAGCAAACATCCGCCACGCCACCAACCGCCCGATCCCCCGCAAAACGCGGCGGAACGAAGCCGAACGAGCCGGGGTAGGGGGGGTAACGTCCCCGCAAACCTCCGCCGCAACCACCCCTTCCACCGCAAAAACCCCATTTCCAGCCCAAAAACCCACTTTTCCCACGCCCCGCAAAATTTCCTCGCAAAAACAGCCCAAAAACGCGCGCAACTCCTTATTTCACATCTCCTCCGCCCACGCAATTCACACGCTGTATTCCGCGACCGTTTTCGGCGTTTCCCAGAGCTTGATCCGGTGCAGCTTCGCCGGGACGCCCCCCCCCCCGCCCTCGATGGCGGGTTTGAGTTTCTGGAAGATGACGGCGGCGATGTTCTCGACCGTGGGATTGAGGGTGCGGAATTCCTCGCAGTCGATGTTGAGGTGCTTGTGGTCGAAGCGGTCCAGAATGGTGTCGTTGACGATTCTCTGGAGCTGGTGGATGGGGAAGAGGCGGCCGGTGGCGTCGGGGGGGCCGGCGAGGGTGACTTCGAGTTCGTAGTTGTGGCCGTGGCCGTTGCGGTTGTTGCAGCGGCCGAAGAGTTCCTGGTTCTCGGCGTCGGAGAGCGTGGGGGAGTGGAGGCGGTGGGCGGCGGAGAATTCGAATTTGAGGGAGAGCTGGATCATGTGGGGCTCCTGGATGGTGAGCGACAGGTAGGGGCTGAGGTGGAGGGTGAGCGAGTCGAGTGCGTGGGGGAGGAATTTCTGGCGGAGGTTTTTGAAGAGGTTGTCGAGCAGGGCGGGTGCGGGGTGTGGCGGTTCGCGGAGGTAACCGTCGCGGAGGGCGGGGAGGGCGTGCTGGCGGAGGATTTTGTCGACGATTTTGATGTTGATGAGCATTCCGGTGGCGCGGTCGATGCGGCCGGAGAGGGTGGCGGAGAGGGTGAGGAAGGCGGCGATGTCGAGGAGAGCGGGCTCGGCGGCGAAGGAGTTCGCGGAATTGGGCGGGGTGGGTTGCGAGGATTCGTGGAGGGCGAAGCGGATTTCGCGGGAGAGTTTGAGCATGCTGGCATTGTAGCGGGGAGGGAAACGGGAAGTCACGGCGGGGGAATGACGAATGACAAATGACGAAGGACGAATCAAATCTCAAAGACCAATGATCGAATGACGAAACGCGGAGTCGCTGTGGAAAAATTCTTTGCGAATGTGCTTGACTGCAAACAAGTTTGTGGTACAAACCGTATAGGGAGCCAGAAGGGCGGGTGATGGGGATGATGGAGGAGATGTCATGAAAGGCGTGCAGGTGTCGGATGTGGGTGGGATGGGGCCGGTGGATGCACAGCGTGTGGCGGCGTGGACGCGGCGGTATTTGCAGACGCGGACGATGGGGGTGCTGATTTTCATGCTGGTGTTTCTGGGATTCGTGGCGAGCGTAACGGGGTTGAATGCGCTGATCGTGCTGGCGGTTCGGCAGGGGAATCATTGGTTGTTGGGGGTGAGCATTGCCGGAGAGGTATTGTGGGTGGCGGCGGTGATTTGTTTTTCGGTGCCGCGGTGGGGAGGGCGGCTGGTGGAGAAGTGGACGGGGCGGTATTACGAGAAGGAGGGGGCCGCGACGTTGCCGATCCCGGAGAAGCGGGTGCGTCCGAAGTGGATTGTGCAACTGGCGGTTGCTGTTTTTGGGTTGTGCATTCTGGGTTCGGTGGCATTGGGATTCGCGGGGATGATCAGCAGCGATAGCACATGTATGGTGCCTCTGTCGGCGGCATATTGCGTTCCGTTCCTGGTATTTCTGTGGTGGTGGATGCGGCCGCTGTCGGGGTTGCTCGGGTTGTTGTGGCCGGCGTTGTATGGACTGCATGCGATTTTGATTCTGGCGGGAGCGCCGATTCTGTTCACGGGGCCGTACCAGGGATTGAATATGCTCGTTCCGACGGTGGGGTACGGGTTGTTTTCGGCGCTTGTTGGGCATGCGTACAACCGGTTCGCGCTGCGGCGGCTGCAGCAGTCGGCGCGGGCGGGCATTTGAGCGTGGGTGTTGTGTGAGTGTGGACCGAGAAATTGTCTCGCCGGTGTCTGCCGAGGAACTGGATCGGGTGATTCACGAACCGGCGCGGCTGCGGATCATGACGCTGCTTTCGGGCGTGGCGGATGCGGATTTCAATTTTCTGCTGAGCGCGCTGGGGTTGACGAAGGGGAATCTTTCGACGCATGCGGAGCGCCTGGAGCGGGCGGGGTACGTGGAGATTGTGAAGAGTTTTCAGGGGAAGGTGCCGCACACGCGGTATCGGTTGACGAGCGAGGGGCGGCGGGCGCTCGGGGGATACTGGGCGATGCTGGATGGGATTCGTGGGCTGGAGGGGAGGCGGGGGAGGAAATGATGAATTGCGATACGCGATGGAAAGGGCGGCACAGTTGGCGGGCGGAACGACCTGCGGGCCGTCATGGGCGGGACGCCCATGCCACTACAGGCGGGGCAAAAATAAAATCGGCGGAGCGATTATGGTGCTCCGCCGATAGTGTTCATCGCTGTTATTTCTTCTTGCCGGTGCCCTTGGGTTTCTTCTTTTCTTTCTTCTGAGCGTTATTTCCCTTGGCCATTGTGAGTCTCCTTACAGGTTTTCTGGAGGGGGGCACCGCGACGTGCGATGCGCTGCGAGGACCTCCGTGCATATCCTATCGTAACGCGCGAGATTCAAGGTGTCGCGAAAAATCTGCGCGAAAAAAAGTATTTTGCGACGCTTTCCGCCACCTCAGCGATCCGCCGGCCACGGCGCCGCGAGATACGCCGGCCCGGCGCGCGACCGCGTCAGAACGCCCAGCGCAATCAGCGTCGCGGCGTACGGAAGCATGTCGAAAAGCTGGTGCGGAACCCTCGTCGTGGCGCCGGGAATTGCGGCAAGATACGTCTGCAATCCATCGAGCGCTCCAAACAGCAGCGTCCCGGCGATGAGGCCCGAAAGCGTCCACCGCCCGAAGATGACCAGCGCGAGTACGAGAAATCCCTGTCCCGCCGTCATGTTCACCTGGAACGAGTGGCCGCGCATGGTGGAGAGGTAAGCGCCGGCGAGTCCCGCGCAGGCGCCGGCAAAGAGCACCAGACCGCTCCGCCACAGCCGCACGGAGATGCCCGCCGCATCGCACGCATCCGGCGCATCGCCAAGCGATTGAACGATGAGGCCGTAACGCGTCTGCTTGAGCACCATGAACAAAGCGATGCCGAGGATCACGACGAAATAGAACAGCCCGTACTGCTGAAAGAACACCGGGCCGGCGAAAGGAATGTCGCGAAGGATCGGAATCGAAATGGCGTCGAAGAGCTGGGGAGGATCGTGCGGCGTTGGACCGGTCATGTAATTCTGAAGTGCATGCCACAGGGTCGTGGATACGCCGAACGCGAGAATGTTGAGCGCCGTTCCAGTCACGATCTGATCCGCCCGGAACCAGACGGTAATCAGCGCAAAGACGGCGACGAAGAGAACCCCGGCAAGAATGGCCGCGGGAATCGCAGCGTACGCCGAGCCCGTCACCACCGCCGCCCCATATGCCGCGATCGCCCCCATCAGCATCAGCCCCTCAATGCCGATGTCGATCACCCCCGCTCGCTGGGCAAGCAATTCGCCAAAACCCGCGAGAAGCAGCGGCGTGGCGCTGGTGACAGCTTGTTTCATGATGAACGTGGGAGCCGCGAACGCCGACATCACGCCTCCCGCACGGTGGTGCGAAGCCGGGCCACGTACGCCGTGCCGACCAGAATGATCAGCACGATCAGCCCCTTCACGATGTCGGCGACTTCATGCGGCAGACCATACCGCGAAATCTCCACGTTGCTCGCCCCCTGGTCCAGCAGCCCGAAGAAAAACGCCGCGAGCACCACGCCCACCGGATGCAGCCGACCAAGCAGCGCCACGGCAATTCCGGCGTATCCATACGACACCGGCGTCGGCCCAAGAAAATGCCCCTCGATCCCCATCACCTGGATCGCCCCCGCAAGGCCCGCGATCGCGCCGGAAATCATCATGATCCCCAGTTGCCGCGCCGCTACCGGCATTCCTGAGAGTCGCGCCACGGTCGGATTCAAGCCGGTCACGAGCAGCTCAAATCCGAACGACGTCCGCGCCTGGATCAACCACACTAGCGCCGCCACGCCCAGCGCGATGAGAATCCCAATCCGCAGATAACCCACATCCACCAATCCCGGCAGCCAGTACGCCAGCGGCAACGGATCGCTCTGCACCACTTCGGTCCCCTTCGCCTTCAGCGGCCCCTCGAGCAGCAGCGAAAGCAGTTGCAGCGCAATGAAGTTCAGCAAAATCGTCGACAGCACAATCGGAACGCCGCGGTATCGATCGAGCAGCGACGGAACCACCGCCCACACCGCCCCGAAAATCGCCGCGCAAACAAGCGCCGCCGGAATGGCAACCCACGATTGCCCCACCGCCGGCAGCCACCGCGTGGCAACAAACGCCGTCGCAATCGCCCCGAGAATCGACTGCCCCTCCGCCCCGATGTTGAACACGCCCGACCGAAACGCGACGGCCGCCGCAAGCCCCGTAAAAATCAGCGGGCACGCGTTCTTCGCCGCCACCGCCAGATCGAAGCGCGACCCGAGCGCCCCGCGAGTCCATTCGAAAACCACCAGGTGCGCCGGGTATCCCGCCAGATAAAGCCCAGCCATGACCAATGCGATGGCGACGAGAATCGCCGCAGCAGTAATGGCGAGATCGGCGAATACGTGCGCGAACGGTTTCATCGGTTATTGCGTTTCCAATGCTCTCGTAAGCCGCGCTTCGCAAGTCTCTCGAATGCGGTCGTCGATGGGCGTTTGTGAGAACTCGCCAGGAATCGCCTGCGATCCGATCACCACGAACTGGTCCGCTCCGGTAATGCCCGCGGCCGCTCGCAAAATGTGCTCAAGCTGCTGTCGCTTCATGGACCTGCCGTTTAATCTGCCATACCTCGGCGGGTGACAATGCGCCGGCGAAAGGGGAGTTCTGCCGAAGACGCTGCCCTTCATCAGTTTGAGCGACCAACGCGGCTGAGATCTCTTCGACGGGGCGGTCAAGCATCCGTCGCCATTCCTCGTAGCAACGAAGCAGCGCCGGTGCATCACCGTTCAGTTGCGACCACCGATCCAGGTTCGATTTGGCAAGTTCCATCCACTCAGGGTGAACGCTCAAATCCCGCGCGATGCGCCTCGCAATCTCCAGGCTCACTCGATCGTGTGTTTCATGCAACATGCGTCTCAGTATACTCCGCGGCATGGGGCGGTCCACATTGAACTCATCATCCCAAGCATCGTCGTGACGCCGCCTTGGCTTCGAATATTCAGTCACACTCCAAGCATCAGTTGCCCAATACTGTCTTTCGTCGCCTTCGGCCAATCGCTCGCCGTCAGCACGCCGTTGTACAACACCAGCACCCGATCGGAAATCGCCAGCAATTCATCCAGATCCGAATGCACCAGCAGCACCCCGGCATTCCGCGCCCGCGCGTCGAGCAGTTGCTGCATCACGAACGCCGTCGCCCCCACATCCAGCCCGCGCGTCGGATTCACCGCAACAACCACCGGCTTCTCCTGATTGTAAAGCTCGCGCGCCAGCACGACCTTCTGCTGATTCCCCCCGGAAAGCCGCCCCACGGTCGTCAGGATGGAGGGCGATCGCACATCAAACCGGCTTACCAACTGCCGCGAGTGGGATCGCCACGCCCCAAATCGCAGCCATCCAGCCGAAGAAAACGGCCGGCGCCGGTAATCCTTCAGCATCAAATTGTCCCGGATCGGCAGCGGCAGCACGACCGCCTCGCGGTGCCGGTCCTCCGCTATGAACGCCATGCGATCGATGCGCCAGCGAATCGACTTCCGCGTCGCCTCCTCACCGTCTAAATGCACGGCGCCGCCGGTCACGGGAACCGCGCCGATGATCGATTGCACAAGATCCGACTGACCATTCCCATCGACCCCCGCAATCCCCACAATCTCCCCCGGATAAACCTGCAGCGATACGCCGCGCAACATCCCCGAAGAAACGTTCTGAACGTCTAGCAGCGCCCGCCGCGTCGAACCCTCCGTTCCCCCGCCACGACCCTCCCCCGCCACCCGCGGCAACTCAATCCGCGAGCCGATCATCTTCTCCGCCATCTCCTCCGCCGAAAGCGTGGACGCCGGCGCCGTCAGAATGTGCTTCCCCCGACGCAAAATCGTCACCACATCACAAATCCGCTGCACTTCCGCCAGCTTGTGGCTGATGAACACGATCCCCACACCGCTCCCGCCCCCGCCCCCGCTCCGCTTCAACACCTCCAGCGCCGCAAACAACTCCGCCGTCTCCTGCGGCGTCAGCACCGCCGTCGGCTCATCCAGAATCAGCGTCCGGTTTCCCCCACTGCTCCGCTCAATCGCCAGCAGCGCCTTGGTAATCTCCACCCGCTGCTGCTGCCCCACCGAAAGATTCTCCACCCGCGCCTGCAACTCCACGGGCCAGCGCAACGCCTCCAACTGCCGCTGCGCCGCAGGCCGGATCGCCCGCACCGACGTCGCCAGCGAAAGCGCAAAATTCTCCACCACCGTCAACGTCGGCACCAGCTTGAAATGCTGATGCACCATCCCGATCCCCAGCGACCGCGCCACCCGCGGCGACCCCACCCGCACCTCCTCTCCCCCGATCCGAATCACCCCCGCATCCGGCTTCAACAACCCAAACAGCACGTTCATGATCGTGCTCTTCCCCGCCCCGTTCTCCCCCAGCAGCCCATGTATCTGCCCCGGCGCAATCTGCAGCGACACATCATCGAGCGCAAGAAGCGGCCCAAAGCGTTTCGTGATGTGCTGCAGTTCGATCAACCATGAACTCCAAACATGAGCCACAGACAGCCACAGACAAGCACAGACATTGCCAACGGGCAGCGCACTCTCCCATCAGGTCCGTGTCTGTCTGTGTCTGTCTGTGGCTAATTTAACTCAATTCGCGGGAATTGTGACTTCCCCGCTCGCCAGCTTCTTCGCCGCCTCATCCAGCAGCGCCGGCACGCTCGCATCAATCACCTTCCCCATCAGCTTCGGATTGATCACCGCCACGCTCACCCCGCTCGCAAGATCCTCTTTCACCAGCCCCCCCTTGAATTTCCCCTCCTTCACCTGCTGGATCACGCGATCAAACGCCAGATCCATCTTGATCACCGCCGACGCCAGCGTGTAATCCGGGCAGACCGGATTCGCGTTCTGATCCGAATTCGCGCCGAACGTATACGCCGTGCTCCCCTTACCCGCGCCCGCATTGTGCTCCTGCACCGCCTCAAACACCCCCCGGCTCGCCGCATCCACGTTCTGCATGATCACATCAATCCCCTGCTCCATGAACGCTTCCGCCTGCTTCTTCGCCTTGCTCGGATCGTCCCACCCGGTGTACTGCGCCGCCACCGTGATCGCCGGATTGATGCTCTTCGCCCCCGCCTCAAAACCGCGCTTCATCGCCGTCACGGTGGGATACGGCGCGCCGCCGATGAACCCAAGTTTCCCCGTCTTGGAAACCTTCGCCGCAATAATCCCCAACTGATAGCTCGCCCCGGAAAGATCGTAATCCAGGCTCGCAAAATTCGGATTGTCCACATCCCCGCCCGAAACCGCGATCTTCACCTTCACCCCGCTCCCCTTCGTCGGATCCGTCAGCTCCTTCGCCGCGTCCAGATACTCGTACCCATGCGCGATCACCACGCCGAAATCCTGCGAATCCATCTGCCGAATCCGATCCGGCGCCGTATCCTTCGTCACCTGCTGCTGCGGAACAATGCTCAGGTTGTCCGCCGTCGCCAGCGCATTCAAACTCGTCACAGCCAACTGGTTCCATCCCCCATCAGACGTCGATCCCGTCACCAGCAACCCCACCTTCATCGGCTCGGCCTGCTGCGTACTTGCGGCCGGCGAAGTCGTCGCCGTCGATCCCGAATCGCCGCACGCCGTCAGAAGCAATGATGCGAGGATAGACGCACCGGTGAGAAGCTGAATCCGCATGAAGGCACTCCCACAAAAAAACGCGATCAGGATTGCTGCGAAGGCTGTAGGTTATTCGCACGTTGAAAAATCTGCCAGCTTTGCAGCCCGCACAGCAGGCCGATGACCGCCAACTGCGTCGTTCCGGTCAGGTGAAAGTTGATGAGGGGCACCGTGACCGTCTTACCGCTCACGCCCAGCACAATAAAGCCCGCGCCGACAATTGCACCCACCAGTCCCGCAATTCGCAGCGACCGCGCATACCCCACGCTCAGCCAGAGAATCTCCTGCAAAATGCGCCCGCCATCCATCGGATACGCCGGGATCACATTGAACAACAGCAGTGCCTTATTGATCTCCCACATCAGCAGACACGCGATGGCGCCCCACAACTGGATTCCCTGGTGCGTCATCAGATAAGCCTCCGCGCCCGCGGCGTCCGCAACACCGATGCGCACGCAGATGAGCCAGAACACCGGCCAGAGAATCGCGTTCACCAGCGGCCCGCACACCGTCGTCACCAGCCACGCCCACGCATTCCCCGGTGGCCGAATAAACGCAATTCCCCCCCAGCGGCCAAAGCACAATGTGAATCGCCGTCCCGCCCAGCGCCTTGCACGAAAGCGCGTGCCCGAACTCGTGCGTCAGCACCGTCGCGAACAGCAGACCCAGTTCCAGCGCCTGAAACTGGAGCTCAAACGCCGACTGGTGCCGCCCGCCGAAAAGCTCGAACGCCGCATAGACGAGGAACGTCCAATGAATGACAACCGTGATCCCGAACCACCGCCCGAGCGGAACGCCTTGCTGGAAAAAATTCATAAACCTTCCGTACTTGAGTCGGCGGGATTATAGCGACCCGCTCAAAGTTCCGCCCGTTCGAAGTTCCGCCTTCACCCGGTTTTCACTTCTACTGCAAATCGCAAACATCCGTCGGAATAAACTTCGGCGGCTTCCCCCGCCACTTCACCGTACACCCAATCGCTTCCGTCACCGGCACCCGCACCTCCCGCATCGCCAGCAGATCCTCCACCGCATCCGCAAGCTCGTGCGTCGTCGCCTTCGTGATATCCCGCGGCGAATCGTCCATCCTCCCCACGTAACGCAGCTTCCGATCCGCATCAAACAAAAAAAAGTGCGGCGTCTTGATCGCCCCATACTTCTTCGCAACTTCCTGCGTCGCATCATGCAGATAATGCCACGTGAACTTCAAATCCGCCGCCCGCTCCTTCATGTGCGGAAAATCGTCCGTCGGATAATCCCTCGTGTCGTTCGAATTGACCGCCACATACGTCACTCCCCGCTTCGCATATTTGTCCACAAACGCCCGCTCCCGCGACTCATTCCCAATCACATACGGGCAATGATTGCACGTAAACGCCACCACCAGGAACGGCGCCGCATCGTAATCCCACAACCGATGAATCTTGTCATCCGTCCCCATCAGCTCAAACGCCGGCGCTTCCGCGCCGATCTGCAGGGTGAAGGCCATAACGCTCTCCCTTTCAGGCAACAGTCGGATGCGGAACAGTGCCGCCGATCATCTTCAACACCGGATTCCCTTCATCCCACACGTGCCCCGCAAGAATGCTCGTGATCGCCGCATGAATCGCCGCCGGCTTGTTCGGCATGAAGAACAGGTTGTTCACCAGTTCCCGATTATAGAAGCGATGCACAAACGCCCGAAAAACATGAAATCCCTGCGACATGTACGCCGCATACGCCTCCAACGCACGGTCAGATCCCGTCCGGAGCTTCTCCAGAATCCCCTCGCTCGCCCGCTGCGCCGACGAAAGCGCGAGGTGGACTCCGCTGGAGAAGATCGGATCAAGGAATCCCGCGGCATCGCCGACCGCCGCCCAGGACCTTCCGAACTTCTCATCCACCGTGAAGCTGTAATCGCTGATCGCCCGGTATGCATCCGTTGTGCGGGCCGCACGCAGCCGTTTCTCCAGCCGCGGCATGGTATGGACCGCATGCCAGAACAGGGCCTCGGTTCGCGACGCGCCGTCGGTTCCGACAACTTCGGGGACGCGCCGATAGACGACGCCGACGCTCGTTCGGCCGTCCCGCAGCGGAATCAGCCAGACCCAGCCGCCGTCGAAGAGGTACATCGTGATGTATTTGGCGTCGAGCTCGTCGTGCGGCGGCAGGTCCGTGAAGTAGTTGTAGATGCCGACGCGGCCGTAGTCGTTGATGATGTGGCGCGTCTTGCGTTTGGCGGCGAGGAGCGGCTGACGCCCGGTCGCGTCGATGAGGAATCGGCAGGAAATCCAGCCGCCGCCGCGGAGATGCACAACCGGGCGGTCGCGATCTTCTTCGACCGATTCGATCCACCTGTTCTGTTCGATTCTGCAGCCGGCGGAAATCGCATTGGCGGCCAGCATCTCGTCGAACTCTTCGCGGAGGACCTGGTAGGACGGGGAATTGCTGCCCGGCACCGGTTCGAACTCGAACGTGGCGAGGCGGTCTTCGATCGGATCGTAGAAGCGGGCGCCGAATTTCGGTTGGAAGCGGCGGGCCATCTCGTCCATCGAGATGCCAAGATCGGCGAGGATCGGCATCGACGCGCGGAGAAGGCTTTCGCCGATGTGGTGGCGCGGGTGGTGATCGCCTTCCAGCACGAGGACATCCAGCCCCGCCCGCGCAAGGAACGCCCCGCACGCCGACCCCGCCGGCCCGCCACCCATAATCACAACATCGTGAGTTTCACTCATGCAGGCCATCTTGCCCCGCAACGCACGCAATCGCAAGCAGTCGGCGTCCTACGAGCGGATCGGAAACGTCAGCCGTATGCGCGTGCCGTCGAGGTGACGCCACAGATGAGCGAATTCCGAATCGTAAGTCCAGATGCTGGACCTTTTATCAGCGGCACAGATCACGAGGTGGGCGTCGGCGAAGTCGGGATCATGCTCCTGGTATTGTTCGAGCCATTGCCAGACTTCCGCGATAACTTGCCTCTCTTCCATGGCCGAGGCGATCTGGACAGCTCGACCGCGGAGCCACTCGATGAGAATCTTTCGAAGCCACGGTTGTTCGAGAAGGTGCCAGGCTTCCGTGAGAACCGGCAACGTCACCCGAAGATTGCGCTCCTTCAAAGAGCGGAGTTGATGCATAGCCCGGTCGGCCAGATGATCGGATCGGTCGCAGAGCGCCACGAGTACGGAGGTATCCAGAAGGATCATGCGACCTTCCGCTTGCCGCTGCGTTTTTTGAGTCTGTCCCGCAGGAATGCCGCGACCTTTTTTCGATTCGTGGCATCGATGCGGCGCGTCGTCTGACTGGCCGGCGCAGGGTACTTGCGGTGCAGCCATTCGAGCAGGTCCGCGGGTGACGACGGCGGCGCATCCTGCTGCTTCGCATATTCATCCCGCAGTGCCACGCGAACCAGATCCGAAACGACCACCCCCTTGCGGCGCAGCTGGTCGACCACCGCGGCATCTTGCTTTGAGAGACGAATGTTCAGTAGCCTTCCCATGCTTTGATCCTATGATATGTCTGTCTTTACGTCAAAGACAAACTGTCTTTACACGCCTGCCGGGCCACGGATATCTCATGGGAATATCCCCCGCGCCAAATACGCCTTATTAATATGCTCGATCGCCACCGTATACGCCGCCGTCCGCATGTCCACCCCGTACTGATGCGCCGCCAGCCGCACCCGCCGCGCCGCATTCACAATCGTCATCTTCAACTCCGCATCCACCCGCGGCAACTCCCAGTGAATCCCCGCCTTGTTCTGCACCCACTCCAGATACGACACCGTGACCCCGCCCGCATTGCACAAAATCGCCGGCAGCACCGCAACATTCCGCGAATCCAGCAGCCGCTCCGCCTCCGGCGTGCACGGCCCGTTCCCACCTTCCGCCAGCACCTTGCACTTCAGCATTTTCGCGACGTCCAGGTCCACCATCCGCTCCAGCGCCGCCGGAATGAACACCTCCACCTCCGTTTTGTAAAACGCTTCCCGGTCGATCGATTCCACCACCCCCGCGTTCGCCTCGGCGTATCCCTTGATCGAACCGTGCGCCTTCACGTGCCCGGCAAGTTTCTCGGCGTCGATGTAGGAATCCTCCCCCGTGCTCCGGATCGCCGCCGTATGGTCCATCACCGCCACCAGCTTCCCCCCCAGCGATTGAAGAATGGTTGCCGTGTTCGACGCCACGTTCCCGTACCCCAGCACCGAGAACCGCATCCCTGAAATGTCGATCAGAAACTCCGGCAGCAACTCCTGCAGCACATACACAATTCCCTGACCCGTCGCCTTCTCACGCCCCTCCGACCCGCCGCACGCAATCGACTTGCCCGTCACCACGTGCCGCAGGTTCTGCGCCCCCACCCCATGATGCGTGTTCACGTACGTGTCCATCATCCAGTCCATGATCTGCGAGTTTGTGCCGACGTCCGGCGCCGGAATGTCGATCTCCGGCCCGATCGTGTCCCCGAGCGCCGCCGTAAAGCGCCGCGTCAGCCGCATCAGCTCATTATTCGAAAGCTCGCGCGAATTCACCCGGATCCCTCCCTTCGCCCCGCCGTACGGCAGCCGCATCAGCCCGCACTTCATCGTCATCCACAACGCCAGCGCCTTCCCGTCATCCAGCGACATGTCCGGATGAAAACGAATCCCCCCCTTGTACGGCCCAAGAATATTGTTGTGCTGAATCCGATACCCCTTGAACAGCTTGTACGTCCCGTTGTCGAGCTGCACCGGAAAGTTGACGATGAACTCATTCTTCGGCTGCCCAAGAATCGCCTTCACGTACGGCGGCGCCTTGAGAACATCGCACGCCTTGTTCACGTTTTCCACAGCCATCGCAAAAAGGGAATTCGGATCCTGCGGCTCAAGTCCTTCGGTGGGGGGGAGGGCGGTGGGTTCGGTATGGGTGACCATATAGGGTCCTTGCTAAAGACTTACGTCGTCAGATGGGATGGTAGCGAGTGGCTTCGGTGGGGGGAAGTTTTGCTGAACCCAATGAAAGCAAAGCCCGGCCGGGTGCCATGGTTCTGGCGACAATCTCGGTCGCCAGAACCATGCCTCATGTGCGTGCCCTCCCACGTTGCATCCTCCCGCACGAATAGTTATTACATTCAACCGCTCCATAGCGGCCATCCGTGCTCCGCGTGATGACCCACAATGAATACAGTCGAGACAAATGGATGGAGTCGCTATGACAACCATTGCTGCCTCACACGATGAATATGCGGCGCTGGTGCGGAAGTTTCCTCCCCGGCCGATTCACAATGCCCGCCAATATGGCGCGACCGTGGCGGTGATAAACAAACTGGCGGTGCGCGATGAAGATTCTCTTTCCCCCGCTGAGCACGATTACCTCGATGCGCTCGCCACGTTTGTTGAGCAGTATGACGCGCGGCATTTTGATGAGATGGAGATGACGCCGCTGGAGCGGTTGCAGTATGTGGTGGAGCAAGCTGGCATGTCGGCATCGGATTTGGGGCGGTTGGTAGGGAATCGAGGGTTGGGAAGCCTGCTGCTGACGGGGAAGCGGGAGTTGTCGAAGGCGCATATTCGGGTGCTGGCGGGGTATTTTAAGTTGAATCCTGGGTACTTTATTTGATGTTCAGGCGGAAGAGGGTTTGTTGGGTTCGATGGGGAAGGCGGTGGTGGGGATGAGGGTGTTTGTTTTGGTGGTGAGGAGGGTGACGAGAGGGGTGATTCCTTCGGGGTTGGATCGTAGTGGAGGATATGGGTGGTCTCAAGGTGGGGATCGCAAACCACCGCATTGCCATGCGGTGCTCCGTAGGGCAATTGCATATTCCGCAAGTTCATCCGGTAATGACCTTTAGCAAATAATCGTTTTCCCAACCGCAGCCCAGGCGCTTGGTTTTGATGCCGCACTTGGCGGTTTTCTCGTTTTTCAGCAGGTTCAGCGCGATCCGGCACAACCGGCTGAAATTCTCCGCGCCGTGGCCCTTGCGGATTCGCCGCTGGTCCTCGTCAAAATTCACGTCCAACTGCCAATGCAGATTGTTCTCCACGCTCCAGTGCCCGCGACTGTATTCCAGGAACTGCCGGGCGCTCTTGCGCGCATCGAGCGTCGAAATGTAGTAATGCTTCTTAATGGTGACCTCCTCGCCGACCTGCCGCGTGCGTTCCACCAGCGCCACGCTCTTGAGGCCGGGCCAGGTTTTGGCCAGTTCCCCCAGATGCTTCACTTCCCAGGTGACCCAGACCTTTCGCGTCTCAATGCGCCCGTGATCGCCCGTGGTCTCTTGAAACGAATCTCCCTTCCACCCCTCCAGGTTCTCCAGCACCGCCTCGGCCAAAAGGGTCTGAATCTTGGCGCAGAGCGTGGGCTGATTGTCCTTCACCTGCAGCAGATAATCCGCTTTGGCCTGCACGATCAATTCCGCGATGGAGACCTGGCAGCCCAGTGCGTCGATCGTCACCACCGAGCCTTCCAGGTCCAGGAGTTTGAGGAGCTTTTCGATCGCATCGAGTTCCTGACCCTTGCCATCGCAGGCGATCTGGGAGAAGACCATCCTGTTGGCCTCCACGAACGCCGAGACCATGTGGGCCATGCCGCTTTTGTCCCACGCGTGCTCGAAGCTGCGGCGCAGCGACTTGCCGTCGATGGCCACCAGTTTGCCCCCGCCAAGCTGAACCATCTTGCTCATCCAGGCGACAAAACACTTCTCCAATTCCTCGGGATTGAGCGTGGCGAACACCCGGGAAAAGGTGTCGTGGGAGGGAATGCCGTTGGGCAATTCCAGGAAACTCTCGAGCCAGGCTTTCTTCTTGTTGGCATAGAAGACCACGGCCACCCAGTCACCGGCCCCGCAGATGACGCCGCACAACGCGATGGTGAGAATGTCCATGAGCCTGTGGCGGACGTTCTGGCCTCGCGGATCAGGCAATTGTACAAACACGCGCAGAATCTCCCCGGTCACTGGCGCATCCATGCGCAGCTCCTCGTTTAAGAGAACACTTGTTTTTCAGCGGGATTCGCGCGAAGCACCCGACACCGCGGACTTTACATTCCTATTACTGATTGCGCAAGTTCGCAGGCGCGAATGTGTCGCATGGAGCAGCGGCGATGCAATCGCCCTA
>DATKPA010000033.1:0-65837 GCA_035524355.1 Phycisphaerae bacterium | reverse complement strand
TTGCCAATGACGTACCCACACTTGGCAATGTGGGGGGGGGGCTCCCCCCGTTCTGAATTCACTGACTCGCTTATTCACTGATTCCCTCACTCCTCCCCCTTGCCGCCCCGCCAACTCCTCCTTACTTTATCCCCTCGCACGCTTTCTCACGAACTTCCCCCCTTCCCTGTCGTACTGAGGATCACCGGGTGGTCACCGACGAACAGCTCCTCGCCGATTATTCCCATGGCGACCAACGCGCTTTCGCGGAGCTCATCCGGCGGTATCAGCAGGAGTTATTCGCATTTCTGGCCCGCTTCGTTTCCGATGCGGCCGCCGCGGAGGACCTCTTCCAGGAAACCTTTATCCAGGTCCACCGCAACGCGAACACCTTCGACCCTGAACGCCGCTTCCGCCCCTGGCTCTTCACCATCGCCGCCAACAAGGCCCGCGATTACCTCAGAGCCGTCGGCCGGAAGCACGCCCAGTCCCTCGACAACACCGCCGGGGGAGCGGGCGCGTCCAGTGCTGACGAGGCGACGACCTTTCTGGACCTCATGCAGTCCGACATGGCGCCGCCGCCGGTGGAACTGGAAAACGCGGAGGACATCGCCGCAGTACAAGTCGTACTCGCGGAGATCTCCCCGCTCTACAAGGAAGTGCTCATCATGAGCTACTTCCACGGATTCGCCTACAAGGAGATCGCCGACATGCTCGGCATCCCGCTCGGAACCGTCAAAAGCCGCCTCCACTCCGCCCTCGCCGCCTTCGCCAAGGCCTACAAGCGCCGGCAGAATCAGCAGGCGTGAAGCAACCCAAAGGCACAGGTGCCCCATGACCAACACCAATCCATCGCCCCGCAACGAGCTTACCCTCGCCCCCGAGGACGCCGCCCTCGTAGACGCCCTCCTCGAGCACGGCCGCCCTTCCACAGAAAACCTCCCCGCCTCCGATCGCGCCGTCCGCGTCCACGCCTGGCTCAAAACCCTCGACGCCTCGCCCATGCCCGAACCCCCCGGCGATCTCCTCGACCGCACCCTCTCCCGCCTCCAGTCCGAACGCATGAAACTCAACCCCGCTCGAATTGCCGCAGCCGCCGCGACCACCACCGCCAAAGCCGCCCCCGCTTCCCCCGCCTCCGCACCGCGCCGCGGGGGGGGATTCAAGTTCATCACCGACCTCGCCGCCATGGCGGTCGCCGCCAGCCTCCTCGGCGTCGTCGTGTGCCTCGGCATCTTCCAGGCCCGCCAGTCCGCCAACCGCGTCGCCTGCGCCACCAACCTCCAGAAATTCTCCACCGCCTTCGCCGCCTTCGCCGCCGATCACCGCGGTGATCTCCCCGCCCTTGCCTCCACCGCCGACAACAACTGGCTCAACCCCAACCCCGCCATCCCCGGCAGCCACACCAACGCTGAAAACCTCCTGCCACTCGTCGACGGCAAATTCGTTCAGCCCGCCAATTTCGTCTGCGCCGGCCGCGATCTCTCAGGCGTCCCACACGATTCCGACGCCGCGCGCGGCTACTCCTACGTCAACATGTTCGCCGTCGATCACCCCGGCTGGGACGGCCAGCACGCCAACATCATCCTCGCCGACCGCAACCCCCTCTTCGACGCCAGCGCCCCCCTCGATCCCCAGGCGAACTCCATGAACCACGCGGGCCACGGCAACTACGCCCTCCGCGCCGACGGCACCGTCACTTGGGAAACCACCCCCAACGTCGGCCCCGCCCGCGATAACATCTGGACCATCGGCCCCGGCCCCCAGTACCAGACCCGCTACCGCGGCACGGAAACCCCCGCCAGCGAAAAGGACGTCTTCCTCGCCCCCTGAATTGCGATTCACGCCGCGCCCCGCTAAAATGCCTTGTTCCCGTTGATAACGCCGCCAGCGGCGCGATCACAAGGGCGTTTAGCTCAGTTGGTTAGAGCGTACGGATCACACCCGTAAGGTCCCAGGTTCGAGCCCTGGAACGCCCAGTTCTACTCTACTACAGCCTCCAAGTTCGGATAGTCCGGCGCCCACATCGCCGTCCGCACGGCGATCGGAGGATGGAAACATGCCAAACAAGAGTCGGATTATTCGTGCGGTTGTCTCGTCCGCAATCGCTCTGAGCGCCTGCGCCTTTGCGCAGGCGCCGGCTTCGCAGAACACGGTGGGGATTGATTTCGCACATCCGGATCGGATTTGCTACGACAGCCGATCGCTGATCATCGAGGGGAAACCGTTTTTCCTGTATTCCGGCGCGATGCACTATTTCCGCTGCCCGAAGGAGCTCTGGAAGGATCGCCTGCAGAAGCTCAAGGATGCGGGGTTGAATTGCGTCGAGACGTATCTGGCGTGGGATGTGCACGAACCCGACGAGCCGGCGTCTCCGGATGATTTTTCCAAGCTCCAGAAAATGGACGACATCAGCGACTTCATCCAGACGGCGCGCGACCTCGGACTGTACGTGATCATTCGGCCGGGCCCGTACATTTGCGCCGAATGGGACCGCGGGGGGCTGCCGGGGTGGCTGATGAAGCACAAGCCGGAGGGTGTGAAGGAGGGGCAGTTTTTGCGAGCGAATTCGCCGGAGATGCTGGCGTGGGACCGGCATTGGATTGCGGCGGCGGCGAAGGTCGTGAAGCCGCACTTGATCACGAATCTTCCAGCGGGGGCACCGGGGGTGATTCTGTGGCAGCTCGAGAACGAATACGACCTGAACGGAGCAGGGCTATCGTCTAAGGTACGGACGGATGTCTTGCGGACGCTTTCACATGCGACGGTGGACAATGGAATTGATGTGCCGCAGTTCACGTGCGAGACGGAAGACAAGGGATTTCGGGCGGATGCGTTTTTGCGGTCACACGTGTACGAGACACGGAACCGGTATCCGGGATTTGACATGAATTCGGTGATTGAGGGGGTGGAAGCGCTTTCCCGGTATCAGCCGGAGAAGTTTCGGGCGATCACGGAGTTGCAGGGCGGGTGGTTTGCGCAGGTGGGGGGGAAGCTCTCGGATCAACAGGGGCACAATGCGGCGCAAATCAATCAGTTGACGCTGACCGCGATTGAGAGCGGGGTCACGTCGATGAACTATTACATGTTTTACGGCGGTTCGAATCTTGGGTATGGGGCGGCGCGGGATCTCATTCAAAGCTACGACTACAACGCGCCGCTGCGCGAGCCTGGGACGATGGGCGACCGCTACTATGCCGTGAAAGCCATTGCGGGCATGCTCAAGGAACACGGGGATCAGTTGATCCACTCCGATCCGGTGGCACTCACGATTACCGGCGATCATGCGGACGTGAGCATCACGCTGCGCCGTTCGAAGGATGGCTCACAGTTCTACTTCATCCGTAATTCGCGGAGAAGCGAGGGTCGCTCCGGGATGGTCGACATCGAAAAGAAGGACGGCGGTGCGAAGCAAACGCTGCATTACACACTCGGGAATTTCGGCGCGAAGGTGCTCTATCTCGCGCCGGGGGTGAACGCGCTGGAAAGGGGCGAATGGCTGCCCAGGCCGGTTGAGATGGCGGCGTCCGCTTCGCCGATACCCGCGGCCGTTCCGGTGACGGTCACATCGATACTCCCTGAAGAGCCCACCGGTAAGTGGCTCACGCTTGAGGACGGCAAACGGCTGGACTCCGTGAACATTTTCGATCAGCGCTATGTGCATTATCGCGTGAGCTTCGATCTGACGGCGGAGGAATTGAAGTCGCCGTCGACACTGCGGGTCGTTTCAGAAGGAAGCGGCAAGCAGCTTGCCGCGAGAATCAATGACCAGGAAGTCGCAGATGCCGCGAACGAAGGTTCTGCCGATTCCATACCGCTCACGAATCTGGCGCATGCGGGGCGGAATACCGCGGAGATACTCTTCGAGAACGCGGGCTGCTGGAACTTTGGCGCGCGTTTCGAATCGGAACCGGGAATCTCGCAGATCAGCGTTGTGCCGATGGCTGCGCAGCAGGAGGCAATCGATGACTGGCGGATGAAGATCATCACCGAGAAGACGACGGAGTTGCGCGAGGTGGCGGCGGAATTTGATGACCATGACTGGCAGAGCGTGCGGATTGATGGGGAACCAACCATCGGCACGCCGGATACGAATGCGGTCTTCCGGGGCACGCTGACGGTCACCAACGAGCAGATCGCAGCGGGCGTTCCGATCACGTTCGGCGCGATCGACGATTCTGGAACGCTGTACATCAATGGCAAGAAGGCAGGAACTTCGGACGACTGGTCGCACTCGTGGACGTTCGACATCACGAAGCACCTGCACGCGGGCAAGAACATTGTGGCCGTGGTGGTGCGGAACACCGCCG
This sequence comes from Phycisphaerae bacterium, assembly GCA_035524355.1. Classification (GTDB taxonomy): domain Bacteria; phylum Planctomycetota; class Phycisphaerae; order WQYP01; family WQYP01; genus DATKPA01. The sequence continues at coordinate 61,548 of DATKPA010000033.1, read as the reverse complement.
GCGGCGGGGGATTGTACAAGGGGTGCCATCTCGATCCGGTAGGCCGCCCGTTGTCGCATCTGCAGGTCGCCCCTGATACCGAGGTGCCGGCGAATGCCGCTCCGGTCACCGGTCATCGCGCGTTTCTCAGCCGCTACGCGCTTGAATTCAAGTTGCCCGAACAGTCCGGCACTGCGGCGATGCCGTGGAAGCTGCATCTGGATGCCGATATCAATGCGTTCGTGACGTTGAATGGGCATTTGCTTGGGCGGTATTGGGCGGTGGGTCCGCAGCGGGATGTGTGGCTGCCGGAGTGCTGGCTCAAGTTTGGAGCGGACTCGCCCAACCTGATCACGCTGCAGGCTAGCCCGACAAAGGATGAACCGGCGTCGGCCGTTATCAAATCAGTCGAAGTGCGACCGTACACGCCCGCGGCGAATTGATCGGCCACATGGCACATGACAAAGACTCAACGCGGATTTCCAGCGGTCCTACGCATCCACCGGCACGGCCTCCAACTTCGGATAGTCCGGCGTCCACATCGCCGCCCGCACGGCGATCGGAATATCGGAATCCTCAAACGGCCGGCCAACGCCCTCTTCCCGGGCCTGGCGTACGACGGCGCAGGCAACCTGATGCGTAATCCGCCGCAATTCCTGCAGCCGCGGGAAGAGAGCGCCGCCAGCGAGATCGTCGTCTGACACTTGGGCCGCGAGCGTCTCCGCGGCCACGCGAAACATCGGATCGGTCACCCGGCTTGCCTCGGATACTAATGCCCCCAGCCCCACGCCCGGGAAGATCAACACGTTGTTCGCCTGCCCGATTCGTATCGAACGCCCTTCCCACGGCACGGGCGCGAACGGACTCCCGGTGGCGACGAGCGCCCGGCCGCCGGTCCAGGCAATCACATCCGCGGGCTTGGCCTCGCACTTGCTCGTCGGATTCGACAGCGGGAGAACCACGGGCCTGCGTACGTGCTCCGCCATCGCCCGGATTACGCCCTCGGTGAAGACGTCCGGCTGCCCTGACGTCCCGACCAGCACCGTCGGCTTGAACGCGCGCACGACTGCTTCCAATCCGATCGGCCCATCCACCGGCAAACCCAGCGACTTCACCCGCTCCACGGGCCACGCAAATTCCTCTTTCGTCTCATCGCTCAGTGCCCGACCCGTGTGCAGCATCCCGCCGCTGTCGAGCATCGCAATCCGGCCGGCCAGATCGCTCCCCTCAATACCCGCGCGTTGCAGGGTGTCACGAATCAACCGGCAGATTCCGATACCTGCCGCACCTGCGCCCAACATCACCACGCGCTGCTCTTTCAACGATGTTCCCGTCGCGCGAACGCCCGCGAGCAGCGCCGCCGCGCCGATTGCCGCCGTGCCCTGGATATCGTCATTAAAACAGGGCAGGCGGTTGCGATACCGCTTGAGCAGCCGCAGCGCATTCTGCTGCTTGAAATCCTCCCACTGCAGGAGCGCCACCGGAAACGTCCGCTTCACCGCCTGGACAAACTCCTCGATGAAATCGTCATAGGGTTTGCCGCGAAGCCGTGCGTGCCGCCAGCCGACGTACAGTTCATCCTTCAGCAATTCCTCGTTGTCGGTGCCGACATCGAGGCTCACGGGGAGAGTCTGTCTCGGATGGATTCCCGCGCCGGCGGTATAGAGGGACAGTTTCCCGACGGGAATGCCCATCCCGCCGGCTCCGAGGTCACCGAGACCGAGGATGCGTTCATTGTCGGTCGCCACGATCAGACGAATATCGCTCGTTCCGACGTTTTCGAGCACCTCGCCGATTCGTCCCGAATGCTCGGGGCAGATCCACATGCCCACCGCGCGGCGGTAAATCCGGCTGAACCGCTGACAGGCCAGCCCGACGGTCGGCGTATAGACAATTGGCAGGAATTCCTCGAGATGATCCAGCAGCACGCGATAGAAGAGCGTCTCGTTCCGGTCGAGCAACGCCATCAATCCGATGTAGCGTTCCAATGGATCGGTCTTCGCCGCGATGTTGGCGTAGCTTCTCTGCGATTGCATAGCGAGCGTGGCCACGACGGGGGGCAGCAATCCGTCCAGCCCCAGTTCCCGCCGCTCGCGCTCCGGAAAGGCCGTCCCCTTGTTCAGGCGCGGGTTGTGCAGCACCGCCTGTCCGCGTGCCGCGACCCGCAGGACTTCATGGCTTGCAGTTCCGGGCGGCGCATCTCCGCGAACCGGCGCGGCATTGCCGACGCCCGCCATCTTTGTTTCCACCGTTGTACGATTCGTCGAAATATCCGCAGACCCAGTCATGTTTCACACCCCAAGGAAAAGAGAGTCAATCGATAATAGACCGTTCCGGTTCCGCCCGGCATCGGATTCGCCCGCACATTTGGCCCGCCTTCCCCCCTATCAGCCGTAGGTACAACACGCGCCTTTCGCATCTCTCGCGAAGCCGTACGTTTTTCGATCATGCTGAAATGCGTAATGATCATTCAGTGCCCTGTTCGCTCGATTTGCACGGTACATGTTTCTCCGACGGCCAGATGCACCTGGTCGGGCACGTGATCGATGTGGATGCGTACGGGAATCCGCTGGGCCAGGCGCACCCAGGTAAAGATAGGATCAACCTGCGGCAAACCCTGGGGATTCGGGAGGGTATTTGTGTCGGCGATTCCGCGGCTGATACTCTCCACGTGGCCCAGCAGTTTCAGGTCGGGATAACCGATGAGCTCTGCCCGGACCTTCGAACCGACGCTGATTTGCTGGAGCCTCGTCTCCTCGAAGTAGCCTGTAATCCAGAACGAATCGGCATCGATGACGCTCATCTGCCGCTGTCCGGTATTGGCGTAATTTCCGACACGCACCGTCAGATTGGTGACCCATCCGGTCACCGAAGAGCGTACTTCGCAGCGTTCCAGGTCAATTGTTGCCTTATAGAGAGCAGCTTCGAGAGATTCCACGTCTGCCGAGTCCGCCTGAACATTCGTGGCGTAGGATTGCCGCTCTTCGGCGGCGACGTCGCCCGCACGCAGTTTCTCACGGCGCTGGAGATTCTCCTTCTGCAATGCCAGGCGTGCCTTGGCGGCGTCGAGGGCGGCCTGTGTGCGATTGACGGCAGACTGGTAATCGCGGGGATCAATTCTGTAGAGCACATCTCCGCGGTGGACGAACTGGTTGTCCTGGACGGCGACTTCGATCACCTGGCCGCCGATCTCCGGCGCGCTGTCGACCACGTATGCACTGATGCGCCCGTCGCGAGTCCAGGGGCTGTACTTGTAGAAGCGGAATGCCCAGACGCCGAGTGCAGCGGCCGCGACAATGAAAACCGCGGTGATACAGGCTCGGAGGGGGCGCGGGATCTTCTTCGAGTGCAGGCGGCCTGCTGCCGTCTGAAAGCGCGCGACCATTCCGGCGTTATTCGCGATCATATTGGTCTCAGTGTCAGGACCGCGAGAGAATACAGAATGACAAACAAGGCCAGATCGATCAGCGGTCGTCGCCAAACGAAGCGGTTGAGATCGACGCAGGAGTTGATGACATACCGCACGACAAAGAACAGAACAGCGCAATTGGCGAGCAGCGCAGCGGCAGGATCTACCAGCATTCCGAAAACGTTGACCTCGCGAAGCGGAAGAAACATCTTATGTGCTCTCCATCTGACTGGGCGATCGTGGCCTGAATGCTTCAGGGGTTCTCCATGCGAAAAGCAGCAGGTTCACGCCATAATCGCGAACTCTCGGATCAGCGGTCACGGCCTGCAGGCGCTGAAGTTCGTCATACATCTCGGTCTGCCAGCAGAGGCGTTGTTCGCGCGTCAGGTCTGAGGAAAGCAGGCGGCGACGCTGGCGCATGTGCGCGAGCAGTTCGGCGATCCGCTCGGGGCCCTTTCTGGGAGTGCCGATTGCGACGAAGATCATGGGGACAAATGAGTAGGCGAGAACGAATGCGATGAAAATGTTGACGTCCTGAACGAAATCATACTTCTGTGGATTCTCGGGGGCCATCAGTACGAGCAGCCCATTGATATAAAACAGGCCCAGGCTTGCCAGTTTAGTCTTTGTTTCCGCCAAAGCGCCGATGAAGAGGAGCACGAAGAGGATGATCATCAGACAGACCGGTTCATTAGCGCGAACGAGGAGGAGATACTTGGCGGCAAGCGCCACGACTCCACCTATAAGATTGCCAATGAGATTCGGCCAGTTGCCTGCCACCGGGTCGTCATTCGCCACAAACATCACCACGCCCACAGCGATGTAGACGAGAAAAATATCTCCGTGTGTCCACGCGGTGACGTCCCAAATGATGAAGCCCAATACAATGCCAACGACTGTTCGAATCAGGTTGGTGGTGGCGTAGTGGGGATGCGCCACGAACTTTGGCGGCGGATAGAGCGGGGGCGCCAGGCGCGGCGGCGTCAGATCCATAATCGCTTCGAGGCCGGCAGTGAGGTAACAGATCGCGTTGATGATCTCCTGCAGGGCGGGAGCCTGTGCCCATTGAGCGCTACGCAGGCCGGCCAGCGAGGCTGATTGTCGCTGGAGGCTCGGTAGATCAAGCGATGCGGGTGATCGCAGGAAGGCGACGAGGTTTTCAAGTACATCGGTTCCAGCCCGCCGGGTTTCGCTGGTGGTTCCGCTGTGGGCGGCGGTATCGCGAACGCGCAGCACTGCGGACTGCAATGAGAGCAGTGCCGTGGGGATGCCGGCGATCCACGGCTTCACCCAGTTAAGTCCCGACCGCTCCGCGCTTGCGTTTGTGATGATCTCGTCAAGAGCGAGGATTCTCGCCGTGAAGGGCGCATCCTTCCGGATTTTCGATTTTCCCGGCACCAATAAATTCGCGGCCCAGCAGAGCTGATCGCTCGCAAGCGCACGAACCCGATTCGCAAGATCACGGGGGACATCGTCGCTTCTCGCCGACATTTCGGACGCAAAGAAGGCAAAGAGAGTACCCAAGAAAGTCGCGGAACCTCGATCAACCGCGGCCCGCCAGACATGAAGGGGCATTGACGAGACCTCCGCGGCGACAATTGCGGACGTGAAGGCGGCGAGAACGGCGGCGTAAGAGACGTACCCTCGCCGGAATGTCGCCCAGTACGCGCACCCGCCGAGCCACGCCGAGAACACCACGAAATAACCGATCCGTTCCTGGGGGAATAGCGCGGTAATTGCAACGGCGGCGATACAGCCAATCACGGTACCCACCAGACGGGAGGCCGTCTTCCGGAGTGCGTTCCCTCGTACGGGGGGGCTGACCACGAAAACAGTCCAGACCGCCCACCGGGGAACATCAATCTGGAGCCACATCGTGGTGAAGAGAACCGCTATCCCAGCCAGCGTTGTTCTGAGCGCGAACGCCACATCAGTAGAGTTCGTGAAGCTCAGCCACGCGAACTCTTGCTGTGGGGAATGCGGGCCGCCGTCGCTTTGGGGGCCGCAAATCTCTTGACTATGCCCGACGGCAGGATCGCGATCGATACTGTCGCTGGTTCCCATGGGTTGCTCCGCCTTGAGTGGTTGTCGCGATGGCAGAACCACTCAAATCACAATGTTCACGTGCGAGGTCCGACCGCGTTACGTCCGTGAACGAGTGGGAAAGTTTTTGGCCAGGGGAAAGAAAGCGGATTCGCGATAGCCACGGATCTTTTCCATTTGAAACCAGGCGATCTCAAAAGCCGTTGGTTCCCTGAACGGGAAGCCCAGCCCATGCGTCAGCCTGAACTGCGGTCGTAACGGGGGAAACGGATTTGTCACCGCGGAGTGTGTAATGCGGTTCGTTGCTCACATCCGAAGATGTGGCAGGCACTTGGACTTCGCGATTGGCCGTAGCGTTACCGCCGACGTAGATATTCCGGACGTTGGAATCAGCGGCCGCCTGGGAATGACCCGTCGCCGCGCAGGCGGCAAGCAAGGGTGCGGCAGCGAGGACCAGAATGGAAACAAGGCACCCTTTCACGATTTATTCTCCTTTCAAAGAGCGTGTGCCGTTACACGCAACTCCATAGCAAAACCGAGCCCAAGCGCAGAAGGAAACGGGAAATCGGCTTCAGTATTTCTGCTTGAACCACCAGCGCTATAGTGAAATCCCATTCCAGGCGACGACCAGGTATAGATGGTTACTGGTGGAAAACACTTGCGGGAGGCGACGTTTGGGCCGCCGGGCGCCAGGCTTTCGATGATGAACCCGCGGCTTGAAAGTTTCCCATTTGAAAAAAATTGTCCATTGCAGGAATCGGCGAGGGGAATACACGTGACCGGTGCAAAGAGAACATCCCGAAGAATTGCGATGCCTCATCGCTGGCTCGCGGATTGCTGAGGTGATGAATGATTGGATGAATTGCGAAAGACCCCGACTGCGAACGGCTTATTCAAGTACGGGCCGCAGCGGGGGAGACTCCTTATGGCCAAAAGAGGCGATGCTCAAAGCGTGAACAGGAATGTGCTCGCCTTCTGCGCGATCGGTGCGTTGCTTTGGTCAGGTTGCAAGGTTGGCCCAAACTACAAGAGACCGGATGTATCGCCGCAAAGCGAATGGTCGCCTCCTCCTTCCACGCAGCCCAGCATGGTTGATAACGCTCCTCCTCCCGCAAATTGGTGGGCGACGCTCAACGATCCGAAGCTCACCTCCCTTGTTGAACGTGGCTGCAAGGGGAATTTGAGCATCAGCATGGCGAAATCGCGGATTCGGGAAGCGCGCGCGATGCGCTCGATAGCGGTGGGCAGCCTGCTCCCCAGCGTCGCTACGGGCGGAAGTTATTCCTTCAATCGAGCGAGTGGGCCGCTGTTTCCAAGCAATACCAATGATTATCAGTTTTACGCCGCCGGGTTCGATGCGATCTGGGAGGCGGACATATTTGGGGGCGTGCGGAGATCGGTAGAAGCGGCACAGGACGACCTGCAGGCGCAGACGGACGCGAAGCGGGGTGTCGTGGTGTCGATCATTGCAGAAGTTGCGAGGGACTATGTTGAGCTGCGCACGGTTCAGCAACGAATCATCATTGCCAAAGACAACATCCACATTCAAAACGAGACACTCGAATTGACCAAACGGCTCTATGACGGCGGCCTTGTCAGTAAAGGGGACGTCACGCGCGCCCAGGCAGAGCTGACGCAAACGCAGTCTCAAGTTCCCGTTTTGGAGATTCAGGAGAGAATGCTCATTCACCAACTGGGCATTCTGCTCGGAGAATCACCGAAATCGCTGGTGACTGAACTCGAAAGTTCCGGACCGATTCCGTCGCCTGCCGGCCGCGTGCCAATCGGCCTACCATCGGACCTGCTCCGCCGCCGGCCGGACGTTCGACAGGTCGAGCGAGAACTGGCGGCGGCGACAGCGCGTATAGGCGTTGCGGAGGCTGATCTTTATCCGCAAGTGACGCTGACGGGCGAATTCGGCATCGGCAGCGATCAGTTCGCCAGCGCGTTTAACTGGTCGAGCCGATACTACGGCGTCGGTCCCGCGGTGCGATGGCAGTTGTTTGAGGGGGGCCGGATCGTGGCGAACATAGACGCGCACAAGGCGATCAGCCAGGAATTGCTGGATCAATACAAGCTCACGATTCTGACCGCAATGCGGGAGGCGGAGGATGCTCTTATCGCGTTTAATCGCCAGCAGGATCAATACAGCCTGCTCGCCCAATCGGTCCAGGCCAATGAAGAGTCGGTAAGCATTGCCAAGGATCGCTACGCCAACGGTACGACAGATTATCTCTCCTTGCTGGATGCGGAACGTTCCCTGCTGCAGACACAGGATGCGATGACCGCCAGCCAGGGGAACATTACGGCGAGCATGATCGCCTTATACAAGGCAATAGGCGGCGGGTGGGAAGAGATAGAGCGCGATGAAGGCGGCAGCTCGATTGCTGACAAGTGATTCACGATTCCTCCCCCCCGCCCCCAATCTGGTATAAAGACCGGCTCGAAATTTCCGCCCCCGAACCCAACGGAGCCCGCAAGCATGGCCACGACCCAAAACGTTCCGGACAAGATCATCTACTCGATGATCGGCGTCAGCAAAAAGATCGACAAGAAAGTTATCCTCAAGGACATCTACCTCTCCTACTTTTACGGCGCCAAGATCGGGGTGCTCGGGTACAACGGGGCGGGCAAATCGACGCTGCTCAAAATTCTCGCCGGGGTCGACAAGGATTTCGACGGGCAGATTTCGCTTCAGCCGGGCTACACGCTGGGGTTCCTGCCGCAGGAGCCGCACCTCGATCCGGAGAAGACCGTCAAGGAGATCGTGCAGGAGGGGGTGCAGGAGACGGTGGATCTGCTCAAGAAGTTCGAAGAGCTTTCGAACAAGTTCGCGGAGCCGATGGAAGATGAGGAGATGAACAAGCTGCTCGAGAAGCAGGGGGAGTTGCAGGAGAAGCTGGATGCGGTGAACGCGTGGGAGTTGGATCAGCAGTTGGATATGGCGATGGATGCGTTGCGGTGTCCGCCGGCGGATATGAAGACGGGGCCGCTTTCCGGCGGTGAGAAGCGGCGTGTTGCGCTCTGCCGGCTGCTGCTCAAGAAGCCGGACGTGCTGATTCTGGACGAACCGACGAACCATCTGGATGCGGAATCGATTCAATGGCTGGAGCAGCACCTGAAGCGCTATGAAGGGACCGTCATTGCCGTTACGCACGATCGCTATTTCCTCGACAACGTCGCGGGCTGGATTCTTGAGTTGGACCGCGGCGCGGGCATTCCGTGGAAGGGCAATTACTCCGCGTGGCTCGAACAGAAGGGTGAACGCCTCAAGGTGGAAGAAAAGCAGGAAACGCAGCGGCAGCGTGCACTTGCCCGAGAGCTTGAGTGGATTCGTTCCAATCCTTCCGCCCGTCGCGCCAAGTCGAAGGCCCGCATCGCTGCTTACGAACAGATGGTGAGCGAAAATGCCGAGAAGAAGGCGGCCGAAATTGAGATCTACATTCCGCCCGGTCCGCGTCTCGGGCAGAAGGTCATCGAGGCCAAAACGATCACCAAGGCGTTCGGCGACAAGCTGCTCTTCGACAACTTCACTTTTTCGCTTCCGCCGGGCGGTATCGTGGGCGTCATCGGCCCCAACGGCGCGGGCAAGACGACGCTGTTCCGCATGATCACCGGCACGGAGAAACCGGACAAAGGGGAAATCGCGATCGCTCCGAACGTCCAGCTCGCCTACGTGGAGCAGTCCCGCGAAAAACTCAACGATAACCAGAACGTCTGGGAAGCGATCTCTGACGGCCTCGAAATGACGAAGGTCGGGACGATGAACATGAACACGCGAGCCTACGCCGCCCGCTTCGGGTTTGCCGGACAGGACCAGCAGAAGAAACTGGGCGTTCTCTCCGGCGGCGAGCGCAACCGCGTCCACCTCGCGCGGATGCTCAAGAGCGGGGCGAATGTGATCCTGCTGGACGAGCCGACGAACGATTTGGATGTGAACACCATCCGCGCCCTCGAAGAAGCGTTGCAGAATTTCGCGGGTTGTGCGGTGATTATCTCGCACGACCGGTACTTTCTCGACCGCCTTGCGACGCACATCATGGCGTTCGAAGGGGATTCGCAGGTGGTTTTCTTTGAAGGGAACTTCCAGGCGTATGAGGAAGACAAGCACAAACGACTGGGGACGGATGCCGATCGGCCGCACCGGATTAAGTACCGGAAGCTGACCATGGGATGATGTAACTCGCGGTGAGTGGGAGGGGAAAATGGGGAGTTGGAGGGGAAGGGCGTTCATGGAGGTGCACACGCTCGCCGCAGGTGGTGGGGATTCACTTCGCGCCCAGGATAATCGCCGGGGTTTCCCCGCCCTGGTCGCGGCCGAGCCCTTTCTGCTGGATCGTCTCAAAGGTCTGCTGCGCCACTTCCAGCGTGTGGCCCGACGCGACCAGGTCCTGCAGCGTGAGCTTCCCGCCGTGCTTGCGCGCCAGGTCGATGGCATCGGCGATCGGCAACTGCATGTAATCGGGGAACTCCCACAAATTCTTCTGCAGCTCCTCCCAGCGCGGCTGGGCAATCCCGATCCGCTGCAGGTGCCGGAGCGCCCTTAACGCGAGATCGGGCGTGATGTCCAGCGTCGTTGCAATCTCCCCCACGCACACGAGCCCGTTGTTCTCCTTCGCGACCCGCATGATTTCCTTCGTGGGCAGTTCCATCGACAGGTAATAGATGAAGCCGCCGAGGCCCATCGCGAAGAGCCACACAAACGCAAACTCTCCTTTCTCGGGCGTTGGCAGTTTCGTGGTGAAATCCACTACGAGCATGAGCGCTCCGCCGAAGAAGAGCACCGCGGCAATCCGCGTCCGCCGCCGCACGCGCCTGGCAAACTGTGCAACGTCAATCATGCGTCGCCCTCACTTCGCCGGCGAATCCGAGAGAATCTTCTTCGCCGCGGTCTGCTGGATGTTCCCCTGCATATCCGTCCACAACGTTCCGGGCCCCGCGTAGTGGTATTCAATCTTGAGATCTTCGGGCAGATTTTTGGCGAAAGTGGCGAGGTTGAAGTTGTCGGCGCCGCCGTATGCGCCGACGAGGAGTTTCATGAGCTCGGCCTGGGCGCGCGAGGATGTTTCCAGCACATCGGCCTCCGCCTGTCCGTCGATCTTCACGCCCTCGGCATTGAGTTCGGCGACCTGCCGTTCAATCGCCGCGACACGCCGGTCCGCATCGGCCTTCACCATCGCGGCGGCCTTCAATCCTTCCTCCTTCTTTTCGGCCACGAGAGCGGCGGTCTCCGAATTAAAATCCTGGAGCGCTGTCGCCACTTTGCGCTTCGCGGCTTCCAGTTCGCCGGCCACGGTGTCGCGATCCTGCTCTGTGGCCAGGGTGATCAGTTCCTCTTCCGCGAGCATCTTGGCCTGAATCGTTTCGACGATAGACGGATCCGGATGGAATCCGCGCACGAGGGCGATCAAGAAGTGAATTCCCTTTTCTTTTCCCACCGCCTGCAGCTCGCGGGTCATGGTCGCCTGGAACTGATCGCGCGTGTTGCCGGCGATGAAATCCCGCGTCGTCATGTCGGAGCCCGCGTTTTTGCAGATGGAGATGATCTGGGGATGAATCACCTTTTCCTGCAGCATGTCGAGCGTTCCGTAGTCCGCCACCAGCCGCGGGGCATCGGCCGGAAATACGCCCCACACGACGGTGATGTCCAGGTACATCTGCTTTCCATCGGCCAGCGGAAACGACACGCCGGTCCCCTCCCTGGGCTTGAGGATCTGATGCACCTTTCCATCCTTGTCCGTGATCTCGGCGGACTCGTAATCGACGTGCATTTCAAAGACGTCATATCCCACTCCCACGACCGTCACCTTCACCTGTTCAGGATTGATTGCGTAGTACCCCGGCTGCAGCACCGTCGGCAAAATGCCTTTGGGCGTGACCACGTTGCCTTTAGGATCCCGAATTTCTTCGGTCAGCGTCTGCACCCCCACGTACCCCGGCGGAATATAGGTCATCGGCTGTGTATCGCTGAATCCCTTGGCCGCATAGTCCGGCTGGATGTAATGGGTCTGCCCAAACTCATTCAACCGCCACACTCCCGGAGTGAGCACGGCCAACTGGGTTCCCTTCTCGTCCGGCCCTGCGATGTATCGGCCCTCGGGCAAATCCTTCCCGACATTGTTCCGCACGAGGGCAATGTGTCCCGGCGGGACTTCGAAGTCGGGCACCACTTTCGTCGAGTATTCCCAGGGCATCAAAAAATGCCGGCCGGGCCCGAGCATCTGCTCGATCACGCCCTGCTGGCCCGGCCCTGCATAAGAATCCTTGGGCGCGGCGCCGCCGGTGAGTCGAATGAGCTCGCGGGACTCGTGCGGCGGCACCCAGGTGCGCTCCATCCCCCATTTCCAAATGCCCACGTAGACGACGAGCACCAGTATCACCACGATGATGATTGCGTTAAGAACAAGCTTGTTGCCCATGATGATTTCCTCGGAAAACACGCGCATCGCGTGAATATTTTGTTATGGAAGACGAGTGTCCGGCTGTGTTGCCGGAGTTTTCGGCATGTCTTTCTGCGTTACGAGGTTCTGGAACAGATTGGCGAAGAGGCCATCGGTGTTCGACCAGATATTCCGAATTGCCGGAGCAAACTTGGTCGTGAGCAGGTATTGGGCATACTTGTCGCCGCTGCCGAAGGCGGAGATGTTTGCCTCGACGCCCGCGGCCTGAGCCTGGTTCTTCATCCGGATCACGGCCGCCGCTGCTTCACCGGCGCTGCGTTTCGACGCCGCCATGTCATTGGCCGCCTGCAATTGCAGCTTCGCCACCTCGAGACGCTGGTTCGCCTTGGTCGTCTCGACGAGTCCATACTGCTCCGCCTCGCGCGTCACGGTCGCGACTTCGACTGCAACTTCGCCTTCCTGCTGGGCGCGATCCTTCATCCGCGTCTGGAGTTCCTTGGTCAGGCGTCCCCCTTCAAACACCGGCTGACCATCAGGCCCCATTTTCGGTTTCCCGCCTTCGACGATCGGCACTCCGTGATCGAACATTGGCTGTCCGTTGGCATCCAGTTTCGGCTTGCCGCCCTCGACGGCGGGATATCCGATTTCCGTGGTGATCTCCGCCCGAAATTCGTCCTTCTGCCGGCGAGCCAGTTCGCGACGCTCATACTGCTCGCGGATCTGTTGAGGCGGATCGGTGGAGCGAATCACAAACGACCGGATGATGATGCCCTGACCGGCACAGGTCTCCCGCAGTTCCTGCTCGATCTGGCTTTGCACGGCGACGCGCGTCGAGCCGATCAGATAATCCACGGCCTTGTGCTGCGCCCCGTAAATCCGATAGAGGGATCGCCCGTACGGCAGGATCAACTTCTGCTCAATATTGTTCAGGCCCCCCGATGCCTCCAGATCTTTTTCATCGACAAAGGTGACGAACAACTCCGGCAGGCGTTTCAAATCGATCGCGTACTCGATCGTGCCCTCGGTGTGAATCGGGAAACCGTCCTGCGACGGGAAATCGACCGCGTTCTCACCCGCCATCTCGATCTTGTGCGATCGGACATCGATCGGCACGACCTTGTACATCCATTTGTTGGAGTACTTCGGATGAATTCCTGGCGGCAGCAAGTACGGCTGGGTTCCGCGTTCCCCTTCGTTCACCACGAACACATTCGGATTCACTGGATCTTTCCCCACCAGTTGCGTGACGATGCCCATGAACCCCGGCTCAATCCGGACCATTGGCATCAGTTCGATTCCGTACGCATAGGTGTTCAAATAATGCCGGCCCGGACTCAGCGTGTCGGCCAGAATCCCCTTCTCGTCCTCGCTCTGCGCGAGAACCTGTCCGGGCGGCAGGGGCTTGCCGTACTTCCGCGTCAGGATCCCCACCTGCATTTCGGGAATTACCGTTGCCGGTATCGGATCGGTCCAGGTGTAGGAGTACCGGCTGTAGAAGTGGTAGCCCTCCTTCAACACCTCCAGTTGCACCCCCTTGAATTCCGGAGATGAAGCCAGGATCGCATCATTCGACAGGTCCTTGCCGGTCTTCTGAATAAGCACCACGAAGTGCCCCTGCGGCACGCTGATCCACCCGGTGAGGCTCAACGCCCCCCAGGCAAGCAGGCCTAAAAGCACCAACACCGCTAAAACGCCGATGGGCGTCAGGCGCACTCCAACGGGATTTTTTCCGGAGAGGTCGCGCATATCTTCCTCCGCGAGGTACACTTTGGAAATAATTGATAGTCACTCTACCGCGTTCAGCGCGCGGGGACCACAACTTCTCATGCAGACGTGTGCGTCATGGCTGAACTCCTTCTCACACTGGCGCAAAGCGCCCATTAAGAATCTACGCGTCGTTTGATCCACCAAGCCGCAACGGGTTACCATCCACCTCATCGGCGGCACATTGGGAGGATCCCATGGATAAGTCCATCTCCTTCACCGTCAACGGCAAAGCTCATCAAGTCACGACCGACTCGCAGCGGCCGCTGCTGGATGTCCTCCGAGAAGACCTCCACCTCCACGGCACGCGCTTCGGCTGCGGAGAGGGGGACTGCGGCGCGTGCAGCGTTTTGCTCGGGGGCAAACGCATTTTCTCCTGCCAGACGGACATTGCGGACGTGGAGGGCAAGGAGATCACGACGATTGAGGGCCTCGCGCAGAATGGGAAACTGCACGCGGTGCAGGAGGCGTTTCTTGCCGAGGGCGCGTACCAGTGTGCGTACTGCGTTTCGGGCATGATCATCGCGGCCGTCGCGCTGTTGAATGAGAATCCGCATTTGACTGAAGAACAGATTCGCACCGGCATGGACAAGAATCTCTGCCGGTGCTGCAACTACGGGAAGTTCGTCAAGGCCATCTCCCGCGCCGCCGGCGGAGGCGTCCAATGACTAGAGCCTTCGCCACCTTCGAGGTCTCGCGTCGCAGGTTCATCAAATCGCTCGGCGCCGGCATTCTCATCACAGTTGCCGCGCCGGCGTTGGCGCAGGAATCGCAGCCGCGTCGCCAGCGTCCGCAGAATAACCGGCCCGTCGACATCTCCGCCCGCATCCACATCGCCGCCGACGGTACCGTCACGGTGATGACCGGCAAAGTCGAATGCGGGCAGGGGGCCCGAGCCGAAATCACGCAGGCTGCCGCGGAGGAACTGGCGCTTTCGCCCGACAAGGTCCAGCTCATCATGGGCGACACGCAGCTCTGCCCGGATGATGGCGGCACGTTTGGCAGCCAGACGACTCCGCGGACGCTGCCCTCGATCCGTTACGGCTGCGCCGCCGCTCGGGAACTTCTCCTTGCCGCCGCCTGCGCGAAGTGGAACATCGACGATCCCGCCGGCCTCGAACTGCGCGACGGCAGAATTCGTGACCCCATTTCGCGCCGGGAAGTCACCTACGCTGATCTTGTGGGCGACGACTCCGCCAAACTCTTCCAAGGCGCGATTCCCAAGGGGGTGAACGTGACGCCCGTCAAAGACTGGCAGGTGATGGGCAACCCGGTGATGCGTCCCAACGCCCGCGACCTCGTCACCGGCGCGCACGAATTTCCCTCCGACATCGTGCGGGACAAGATGCTCTACGGCGTCATCCTTCGCCCGCCTTCCTACGGTGCAAGGCTCAAATCGCTCGACCTTGATGTCGCCGGCGAAACGAAGGGCGTGACGGCGGTGCGCGACGGGGACTTCGTCGGCGTGGTCGCCGCGACCTCCTTCGCGGCCCGCAAAGCCCTCGGCGCCCTCGCCAAAACAGCGAAATGGACGGAGCCCTCCGGCATCAGCGTGACCGAACTTTACGACCACCTCCGCACGACTGCCCGGGGAATTCCCGACAATCCCTACGCCGGCGAGAACGCCGGCGCTGCGCACGCGCTCAAGGCGGAATATCACGTGGCCTACATTCAGCACGCCCCGCTGGAACCGCGTGCCGCCGTTGCGGAATGGGCCGGCGAGAAGCTCACGGTGTGGACCGGCTCGCAGAATCCGTGGGCGGTGCGCAACGACCTGTCCCGCGCCCTGAATCTCTCCAACGATTCAGTGCGCGTGATTATACCTGACTTCGGGGGCGGGTTCGGGGGGAAGCACTCCGGCGAGGCGGCGATCGAAGCCGCGCGCCTCGCCAGGTCCGTGAACAAGCCCGTGAAGGTTCGCTGGTCGCGCGAGGAGGAATTCACGTGGGCCTACTTCCGCCCGGCGGGGGTGATCCTCGCTGAAGCCGCACTCGGCGCGAACGCGGCCCTGTCGTCCTGGTACTTTGTCAACATCAACTCCGGTCCCGCCGCACTCGATACGCCCTACAGCGTGAAGAACAAAAGGGTCCAAACGGTCGGCGCCGATCCCGTGCTCAAGCCCGGCTCGTACCGCGGCCTTGCCGCGACTGCGAACCATTTTGCCCGCGAATCCTTTATGGACGAACTCGCGCACGCCGCCGGGAAAGATCCGCTCGACTTCCGCCTTGGCAATCTCAAGGACGAACGTCTTATCGCCGTGCTGAAGGCCGCAACGGACAAATTCGGCTGGAGCGCTGAGCGCGCGAAGAGGCCCAACCGCGGCATCGGCCTCGCTTGCGGCACCGAAAAAGGTTCCTATGTCGCGGCCTGTGCCGAGATCTCCGTCGATACGAATGCCGGAACCATCACGGTGCAGAAGGTCACGCAGGCCTTCGAGTGCGGCAAGATCGTCAACCCGATCAACCTCATGTCGCAGGTGCAGGGCGCCATCGTGATGGGCCTCGGCCCCGCATTGCGGGAACAGATTCGATTTGAGAAGGGCGTCATTACCAATGGCAGCTTCGCCGATTATGAACCGCCGCGTTTCGGCGACCTGCCCGAACTCGACATTCACCTGCTCGACCGGCCGGACCTCCCCTCCGCGGGCGCCGGAGAAACGCCCATCGTTGCGATCGCCCCCGCCATCGCCAACGCCCTCTTCAACGCCACGGGCCAACGCGTAAGGGAAATGCCCATCCGCCTTACATAGGGGGCGGGGATGCAATCACAGCCGTACCGATAACGTTTAAGTAGATACATTGACACGCTTCACACGGTGCGTCCGTTGTGTCTACCGGTGAATCAATTCATTCAACCGAAAAGGAGATCGAATGAAACGCTCACGCACGCTCGCGCTGCTGACCGCAGGGATCATGCTCGCCACGCTGCCGCTGTTCGCGCAGCAGAAGCGGAAATCGCCGCATGAAACGATCAGCCGGCGCATTGACGGCAAAGTTGTGATGGTCGTCTACGGCCGGCCTTACACCAAGGACCCGAACACCGGGGAAGCGCGAAAAATCTGGGGGAGCCTGGTCCCCTACGGCAAGGTCTGGCGACTGGGGGCGGACGAAGCCACGCTCCTGGTGACTGAAGCCCCTCTGGAATTCAGCGGCACTGAAGTTCCCGCCGGCGCGTACTCGCTCTACATGCTTCCCGACGAAACCGGCACGTCGAAGCTGATCATCAACAAGCAGGTCGGCCAGTGGGGCACGGTTTACGATGAGAAGCAGGATCTCGCCCGTGTCGACCTTACGAAGGGCTCCGTTGACAGCAAGGTTGATCAGCTCACGATGGCCGTGGAAAAGGGCAAGGAGACCGGAGGCGTTCTCCGCATCACCTGGGAAAGCTCCACGTTCTCCGTTCCGTTTACAGTGAAGAAGTAATCCCGTGGCATCACCCTCGTGGCATCGGCGTAGCGCCGATGATCGATGAATCGGCCCCAACGGCCGATTCATCGATTCCGGACCTGCGTGCAACATGAATACATTCCGCAAACAAATCGCACCCGCCCTGGCGGCACTCCTCTTCGCCGCCGGCATCGCGCACGGGCAGGACGCGGCGGGCAGCGCCGCGATTCTGCAGCAACTCCGCGCCTTCCAGGAAACCGCCGGCGTGCTCATGGTCGCGGCCCACCCGGACGACGAGAACACCCAACTGCTCGCCTACCTCGCCCGGGGCCGGAATTACCGCACCGCGTATCTGTCCATCACGCGTGGCGACGGCGGGCAGAATCTCCTCGGCCCCGAGTTTGGGGAAGAGCTGGGCATCATCCGTACGGAGGAACTGCTTGGGGCCCGCCGCATCGATGGCGCCCAGCAGTTCTTTACCCGCGCGATCGACTTCGGCTACTCCAAGGATTACGAAGACACGCTCAAAATCTGGGGGCATCAGGAGGTTCTCTCGGATGTTGTGCGTGTCATCCGCGAATTCCGCCCGGACGTGATCATCACCCGCTTTTCGACGGAACCCAGCCGCACGCACGGCCATCACACGGCCTCCGCCGTGCTCGCGCTCGAAGCGTTCAAAGCCGCCGCCGATCCGAAGGCATTCCCCGACCAGCACCTTGCCGCGTGGCAGGCAACCCGCATCGTTATGAATCGCGGCGGAGAGGGTGACAACGTCATCCAGATGGAAATCAGCGGGACCGATCCGGTCACCGGCGACAGCTTGAGCGGCCTCTCGGGCCGCAGCCGCGCGATGCACAAGACGCAGGGTTTTGGTCGCGGAACGGGAGGTGGGGTCGGCGGAGGAGGAGGGGGGCAACGAGTGGGCCCGCGGCCGGAATCGTTCGTGTTGCTGGGGGGATCGCCCGCCAAGAAAGACATCATGGAGGGGATCGACACCACCTGGGCACGTTATCCCGGCGGCGCCGACATCGACCGCCTGGCCGAGGAAGTGATCGCGGGCTTCGACCCAAAGAACCCGGCGGCCAGCGTCTCGGGCATCCTCGCCATCCGCACCAAGCTTGCCGCAATTGCCGCTGCAGACCCGATTGTCGATGCGAAGCGGAGGCTGCTAGACAAAGCGCTTCAAGGCTGCTTCGGACTGTCGGTGAGCACGACGATGGCGGATGCGGAAGTGGTGCCTGGGGAAACGATGCGGTTGCGGCACACGGCGCTGGTGACGGGACCCAAACCGGTGAAGTGGCTGGGGGTGCGCTACCCGAGCATTTCACGGGAAACGAAGGGGGAGATCGCATTGAAAAGGGGGGAGCCGGGGACGCGCGAGGCATCCGAGATTTTGCCGACGAATACGCCGGTGAGCCAGCCGTATTGGTTGCGCGAAGAGCCGACGGCGGGGATGTATCAGGTGGCGGACCCCACGCTGATCGGCCGACCGGAGAATCCGTCGGCATTTCCGGTGGAGCAGGTGTTCGATGTCGGCGGGCAGATGCTGGTGATTCCGGACGAGCCGGTGAAGGTGATTTCGCGGGGGACGGAGGCGGAGAATGGGAGGGTGGCGGTGGAGCGGCTGGAGGTGATTCCGCCGGTGTCTCTCTCGTGCGGGTTTGGTGTGCGGCTGTTTTCACCGGGGGGAACGAAGAGGGTGAGTGTGGAGGCGAGAGCATATCGTGCGGCGACGAAGGGTGTTCTGCGTCTGGAAGCGCCGGCCGGCTGGAAGGTGGAACCGGCGGAGCAACCGCTGGAACTGCAGCAGGTCGGCGATCATGCGACGATTTCGTTCAACGTGACGGCTCCGGCGGAGGCAGCGACCGCGGCATTAGTGGCACGAGCGGAAGTGAACGGCGTGCAATACAGCAACCAGCGGATCGAGATTCGTTACCCGCACATACCGCCGATCCTGCTGCAGCCCACCGCTCAGGTGAAGGCTGTGGATGTGGAACTGGCGTGCACCGCGAAGGAGATTGGTTATCTGCCCGGCGCGGGAGACAGCGTGGCGGAGGCGTTGGAGGAGATGGGCTGCCATGTGGTGAAGCTGTCGGGCGCCGACCTGACCTCCGAGAAGCTTGGCAGGTACGATGCGGTGGTGATCGGGATTCGCGCGTTCAATGTTCGTGCCGATCTGCCGGACCACGTCGCGGGCCTGGCGGATTATGCGAGCGCGGGGGGCACGGTGATCGTGCAGTACAACACGCCGAACGGATTGCTCACGCCGCGATTGGCGCCTTACATGCTACGGCTGAACGGCGATTTGCCGAGGTATCGTGTGACGGATGAAAACGCGCCGGTGAAGCTGCTGGTGCCCGATCATCCCGTCTTCAACACGCCCAACAAGATTGGTCCCGGGGATTGGGAGGGCTGGGTGCAGGAGCGTGGGCTCGTTTTCGCCAGCGAATGGGACACGGAGCATTTTACGCCGCTCATCGCGTGCAGCGATGCGGGTGAACCGCCGCTCGAGGGCGGATTGCTGGTGGCGAAGTACGGAAATGGGTGCTTCGTGTATACGGGCCTCGCCTGGTTCCGGCAGTTGCCGGCGGGCGTTCCCGGCGCGTATCGATTGTTCGCGAACCTGGTCTCGCTTGGGAAATGACCATGCCCGAACGCGCGCCGCCATCTGAGAACGCAGACGATTCGACCGGCCTGTCGCTGCTCTCCACGTGGCCGCGTGTTTATTGGTTCGTGCTCGTTGTCTTTGTTCTGATTGTCGTGGCGCTCTGCTGGCTCACGAGGGCATTCTCGTGAGTGTCCTCGACTACGCGGTGCTTGTGGGATCGATTCTCGCCGTGGCGCTCTACGGCATCCTCCGCACGCGCGGCCGCAGGAATCTTCACGACTATCTTCGCGGCCAGAGGAAGCAGTCGTGGTTTGTGATCGGCCTTTCGGTGATGGCGACGCAGGCTTCGGCGATTACGTTTCTCTCCACGCCGGGGCAGGGTTATGCGGGCGGGCTTTCTTTTGTGCAGAATTATTTTGCAATGCCGCTGGCTCTCATCATCATTTCCGCTGTTTTTCTGCCGCTTTATCGCAAACTCAACGTCTACACCGCATACGAATTCCTGGGCGCACGCTTCGACACCAAAACCCGCCTCCTCACCGCCGCCCTCTTCCTCCTCCAGCGCGGCATGGGCGCGGGCATCACCATTTACGCCCCCGCCATCGTCCTTTCCACCGTCTTCGGATGGTCGCTTCCCCTCACCATCATTGCCAGCAGCCTGGTCGTCATTATCTACACCGTCGCGGGCGGGTCTGACGCGGTCACCCACACTCAGAAGTACCAAATGGCGGTCATCTTCGCCGGGATGATCGCCGCCTTCGTCATCCTTCTCCAGAAAATTCCCTGCTCTTTCCCCGATGCTCTCGCCATCGCCGGCCATTTCGGCAAGCTCAACGCCGTCTCGTTCTCCGCCGATCCCAAGGAACGCTACACGTTCTGGACCGGCATGCTCGGCGGGCTGTTCCTCATGCTCTCGTATTTCGGGGCGGATCAGTCCCAGGTGCAGCGTTACATCGCCGGCGACAACCTCCGTGAATCTCGCCTCGGCCTGATGTTCAACGCGCTTTTCAAAATCCCCATGCAGTTCGGCATCCTCCTGCTCGGTGTCCTTCTTTTCGTCTTTTATTTACTCCATCCCGCGCCAATCTTCTTCAACCAAACCGCGTGGCGTGAGATGCCGCCCACAGCTATGTCAAATGACCCCGTCAGATACGGCGAGGACCCGCCGCGAGAGATTGCTCTTGGGACGTTGGAAAGACGATACAAAGAGGCCCAAAATCGAAGACAGGGCGAGATTCACGCGTGGCTTCAACTCCGAAAGTCCGGAACGGCTGGAGAGCAGCAATTCATCGACACCATTGTGCAAGAGGATGCCAGCATTCTCGGGGCCTTTCGAGCCGCAGCCAGAGAAGCTATTCATAAAGAAAATCCCGCCATCAACACCGACGACAACGACTACATTTTCATCGATTTCATCCTCGACAACCTCCCGCATGGACTCATCGGCCTCCTCGTGGCTGCCTTCTTCGCCGCAGCGCTCTCCTCCAAGGCGGCGGAGCTCAACGCGCTCGCCTCCACCTCGGTCATTGATTTCTATCGCGCCGTCATTCGCCCCAATGCCTCCGATCGGCACTATGTGCTGGCGTCCAAGGCCTTCACCATCTTCTGGGGCCTCATCGCCATGGGGTTCGCCCTATTCGCCCACATGTCCGAGAATCTGATACAGGCGGCCAACATCGTCGGCTCTCTTTTCTACGGCGTCATCCTGGCCCTCTTTTTCATCGCCTTTTTCATCAAGTACATCCGCGGCACCGCCGCATTCTGCGGCGCCCTCATCGGCGAAGCGCTGGTACTCATCATGTTCGCCACCCTTCCCATCTCCTACCTGTGGTACAACCTGATTGGTTGTGCAGCATGCATCACGATTGCCGTTGTTCTGCAAGCGTTGTTGCCGCGAGACGTTGAACCTCGAGGGTTCGAACCGGTGATGGAAACGAATGTCTGAATCCCGCTCATCTTCGTCGCCGGTGATCTGCTTCGGGCAGCAACCGTGCGGTTTTTTTCCGAAGCGGTTTTTGTACGCCAAGATTGTCACGGCACGACGGCTGCAGCGGGAGATGGGCGGGGAGATCGTTTTCTTTTATCACGACAGCGACCACGATCCGCGGGAGACGCGCACCATCGTGCGCCACCGGCAGTCCGGCGGCGCGATCATGCTGAACTTTGAGTTTGAGAACAAGCTGCAGCGGAAGTTCTCGCCGCTGTATCTCAAGCGCATCATTCCGGAATGGCGGCGGCACATGGCGCAGCAGTTGCCGAACTACGTGGCGAAGGAATGGGTGGAGGCGTTTCGCGGCATTGAGGCGGCGAATGTGGCGGAATTTTGCCTGGAGATGTACCGGCGCATGGGGCTGATGGAGGGGATCGGCGTGGTGCGATCGAGCGATCCGGCGTTTCGGCTGGCGGCGTGTGCGATTGACGATTTTTTCGTCGATGTGCCGTACGAGGGGGAGATTGTCCGGGCGCGGTTTGCCGATGGACAATTGACGCTGCACGAAGGGGGCAAGGCGTACATCACGGTGCCGGCGGAGCACTACACGAAGGAGCAGATCAGCCCCACGCGCGACACGCGCCTGCGCTGGATGCAATCTGTTGTACACTGCACGCATTACGTGGCCGGCGCCGGCGAGCAGGATTACCTCCGCAAGCAAGACGCCCCCGAGATTACATACGTGACCCGAGACACGATCGAGCGTTCCGATGAAGCCTACACCGACATCCCCGAATAACGCCGCTCTCCTGGCGTTTGGCGCCCATCCGGATGACATCGAATTCGGCTGCGGCGGAGTGATTGCGATTGAAACACAATGCGGCCGGAAGGCGCACATGGTCGTCTGCTCGCGCGGCGAAGCGGGAAGCAGCGGAACGCCCGAGCAGCGCGTCCAGGAAGCGAAGACCGGCGCGGAAATTCTCGGCGCCACGCTGGAATTCGCGGAGCTCGACGGCGACGCGCGGCTCGAAATCCGCACGGCACACGCGATCGCACTCGCCGCAATCATCCGCCGCGTGAAGCCCGGCATCGTGCTCGCGCCCAGCCCTTCGCCGAATCAGCATCCGGATCATTCGCGTCTCGGTCAGCTCGTGCGCGATGCCGCCAGGCTGGCCCGATATGGAAACCTCGACGAGCTTCGCGCCCAGCCGCCGCACGCCATTGATGCCCTCCTTTTTTACGAGGTCACCAGCGACAGCGCGGAATCGGGGCAATCACCGCTGCTCGTGGACGTTTCTGATCCAGCGGTTATGACGGCCTGGACGCGATCGATGGAAGCGCACGCATCCCAACTCCGCACACGCAACTATGTGGAACTGCGGCTCACCCGGGCGCGGCTCAACGGCCTGCGCGGCGGCGTGGGACACGCGATCGCGCTTCATCCGAACGATCCGCTGATCGTCGAATCACTTTCCCAGGTGTGTCGAGGAGCACGCGCTTTCTGACATGAGCAGCATCGACCAATTCAACATCGGCATCACCTGCTACCCGTCGGTCGGCGGAAGCGGAATTCTTGCCTCCGCGCTGGGGGAGGAACTGGCGAACCGCGGGCATGAGGTGCATTTCATCAGCTACGAGCGGCCCTTCCGCTTGCCGGCGAATTCGCCCCGGATTCATTTTCATTCCGTGGAGATCGGCGATTTCTCGCTCTTTCCGTATCCCGATTACACGCTTCCGCTTTCGGTGAAGATGGCGGAGGTGAGCCGCGACTGCGCGCTCGACGTCCTGCACGTGCATTACGCGGTGCCCCATGCGACGGCGGCGGTGCTTGCGCGGTCGATGCTGCCCGAAAATCAGCGGCCCCGCCTGGTGACGACGCTGCACGGAACCGATACGACGCTTCTCGCCGGACATCCCGGATACGGCCCCGCCATCCGTCATGCACTCGATTGCTCGGATGCGGTGACGGCCGTATCGCACTTCCTGAAATCGGAAACGGAGCGTCAACTGGAGGTGCGTACGCCGATCGAGGTGATCCACAATTTTTTCACGCCGCGTCCGCTGCGGCGATCCCGGGCCGAGGTGCGGCGGGAATTGGAAGTGCGCGAGGACGAAGTGCTGATTCTCCACACGTCGAATCTCCGGCCGTTGAAGCGCATCGATCTCCTGCTGGAATCCGTCGCACTCCTGAACCCGCGAGACTCCTTCAAATTGCTCATTCTCGCAGGGGAAAGTTTCGCCGCTCACGAACCACTGGTGAAGCAGCTCGGCCTTTCTGACCGGGTGCTGGTGCGCGACCGGATCATCGAGATCGAGGAGTACTTTCAGGCCGCCGACCTGGGCTTGATCACCTCCGAAACAGAGAGTTTCTGCCTGAGCATCCTCGAAGGAATGTCGCTTGGATGCCCGAGCGTGGCGACGCGCGTCGGCGGAATTCCGGAGGTCGTGGACGACGGAGAAACCGGCCTCCTGGTGGAGTTCGGCAACGCGTGTGAGATCGCATGCGCGGTGCAAACTCTCATCGTCGATTCCGAACGTCGAAAAAGGATGGGCAATGCCGCGCAGCGTGTCGCCGGCTCGCGATTCTCCGCCGAATCGATCGTGCCGCGCTACGAATCACTTTACCGGCGCGTGATGGGATAGGAGAGCGCCGCATCGTCACTGCTGATGCACGTGTTCCTTCTGGTGCTGGAGGCAGTAACATTTCCCCCCACACTCCGAGCAATACCTGAACTCATAATCCGGATGCGTCTTCTCCGTCGCCTTGCACACGCAGCAGCAATGCATCGCATCCCCCGACGGCGGCACGTACAACGCGCTCTGCCGCATCTTCTGCCGCGCCCGGCTCTTGCCGCGGCGTATCAGCTCGACAATGTCTCCGCTGAAAAAGAGCAGGTAATTCCCCACCGCCGCGACCAGCATCGCCTTCTCAACCCACCCCACAACCAACAACTGCAGGCACAGCATGATCCCCGTGAGGATTGCCAGATATTTCACCTTCACGGGCAAGATGAAAAACAGGTAGATCTGAAAGTCCGGATACAGCGTCGCAAACGCCAGAAACACCGTCTCCCCGATGTAAACGTTGGTTCCTCCGATTCCCTCAGCCCCCAATGCATACGCCAGAAAGCCCGATCCGATCGTCGCCAGCGCACCAATCAGCAGAAACAGGTTGAATCGCGCCGTCCCCCAATGCGATTCCAGCGCCGTCCCCATCAGCCAGAAAAAATAAAACGCGAAAAACGCAAACACAGGATTTTCAATTGGCGGCAAAAATAAGAACGTGATCACCCGCCACCACTCCCCCTGCATCACCCTCGCCGCATCAAACACCAGCTTCTGCTCGAAGTGCGACTGCGGCTGCCCCACAATCATGAACAGACACATCACCTGAAAAGCAATCAGGTACACCGTGATGTTCGGAATCGCAATGCGGCCGAACGCCGCGAGGAACCGGTTCGTCCGCCGCATGCATCACTCCATTTGCTCCCCCACGCGCAGGGCCGGATTGTAATGCATGCCTCGGCGATTCGCATCGGCCCACCCGCATCAAAGCGAGCAGAGCCCGTGTCGTATCGCAAACTTCGTCAGCCCCGCCACGCTGTGGATGTTCAGCTTCTCCATGATGTGCTGCCGGTGCGTTTCCACCGTCCGCACGCTGATCTCCAGCTTTCCGGCAATCTCCGCGCTGGAATTCCCCTCCCCGATCAACTGCAGCACCTCCCGCTCCCGGTTCGAGAGAATGTCCAGTTCGGAAACGGTACGGTCGCCGCGCGTGGCACGCACATAATCCGTCAGCAGCGTCTCATTCAGCGGCGGACTCAAATACCGCTTCCCATCCCGGACGGCCTTGATCGCGGAGAGCAGTTCCCCGAATGCCGCATCCTTCAACACATATCCCGACGCCCCGGCGCGGAAGGATTCCACGACATATTGGCCGTCCGCATGCATCGAGAGCATGATGATGCGCGCCCCCGGCCGCGAGGCGATCATCTGCCGCGCGGCCTCGATGCCGTTGAGATCCGGCATCGCCACGTCCATGAGCACAAGGTCCGGCCGCAACCGATTGAACAGCCGCACCGCCTCGCGTCCGTCCCCGCACTCCCCCACCACCTTCATGTCCGCCTCGACCTCCAGCATCGTCCGGATGCCGCGCCGCACCAGCGCATGATCTTCCACCAGGAGTACGGTCTTCATGATACTTCTCCCTGCACTGCATCCGATGACGTCGGCAACTCCACGATCACCCGCGTCCCATTTCCCGCTGAGGATTCAATGTCCGTCTTACCGCCTAACGATGCGACCCGCTCCTTAATGCTCGCGAGGCCCAGACCTCTCAGTGATTGCGGGGCGAGCGCCGCCACAGTATCAAATCCGCACCCATCATCATCCACCACCACCCGCACCTCGCCCCGTTCCGCATCGCCGCGCCAGTGCACCGTGATCAGCACTTCCTTCGCCTTTCCGTGCTTGCAGGCGTTGTTCATCAGCTCCTTGATGGCGCGAAACAAGTAATTGGCGATGGGTGTCGGAATCTTCCGGATCCCGCCGATCTCCGACACGGTTGTCTGAATCCCCGCCTGGCGCTGCAGTTGTTCCCCATACCGCCGAACCGTCGGCACGAGTCCCAGATCATCC
The DNA here is from genome assembly GCA_035524355.1 of Phycisphaerae bacterium. GTDB lineage: Bacteria > Planctomycetota > Phycisphaerae > WQYP01 > WQYP01 > DATKPA01. Next base: position 35,390 of record DATKPA010000033.1, on the reverse strand, counting down.
AGCATCCGCGGATACAGCTCGAATGTCATCGTCCGCGTCTGCTGAATCATATTCTCGATGAGGGACAGCGAATCACGAAGTCGTGTCGAACGCGGATCCGTTGTGCCGTCGATCGACCGCTCGAGGTTCATCTTGAGGACTGTGAGCGTCTGCCCCAGGGTGTCGTGGATATCCTGGGCCAACTGCCGGCGCTGCACGTCTTCCGCCGCCGAGAGCTGAGCCGCGAGCCGGTGAATCGATTCCTCCGCGCGCTTTCGCTCGGCCACTTCCGCGGTAAGCGAGACCGTCTTCTCCTCCACCATCTCCTCCACCCGTTTCACCAACTCATGCCTGGCGTGCACCAATAGCGCCACGACCGTGAACCCGCACGTCAACGAGAGCGCATTCCAATAAGGTGTAAACGACTTCGCATTCACATCCTGGCTTGCCACGTTCGCCAGCAGCCACATCAACGCGCAAAGAAAACCCATCACCACCCCCGAGCGCTTTCCCACCCACCACGCAACCACGGCGATCGGAATCAAATAAAACGGCACGACGCTGACTTGCGGCCCCGTCACATAATCGAGAACCCCCGTCAGCAGCATCCCCCCGATACCGATGCTCCAAAAGAGGAACTGCGACTTGTTTTTCCGCTCGCGCATCATGCCGATTCTACAGGGCCGTCATTTCAACTCACGCGGTACATCCACCCATGTACTCCGTCCCCCTTCCCGATGTCAATCCCGTGCCTTACCGCATTTCCGAGGCTACAATCGAGCACTCTGTTCCTTCCGGAGTCTTCGCACAATGTCGCCTGACAATCGCCTCGGCCTCGATTACCGCAAACCGCCCGCCCGCAAATTCCTCCCCCCGAACGGCATCATCGATGCCCACAACCACGCCGGCGATCCCGCCTTCACCCAGCACATGGTCGACGCGGCCCTCGCCTACGGCATTACCGAGTTCTACACCATGGCGCCCCTCGAACAGGTCCCCGCCCTCAAGGAAAAATTCCCCAATCGCTTTCGCTTCATCGCCGTCCCCGGCTGGACGCGCGACATGCCCACCCCCGACGCTTCCTTCTTCGCCGACTGGCACAAACGCATCGAAACCTTCCGCGAGCATGGCGCCGGCCTGATCAAATTCCACGCCGCCCCCGGCACCTGCCGCCGCTGGGGAATCACCCTCGACGACCCCCGCATCCAGGAAATCGCCAGGCATGCGTACGACCTCGGGTACCACTTCATGACTCACGTGGGCGACCCCAACGCCTGGTTCTACGGCAAAGGCCCTTACTCCGACGGCACGGGGGGGGGCTATGGCACGCCCGCCAGCCAATTCGCCATGCTCGAACGCATGCTCGACAAATACCCCGACCGCCTCCACCTCGGCGCTCACATGGGCGGCTCCCTCGAAAACCTCGACGCCCTCGCCTGCCGCCTTGAAAAATTTCCCCACTACATCCTCGATTCCTCCGCCACCCGCTGGATGGTCCGCGCCGTTGCCGAGCAGTCGACGAACGCAGTGCGCGATTTCATCATCGCCTTCCAGGACCGCATCCTCTTCGGCTCCGACAACGTCGCCCTCCAGGGGGGGGGCGACCGCTCCTTCGACCACTTCGCCTCCCGCTACTGGGCCCATCAGATGCTCTGGGAATCCGACTACAACGGCGAATCCAACATCGACGACCCCGACGCCGGCAAAGGCTTCAACCCCAAGACCGGCGAATTCGACCCCGCCAAAGCCGACAACACGCCCCGCCTCAAGGGGCTCAATCTCCCCGCCGAAGTCCTCCAGAAACTCTACCGCGGAAATGCCGAACGGCTGTTGCCGCATTGAAGGCCAACTATGCGCAGGCTACGTTAGCTTGGTAAAATCAATTACGTGAACGAAAGAGACGCCGAATATCGCCGCGAAATTCTCTCTAATCTGCGCATGAGTCCCCGTGTGTTCTACGGAAAGTCAGGCGTGGCTACGTTTTTCTGCGTACTGATCATGGTCCTGAGCTTCAACTGCTTCGCGTGGATCGTCCCGTTTCCAAGAATCGGTGCGCGCGAACTCCTCCCTCCCGAATATGCTCCGTTAATGCCGCTCTCCATTTGCGCGATGGTGCTTCTCTGCACCAGTTTCATGTCCCTTGCGTTCATCTCGATGTTTACCACAATGAATCCCCCACCCCCGAGCGCTAGAAATTGGCTGCCATTCATCGCAATTGTTGCCATCATTGGCATTATTGCTGCTTTCACCCATCCACAGGGCGCTCAACCAAAATTGGACGGCCACTCGGGTGGGACAACACAGCGCTCACCCTTCTCCACATAATTCTGTTGTATGGATCCGCGACCATCATGTCGCGCTCTGGAGATAATTCATGCCGGTCAAAAAGTTCACCCGAAACCCCGTGAACCCGGCGGCCCAACGGCTGAAGGATCGCCTCGTCGAGGAATGGAAAGACACCTCCAGCACGGCTGCGCAACCGATCATACTTGAAGAAGGCGGAACCACCACCCAGCCCCTTCACCTCTATGTCGTCTGGGATGAGTGGGACCCGCTCCCGCAAATTGAGCGTTCCGAAATCATCATGGATGCCTATGAGGAAACCCACAACCCCAATGCCGCCATCAACGTCACCGTTGCCATGGGGCTCACTCCACGAGAGGCTGACCGCCTCGGCATCCGCTATTGACCCGCCGCAGAGCGCCAGTCACCCACCCCCCAATTTGACACCCGCTCCCAAATCTGCAAAAGTTCACCCTTCACATCGCACATGCCCGATAATGGCTGGGACAGACCGCCCACACCGGCATTCGCGACCCCCATAAACGGAGACTCCCACATGATTTCCCCCCTCCACCGACTCCCCCGCCCCTCCCATCGCATCCTCGCGATGCTCATCGTCGGGCTCTTCCTCGCCGCCTCCACCGGCTGCGTCTCCATGGACGAGCACAAACGCCTCCAGACCGCCTTCGACCAGTCCCGCGCTCAGCTCGCTGAAGCGGAAAACGACCTCAACGCCGCCCGCGCCCGCAACGCCGAACTCGAAGCCAGGGTCGCCGAGCTCAACCGCCTTGTCGGTCTCGGCGGCAACGATGCCCTCCGGCGCGAACGCGACCTCCTCGCCCAGCAGCTCGCCGACCTCCAGAAGAAATACAACGACCTGCTCGCCCTCAACGCCAACACCCCCGCGCTGCCCGAAGACATCAACAATGCCCTCCGCCAGCTCGCCGACAAATACCCCGACCTCCTCGAGTTCGACGAGCGCCTGGGCATGGTCCGCTTCAAGTCCGATCTCACCTTCGATCTCGGCTCAACGGAAGTGAAGCCCCGCGCCAAGGAAGCCCTCGCGCAGTTCGCGACCATCCTCAACATGCCCGAAATCGCGCAGCAGGAAATCACAGTCGTCGGCCACACCGACGATGTCCCCATCCGCCTCAGCAAAACCATGCAGATGAACCCCAGCAACTGGATTCTCTCGACCAACCGCGCCTGGGCCGTCTCTTCCGTCCTCCGCTCCGATGGCGTCGCGGAAAACCGGGTCTCCGCCGCCGGCTGGGGCGACCAGCGCCCGATCGCTCCCAACGCCCCCGGCCACCATGGCAACGAAAAGAACCGCCGCGTCGATATCTACATCCGCCCCACCAAGGTTCCCGAAGGGATCACCGTCTCCACCCCCGGCGCTCCGGCTGCCTCTCCCCGCACCACCCACCCCACTCACAAGCCTGCGCTCAAGCCCGCGGCTGCTCCCACGACCGCTCCCGCCCCGGCCGACACCACTCCCATCCCCGCCGGCTGATCCTCACCTGCCAGTTCGAAATCCCCCAGCGGCCGACCCTCGTGTCGGCCGCTTTTATTTCCCACTGCGATTTTCTCGGCCCCGCCCCCCCCGCCCCCCCCTTCCGGGCCTAATTCACACTCGTAAACCCGTCGATGATGAGGAGGAGCAACGCCCCCACATACCAAGGTGAATCATGCACGCATCAAACGCCAAACCTGCCGTCCGATCACGCCGCCGTTCCCTCGCCGCCGCCGTCCTGCAATCCCTCGAACCTCGCACCCTCTTTTCCGGATACACCTTCTCCACGCTCGCAGCCTTCACCGGCGCCAACGGCAGCAGCCCCTTCGACTGCAACCTCCTCGCTGATTCCCACGGAAACCTCTTCGGCATGACTTCCGCCGGCGGCACCAACAGCGACGGCGTCGTCTTCGAAATCCACGCCGGCACCAGCACCATCACCCCCCTCGCCTTCTTCAACGGCAACAATGGCGGTGCCCCCACCGGCACGCTCGTCATCGATTCCGCCGGCAATCTCTTCGGCGTCACCAGCGGCGGCACCAACAACGCCGGCTCCGTCTTCGTCATCCCCAACGGCTCCTCCACCATCGCCACCATCGCCACCTTCCCCCAGGGCGGCAGCCTCGGCAGTTCCCCACTCGGCCTCGCCGTCGATTCCGCCGGCAACCTCTTCGGCGTCACCCAGAACGGCGGCGCTTATTCCAACGGCACCGTCTTCGAAATCCCCAAAGGCTCCAACGCCATCACCACCCTCATCGACTTCGACGGCACCAACGGCGGCATCCCCGAAGGCAACCTCCTCGTCGACTCCAACGGCAACCTCTTCGGCGCCACCGAACGCGGCGGCACGAGCGGCAACGGCGCTCTCTTCGAAATCACCGCCGGCTCCCACACCTTCTCCACCCTCGCCTCCTTCAACAGCAACGGCACCAACGGCATCAGCCCCATGGGTGACATCGTCATGGACGCCCAGGGCAACCTCTTCGGCACCGCTCAATTCGGCGGAATCACCGACGGCGGACAAGGCTCCGACGGCCTCGTCTACGAACTCGCCAACGGGTCCAGCTCCATCACCCCCTTTGCCAACTTCTCCGCCGCCACCGGCACCAGCCCCTTCGCCGGCCTTATAATCGACTCCCACGGCAACCTCTTCGGAACCACCACGAACGCCGGCGCCAACGACGCCGGCACCATCTTCGAAATCCTCCACGGCTCCAGCAACATCACCGTCCTCGCCTCCCTCCCCGGACCCTACGGCGACGTCGCCGCCGGCAACCTCGCCATTGATGCCAGCGGCAACCTCTTCGGCACCACCGACGGCGGCGGAAATCCCAGTGACAACGGCATCGTCTTCAAACTTGCCCCCACCCAGGCCACCAAACTCGCCTTCACCCAGCAACCCGCCAACACCATCGCCGGCAACACTCTCTCCGCCATCACCGTCCAGGTCGAAGACGCCCAGGGCAACATCGTCAACAGCGACAACTCCACGATCACCCTCGCCATCTCCTCCGGTCCCGGCACTCTCTCCGGCACCCTCACCGGCAGCGTCATCAACGGCATCGCCACCTTCAACAACCTCTCCATCACCACCACTGGCTCCTACACCCTGCAAGCCACCGACCCCTCCCTCACCTCCGCCCTCTCCCAATCCTTCAGCATCATCCCCTCCCCGCTCCGCGCCCTCGCCTCCTTCGACGCCACGTCCGGCAACACCTCCCTCGGCGGCGTCGTGCTCGACTCCCACGGCAACCTCTTCGGCACCACCAGCCAGGGCGGCGCGAACAACAGCGGCACCCTCTTCGAACTTCCCAAAGGCGCCAACTCCCTCACCATCCTCGCCTCCTTCAACAGCGCCACACCCAGCGGACCGCTCCTCCTCGACTCCGCCGGCAATCTCTTCGGCCTCACCTCCACCGGCGGCACCAACAACCTCGGCACTCTCTTCGAACTTCCCGCCGGCGCTCACGCCATCACCACGCTCGCCTCCTTCTCCAACACCACCGGCGCAAACCCCTTCGGCCGCCTCGTCCGCGATTCCGCCGGAAACCTCTACGGCATGACCACCACCGGAGGCGACAACAACGACGGCACCATTTTCGAACTTCCCGCCGGAACCAACACCCCCACCGCGCTCGCCTCCTTCAGCAACATCACCTGGTCCGCCACTCCCGACGGCCTCCTCCTCGACTCCGCCGGCAACCTCTTCGGCTCCACCCCCACCGGCGGAACCAACAACGACGGCACACTCTTCGAACTCCCCGCCAATTCCAACACCATCACCACCCTCGCCTCCTTCTCCAACGCCACCGGCATCACCCCCCGCAGCCTCCTCATCGATCCCTCCGGCAATCTCTACGGTATCACCTCCCGGGGTGGCGACACCGACAAAGGAACACTCTTCGTCCTCCCCGCCGGAACCGCCTCTCTCGGCGTCATCGCCTCCTTCACCAGCCCCACCGCCTTCCCCAATTCCCTCGCACTCGACACCCACGGCAACTTCTTCGGCACCAACACTGTCGGCTCCCTTTTCGAAATCCCCTCTGGCACCGGCGCCGTCTCCACACTCGCCACCTTCACCTCCACCACCGGCACCAGCCCCCTCAACCTCATCGTTGACTCCGCCGGCAACCTCTTCGGCACCACCACCGCCAACGGCGCCAACAGCAGCGGAACCCTCTTCCAATTCGCCCTCGCCCCCGCCACCCACCTCGCCTTCACCACGCAGCCCACCTCCACCACTGCTGGCCAAAACCTCAACACCCTCACCGTCGCCATCCAGGACGCCGACGGCTACACCCTCGCATCGGATGACTCCACCATCACCCTCTCCGTCGTCAACACCAACGGCGTCATCACCTCCCTCACCGCCCAGTCCCACAACGGCATCGCCACCTTCAGCAACCTCTCACTCCAAGCCGCCGGCGCCTACACGCTCGCCGCGAACAACGGCCTCCTCCCCGCCGCCACCTCCAACCCCTTCTCCATCACCCCCGCCGCCGCCTCACAACTTATCCTGACAAGCACCCCCACCAGCACCACCGCCGGTCCCCTTCACACGCTCACCGTCACACTCGAAGATCCCTACGGAAACATCGTCACCACCGACCAATCCAACATCACCCTCTCCCTCAACGGCAACGGCACCCTCCTCGGCACCGTGACCGTCCCCGCCATCAATGGCGTCGCCACCTTCAACACCCTCGCCATCCACACCCCCGGCAGCTTCAGCATCACCGCCTCCGACGGCGCCCTCCCCACCGCCACCACCACCAGTTTCACCATCACCCCCGCCGCCGCCTCAGAACTCGTCTTTCTTTCCCAACCCACCGGCGGCCCCGTCGGTCCCATCGGCACCCTGCAAATTGCCGTCGAAGACCCCTTCGGCAACATTGTCACCAGTGACGCCTCCACCATCACTCTCTCCGGGGCACCCCTCACCGGCACACTCACAGTCCCCACCGTCAACGGGATCGCCACCTTCAACAATCTCTCCACCTACACCCCCGGCACCTACACTCTCACCGCCACCGACGGTTCCCTCGCACCCGCCACGTCCGCCCCCTTCACGATCAATCCCATCGCACCCGCCCCCAGCGCCGCCAAACTTATTTTCAGCCGCACCCCCGCCAACACCATCGCCGGCAACACCCTCAGCACCCTCAACGTCCGGGTCCTGGACGCCGCCGGCCACATCGTCACCGCCGACAACTCGCTCATCACCCTCTCCATCGCCACCGGCCCCAGCGGCGCCGCCCTCCACGGCACCCTCACCGTCCAGGCCCACAACGGCATCGCCACCTTCAACGACCTCTCCCTCCAAATCGCCGGCCAATACACCCTCTTCGCTGCCGATTCTTCCCTCGCCTCAGGCACAACCGCCAACTTCACGATCACTCCCGCCGCCCCCGCACAAATCTCCTTCCAGCAGAACCTTGCCAACGCCACCGCCGGCGCCATCTTCGCCCCCACCCTCGGCCTCTCCATCACTGACGCCTTCGGCAACTCGATCAACACCGGTACCGCCCGGCTCACCATCCAAGCCGGCCCCGCCGGTGCTCAACTCCGCGGAACCACGACGGCCCCAATCATCAGCGGCGCTGCCACGCTGAAAAACCTCTCGCTCCTCAAGGCTGGCACGTACACCCTCCGCGCCGCCGCCGGAAGCGCCACCGCCGCCTCAACCACCTTCACCATCACCCCCGCTGCCGCCACCCGCCTTGTATTCTCCCAGCAGCCGACCAGCACGCACGCCAACGCCACCCTCGCCCCAGCCATTTCCGTCTCGCTCTTCGACGCCTTCGGCAATCTCGCCACCAACAACCATTCCCTCATCACCCTCTCCATCGCCTCCGGCCCCAAGGGCCCCGCTCTCCACGGCCCAATCTCCTCACCTCTGCAAAACGGCATCGCGACCTTCGCCGGCCTCTCCCTCACCCCCGCCGGCAACTATAAACTTAAAGCGACCAGCGGCCTCCTCTCCACCATTTCCACCGCCTTCACCATCACCCCCGCTGTCGGCAGCCGCCTCCCTTCCACGCGCCGCGCCAAAAATCCGCTCCAGCTCCTTGCGGGGCGTTAATCCCTTGCTGGCTTGTTAACCTGCCTCCAAGTATGATTCAGATGTCGTTGAGCGTTACCGATGCGCTGGCCGGAGGCATCTTTTCACATGACCACTCGTTCCACTTCCCCGAAAACCCCGCACCTCAAACACAACTTCCTCTTCCTCTCGAAATTCCTGCGCCACGGCATCACCATCGCCTCCTTCTGGCCCTCCTCCAAGGCCCTCTCGCGGGCCACGATCAAGCAAATTGACTGGCAGCGCGCCAAGGTCATCGTCGAACTCGGCGCAGGGACCGGGCCCATCACCGACCAGATCATCAAGTGCCTCAAGCCCCAGACCACCTTCATCGCCATCGAACGCGACAAGGACTTCGCCAAGATTCTCCAGCAGCGCTTCGCCGGCCTCCCCAATGTCCACATCGTTCAGGCGGACGTCCGCGACCTCGACACGGTGCTCAAGGCGCAGGGCGTCAAACGGGTCGACGCCTTCATCTCCGGCCTGCCCACGCCCTCACTGCCGCCGCGCGTCCGCCGCCGCATGCTCGCCTCCGTCCGCCGCTACCTCGTAGACGGCGGCGTCTTCTCCAACATCACGGAAATCCCCTTCATCTACTGGAATTACTACAAGAAGATCTTCAAACACGTCTCGTTCGACTTCGTCGCCCGCAACATGCCCCCCGGCGGCGTCTACCACTGCCGCGCCTGCAGATAAGTCGAAGATCGTCCCCTCCCCCCCCCCAGCCAACCGAGCTTCCACGCCGGCCGTCAACGACTTGACGATTTGAAGCGCACGGATCGCGCCGTGCCGACGCCCTCGCTTCCCTCCCCGAGGGAGTGGGCATTGGGATCATCGCTCTTCCATCGGCACGTAGTGTTTGTTCACCGGGCCGACGTAGATCTGGCGTGGGCGGGCGATGCGGGCGGTGGATTCTTCGTTTTGTTCCTTCCAGTGGGCGATCCATCCCGGCAGGCGGCCGATGGCGAACATGACGGTGAACATGCTGGTGGGGATGCGCATGGCGCGCATGATGATGCCGCTGTAGAAATCGACATTGGGGTAGAGCTTGCGGTCGATGAAGTACTGGTCCTTGAGTGCCAGTTCCTCGAGGCCGCGGGCGATGTCGAGGAGGGGGTCCTTGACGTTGAGGATGGAGAGGACTTTATCGCAGACGCCCTGGAGAATTTTGGCGCGGGGGTCGTAGTTTTTGTAGACGCGGTGGCCGAAGCCCATGAGGCGTACGCCGGAGCCCTTCTGCTTGGCCTTTTCGATGTACTGCTCGGCGGTGAGGCCGCCCTTGTGGATTTGAGCGAGCATTTCGAGGACTTCGACGTTGGCGCCGCCGTGGAGCGGGCCCCAGAGGGCGCAGACGCCGGCGGAGACGCTGGCGAAGAGGTTGGCCTTCGAGGAGCCGACCATGCGGACGGTGGAGGTGGAGCAGTTCTGCTCGTGATCGGCGTGGAGGATGAAGATGAGGTTGAGGGCCTTTTCGACTTCAGGATCGATTTCGTACTTGTCGTAGGGCATGGAGAACATCATGTGGAGAAGGTTGCCGCAGTAGCGAAGTCCGCCGTCGGCGTAGATGTAGGGGAGGCCCTGCTGGCGGCGGTAGATGAAGGCGGTGATGGTGCGGATTTTGGAGATGAGTCGGGCGGCGGCTTCTTCGAAGGTCTCGTCGCCCTTGATGCTGTGCAGTTCGGTGTGGAAGCAGCCGAGGGTGTTGATCATGGCGGAGAGCATGGCCATGGGCGGGGCGTTGGTGGGGAATCCTTCGAAGTGGTGTTTCATGGCCTCGTGGAGGTGGGCGTTGCTGGTGAGGCGGGCGCGGAAGCGGGTGGATTCCTCGGTGGTGGGAAGTTTGCCGAAGATGAGGAGCCAGGCGACTTCGATGAAGTCGGGGGTATCGGTGGCGAATTCCTCGATGGGGATGCCGCGGTAGCGGAGGACGCCTTTGTCGCCATCAATGTAGGTGATGGCGGACTGGCAGGAGCCGGTGTTGCCGTAGCCGGGGTCGAGGGTAATGAGGCCGGTGTCGGCGCGGAGTTTCTGGATATCGATGCCGCGTTCGCCTTCGGTGCCCAGGACGGTGGGGTAATTGAAGGTCTGGCCATCGACGGTGAGTTGAACGTTGCTATCCATGGCAATCCTGCAAACAGAATCGATCACTAACGAGGCGGCATCACTTAAAACCGTAGCGTACCAAAAAAATTAGAAACACGCTCGCATCCATTGCTGCGCAAGCCGGCTGAAAGCACCGGGAATGGACCTAGGAAAACTCCGAGGTCCACGGCACCAAGGGCGGCCGTACAATCGTGGGAAACGTGCGATCACCCATGGCGGAGAACATGTTCCGTCCACGTCGGGCTATTTTCGCCTGCATTCTGCTGGGAATCCCGCTTGGGCTGGGAGCGGCGACGTTTCGGTACGGGGAGGGGCTTTCCTATTTTTCGCGAGATCCGCAGGCGTGCACCAATTGCCACATCATGCGAGACGAGTACGACTCGTGGGCGAAATCGGGGCATCACCATGTGGCGGTGTGCGTGGACTGCCATTTGCCGCATGCGATGGTGCCGAAGCTGATTGCGAAAGCGCGGAACGGGTGGAACCACTCGCGGAAGTTTACGCTGCAGAACTTCCACGAGCCGATCATGATCACGCCGCCGAACGCGGAGATTCTGCAGGAGAATTGCCTGCGGTGTCATGAGAGCTTTGTGCACGAGATCGTGGTGTCGCAGTCGGCGGAGGGGAGGGCGGTCGATACGGTTTCGTGCGTGCATTGTCATAAGAATGTCGGGCATGCGCCGACGCGTCCGACGGGCGAAATGAGTTGGATAGGAGGACCCCCATGAGTGAACCCTCATCAACTCCGAAGGCGGGCCTGCATATCCGGTGGGACCGCGTGTTGATCGTTCTCGCCACGGCCGCGGTGACGGTCGGGATCACGATGTTGCTGTTGAACATCTTTGAGAGGAAGGAAGAGGCGAGGAATCCGTACATCCGGTTTGTGGATGTGACGGAGGAGACGACAGATCCGGAGCCTTGGGGACTGAACTGGCCGCGGGAGTATGACACGTACAAGAAGACGTCAGAGCCGACGAGCACGAAGTATGGCGGGCACGGGGGCTCGGAGGCGGTGCCGCGGGAGAAGGCGGAGGAATCGCCGTGGCTGCCGCGGGCATTTGCGGGGTATGCGTTTGCGATCGATTATCGGGATCGGCGGGGGCATGCGTACATGCTGCAGGACCAGGAGCAGACGAAGCGTGTGACGGAGAAGCCGCAGCCGGGGTCGTGCATGCAGTGCCACACGTCGATCATTCCGACGTACCGGCGCATCGGCGAGGGGGATGTGATGAAGGGGTTTGAAGCGGTCTGCAAAATGACGTATCAGCAGGCGCATGAGGAGGTGGTGAAGACGGGGTCGGTGAATCCGGTGATCGAGGGGACGGCGCAGGTGAAGAAGCATTTTGAGGGGGCGCATCCGGTCTCGTGCGTGGATTGTCATGATGCCAGGACGATGCATCTGCGGGTGACGCGGCCGGGATTTATCCGGGGGATTGCGGCGCTGATGGCGTCGAAGGGGATTCCGAATTACGACCCGAACCGGGATGCGACGCGGCAGGAGATGCGGACGTTCGTGTGCGCGCAGTGCCACGTGGAGTATTACTGCGGGCCGAAGACGACGCTGTTTTATCCGTGGAATAATGGGTTGAAGGTGGAGCAGATCGAGGCGTATTACGACAGCTACAAATTTCCGGACGGGCATCGGTTTTATGACTGGAAGCATGCGGAGACGGGTGCGGAGTTGTTGAAGGCGCAGCATCCGGAGTTTGAGTTGTATTCGCAGGGGGTGCACGCGCGGGCGGGGGTGGCGTGCGCGGATTGTCACATGCCGTACGAGAGGCAGGGGGCGTTGAAGGTGTCGGACCATTGGGTGCGTTCGCCGCTGCTGAATATTGCGCGGGCGTGCCAGACGTGCCATCCGGTGCCGGAGGAGGAGATCAAGTTCCGCGCGGAGGCGATTCAGGAACGGAACCACGCGCTGCTGCAGCGCGGCGGGGCGGCGCTGATCGACATGCTGGACACGATCAAGCTGGCGAAGGCGGCGGGCGTGACGGAGGAGCAGTTGCAGCCGGCGCTGGAGTTGCACCGCAAGGCACAGTGGCGTCTGGATTTCATCGCGGCGGAGAATTCGATGGGGTTCCATGCGCCGCAGGAAGCGGCGCGGATTCTTGGCGAGGCGATCGATTATGCGCGGCAGGGGCAGATTACCGCGCTGAAATTGATCCCGCCGCCGAAGAGTGCAACGTCGGCGGCGATGGCGCGCTAGGGGTTGAGGATGAATTTGCGGAGGGCGGTGGCGACGCCGTCGGCGTCGTTGGAGGGGATGAGGGCGTGGGCGACTTCCTTGGCTTCCTTCCAGCCATTTTCGGGGACGGCGGCGATGCCGGCCCATTCCAGCATGTGGATGTCGTTGGGGGCGTCGCCGATGGCGAGGACTTCGTCGGCGGTGATGTTGAAGGATTTGGCGACTTTATCGAGGGCCATGGCCTTGGAGATGGCGGGGTTCATGAGCTGGATGAGGTGGGCGTCGGAGCGGGTCTGGGCGACCTTGTTGCCAAACTTTTTGGGGATTTCCTTTTCGATGTCGGCGATCCACTTGGGGTCGCCCAGGAGCATGAGCTTGGTGATGGGGACGGTCATGAAGGCTTCGAGGGGGCCGATGAAGTCGGGGGTGAACTGCCTGGCGGTTTCGGTCATGTACTCGGGGATTTCGGAGTAGTGGTCGGTGTACCACTTGTCGAGGATTTCGACGGAGACGAGGAGTTCGGGGTATTTCCTGCGGCCCCAGGCGATGATTTTGCGGGCGATGTCGACGTCGAGCGGGACGTGCTCGATGACTTTTTTGCGGCGTTCGTCCCAGATGAGGGCGCCGTTGTAGTTGACGATGGGGGTGGCGAGGCCGAGGGCGGCGTAGTAGTCGCGGACGGAGCGCGGGGGGCGTGCGGTGGCGAGGACGACGTGGATGCCGGCGGCGGCGACCTGTCGGACGGCGGTGTGGGTGAGGGGGGAGATGGATTTGCGGGAAGTGAGGAGGGTGCCGTCGAGGTCGAGAGCGACCATGCGGATTCTTTTGGTGGAGGGTGGGCGGCGGGGTTTGGTTTTCTTACTGAACATCATGCGATTGTACTGTAGAGGAATTTGGGAGGAGTTGCTACGAGGGGGGAGGAGGGGGAATTCAGAATGCAGAGTTCAGAATTCAGAATGAGGTGGGGTCGAGCAGTCAACACCGCCTGTACCAGATTGCCAGGTGTGGGTATGTCATTGGCAATCTCCCCCTGTGGCGATCCTACTAAACAGGGCCGGAACGAAAGAGACTTCGATTTCCTTGGCGTGGGGGTCTGCCTTTGTAGATTTGACGTAAGTGTGAATAAGTTCGCGGCGTTCTTCGAGGGTGCCGGTGGCGAGGAGCGTGTCCAAGTGGGAGAGCTCTTCGTCGGCTTTGCGGGCGATTTCCCTGGGGCTGGGGAGTTCGGGGATGGTGGCGGTGAGGGATTCGAGTTGGGATTGGACTTGCTGACGCTCGTCGGACAGGGTCTTGGCTTTGACGTACAGGCCGAGGGTGGTGGCGGTCTGGGCGTCGAGGATCGAGAGGTGGGTGGTGAGCTTGCTGATCTGGGTGTCGAGTTCGGAGAGGCGGGCTTGGAGTCCTTTGCGGGCGTCGGTCTGGTGGCCGCAGAGCTTCTTGAGTTCGTCCTGAATGTAGCCGCAGAGTTCATGGTCCTGCTTGAGGTGGTGGAGGTCGTCCTGGATGAGGTGGATGATTTTTTCTTCGACGATGTCGGCGCGGACGGTGAAGCGTTTGGGACAGGCGGCATAGTCCCCTTTGTGGTGGGTGGCGCAGAGATAGTAGCGGGTTTTGATCTTGCCCCGGTTCTTGTGGGTGTGGGTGCTGGTTTGGCCGGTGAAGGGACCGCCGCAGATGCCGCAGGTGAGGGTGTTGCTGAGGAGATAGTTGGCGTGGATGCGCCGGCCGGTGCAGGAGTGTCGGCGGATGCCTCCTTCGGTCAGTTTGACCTGCACTTTCTCAAAAGTGTCCGCGTCGATGAGGGCGGGCCAGGCGTTTTCGACGGTGATCCAGTCCTCTTTGGGACGATCTTCGTACGATTCGCTGTGGCGTTCGATGCTCTTACCGTCGGAGTAGCGGTGCCATTTGCTTAAGGTAGAGCGGTTGAAGGCGAGGGTGCCTTTGTAGGCGCAGTTGCGGAGGATGGTGTGGAGGGAGCCGATGGTGAAGATGCCGCGTGTGCCGGTGCGCAGGCCTGAGGCGTTCAGTTGATCGCGCAGAACGCGTAACGGGGTTCCGGCGAGGTAATCGGTAAAGAGTCGCTGGATGGCTTTGGTGCGTTCGGGCGTGGAAGGGACGAGGGTGACGCATTCGTGGTCGGGTTTGATGTAGCGGTGTTCGCCTGTGATGTGCTCCATCACTTCATGGGTGTCGGGGGAGAGGAGGACTTGGGTGCCGTCGTCGAGGTCGCGGATGATGCGTTTGGGAGTGCCGTCGGGAGCGAGGCAGAGGCGGTCATAGCCGTAGGGGACTTTGCCACCGGCACGGAAGCCTTTCTGGACGCGTGCGACGTGGCCGCGCATGGTGTCGCGGGAGAGTTTGCGGAGGTAATCGCCATTCTGGTAGTGCTCGACAAAGCCCACCAAGCCGGACGTAAACGAGCGGTCCGCCTCCTGACCAGTTGCGACGTAGCAGACGCGTTTGCCTGCCTGAATCAACCGGCGTTCTAAGAGCAAGCCGTCCACCGGGTCTTTGGGGCGGGCAAGGCGGTTGCGTTCCCATGCCAGGACGATGCTCACGTCTTTGTCTGATTCGGCGTGATGGAGAAGTGATTCCAGGCCGGGCCGCTGCATGTCGCTGCCGCTGATGGCGTCGTCCTCATAAACCTTCGTGAGTGTCCAGCCTTTGGACGCGGCGAAGGCGGCGAGTTTTTCGCGCTGCTGGTCGAGGCTCTCTTCCTGACGGCTGGTGGAACGACGGACGTAGCCGATGGCGGTGGTGGGCGTGGTGGTCATGTCGAAAAACTCCTGTAAACTACAGCCCAAGTATACCTTACAAAATGCTTACGTGCTGATGAATATTCTGCCTGCAAAAATGGGCAAGGCACCCGCGTCCCTGCGAGTGCCTTCGCGCCCAGTCTGATTTACGCGCGTACCCCGTTGATCCAGTCCGCTGCCTTCTGCGCTGCTGCGGCTGCGGAGATGACGAGCCGTTTTTCCTCCTTGATCGTCTTGAGCCACCCGCCGATGTACGCGGCCTGATTCTCGATCACTGCCGGCTGAATACCCACATCCCCGCATAGGAACGCTGCGGCCATTTCGGCAATCAATTCTTCCTTGCCGTAATCGGCTGTGCCAAACGGGCGCGGCTGGTGTCGAGTTTGCGGTCGAGGCGTTTGCTGTGGCCGGTGCTGTGCGCCAATTCGTGGAACAACGTGGCGTAGTATTCCTCGGAACATGCGAAGCGCGAAGGCTCGGCAATGCGGATGCTGTCGGCAACCGGCGTGTAGACGGCCTGTTGTCCGACGTGTTCGACACTTGGGCCGTCGGTCAAATAGCGTTCTACGACGTGTTCCGCCTGCTCGATGGGCTGGAAGTGCGTCGGCTCGAATGCGGGAACATCGGGCGCGTTGATCCCCTCGCACTGCTCCACGTTGAACACATTGAAGTATCGCAGGAGGGGAATCGTGGTCGCCTTCTTGGTCTCTTCGTCGATGGTTTCCAACTGCTTCCAGAAGATGACGGTGGAGGATTTCTCGCCCTTCTTGATCGATCCGCCAATGGATTTGGCCTGATTGAAAGTCAGCCAGCAAGCCGAGCCATAGCCTTTAGTCCACGCTGCAAACGCGAGGAGAAAAATATTCACGCCGCGATAGGGTTTCTCAGTGATGAGGTTCTTGGGATGTCCTGCCGAAGCCTTGCCGAGAATGGGAGAGCGCCACGGCACTACCCCCTTGTCCAGCATCGCGATAATCTGATTGGTAACACCCTGATAGAGGTCGATAGACATTGCATGTCTCCTGCAAATCATGAGGAGACGGGGTGTGGAACACCCACAGGCAGCCCGCCTTCCTCGACGGAGAGGAGAGGCGGAACACCCGCGCGCAGCAGTCAATGGTGGAACCGTCGGAGAAGAGGCCTCCATGTACTCATGGAGTAGTACCTTGACTGCGAGCACGGGTGCGTAGAATCGGACGACAAAGAGGAAGGCGGCGGTAATGCTCTCGCGAAGCGGTTCCTTTGATTACGAATTCGTCCCTCCCCCGTTGCGCCGGCGCGAGCGAATGCAATCTGCTCGTGATATTCGCGCAATGCAAAACTTGCGTTCTCAATGGCACATGGCAGATTTCGGTGGTCTTTTGAGGGGCGGCCCTGTGCACGTTTGGCGTGTTCCCCTTCCCGGCCATGGCCATGACCGGCGCCGGAATGCGTCATGATCGAAGACGGATGTAGGCACGTGGTTGATCGGTGGTGTGCTTTTGGAAAGGAGCGGGCGTGGTTGTGACGGGCGGTTTCCCCACAAGTGTTCCGATCCGCGATATCGGCATGCCAATCCGCTGGCGGCGAAAAGCACTGAGGAGGATTGGGGGCGGTTCAATCAAAAGGATCCCCCTCGCCCCCATTCCAGTTTGTGGGCTATTCGCTGCAGTTCAGACAGACGCCCATGCCGACGCCTTCGACAGACAAGTAACCCTTGGGGGAGACCGCCCAGAGATTCGGGCAACCCCGCCCGGCTCCTTCCATGTGGATGTACACCACCTGATTGAGCGCGTGGGCGCGTTCCCGCGCTATTTCGATGATGACGCCAGAATCCGTGATCGGTCCTTTGATGTGGCTGGGAAGGGGAACATTCAACGTAAACGTGTGCATAGGGACGCTCCTTAAAAGACTGGTGGTGGGCGTCCATGTGCCAGGGAGAAGGCAAGTTCTTGTATTGGCGAATATCGCGAATCCGCTCTGGTTTTAGGTGATGGCGACAATAAAAAAACCGGGGCGCTGATGGCCCCGGCGTTTAAAGTACAAATTCAGTTGTCCCGTGTTCGGGTGGTTCGTTTCACATATCCGTCGGGATTGCACACGGGGCAGAGCCGGGAATGGTGCTTCTGATTCTTGAGTTTGCGTTCGAAGTTCTTATCCTTGCCCCACCACGTGCGGACGTGAAGGAAGCCGATGCCGTGTTGCGTGGCAAGTGGGTCAATGGGCTGTTCGTGCAAGTGGCGGTACAGCTTCTTAATCACGCCGGCTGGGGCTTGGACCACCCGCACTGCATGGCGGACGTGATGACGAGGCTGGGAATAGTGAACGAGATAAACCGCGGTTGCCATACGGCACCTCCCATGAATGGGCGTAAACGATCCCGGCTCCAATGGCCGGTTACGCGGGAGGCACCAACGGAGGCCGTCAAGGTGGATCGCCCGGAGGGATGGGTTCCCTTTGGGAAGGGACCTTTACGGCCGTAGTTACAATGGATGCGTCTACCGGTCGGCGGAAAAATTCCTTATTGACCTGGGGTGGGGCGGGAAAGGTGAGGGTCCCAAGGGGGAGGAAACCCCTTCCCTTTGGATTCGGATCGAAGTAGATTTCCCACAGAACGAAGACCACTCGAACATCCAATGGAGAATCTCAACATGAAATTTGAAATGCGCTCACAAGACCAGCATGGGAATGAGACGATCTTTAAGACCGATTCGGAGGCGGCATTCCTGCAACGTATCCTGGCTGAGCATTTGGAAGGCTACGAAGTAACTCGGGCGACGCTGATGGTGCGGGAACTTGGAGACGGGTGGTATCGAATTGGATTGAGCTGCGACTCGGAAGAACTCGGGGAAGATTCAGCAATCGACCTTCAAACCGATTTGATGGCATCCATCGGGGGCGGGAAGGGGTGGTATGAATGCCGAGACTCGGGATCTTCTGACGACGGCAAAACCGAATGGTGGGAAACGCGTCATATCCGCGGGCCTTATATTTGAAATGCGCTTAGAGGCTCACCGCTGCCCGCCGCGCAGCGGGCCGGAGCGAGCAGCGGGCGGCGGTGAGCCGTCCTGTCCCATGGGGGACCGTATATCATCCCCCCTTGTACTGACCTCACCCTGAAGTGGCGATTTGAGGGGGGGTGTTCTTGCCAACTTGGCGTAGCGGCAAGACATCATTCACCGCATCTACCCGCATTTGCAGGCAGATTCTCGCCATGCCGCCTCGTGGCGCCATTTTCTCCCACGCGCGTTGACAAAACCGCCCAAGGCAGCGAAATTAATAATTATTAACTTTTACCGTACTTGCATCCCCCCAGCCATGGAGGTCCCCTGTGATTATTTCCCTAAATTTACCCGATGATGTTGTGGCCTTCATCGACCAGCAGGCCACGGACAAAAAAGTTAGCCGGTCTGCCTTCATCGCGAGCTTGCTTCGCAATATGCAACTCGTCGAGTCCACCGCCGGCAGGCAGGAACTCGCACGCACCCTCGCCGCCGTCATGGTCGAAGGCGCACTTCGCTCCGGACAATCCATCGAACAGGTCCGTAAAGCTTTCCCTCGATTTGAAGAACTCAGTGCTACTAAATCTCTGCCTGCGCTTGCCAGCGTCACAGACGATGCGCCACAAGTTTCCCCCGCTCCACCCTTGACCGATTCTACGCACGTCTCCATCAAACGCCGCAGGCCCTACAAACGCGCTTCTTCCAGCCATACAGGCCGTGATTGCTGACGCCCAAAACCGGGGAGGCTGCTACAAGCACCAGCAACCGCTGTTCCGGCGATACGGGGTTCTTCCTGCACTTCGGTATTGACAATTTGGGCAGCGCGGGTGCGGTGCTTACCATTACCTATCGGCCACCGCTTCTCCCCTCCCCAATGGAAAACCTCTGCGTTGGCGGGGCGGTCCAGCTATGACCTTCAGCGCTACTGTCGCTGCTGCATCGCCTCGACTCGTCGAGTTCCATGAACGGGAAGAGAATCTAAACAGGGCAGCATGCAAGTCCGTCTTGTTGAGCCCAAAACTCCTCTACCGCCTATGGAGCGATAAGGCTGGGGGTCGCCTCCCCCGGCTCGGCCCTCACGCCCACGCGACCTTCCCAAGGAGAGTCAAAGTAGATGGCATCCGTTGCACGGTGAAGTCGCCATCGACCGTTGCTGTAACGGCGCCTCGAGGTACCGTCCCCTGAATGCATTGTTCCAACAGCCGCTGCAGTGAAGTGGGGTAGCCGCTGACCACGAGCGCGGCAGGTATCAAGATAGATCGCGCTGGCGTTTGATTCAGTGATGAAGACGCGGGCCGGCGCGAGTTGGCCGAGGCGGCGGCAGTAATCGTAGTGAGGATTGCGCGAGAGCAGATTGTCGAGAATCGTAGCGAGCCCTTCGAGCAATGGCTCTCCCGGTTCGATGAACAGGGTATCTTCGCAGCTTTGCGTGCCTGAGCGCACGGTCTATGGGGTCATCATTCATACCAGCGCTTCTAGTTGTGGTTCGTAACAAATGGCCCCGCTTCTCCGACCGTTGGATCGCAAGGGAACTCGGACTACCAGAAAGCAGGCAGCAACATTATAGTCGCTGTGCTGACGCAACGGCGCGATTATGGAAAAGGGGCAACTGGATTTTTGTCGAAAAATATCCGGTATTCTTTAGCGCTGGTCACTGCATGAACGACCGGTGCGCGCTTGGCCCGGGCGGCGTCCAAATAATTGCGCAGGACGAATCGCATGTCTTCGGCATCATCGCTCCTGTCGGCTTCTGCTCGTTGCAGAGACTCGATTGCCGCCGCAATGCATGAATTCTCGAAGCACTCTGCCTTGGTCATCTGAGACCAAAACGTAATGGGCTTAAAGCTTGTGCTTTCTTGAGTGCCGGCGGCGGCAAGCGCCCGGAAGTGCTGGTCGGCCAGTTCTCTTGGCGAAAGCAATGGATACCAGGCGTCCAATTTTCCCGCCGCAATCGCGTCAGCGACCAGCGGCACGTAACGGTCATCGTGCATCTCCGCAATCGCCTGCGCGGCGATCGCGTGGAGGTTTTCGTTCTGGCCGCAGTACATGGCTGGAATGACAAGACCCAGACGGGCGGCTTCCAACGTGCCAAAGTCGGTTCCTGCGGAGACAACGCCCCCGGCGTTGGTCGCGCCGTAGACAAAATACATCCCGCCGCGGTCGAATTCGTGCGATCGCAAAATAAAATCGGTTGTCAGGTTCTCGCCAATCAGGTGTGTGAGCGATGCAGGCGATGGGATCGGGAAACTCAGTGGGATGTTGTCAGACTGGCCCTGCATGCGGGCGAGGTACTTGTCGATCTGATCTTGTGCAACGCCGGCGTTCCGCAATTCGCGCGTCCATGTCGCCTGAAGAAAATCGGCGGTCTCCTTGGAATGAACCAGGCAATATCGCTGCGCCACATTGTTCCATAGCGGGTGTTTCGACCAGCCGTCGGCACGGGTGAAGTCCAGCGCCAGTGCGGCGAGGAGCGTGGTGATATCCATCTTGTCGACGCGATTAAAAACCTCTTGAGCTGCGGGCGAAAGCGGCAGGGCATCATCCGTCATGAGTGAACTGGGACGGGAGGTGGGGCCCGTCAAATCGGGGAGGGGCGGCCAGTGCGACCTGGCGTCATTGAGCGCGCCATCGAGTTTCCGAGCTGCGGTGAGCGTGCCAATATCAAGCCCGACCAGGAATTGCGCCCGCCACTGCTTGCAGCGCTCGAGCGCGTCGGTGACCTGGGCGAGCTGGTCGAGCGGCAACATTCCGCCGGCGTAGGTCATTTCGTATTCGGCAGCGGCGGAGGGTGCATCGCCGCGTTTTGCGCTGAAGACGAAAATAACGGTGTCGCCCGTATGGAATGTCACGTGAACGGGGAACGGCGCGCAGGAAAAAATTGGACCCGAGGCGACTTCCAGCGACTTCGTCTGCGGAGAGAGCGTTCCTTTGAGCACTTGAATGGGCGTGACGATGGCGTGCGTCGGGCGCACGGGGAGATTGGCGTATCGCGGAGCCTCTTCGGCAGAAAGCGGGACGGCATTCACTTGGTCAATTCGCGCGACCACGACGAGGGGGCTGTGCGCCACCTGCCAGTCCAAGCTGCGAAATTCCAGAGCGCACGCGCGTGCACCGCGCGCGATCACGCAGGCTAGCGCCAAGCAGAAAATGACAGAACGTAAAAGTCGCATTCGACAAGCATAACGACCGAGCGGGTGAATCGGAAAGCTCTGGTGGGGCCGCTGTGAACCCGGCGCTCTGTCCGGTAGCTCGTGGTCGGAGTCGGTTCGCAGGCTTCGCCTGCCCGATCGAAAGCGTCTCGCCAATTTAGTTGCAATTTACTTGCAAGTGCTCTTCGATTGCATTATATATGCAAGTAAGTTGCGTCTGTGCAGGTTGAATGACATCCCTCGCAGCACTGCAGCGATCGTTCAGGTGAACTGCGCGCAATGACAACAAGACTATGGAATGTGGTGATTGTCGGTGCGGGCCCTGCGGGTCTGGGAATCGCGTTGATGCTGCGCGAATTGAAGGTGCGGGAGACCGTTGTGTTGGAGCGGAGCGAGCCGGGAGCATCCTTTCGGAAATGGCCGAAGGAAATGCGTTTCATCACACCGTCGTTCCCCGGTAATTTTTTCGGCAACATCGATTTAAACTCCATCGCCATTTACAGTTCCCCCGCCCATGTGCTGCGCACGGAGCATCCCAGCGGAATCCAATACGCGGACTACTTGAAGGACGGGGCGCGCCGCGCCGAGCTTCCGATTCGCTGTGGAGTTGATGTGTTCTCGGTGACGCCCGAGGACGGTGGCTTTCAACTGGAAACCTCCAACGGGGTGATTCGATCGAAGATTGTCATTTGGGCCGCCGGCGAATTTCAGTATCCGCGGCTAGACCCTTTTCCGGGAGCCGAGCATTGCCTGCATAACAGCCTCGTTGGTTCCTGGGCTGAGCGCCCGGGCGAGGAGGCCTGCGTGATTGGCGGCTACGAAAGCGGACTCGATGCCGCTATCGCATTGGTAGCGAATGGAAAAAAGGTGACTGTGCTGGATCAGCACGTCTCGTGGCAGCCGGACCAAGAATACGATCCCAGTCGTATCCCGTCCCCCTATACCCTGCAGCGCCTACGCGGCGCGATGGCCACCGGCAGGCTTCAACTTTGCGGCAATTCGCCCGTGGTCGGCGTGCGAAAGGAAAACGATTGCTACCTGTGCGATATTGCTGGGGGACCTCCCGTTATGACGCGCCAGCAACCCATCCTGGCAGCGGGATTCGCTGGCAGTCTGAGCCTGATCCGGCCGCTGTTTGAATTTGAGGAAAGCGGAAACGTCTGTTTGACGCCCCACGATGAATCCACACGCGTTCCGGGGTTGTTTCTCGTTGGGCCAGCCGTGCGTCAGAAAAAAGTCGTTTTCTGTTTCATCTATAAATTTCGTCAGAGATTTGCCGTGGTGGCGGCGGCGGTGGCCAAGCGGCTCAGCGTCGATTGTGGGCGTCTCGACGAATATCGGAAACACAATTTTTATTTGGATGACCTGGCCTGTTGTGAGCAGTCTTGTACGTGCTGACACGGCCATGCATTTTAAGGAATCAATCCATGACCGATCATGACCCCCGCGTTCCCGTCACCGTGCTTACCGGTTTTTTGGGCTCGGGAAAAACAACGCTTCTAAACCGTATTCTCACCGAGCAGCACGGCAAGCGGATTGCCGTCATCGAGAACGAGTTCGGTGAAGTCGGCGTGGATCAGGAGCTGGTGATCAACGCCGACGAAGAAATCTTCGAGATGAATAACGGATGCATCTGCTGCACGGTGCGCGGAGACCTCATCCGCATTCTTGGCAACCTCATGAAACGGCGCGAGAGTTTCGATTACATCCTGATCGAGACCACCGGACTGGCCGACCCCGGGCCCGTTGCCCAAACCTTCTTCATGGATGATGACATGAAGGAAAAGCTCCGGCTCGACGGCATCGTCACGCTCGTCGATGCCAAGCACATCTGGCAGCACATTGACAAGAGCGACGAGGCGAAGGAGCAGATCGCCTTCGCCGACGTGATCATCCTGAACAAAACCGACCTCGTGCCGCCCGAGGTCCTCGACAGGCTCGAACAGCGCATCCACAGCATGAACGCCTCGGCCGGAATTCATCGCGCCAAGGATGCCAATATCGATCTCGATCACGTGCTCAATGTGGGCGGTTTCAATTTCGACCGCGCCATTGAAATCGATCCGAAGTTCCTCGAGCCCGAATACCCCTTCGAGTGGGGAGGAATCTATCAGTTACAGCCGGGGCGGTACGTGCTGAGCGCCGGCCGCGGGCCCGATCCCACAATGGACGTACAGTTTTCACCCGTCAACGGAACGCCGGAGGCGGTGCTGAGCAGCGGTGCTGATCGGGCAGCGATCACTTTCACCGGCAAGGCGACGGCCATTCAGAACGCCGGCACTGTGCTTCCCGACGGGTTGCCCCGCCGGCTGGTGCTCGAAGGGGAAGGCCCTTTCACCTTTGGCCTGGAAGTGCCGCACGCCGGACTCTATACACTCTTCACCGAGCACCATCCCGATGAATTTGCGATGGTGCTGCGTAACACAGGTGACATCGTGACGCCGCTCGCCACGCGCGACTTCAAGCCGGACCACGAGCATGATGAGGAGGTGACTTCCGTCGGCATTGAGACGCCGGGCGACCTTGATGGCCGCAAGTTCGACCAATGGCTGCGCGACCTGCTGGTGAATCAGGGGCAGGACATTTTCCGCTCGAAGGGCGTGCTAAGCATCAAGGGGCAGTCGCAACGATTTGTGTTTCAGGGCGTGCACATGCTTTGCCAGGGCGGACCCGATCGGCCGTGGGGCGAGGAGGCGCGGCACAACCGGCTGATCTTCATCGGCCGCAATCTTGATCGGCAGAAGCTCCATGAAGGGTTTCGCGCATGCCTGGCATAACGCAACGCATTCGATCGATGCCCCTGTTGTGGCAGGCGCGGCTGCCGGACCACGTGATTGGGCTGGCGTACCGCGCCGACGGCGCGCTCGTCGCTGCGGCGGCAGTGAGCGGCCCGATTTACATCTTGCGCGCTGTGGATGGAAAGCCGCACGCGCAATTTGCCGGCCATGGATTTGGCACGACGGCGCTATCCTGGAACACCGACGGCGATCTTCTCGCCAGCGTCGGGCAGGATGGAAAAGTCCACGTGTGGGATGTCGGACGCAAGGCCCTCGCCTGGTCCGCGGACGCCCCGGCCTCCTGGGCGGAACGGGTTTGCTGGAGTCCCGACGGCACGATCCTCGCCGTCGCCGCAGGGAAGTTCGTGCGCCTGTGGGAACACACGGGAAAGCTGCTCAAAACCTACGGCCCGCACTCCAGCACGGTATTGGATATCGCCTGGAAACCCGCCACGCGGCAGCTCGCGGCCACCTCCTACGCGCGCGTGACGCTGTGGGACGCAGATCGGGCGGAACCCGCACGCGTCTATCAGTGGCAGGGATCCTCCCTCGCCCTTGCCTGGAGTCCCGACGGCCGTTACCTCGCCACCGGCGATCAGGACGCCACGGTGCATTTCTGGCTCACGGAGACCGGACGCGATTACATGATGTCGGGCTATCCGCGCAAGGTGAAGGAGCTTTCCTGGGACGCCTCGGGCCGATGGCTCGCCACCGGCGGCGGCTCGCAGGCGTGCGTGTGGGACTGCTCGCCGCCGGGACCCAAGGATCGCGAGCCCCTCATCCTGGAAGCGCATGACCGATCCCTGACGGCGCTTGTTTATCAGCATCGGCGCGAACTGCTCGCCACCGGCGGCCAGGAGGGTCGCATCACGATCTGGCGTCCCGCGCGCTCCACCCACGCGATTTCCACGACCGGCGAAGGCCCTGCCATCACCCAACTCGCCTGGCTTCCGGACGACAAAACTCTCTTTGCCGGCGATGAGACCGGCGGCATACGACTCTTTCAGGTGCTCGAATGACCCGCACGGCCGACATTTTTTCACGCGAATTCTTCGATGGGCTCGCGCCCTCCGTTGAATCCCCTTGGGCGCCGACGCCGCTCTTGTCACGCGAGCGCCGCAGAATGGGGCGTGTGCTTCTCCACCAGCAATGCTGGCTTTTCGGCTGCGATATCCGCCGCAAAGAGGGAAACCTCCTGTTGGCCGTCGGCTTCGACCGCCACCGCCCTCCCGCCGGGCTGGAGGCCTCCACGCAATACCGCCTGGAGCTTCCCTCGGGTTGCCGCATCTGTTTGTGGGGTTTCGGGATCTTCTACGGTGATCCGACCCTTTCGGCGGGCGTCTTTCTCAATCGATTCGATTTTGATCCGCGCCTCTCCCCGCGGCACGATTACGGTCCAGACACGTGGAAACCGGAGGCATTGTGCGGATTGCGCCGCGTACGTACTCAATCTGATCGCGCCCTGGCAAAGTCGCTGGTTCCTGCCGCGCTGGAATGGATCGCTGAGTACGAGTCATGGATCCTGGAAACGGTGGGGATCGGCTATCGCCGTGCGTGCCTCGATCGTTGGCCGCACGAGTCGGTCGCTCCGCACGAGACCGTGTACGCCTGGCGCAAGCTCGCCCGCGCGGTGCGGCGCAGGGTTGGTAAGGATACCGGCGAGAACGGTTCCGCAATTGGCCGCGCCCTGCAGACCCAACGGAGGTAGTTGTGTTTACGTCGTCATTCAGCGGATCCGGTCCCGAGAGGGCGCATGTCCTTCGTGTAAAGCAATGGGCGCATGAACTGCTCCGCCCGACCGCCGATGCTCACATCATGGTTACGCAGGTAGCCTGCCCGGACATCGATTGTCCGGATGTGGAATCCGTCGTCGCGGTGCTCCGCCCGGGGCAGCCGCCGGCTCGCTACAAAATCTTCAAAGCGCTGCGTGACGTCACGCGCGACGATCTGCTTGCAGTCGTGGCCTTGAAACACGCAGCGCCTCGTCTCTCTTCTTCGGAGTCCTCCAAATGAAACGGTTTTTGTCTGGAATGATCGTCAGTCTGGTTGCCGCGGCGATGTTTGCCCTCACGATGTGGCAGCAACCGCGAGCCGCGGCAGCGGAACCCGAGCACCGCCCTCTCCCCATCGTGGTCGCAACCCACAGCGTCCTGGGCGATCTGACGCGGCAAGTCACGGGCGATCTGGCCACGGTGGTGGTCATGGTCGGTCCCGACGGCGATGTCCATACCTTTGAACCCACCCCGGCCGACGGGGTGACACTCGCCTCCGCCGACATCATTTTCGAAAACGGGCTGGGCCTCGAACACTGGCTGGATCGCCTCTACGCCGCCAGCGGTTCCAAGGCCAAGCGGGTCGTCGTCTCTACCGGCATCACCCCACGCACGCTGGATGTGGATGGCCGCAAGGAAGAAGACCCGCACATCTGGCATGACGTCTCTTATGCGATGCACATGGTGGAGATGGTGTGCGATTCGATGGTCCAACTTGATCCTGTCCACGCGGCCGAGTACCGCGCCAATGCCACGAAGTCCCTCGATTCGCTCAAGAAACTCGATGCCTGGGTCTTCTTGCGCGTGAGCGAACTCCCGCGGGACCAGCGCCGCCTCGTCACCTCCCACGACACCTTCGGCTATTTCTCCCAGCGGTACGGCTTCGACCTGGTCGGGGACGCTCTCGGATCTGTCTCCACGGAAGTCTCCGATCCCTCCGCCGCGCGGATCGCGGAACTGGTCGAAAAAGTGAAGGCCTCCGGCGTCAAGTGCATCTTCTCCGAAACCACACACAATCCCAAACTGATGCAGCGCATTGCCGATGAGGCCGGCGTCAAAGTGGTCTCTACGCTCTACACCGACGCCCTCGGCAAGCCGGGCACCCCCGGCGACACGTACGAAAAGATGATCCGCTACAACGTCGACACCATGTGCAAGGCGCTGCAACCATGAATCGCTGGACATTTCCTTACAAGCAACACCGCCACGCCCCGACCGTTCCGGGGGCGCCTGCGCTGGAGGTGCGCAACTTGTGTGTCCGTTACGCCCGTCATCAGCCGCCGGTCTTCGAGAACCTCTGCCTCGCGCTTTTCCGTGGCACGCGCGTCGCCCTCACCGGCCCCAACGGCGCGGGAAAGTCGACGCTTCTCAAAGCGATTGCCGGCATCATCGACGCAGAGGGCGGTTCCGTGGAACTCTTCGGCAGCCCCAAGGGCTCCTGCCATCATCGCGTGGCCTATCTCGCACAAAAGGCCGCCATCGACTGGCGCTTCCCCGTCACCGTTCGCCAATTCGTCACCGCTGGCCGCTACGTGCATCTCGGTTGGTTGCGCCGCCCGAGGGAGAGCGACCGAAAAATGGTCCAATCAGTGCTCGAACGTCTCGGCCTCACCGCACTCGCCGATCGCCGCATCGGTGAACTCTCCGGCGGCCAGCAGCAGCGTTGCCTCGTCGCCCGCGCCTTATGCCAGGAATCGGAAATCTACCTCCTGGACGAACCACTCTCCGGCGTCGATTCCGCCACGCGCGAAGTCCTTGCCGCGCTGACGCGCGAACTCACCGCCACCGGCCGCACCGTGCTCACCGCCACCCATCACCATGACCGCCTTGCCGCCGAGTTCGATGAAGTCCTCCACTTGCAGCATGGCCTTCTCACGCCTTCAGTGCCCGAACCGCTGACTGTCGTCGCCCCGGAGGTGCCATGTACTACCTGATCCATCCGTTCCATTACCACTTCATGCTCACCGCGCTCCTGGCGGCGTCGCTCGTCGGCATCACCTGCGCCACCCTCGGGGTGTACGTAGTCCTTCGCCGTATGGCCTTCATCGGCGACGCCATCGCCCATACCTCTCTCCCCGGACTCGTTGGCGCCTACCTGCTGGGATTCAACCTCTTGGCCGGAGCGCTGGTCGCCGGCCTCGCCACGGCCCTGGGCATCGGCTGGCTCTCCCGCCGCGAATCGCTGCGCGAGGACACTGCCATCGGCATCGTCTTCACCGGAATGTTTGCCGTCGGCATCGTGCTCATCGGCATCACCCGCAGCTTCCGCGATCTTTCGCACATCCTCTTCGGCAACGTCCTGGGCGTGTCGTTCACCGACGTCGGCCTCATCGCCATCGTCGCCGTCGTCACCCTCGGCGCACTCGCGCTCGCTCACAAGGAGCTCGAACTCACCTCTTACGATCCCGATTACGGCCGCCACATCGGCATCCCTGTCGACCGACTCCGCTATCTCCTCCTGATTCTGCTGGCCCTGGCCGTCATCGCCGCCATCCAGGCCGTGGGCGTCATTCTCACCAGCGCCATGCTCGTTACGCCGGCGGCGACGGCGAGCCTGCTGACGCGCCGCATCAATCGGATGATGGTCGCTGGCGCGGGCATCGCCTCTATCGCCTGCCTCACGGGTCTGTACGGCTCGTTTTACCTCGATATCCCCTCCGGCGCCGCCATCGTCCTTGTCGCGACACTTCTCTTTGTCGCCGCGAGCGTCTGGCAGGCACTGCGCCGCGTTGCCGCTCAACGGAGGCTGCCATGACGCTCCCTTTGCACACCGGCCGCCAGGTGCGCGCTCAGGTGCTCCTTTGCCAGGGCTGCTGCTGCGGCCGCGTCGATCGTGGCCGACCACCCGTGCCGATCGACTGGATCAAGCAGCAGTGGAAGGAGTTGAAACTCGCGAAGCACGTGCAATTAACCGTCAGCGGCTGCCTCGGCCCTTGCGACGTGCCCAACATCGTTCTGCTGCTGACCCCCTCAGACCAAATCTGGCTCGGCCGCTTGACGGACCTGGAGCACTACCAACCCATCGTGGATTGGGCCGCCCGATTTGCCCATTCCGAACAGCCGGCCGATCTTCCCGAATCGCTCTACGCCCATCGCCTCGATCCGTTTGCCGACGCATGTCCCTCCATTGCCGCGCCAGCGGCATCGTGATCTCCGTAGAGGTGGACCCATGAACGCGATCCCCACCCAACGCCTGATGATGCGCGAACGCTTGCTCGTCACGGTCACGTACCGTTTCTTCTGCTCCCTCCTCGGCGGACTGGTGCTTTGCTCGATCGTCTCGGCGATCTGCGGTGCAGTGCTGCGTCCGATCGGTTTCGTCTGGTGCGCGGGATTCGTCTCCCTGATCGCGCTGGGCATCGCCTTCCCCTGGATCAGTGTCCGATTCGCCCGGGCGGAACTGGACTTCGCGCAGGAACGCACCGAAGCCGGACAACCCGCCGCAGCACGCTTGCACGTTCGGAACCGCCTGCCCTTCGCGCTCTGGGCGCTCCGGCTGCGCATCGACGCCACCGATTCGGGAATGCTCGATGTCACCTGCAACACCGTCCCCCCCTGGTCCACCACCCTGTTCTCCTGGGAGATCACGCCGCCGGTGCGCGGCGTTTATCCCCGCGCCCCCGTTACACTGAGCTGCCAATTCCCATTCGGTCTCTATGAAGCCTCGCGGCATGTACCGACAAAGACGCCGCTGATCGTTTGGCCGCGCACCGTCCCGATCGAAGCTCTTCCCGATTTTCGCCAAACCATTCACGCCCAGGGCCCGCACCGCCATCACCTGCAGGGTCCCTCCGATGATTTCCGCGGTGTGCGCGACTATGGGCCCGGCGACGGCCTGCGCTCCGTGCACTGGAAACAATCCGCCCGGCTGGAGCGGCTCGTGGTCCGCGAGCGCGAGGCGGAAACACTCCCGCGGGTTCAGATCGTTCTGCACCACTCGCCCTGTGCCGCCCCCGACGCGTTCGAGCGGGTCCTCAGCATCGGAGCGTCCGTGATTCGTCAGGCGATGGCGCGAGGTGCGTCGGTGGAAGTGGTCACCCCCGATTCCTGTTTTCTCCAAGGCGGCGGCCCGCGCCACCTGCGAACAATTCTCGACAAACTCGCCCACCTGCTCCCGAGCCCCGGCTCTCCACTGTCCATCTTCCTCGCAACCCCCGCGTGCGCCCAGTTCCGTCAAGGATTGCGAATTGTTGTAACCAACACCGCACCCGTTGCATCTTACGGTGCGGCGAATTTCGCCCAGCACGTGATCGCCGTAAATACCAAGGCGGATACCCGCGGTCCCTTGGCGAAAGCGGGGTGACCTGATGGCGACCTGCTCACAACCTAGACCCGATTTCACCGCGCGCCTGCTGCTGATTCTCGTCGTCGCAACCTCGGCGGTCGCAGCCGATTACGCAGCCATCAGCCAAGATCATTCCAAGTGGCTCCTTTCCATCGCCAATGCTTCTGCCCTCAGTGCCTGCCTCGCAGTCCACCTGCTTTTTCCAAAGCGACCACGCCTCTCGCAACTCCTCCTGCTCCTCTGCATGGTCTCCCCCTTCATCGTGCAACTGCTCAGCCCCTTCATCGGATTGCGCCACCCTTGGGAATTGGTGCTGCTGACGGCCGTGCGGAACCTCGCCATCTGGTTCGCTCTGGGCAAGCCGATCGCCCACCAGCGCGCAAGCGCCCTCCTCGCAATCTGCGTCCTGATCTTCGCCTCCTGCATCGAAACCACCCACACCATGGCCATGTTTGTCGCCTTTGCCGCACTCGGCGCAGGCCTCTGGCTGCTCCGCCAATACTGGGCCGCCCTGCCGCCCATGCTGCGACGGGCCTCCAGCGCTAAGTATCCCTACCTCCGCGTCATCGCTCTGTATGTTCTCATTGCGATCATCATCGCCTGCGTCTTCCTTCAACAACCCGCCGCATCACACGCACTCGCGGGCTTTTTTCCCAGTTCCGGCGGTTCCTTTGATGCCGATCCCAACGCCACCGGCGGCCTCAACGACGCCGGCGGCAGCGTCCTCGATTCCCAGACCCCCAGCGGCACCGGCTTCTCCAAAAACGCCTCCAGCATGGATTCCAACAAACCCTGTCTCTACGACATCTTCACCGAAAGCTATGGCAAGCCGATCCGCCCCGACGACAATGGCAAAACGATCTCCCTCAATCAGTCCGCCACGAATCTCAAACGCCAAAAAGCCGGCGGCGACGCCCTCGACATGGCCCGCGAATTCGACATTCGCCGCACCCTCTCAACACCTCCGTCTCGCTTCCGAAACCAACGCGCCTCCGCCCTCTTCTACTACCGAGGTCCCTCCCGCCACCTGCGCACCGGCGTCTACGACGTGTTCGCCGAAAACATTTGGACCCGCTCACCCGGAGCCGCCGCGTACCGTCCAATCCTCCGTATCGACGACCGCTCGACGTGGATGGCGCCAGGCTTCGCCCCGCCAATGCATCCCCTCAGCCGGCTCTACTCGCACGAAATCAGCACCGGCCTGCTCGATTCCGCCGAAATCCCCTCCCCCGCCGCGATCACGCGTTTCCGCATCGGCCTCGTCGGCGACCCCACCTTCTTCGCCCTTCCCGCCGACCACGTGCTACGGCTTGCCAAGCGCACCGTTCCTGGCGGCACCGTTACCGAGCTAACATCCATACTCGATGATGCGACGGCGGTTGGCGCAACACCGCTCGCCACCGCAGCCTCTGCGCCCGAATCCATTCCGCCGCGCATCACAGAACTGGCGCACCGCTGGACCAGCACGGCGCCGCCCGGTTGGCCGCAAGTCCACGCCGTCCTCACCCACCTCCAAGAGGAGTTCTCCCTCGATCGCCACGCCCCCATCGCCACACCTGCCGTCCTCGACGACTTCCTTGACCGCAAAGCTGGGCCCGACTATCTCTTCGCCTCCACCGCCGCGCTATCTCTTCGATCCCTCGGATTCCACGCACACCTCGTCACCGGCTTCTACGTCGACGAATCCCAATACGACTACCTCTCCCGCCGCACGCCCGTCCGCGCGGCCGATGTCCACACCTGGCTCGAAGTGCAGCTTGCCGACGGCTCCTGGACGGAACTCGAACCGACGCCGGGTTATTGCCTACCCGGCCAGCCATTAACCTGGTCCGACCGGTGGCACAACGCATCCCAATTCGTGCTCGCTACTCTTCGCGCGCACGCCGCCATGACATTCACAGGAATCGCGATGCTCGCGCTGATCTGGCGCTGCTGGCCCCCCATCCTTGATGCCGCTCTCTCCACCTTCCTCTGGACCCGCTCCGGCGGCAACTCCCGCCGAGACGCCCAGCGCCTGCTCGCGCTGATCGAATGGCGTGCCCGCATCGCCGGCCTCTCCCGCCCCGCCGCCATCTCTGCAGCACGCTGGTACGCCCGTCTCTTACCTGATTCCCCGAACCACAGCAGCGAACTTCTCACCTGGTGCGAATGGGCCCAATTTTCTGCGCCCGATGCACCATCCCCCGTTCCGCGCCACACGGCCATCGCCCTCCGCACCTTTGCGATCCGCCGTTGCACCCGTGCCCAGCTTCGTGACGCCCACCGTTTTTATCAAGGGAACACCGCATGAGCCTTGCCGAACCGACTGCACCGGCGACCTTCGTCCCGGCCGCCTCCATCAACGCCCTGCGCAGCGTCTTGCAGCAGGCGATCCTCGGAAAAAACGAGGTCATCGAGCTCACGCTCGCCTGCCTCCTCTCGCGCAGTCATCTGCTCATTGAAGACCTCCCCGGCCTCGGCAAAACCACGCTCGCCAAAGCCCTCGCGCACGCCATCGGCGGCCGCTTCGTGCGCCTCCAATGCACGCCCGATCTCACCCCTTCCGATATCACCGGCTTCTCCCTCTTCAACCAGAAAACCCGCGAATTCGAATTCCAACCCGGGCCCGTCTTCTCCGACGTCCTCCTCGCCGACGAAATCAACCGCACCCCCCCGCGCACCCAGTCCGCTCTCCTGGAAGCCATGGGCGAGCGCCAAGTCAGCGCCGACGGCCGCCGCCACGTCCTCCCCGAAACCTTCTTCGTTATCGCCACCCAAAACCCCCACGACCAGCACGGCACTTACCCGCTGCCCGAGGCCCAGCTCGATCGCTTCGGCGTAAAGTTGAATATCGGCTACGCCGCCCCGCAACACGAACTCGAAATGTTGCAGGCCGCCGTCGGCGACGCCACCCCCACCCCACCGCGCGCCACCCTCGATCTCCCCCTGCTCGCCGCGCTCCAACGCCGTGTCGCCAATCTGCACGTGAACTCCGCAGTCCAACGCTACCTCATCGAACTGGCCCACGCGACGCGTACCCATCCCCAGATCACGTTGGGGCTCAGCCCGCGCGGCCTTCTCACCTGGCAGCGCATGGCGCAGGCATGGGCCTATCTGCACCTCCGCGATTTCGTCACTCCCGATGACGTTCAGGACACCGCTGAGCCTGTGCTCTCGGTACGCATCGCCCAGCGCGCAGAGGCCGGCCAAAACGTCCTCCGCGAAATCCTCGAAACTGTCCCCGTCCCACCCGCCGGAAACATTAAACATGGAGCCTTCCAATGAGCCCGGATACCACTCAACTCCTGATCTCCGCCGGCTGGACGTTCCTGCTGCGGCCCCTCACCGCGATCATCGTCGCCTCCCCCACCTACCTCGCCGGAGTCCTTACCGCCGCGCTCCTGCGCGCCATGGTCGGCCCCGCCACAGTCCGCCAAAGCCTCGGCCGCGGCACCCTTCCCGACCTCCTCCGCGCCTGGGTCTTCACCATGGCCCTTCCCATTTGCTCGTTCGGCGTGCTCCCCCTGTTGCGTGAACTCCGAGCCATGCGCGTCTCCCGCCGCATCCTCATCGTCACCGCGCTCTCACCGGTGGTGAACTTCTGGTCCATCGCTTACGGCCTCTTCCAGATGCCGTGGCCGCACATGCTTCTCCTCACCCTGCTCGCCGCTCTCCTCTCCATCGGTGCCGCGTGGTTCTGGGCACCCGTTGAACCCGCCGAAGGGTTCGCGGTACTGCACCCCGACGATGAACCCCCTGCTGCCACGATCACCGGCCGAATGCTCGCCACCGCGCGTGCTGCTGGCAAGTTGCTTACGGACTCCGGCTGGATCGACGTTCTCGTCGGCCTTATCGCCTGCGGCCTCGTCGCCACCCTCACCCCCGAGGGCGCCGTCGCCGACCTCATCCTCGAACGCCATCCCTGGACGCTGCTGGCCATTGGCGGCATCGCACTTCCCTCGTATGTCCTTCCCGACGTGGCAATCGCCCATGCCTACCAGGCTTGGCGCATGGGCGTCGTGCCGGGCGCTGGATTCCTCTTCCTCGTATTCGGCGCCGGCATAAACCTCGGTCTCTTCGCGTGGATTTCCCGGACTTTCGGCATCAAGCCGCTGATCCGCTTCATCGCCGTGGTGCTGCTTCCTGCGCTGGTCATGGCCTATGGCGCCGACGCGCTCCTGACGCGTGCCAACTCCGCCTGGGACGATATCGATTCACTGAACGATTACTCCCGCTCCCCTCACGTCATTTCACCTGGGCTCCAGGGCCTGCATCAACTTGGTGAGCGCCTGATTGTTGCAACCGGTCCCAATCACCTGATCGCTCTGGCGATTCTCGGCGCGCTCGCAGCCTGCAGCCTCGCGACCCGGCGACGGCCCGATCGCTCCCGCCGCCCTTCCTCCAACACAACCGCACCACAGGCAATCTCCGTCAGAGCGCTCAATGCCGCCTCAGCCGGAATCGTCGCGATCTTCCTCGCCATTTCTCTGTACATCTATTTTCCCAATGCCGACGATGGGTGCGAGGCCATGTTTTCCCCCGACGCCTACTTGGGCTCGGGAGTCACCAGCGGTCAGCGCGACAACGCCGCCGCCTACATTGAGCAACTCCGCGCAATCGTCCATCGCGTTGAAGTGGGTCAAATGCTGCGACTGCACCCCATGACCCCCGCTCAAAGGCAGGCAGCCGAGGCCTACTTGCACTCCCTGGCGGAACTTCAGACAGCACTCGCCGGCAAAGACAACGCGGCCGCGCAGACGGCGAATCTTCAAAACTCCAAGGCCTTCCATCGCTACCACAACGTCATGGCCGGCACATGAGTGCAGCCTGTCGCTCGGTATTCACGCCTTTACGGGAAGCGGCCCGTGATCGTCACAATGATCACCGTGGGGATGGTGCAGCTTCCCATCCACCAGGTAATCCACATGATCGCCGTGCGGCACCTGCTCATGGCCACAGGTCGGCCCATGCTTGTGCTTCTCGCCGCTGATTGGCTTACATCCGTCTGGGTTGGTGGCCGACACCTCGATTACATGCTCGTCCACGTGT
>DATKPA010000032.1:0-13402 GCA_035524355.1 Phycisphaerae bacterium | reverse complement strand
TTCCGCTCCCCCCGCCCCTCCCGCATCAAACTCAACCCCTTCTCCGTCCCGACCCACAATTCCCCCTTCTCCCCCGCCGCCAGCGAAAGCACCGTGTCGCTCGCCAACCCCTCGCGCGTCGTCATCGTCGTAAACCGATGCCCATCAAATCGGCTCAACCCCGCCCCTAATGTCCCCACCCACGCCCCGCCAGCCGGAGGGGGGCCATCATCACACACCGGCCCCACATCATTGCTCGGCAACCCTTCGCTCACCGTGAACGGAACCACGCGCCCATCCCAAAACTGATTCAGCCCATGCTTCGTCCCCACCCACACCGACCCCTCCCGATCCTCGCAAACGCTGTACACGGTGCTCTGCGACAATCCATCCTGCGCCTGAAAGCGATCAATCACAATCCCTCCGCCGCGCGTCGTGCGCACCCGGCTGAACCCGTTCCGCGTCCCCACCCACACCACTCCATTGGCCCCCTGCGTCAGCGAATACACCCAGTCATCCGCCAGCCCCTGCCCCGTTCCAAAGAGCTGCTCCTCGTCTCCCTTCACGCGTACCAGCCCCGCCGTCGTCCCCACCCACATCGCCCCGTTCTCCCCCGCCCCCCCCCCCCCTGCCCCCGCCCCCGCCCCCTCCTGCAGAATCGCCCGCACGCGCGCTGTCTCCGGAACCGACCGCAGCCGCCGCACCGTCGCCGCATGCCCATCCCATATCGTGACCCGCGCCCCCTTCCCACCGATCCACAGCTTCCCATCCCCCGCCACGCACGCCGTCTGCACATCCCGCGCCGCCTCCCCGATCAGCAGCCGGGTAAATTTCCCCTCGCTGAATCGCTCAATCCCCTCGGCCGTGCAGGCCAGTAGTGCCCCGGTCCCATCAAAAAGTATCTGCCGCACCGTCAGCGAGGACAACCCCGCCTCACTTCCAAAAGCCGTCGCTTCTTGGTTGTGCAGGCGCATCACCCCGCTTCCATCGGTCGCCACCCACATATCCCCCGCCTTGTCGGCAATTACATCCTCCACCCATGCGTTCCCCACCGCCTCCATCCTTGTGAACCGTATCCCATCAAACCGCGTCAAACCGGTGGGAGTTCCGAGGTAGAGATACCCCTCCCCCAGTTGCCTCACGCAGAGGATCGTCGCATCCGGAAGTCCCTGTTGAAACTGCCAGATTCTGCGCAGCGCCTGCGTGAGTCCGCGGTCCGGCGAAAGCCCTTCCGCGGAAGGGATCGAGGCCAGCGCGAGCGGGAGCGATAACACGAGAAGGCGCAAAAGTCGGCTCATGAGCCGCATTATACGGGCGCTGCAGCCTCGGTAAGCTGCGTCGCTACATTCTGACATGCCGACACTGTGATTCGCAAAAGCGGTCAAGAAGAGGCAATTTGCATTACAATTGCCCCGCCATTGGTGTATACTCCCTGTGTTCCAGACCTCTGCGGGACTTTCCAGTGGGAGGCCCTGGCTGCTCTGGCTAAGCAGTAAGTCCCCAACCCAGCGAGGGATGTGTCAAAGCGTTTCGGATCGTCAAGGAAGACGCGTCCGCTATTACCCGTCACGGATGGAACCTGTTTTGCAATAGGTCCAGGCACCAACCGGAGACGGAAGTATGCGGCGAACCCGAAGGCTCACCTCCAGCGAACGATGGGAACTGGGCTTATTCCTTTCCCTCCTGATTGTCTCCTTCCTCTGTATCACGGCGATTCTTAACCTCCCCGCATTCCCGAAGTTATTTGCAGCGGCCTTCGGTCCTTCGGTACCCCAGACCGAAGCCCCCGCCACTCCCGCGCCCGCCCCTCAACCCGGGCCCCAAATCCAAACTGCAGCTCCGGAAATCCCCTCCATCCCCGTTCAGACCGTTCCGGTCCCCCCGCTCACGTTCGCTCCTCCACCGGCCGACGCTGTTCCGACCCTTCCACCCGCCGCCAGCGACCGCAAGAAGCCGGCCGCCGACATCCGCATCTACAACGGCCGGAAATATCGTTTCGTCAAAACCCTGCGTCTTCGGGTCACGGCTTATTCCCCCGACTCCCGCTGCTGCTGGCCCTACCCCGGCACAACGACTGCGTCCGGGCTGTCGGTGAAGACCAACCGCGGCAAACTGGTCGCCGCGGATACCCGCCTCATCCCCCTGCACGCCCTGGTCTCGGTCCCCGGTTACGCCGGCGGCGCGACCGTCCCGGTCCTGGACCGCGGCGGGGCCATCAAGGGTTATCGCATGGATGTCCTCTTGCCCCGGTTCGATCAGGCGAAGGAATGGGGCAGCCGCCTGCTGGAAGTGAAGATCTACATGCCTGTGGATGAATGATCGCCGGCAATCAGGCAGGAAAGAAAAAGAGCGGGGCGAAACCTGGGTTTCGCTCCGCTCGACATTTACCGGTGCGATCGTTCGCTCATTCAAACAAGTTGGTGGATTCCTCGTGGTCTATAGGCCGCGGGAGCTGATCGCTTGTCATTCTGACGTGGAAACGGGTCTCACCGGCCTTTACAGCTTTCGCTCTGACGGTCACCGTCACGCTGGCCTTGGGTGCGATCGTGGGAATGGGGGAGAAGGTGATGATCGGTCCCTCGACTTCGCCCGTTGAATCGCCGCCGGTTGCGACGAATTCTTCGGTCGGTTCAAGAGTCGCCACGAGTTTGATGTTGGTGAGAGTGGTGGAACCCTGGTTGGTGACGGTTATGGTGTAGGTCGTGGCGGTGCCAACCTGCACGGGGTCAGGCTCGTCGCGTGTCTGGAGGAGGATCGCAGGAATCCCGACGACCGCCGTCTTTCCGGCCACGCTTACGGGCGCCGCGCAATCTCCCGTCGCCACGGCCGAATTGGAGTAGACACCTTCGGAGAGCGGATTGAGTGTCATCGCCAAAGTTCTGGAAGTCTTGGGCGCCATATCTCCCAGGGCCCATCGCACTCTACCGTCGCCATACGTTCCGCCCTGCGATGTGCCGCTGACACTGGAGTTGGCCGGCAGAGTGTCGACCAGCGCCGCATTCCTCGCGACGCCGTCGCCAGTATTGGTAACGGTGATCTCGTAGGGAATCGGGCGGCCGATGTAGATCTTATCTGGGGCGTTGGCGGAAACGGTCAGCACCGGCTGGCGGACGTTCGTCGTAACAACACCACTTTCCACCTTCAGACCGCCGTCGGCTGCGGCGAGGCCCCTGTTTTCGTAGCTGCCCGGGTGTGCGGCTTTGGTAGGCACGACGATTTCACGCGCTGCGCCGTTGGCGAGCGTCCCCACAGACAGGGAAATCTTCGACTGTCCGTCGGTGGTCATCAAACCGGCGGGAAGATCGCTGCTGATCATGACATTGTTTGCGGTGCCGGACCCCGGGTTCGACACAACGAACTTCACGGGAATCGTGTCGCAGACCATGGCTTCGCCAGGAGCGGAGGCAGACAAGGCGAGCTTCGGCTGCACCACGGGGAGGAGTGCGCACAAGCCGGCGTTGTAATCGACCGTGGCGCAGGTGCCGCTCATGCCCGTTTCGGGAGCGGTCGCCGTGATTTTGATCGTCTTGATTTCCCGGGCGGACATCGTGCCAAGGTTTACTCTCATCACGCCGCCGGAAACGGTGCCTTCCGGGCTGCTCGACGCAAACTGAGTGTTGTACCCCATCTGTTCCGCCACGGTCACATCGGAGAGCTTTGTATCCGTGAGGTTTCGCACCCGAATGGTGTAGGTGTACGGCTGTCCGGCCACGGCAGACGGCGGCAGTATTTTTTCGATCTCGAGAACGCTGGTCGATGCAGCACCCGTCGGGTAGGCGTGGGTGAAGTGCAACATGCCGTCGTTCTTCGCCTGGGGCATCGTTGTCGGCTCCAAGACCACGGACTCGTTGCCTTGGGATTCTTCGCAGCCGGAGAACAGGGATCCGGTGAGGAGCGAGCCAGCCCCGATACAGAGCGCAGCGAGGAAAGGGTAAACGGATTGTTGGTTTTTCATTGCGGTCTCCAATGTAAGCAAAAGGGGTTATAAGGAATTCAAAACCTGAAAAATCCGCAGGGCGCGGCACATCAGTCGCTCATCATCAGGCGAAATTGTCTGGACGACCTCACGCACGGGCGCTCTCGCACCTCACAACGTGTCGCGAAACTAGAAGTGGCACGTATAATCATAATTCGATTTCATGCGATTGCCAAGATATAAATCGCAATTTGCATATATTTTTATATATGGGAATCGTCTGGAAAAGAAGACAATTGAAGCGGCAAAGGTAACGAATGTCGCTCTCCTCACTGGGAAATCATTCATGAAGAATCAGTGGTTGCGACGATCGGCGTGTGTGCTGTTTCTTATCCCGCTCCTGCTGAATACCTCGGCAAGCTGGGGCGGAATTGAATGGATTTCCAAACCCGGTCGCGTGAAGTGCAGCCTTCTGGACACGTCCGCCGATGGCACCTTCGTGTTCAAAAACACCGGAAAGTCGCCGGTGACCATCACGCGAATCACCCAGTCCTGCTCATGCACGACAGCCACGCTGGGGAAAAAAACCTACCAGCCCGGAGAAACCGGCGAACTGAAAATATCCGTCGATCTCGTTGGCCTCACCGGGCTGGTGATGAAGGACGTTGCGGTGGAGACAGATCAGGGCCCGCCGACAGTGCTGATCCTCGAGGTTGAGATTCCATCGCCCGTCGTCATCACTCCCAGTCCGGCGGTGTTTCGGCCGGGAGACAAAGTCGAGAAGATTGTCACGCTTCGCCCAGCATCGGGGGTGAATGTCCAGGGAATCACCCTGCAGCCAACGGGTCATCCCCCATACGGAGAGATCAAGCCGCTGCCCGGGAACGATGGCTATGCGCTTACGATTTACCCGCCGCTCGCCACCATGCCCATTCATCGAGAGATTTATCTGGCGGTTCAACTATCGACTTCGCGTGGCCTGGTGACGAAATTCGTTTCGGTGCCGTTCGTCGTGGTCGTGGATTCCGCGACCACCGCTCCCAGCAGCACGAATGGCGGCCGCTGATTCCTCGCCCGCAGGCACACTGGCGGTTTCGCGCACTGAAAGCAGCAGCATCATGGCAACGGATCGCTTCATTCTCCCCCGCCGGATTGTGGAAGGAATACTTGCATGCGTCCTCCTGACGGCAGCGGCGATGAAAACGTATCACCTGTGGCGCAACGCGCCGTACCTCATGCCCACGATCCTCAACGACAGAACCGTCCTCGCGTTCGTGGTGGAAGCAGAACTGGTGCTCGCCTGCTGGCTGGCGGTCGGCGCCTTCGATCGGGCCCGCTTCTTCTGCACAATCGGCTGCTTCGCTCTCTTCAGCGTCGTGGCGACGTGGGAATCAATCCATGCGTTGCCAAGTTGCGGATGCTTCGGCGAGATCCGGATACCGCCGGGATTCATCGCGTGTTTCGATGTCGCC
Organism: Phycisphaerae bacterium; assembly: GCA_035524355.1. Taxonomy (GTDB): domain Bacteria; phylum Planctomycetota; class Phycisphaerae; order WQYP01; family WQYP01; genus DATKPA01. The sequence continues at coordinate 8,035 of DATKPA010000032.1, read as the reverse complement.
GCCGTCATCGCACTGTGGCTGACGCGGCCGCGCGGGACCAGCGTGAGACTCCCGCGCCATCTGAACGCCCGCCTCATTGGCGGTGCGGTAGTGGTGGCACTGGCCTCGGGAATTCTGTGGACCGGATTTTTCCTCAATAAAGCCGCCGCCACGGCGAATGACTCGCTCCATAAGGATCGCCAGGTGGTCATTCTCGCAGCGGACACGTGGCGCAATCAGACCTTCCCGCTCCTGGACGCGATCGAGGGCGGCGCCGCATTGCGCCGCGGACGATGGTGCGTCATGCTCTATCACTACGACTGTCCAACCTGCATCAAGGCAATCCCGCTTTATCTGCAGATGGCTGCAACGGGTGACCACGCTCCGGGTCGGCTGCGGATCGGCTTTATCGCGATCCCTCCGTTTGGCGAGGAGTCGGCGGACCCCGTTCCAGACTCCCCTGATTATCTGCGATTGAGATTGCCAGCCGATCGCGATTGGTTTGTGATGACTCCGACGGTTGTCACGCTGGAAGATGGAAAAGTCCTCACGGTCGCGCAAGGTGATGAAGCGCTCAAACCGCCACCTTGAGAAGTTCTCGATCTCCAGCGAGCCGGGGAATGGAGCCGCCGCCTGCTGGAAGTGAGAAGCTACATGGCGGTGGATGAATGAGCGCGCCCGCAGGCGCATGTCAGCTCGGCAAGCCACGGAAGGGCGTCACCTTCGAAATCCTTCGAGCGCAGCCGCCACGTCCAGTTTCCATCCGCCTTGCCGGGCACGTTCATGCGTGCCTGCGGGCCCAGGCGGAGAAGATCCTGCATGGGTGTGATGGCAATGCGTGCCGGCGAGATCCAGGCAAGCCGGATCAGCGCGTGTGCCGCGGACTCGTCGGCGTCGGGAGCAACGAGGCGGACGCGTTTCTTGATGGCGCGGGGCAAAGTGCGCCACCACCCCTGCGTGGTGTCGTTGTCGTGCGTTCCGGTGTAGACGACGGCGGCTTCGGGGATATTCGGTGGCGAGTGCAGATTCAGACAATCGAAGCCGAACTGCAGCACGCGCATTCCAAGCAGCCCCAGCTTATCCCGAAGAGCAGCCACGTCATCCGTGATCACGCCCAGGTCCTCGACAACACATTCCAGCCGATCGCACTCTTTTGGCAGCGTGTTGAAGAGGGCGGCACCGGGGCCGCGCACCCATTTTCCGGTCGACCCATCCCGAGCCTTGGCCGGTATTTCCCATGCCGCGGCGAAACCACGGAAGTGGTCGATGCGCACGACATCGCAAACCTGCATGGCAGCGCGGAAGCGGTGGATCCACCACCGGTAGCCGTCGCGGCGCATCGCCTTCCAGTCGTACACCGGATTGCCCCAGCGCTGGCCCGTCGGGCAGAAGTAATCGGGCGGGGTGCCGGCGACAGCGCGCGGGCGCAGGTGGCGATCGAGTTTGAAGAGGTCGGGGCGGCACCAGACGTCGGCGGAGTCATTGGAGACGAAGATGGGCATATCGCCGAGGATGAGGACGCCGCGCGGATGCGCATATTCTTTGAGGGCGGAAAACTGGCGGAAGAAGAGGAATTGGGTGAAACATTCGAGTGCGATTTCCGGCTGATACGTGCGGCGGGCGGATTCGATCGCATCCGGGGCGCGATGGGCAAGTGCCCGCGGCCAGTCCTGCCAGTGATGGACGACGATGTGACGGCGGAGGGTTGCGAAGAGGGCATAGTCGTCAAGCCAGGCGGACTCGTGACTGAGGAAGCGGGTGAACTCATCGTGAATGTGGGGGAAACGTCCGGATCGGAAGCGTTCCCAGGCGACGGCAAGGGCGCTGCGTTTGAGGTGCAGCGTTGCGTCGTGGTGCATTCGTCCTTCCGGGAAACGGGCGTCCGGCAGTTCGGAAGTCTTCAGCAGGCCGTCCCGTGTCAGATCGTGCAGGCTGATCAGAAGCGGGTTGCCGGCCTGGGAAGAATCGGCGGAATAAGGGCAGGCGTGGCTGACCGTTGGATGAACGGGGAGCGTTTGCCACCAGCGGATGCCGGCGTGGGAGAGGCGATCGATGAAGCGGCGAGCTTCGGGGCCGAGGTCGCCGACGCCGTGGCCGCCGGGGAGGGAGGTGAAATGCAGGAGGATGCCGGCGGAGCGCTGCTGCAGCGCGGCATGTCCTGTAATTACTGGGGGCGACGTGGAAGATGCGGTCGAGTGTGTCACGCGGTTAATCTACTTTGGAAGGGCGGTTCTTGCGCGGTTTCCGCAGTGAGACTTTCCGGTTGTTCCGCTGCGGAGGGGAACGCGGGGGCGGCGGGGAATCATTGGTGGAATGGTGCAACCAATCGGGAGCCGTGCGTGTAGCTTTGTGGCGTCCCGGCGGAAGGAAGTGCGGCGCGTGCCGTGGGCTGGGCGAAAACGGAGAACTTATCATGTCTCGGAAATTGGCGCTGGTTCTGATAATGGCGGTCGGTTTGGTCTGCTCAGCGGGTGTTTCGATGAACGTCGCAAAGGGTGAGGATGCGCCGACGACGCAGCCGAAGCATGAAAGGCATCCGGAAATCCGGCAGGCGATTCGGCATTTGGAGGAGGCGAAGAAGAACCTGGAGAAAGGGGCGCATGATTTTCAAGGGCATCGGGTGGCGGCGCTGAAGGCGACGGAGACGGCGCTGGAGGAGTGTCGGGCGGCGTTGAAGGCGGATGCGAACTGAGGGAAACCGGACGTAAACACGAAGTCACGAAGAAGCGAAGACCACGAAGACGGAAGCGGGGAAGCGCGGATGGATGTGGATGAAGGTTTTTCATCCGCGTTTGTCCGCGTTCTTTTTTTTGCGACTATTGCAGGAGGGATTTCAGTTCGGTGAGGAGGCGGGTGTTCTGGTCGGGGGTGCCGATGGTGATGCGGATTTTGTCGGAGATGCGCGGGAGGTTCCACCAGCGGACGAGGATGCCGCGGGATTTGAGGGATTCGTAGAGTTGCTGGGCGGAGAGTTTTGCGGTGGGGGGGGTGGTGGCGAGGAGGAAGTTGGAGTGGGAGTCGGGCATGGAGAACCCCATCGCCTGGAGGGCGCCGGCGACGCGGGTGCGTTCGGCGATGACGCGCTCCCACGTGGACTTTGCGTACGCCTGGTCTGAGATGGCGGCGGTGGCGGCGGCGATGGCGATGGCGTCGACGGGGTAGGAGTCGCGGACTTTTTCGATCTGCTTGAGGAGTGCGGGTTGGGCGATGGCGTAGCCGAAGCGGAGGCCGGCGAGGGAGTAGCCTTTGGACATGGTGCGTAGGAGGATGACGTTGGGGTGTTTCTGCACGAGGGAAATCGCGCTGGTGGGGGCGAAGTCGACGTAGGCTTCGTCGATGACGAGGAGGCCTTTGAAGTTTTGCGCGATGTGGGAGAGTTTGTCGAGGGGGTCGAGGTGACCGGAGGGGGCGTTGGGGTTGACGATGAGGAGGATTTTGGCGGGGGTGGATTCGATGTTATCGGGGAGACGCCACGCGGGCATTGCCGATTGCCGATTGCCGATTGCCGATTGAGGGGCGTCGTGTCCGCGGTCAATTGGCAATTGGCAATTGGCATTGGGCAATGGTTCATTGATGGTGTAGGGGAGTCGCAGCGCGTTCGAGCCGTTCATTTCGGTGAGGACGGGGTAGAGGGAATAGGAGGGTTCGAGGAAGGCGACGCTGTCGTGTTCGGAGGCGGCGGCGCGGATGGCGACGGAGAGGAGTTCGTCGCCGCCGTTGAAGGGGAGGATGTGGTCGGGGGTGAGATTGCCCCCCCCCAGGATTTTGGCGGCGGCTTCGCGGAAGGGTTGGCCGGAGGGTGAGGGGTATTTGCGGAGTTGCTCGGGGGTGATGGAGCGGATGGCGTCCATGACTTTGGGGCTGGGGGGGTAGGGGTTTTCGTTGGTGTTGAGTTTGATGACGGTGGGGTCGGTGGGTTGTTCGCCGGGGATGTAGCCGGCGGAGGTGAGGACGTTGGGGCGGAGGATGGACATGGATGATCACCGGGTGCGGCGCGGCCGCGGATTAAACACGAAGTCACGAAGTCACGAAGGACCACGAAGCTGGAAGGGTATTAAACCACAGAGGACACAGAGAGCACAGAGGACGGCGGGACGAAATTGTCTGAAACGCTTTCAATGCCTCGGCCATCGTTTTGCCCAAGGCGGGGGCGCAACTTTCGTGGGTTGATCGGTTGTAAAGTCAGCGAGGAGTGTTTCACGCAATCCGTCGGGCAGGATTTCCGCGGCGTAGAGGCGTCCTTCTCGCGTGAAAACGAGTCGTTGTTTATGGTCAATGTCTGCCCAGTCCACATTTTCAAGAGCGGTTTCGGCGCCATCGGCCTGCCGACAGATGGAATAATCTTCGCTCTGGGTACCACGTCCGGGTATGTGATTGGGGAATCCAAAATGACTTCGCATGACGAGCGACGACTTGCTTCGTCGGTGAGTTTTCTGCCAGATACTTTCGTGTGGGTAGACTCGGTCGTCGGAGCCACCCACGCGCTCCCAGCCGGTTTGTTTAAGGTGTTCGGCGGGACTCTTCGCCATTGAAGCTAATTTCGAGGGATGAGGCGGAGGTTCGTTGGAGGAAGGCGAATCCTTGTAAACGACAAGGTTACCAAGGTGATAGTTCCACATGGCGAGGGCCGTAAAAAACGGTGGGCGGGAAACAGCGGTCCACTCGATTCGCTTGCTCGAGTTCTTGCTCTTATACGGACCGTAGGCGTGGTAAACGAGGAGTTCGCCGTCGAAAGAGAGAAGGCAATTATGCTCGTAGACGCGGTGGTGAACCCATTGGCCGCGGATGATTTCGTCGGTATCGGTGTGCCAAAGAATCATCTGGCACCATCTGCTTGGACCGCGGCGAAGGAGGACTGCGACTTTCGCTTCGCTCGCCAGGATTCCAAAAAGTCTCGGGGGTACGTTTGTGATCGCCATTGTAAAACCCGATGTCGTGCGGATCGTCACGCCGCAGTTTGGCGGATGTAGACGTCGCCGAGTTTGGCGAGTTCGTGGACGAGTCCCTGGTCGGCTTTGTGCTGGATGTCGTCGAGGAATCGGAGGGTCTGCGGCTCAAGGCACGGTTCGGAGGGATCGGTGTCGGGAATGATGGCGTCGACCTGCACCCGTACGACACAGGATTCCGCGTGAATCCATCGCTCTATTTTCGTGCGTCTTCCCTGCAGGGGCATAGTTCACCGGTCGAGAAATTTATGTTTCAGGCGGCCTGCTGCGGCTGGTAATGGAGGACGAGGAGTTGGTGCGCGGGGATGGGAAGTTGGGCGTAAGTGCGGCCCTGGTCGTCGAAGAATTCGACCTCAAACATGCTCGCTGCGAGGATTTCGACGACGGTGCCGACTTGGCCGCGTAGAAGACGCTTGGCGGGCAAATCTTGAGTCAGTGCGACAACGTCAAGAAGTTGGATTGAGGAAGTCATATTGCGTTCCTAAAGAACATAGCAAATGGTCAATCGTAGTCGCCGGAAGCGTTGCGTTGCAACGCCGCTAAACTTTTTCGTCGGGCGTTGGCGGTTGAAGTTTGGCGAGTTGTTTTTCGAGGTCTTTGATGCGTTTGGCGAGTTCGGGGAGCTGGATGAACTGGAGGTAGACGCGGCGGGCGTGGGAGGCTTCCATGGCGGGGGAGCCGCCGATTTCGATGCCGGGTTTTTCGGGGTCCATCATGATTCCGGACTGTGCGGCGACGCGGATCATGTCGGGGATGTTGAGGTGTCCTGCGACGCCGACCTGGCCGGCCATGACGACGTATTTGCCGGTGGTGGTGGAGCCGGCGATGCCGACCTGGGAGACGAGGAGATTGCCGGGGCCGATCTCGCAGTTGTGGCCGATGATGACGGTGTTGCCGAGCTTGGAGCCCTTGCCGATGATCGTCGATTCCAGCACCGCCCGTTCGATGACGGTGTTGCCGCCGATTTCGACATCGTCTTCGATGACGACGTTTCCGGTCTGGGGGATTTTGTGGTGGATGCCGTTGTGGGTGGCGAAGCCGTAGCCGTCGGAGCCGACGACGGCGCCGGCGTGGAGGATGCAGCGGTTGCCGATTCTGCATTCTTCGTAGACGGTGACGGAGGGGTAGAGGATCGAATCGCTGCCGATGGAGACATCGTGCATGAGGGTGACGTGGGGGTAGATGTGGGTGTTGTCGCCGATGGTGACGTTTTCACCGATGAGGGCGAAGGGGTGGATGTTGACGTTGCTGCCGATTCTGGCGGTGGGGTGGATGGATGCTTGTGCGGAAATGCCGACGGCGGCGTGCGTGCGCTGTCCGTGCAGTTTGACGAGGGTCTGCTGCCAGGCGTAGTAGGGGTCTTTGACTTCGATGGCGACCAGCGGCGGAAGGCCTTCGGCGCGTTGAACAGTCTTGGCGGTGTTGGGCGCGAGGAGTACCAAGCCGGCTTTGGTGGTGGTGAGCTGGTCGGCGTATTTTTTGTTGTGCAGGAAGGAGACCTGGTCTTCGTTGGCGCTGGCGAGGGTGTTGCAGGAGGAGACGGTGCGCGAGCCGGCGGCGGCGGGGTCGGGTGCGATGAGGGTGCCGTTGATCAGCGTGGCGAGGTCGGCGAGGGAGATGGGTGTGGGCATTGGCGGTTCCTGAAGGATGCGAAAACGCGAGCGGGTCAGCGTAAGGGGGCAGGGGATTCGGTGTCAATTCGGTGCGCGTGTTGCGCTGGGTAAATCAGTGTGGGAACGGAACGTTCCTTCTCACGAACATGCTCAGGGGCCCTTCCCTGAGCATGGCACACGGCGCGCTTTTACTTCGCATTTTCTTCAGATGGCGGCGTCCACTCTTTGCCGTTGATCCTGACGTTTTTGGCGGTGAGGTCCTTAACGCCGGCGATGGTGGCCTTTTCTTCTTTGACCTGGATGTCGATGTTTTCGAGGGTGATGTTTTCGATCACATCGCCGGGGTTGCCCTTGATGGTGCCAAGGGCTCGGAAGGTGCCTTTGATGTCGGAGAGGGTGACGTTGCGGACGGCGCGGGTGGGGGGGGCGTGGCCGGCGAGGTCGAAGTACTGGGTCCAGGGGCGGACGGAGATGAGCGTCGCGTCGCCGTCGCCGGTGATGTCGCGGAAGTGGAGGTCTTCGTAATCCTGCGGGGTGTCGGGGCGGAGTTTGAGGCGGACGATGGGGACGCCCTTGAGGTTGGGTCCGGCGACGGAGCAGTGTTCGACAACCACATCGCGGACGACGGTGGCTTCGCTGCCGAGGGTGACGACGCCCTGGCCGTGGACGAAGGTGCAGTTGCTGATGTGGATGTGTTCGACGGGCGGGCTTTTTTTGTCTTCCATGGCGAGTGGGCCTTTGGAGCCTTTGAGGGCGATGCAGTCGTCGTTGACGTTGTAGGTGCAGTTTTTGATTTCGACGTTCTGGGAGCTGTCGATGTCGGTGCCGTCGGTGCTGGGGGAGGATTCGCCGGACTTGATGTCGAGGCCATCGATGACGACGTTCTGGCAGTTGTAAACGTGGAGGTTCCAGAAGCCGGAGTTGAGGAGGCGGAGGCCGGTGATTTGGATGTCGGTGGCGTTGGCGATGTAGATGAGGCGTGGGCGTTCGACGTCGAGGTTGGTGGTTTTTTTGTCGGCGTGGTAGCGGGTCCAGAATTCGGACCAGAAGGGTTCGCCGGAGCCGTCGAGGGTGCCTTCCCCGGTGATGCGCAGGTGGTCCACATGGTCGGCGTTGATGAGGGCGGGGATCCACTGCTGGAAGTGGCCTTCGATGCGGGTTTCGAGCTTGGGGTAGTCCTTTATGTCGGTAGAGCCTTTGAGGACGGCATCTTTGTCGAGGTGCAGATTGACGCCGGGCTTGAGGAAAAGGGCGCCGGTGCGGAAGGTGCCGGCGGGGATGTTGACGGTCCCCCCGCCCGCTCCGCCGCCGCCGAGGGAGGCAGCCTCGTCGATGGCTTTCTGGATGGCGGCGGTGTTGAGGGTTTTGCCGTCGCCGATGGCTCCGGTGTCGGTAATGGAAACGGTGGTGGATCGGGGTTGGCCGAGGGCGGGGGTGGCGAGGAGGAGCGAGGCGAACAGCGCGGCGGTGCAGGCGTTGGTGGTGAACATGCGGAGT
>DATKPA010000031.1:0-30337 GCA_035524355.1 Phycisphaerae bacterium | reverse complement strand
AAGTGAATTTGACGCGGCCCAACGAGCGGCCGGCTAAACGGGAAGAGGCGAAATGACGACGACGCAGGACGATTTGAAGGTGCAGGATGCCGGCGCAGCGGCGTCGCGGCTGCTGCTGGTGGATGATGATCCGCTGATTGTGAACTCGCTTTCCGAGTTTCTGAAGCTGGAAGGGTATGCGGTCGATACGGCGCCGGATGGGGCGCAGGCGATTGAGATGCTGGCGGCGAATCGGTACAGCCTCGTGCTGACGGATGTGAACATGCCGCGGACGAATGGGCTGGAGCTGCTGCGGAAGATTCGGAACCATTATCCGGATGTGGTGGTGCTGGTGATCACGGGGTACGGGACGATCGAGAACGCGGTGGAAGCGGTGAAGATGGGGGCGTTTGAGTATCTGACGAAGCCGATCATCGATGATGAGATTCGCGTTACGATTCAGAAGGCGTTGAAGCAGCAGACGCTGTTGTCGGAGAATTACCTGCTGAAGCAGCAGCTTGGGATGCGGTACGGGCTCGACAACATTGTCGGGCACGACTACAAGATGCTGAAGATTTTCGATCTGGTGGAGGCGGTGGCGGATTCGAAGACGACGGTGCTGATGACGGGGGAATCGGGGACGGGGAAGAGTTTGATTGCGCGGGCGATACATCATCGGTCGCCGCGGTCGGGGAAGGCGTTTGTGGAAGTGAGCTGCGGGTCGATTCCGGAGACGCTGCTGGAGTCGGAGCTGTTCGGGCATGTGAAGGGGAGTTTTACGGGGGCGACGTACGACAAGCAGGGGCGGTTTCTGGCGGCGGATGGGGGGACGATTTTTCTGGATGAGATCAATTCGGCGTCGCCGGCTTTTCAGGTGAAGCTGCTGCGGGTGCTGCAGGAGAAGAAGTTTGAGCCGGTGGGGTCGAATCAGACCATTACTGTTGATGTGCGGGTGATTCTGGCGAGCAACCAGGATCTGGCGAAGCTGGTGGCGGAGCATCAGTTTCGGCAGGATTTGTATTACCGGATCAATGTGGTGAACATTCAGTTGCCGCCGTTAAGGCAGAGGTTGGGGGATATTCCGCTGCTGTCGGATGCGTTTTTGAAGAAGCTGACGGGGGAGATGAACCGGAAGATTGCGGGGTTTACGCCGGAGGCGATGGACATCATGCGGCGCTACACGTGGCCGGGGAATGTGCGGGAGTTGGAGAATGCGATTGAGCGGGCGGTGGTGCTGACGAAGCGGCCGCTGGTGACGCCGGAGGATTTGCCGCAGCAGATTCTGGATGCGGTGAGTGAGAGCGACGGCGCGAATTCGATCCGGAATGCTGCGGGGAACGAGGGGAAATCGCAGGAGATTGCGTGGGATGGGTTGCCGCTGCATACGGCGTTGGAGGGTCCGGAGAAGGCGATTCTGCTGGCGGCGTTGAAGGCGAATAATTGGAACCGTCAGCTGACGGCGGAGAAGCTGGATATCAACCGGACGACGCTATACAAGAAGATGAAGCGGTATGGGTTGGATTTGCCGGAGGGGGCGGAGGGGTTGATGGAGTGAGATCCATCGGCTTCGGGAGGGGGACGGGAATGAACCACAGAGGACACAGAGAAACGACGACGTGAGGGTCGTCAGGTCTCTGTGTTCTCTGTGTCCTCTGTGGTTTATTTCGTTTCGTTCGTGGTCGGCAGAAGACTGGCGCCGATGGCGGCTTCGAGATCGGCGAGTTGTTTTTCGCGGTCGGTTTTCATTTCGGCGGCGAGACGCTGGAGGGCGATCTGCGAGCGTTGGCCGTCGAGCAGGTCGAGCATGGAGCTTTGGTTGGCGCCGTAGGAGGCTTGGGAGGCGGAGACGACCTGGCGGGTGCGGGGGATGAGGGTGGATTCGAGGAAAGTGACCTGGCGCTCGTCTTCGCGCAACTGCACGAGATCGGTGACGACGCGGCCGGCGAGTTCGTGGCGGAACTGGTGGGCGGCGGCGGCGGTGGCGCGGAGGTTGTCTTCGGCCTGGCGGATTCCGGCGTCGATGGCCTGATAGCGCAGCACGGGGACCATGACCGATCCGAGAATGGACTGGGTGATGCCGGCGAAATCGGTGGTGGCGTTGACGCCGAATTCGGGCAGGTATTCCTGTTTGGCCATTTTGATGCCGAGGCCTTTGGCGGCGAGATCGGCCTGGAGGGCGCGGAGTTCCGGGCTGCTTTCGGCGCAGGCTTTGAGGAGTGCTGCATCGTCGCCGGGGACGGGGCGTGGAGCGGGGAGTGTTTTGGGAATGGCGATGGGTGTGGTGGGGTCACGGTTGAGGATGACGTTGATGGCGGCGAGTTGCACCGCGGCTTTGGCGCGGAAGGAGGCGATGTCGTTCTTCGAGGACTCGAGTTCGTTGCCGGCCTTGAGGAGGTCCTGCTGCATGGAGGTGCCGGTGCCGATGCGGAGTTTGACCATCTGGTCGGTGAGTTCGAGGAGTTTCTGGTTTTGCTCTTCGAGACGGAGGAGTTCGGCGGTGAGTGCGTAATCGTAGTAGGCGGAGAGGAGTTTGTTGCGGAGTTCGTAGCGGGCCTTGTCGAATCGGAGGCCTGCGGCTTTGGCGTTTTCGAGTGCGGCTTTGGCGGCGGTGTCGAGTTTGCTGGGGAGAACGATGTTGGCGGAGGCGTCGTTGCCGACGCCGACGTTGGTCATTTTCCAGGCGGTGGAGCCGTTGGTGATCATGGAGGTGAGGCTGATCGCGATGTTTGTTTTCTCCGTTCCATCCTGCGGGACCTGTTCGAGAGCGCTGCGCCATTGCCAGTATTGTGCTTCGACGTCGGCGTTGGTCAGGAGGGCGTATTGCACCATTTCTTCGGGTGTGGCATCGGGGGCGAGCGGTGCGACGGTGCGGGTTTCGATGGGATGCTCGTAGGGTTTGCCGGCATTGATGACGGTGGCGCGCTCCTCGGATTCACCGCGCGGGTGGATCGTGCAGGCGGTCAGGGCGAGGGCGACGGAGCAGAGAAGCATTTTTTGAATTGCATTACGCATGACATTCTCCATCAGTGCACGGCGACGGGTTCGGGGGCGGCGATCTCCGGACGGGCAGGCGTCTGCCAGGTGCGACGCAGGGTGATGCGCTTGGCGATGTAGAAGATGACGGGGTAGAGGAGCAGTTCCATGATGAAGCTGACGAGGAGGCCTCCGATGAGAGGGGCGGCGAGGCGGCGCATCACATCAGCGCCACTGCCGTGGGCCCAGAGGAGGGGCACGAGGCCGATGAAGGCGGCGGCGACGGTCATGGCCTTGGGGCGGATGCGCTTCACGGCACCGTCGTGGATGGCGTCGTACAAATCTTTGGGCGAACGCATGCGGCCCATCTTCGTGAAGCGTTCGAAGCTGTTGTCGAGATAGAGGAGCATGACGAGGCCGGTCTCGGCGTCGAGGCCGGCGAGTGCGATCATGCCGATGTAGACGGCGAGCGAGAGGTTGTAACCGAGGAGGTAGGTGAACCAGCAGGCGCCGATCAGGCTGAAGGGAAGGGCGAGGAGGACGACGGCGACGCGGAACCAGCTTTTCGTGCCGACGTACAGGAGGAAGATGATGAGCACGACGGTGACGCAAATGGCGCCGATGAGGCGGGGGAGGGTTTTTTCCCAGTATTCGAACTGGCCGGACCAGAGCATCTGGTAGCCGGCGGGGAGTTGGACGGAGTTGGCGACGACGCGTTTGGCTTCGGCGACGTATCCGCCGAGGTCGCGCTTGCTGAGGTCGACGTCGACGTAGATCCAGGCGGCCAAGGTTGCGTTTTCACTTCGGATCATCGAAGGGCCTGGGGTGATTTTGAACGATGCCAATTGTCCGAGCGGAATCTGGCTGTTGCGGGGCGTTGAGACGAGCAGATGTTGTAGCGCGGGAATGTCATCTCGCAATTCGCTTGGATATCGCACATTTAACGGGTATCGGGCTGGGCCTTCGACGGTTGTGGTGATGTTCATGCCACCGATGGCGGCGGTGATGACATCCTGCACGTCTCCTTTGGTAAGGCCGTAGCGTGCGGCTTCTTCGGCGTTCACGTCGATGTCGAGATAGAGCCCGCCCATCGTTCGCTCCGGGAAGGCGTTCGCACCGGGGATGGTCATTACTGCCGCTGTGACCTTGTCTGCCAGATCGTCCAGCGTTGGCAGATCAGGCCCAAGAATTTTGATCCCGATTTTTGACTTCATCCCGGTCGAAAGCATCGTGATACGGTTTTCGATTGGATATGGCCACTCGTTCTGGACCGACGGGAATTGCACGACCTCGTCCAATCCTGCATGGTGTGTGCCGTCCGGATCATCCCAGCCGCTTCGCAGTTCTTCCGTTGCGACCGGTCGGTCCTCGGGCCAACAATGGGCCAGGGGTGCCTTGAGCCAGTTTGGCCAATCGCTAAAGAAATATCGCACCTGACGGTGGCGCCATTTCGATGTATCAGGCTGGAGTTGAACGACGGTTTCGATCATCGACATCGGCGCGGGATCGGTTGCCGTATCGGCGCGTCCGATCTTTCCGTGCACGCTGAGTACCTCCGGAAAGCTCTTGATGAGCTTGTCCGACTGTTGCAACAGTTCCTTGGCTTTGGTCACGCTGATGCTCGAGAAGGTGGTGGGCATGTAGAGAAGGTCGCCTTCGTCCAAGCGCGGCATGAACTCTCTGCCGAAATGGCTGATCGGATACCAGGTGGAGGCGAGGGCGAGGAGGGCGAGGACGGGCATGACCCAGCGGAGTTTCATGGCGAGCCAGAAGAAGGGGTCGTAGAGCCACTGCAGCACGACGCTGATGGGGCTGTGTTTTTCGTGGATGATTTTCTGGGGGATGAGCAGCATGCCGGCGAGGACGGCCCAGCCGCCGGCCATCCACCACTGCCAGGGCTTCAGCGGTTCGAACATGTCGGCGACGAGCCAGAGGACGGTGGCGGGGATGAACATGGTGGCGAGCGTGATGAGGGAGTTGGCGATCCAGCCCCAGCGTTTCGGGAGGACGCGGCTGGTGATGAAGTAGTACATCAGCACGGGGATGATGGTGATGGAGAGGATGCTGGCGGCGCCCATGGCGAAAGTTTTGGTCATGGCGAGGGGTTTGAAGAGGCGGCCGGATTCGCCGCCGAGGACGAAGACGGGGAGGAAGCTGACGGTGATGATCAGCAGGGAGAAGAAGAGGGAGGGGCCGACTTCCTGGGCGGCTTCGAGGATGATCTGGCCGCGCGGGCGGGTAGTGATTGGATTTTCGATTTTCGATTTTCGATTTTCCATTTCCAGACGGTGCACGCGTTCCTCTTCCCGGTCGAGATGTTTGTGAGCGTTTTCGACCATGACGATGGCGGAATCGACGACGACGCCGATGGCGATGGCGATGCCGCCGAGGGACATGATGTTGGCGTTGATGCCGAGGATCTGCATGAGGAAGAGCGCGACGAGCACGGAGGCGGGGACGACGAAGACGGCGACGAGTTCGCTGCGGGCGTGGAGGAGAAAGAGGATGCAGACGAGGCCGACGACGGTGATTTCTTCGATGAGCGTGTGGCGGAGGGTGTGGATCGAGCGTTCGATGAGGGCGGAGCGGTCGTAGGTGGTTTTGATGATGACGCCGGGGGGGAGGCCGTCCTCGAGCGCGGCGAGTTTTGCTTTGACGTTCTGAATAACGCGGTAGGCGTTTTCGTGGAAGCGTGCGACGATGATTCCGCCGGCGAGTTCGCCCTCGCCGTTGTATTCGCCGATGCCGCGGCGCATTTCTCCGCCGACCTGCACCTTGGCGACATCGGAGAGGAGGATCGGGGTGCCGGCGCCGGGGCCTTCGCCGCCGGCCATGCCGACGGGGACTTTCTCGAGGTCGGGGACGCCTTGCAGGTAGCCGCGGCTGCGCACCATGTACTCGTTTTCGGAGAGTTCGACGGTGGCGCCGCCGACATCGTTGTTGGATCGCTGGATCGCCATCATGATGTCTTTCAGCGGCAGTTTGAAGGCCTTGAGCTTGTCAGGGTCGAGGATCACCTGGTACTGCTTGACGAAGCCGCCGATGGGGGCGACTTCACTGACGCCTTCGACGCTGGTGAGGGGATAGCGGAGGTACCAATCCTGCAGGCTGCGGAGCTGGGAGAGGTCCTGATTGGCGGAGACGAGCGGGGTGTGGGTGAGCGGGTCGGCGCCGGGGGCTTCCCAGGCGCGCACTTTGGCGAGGCGGTCGCGCTGCGATGCGGGGGCTTGCTCGGGGGATGCGTACCACGTGTTGGTGGTCTCATCGTGCCAGAGGCCCTTGGGGTGATCGGGCGAATAGAAGCCGGGGTAGAGGACGTACTGGTAGACCCAGCCGACGCCGGTGGCGTCGGGGCCCAGCTTGGGATCGACGCCGGCGGGGAGACGGTCGCGCGCGAAATTCAGGTATTCGAGGACGCGGCTGCGGGCCCAGTAAATGTCGGTGCCGTCTTCGAAGAGCACGTAGACGAAGGAGAGACCGAACATGGAGTAGCCGCGGACGGCGGTGGCGCGGGGAACGCTCAGCATCGCGCTGGCGAGCGGATAGGTCACCTGCTTGTCGATCACTTCGGGGTTCTGGCCTTCATCGTTGGTGACGATGATGACCTGGACGTCGGAGAGATCGGGGATTGCGTCGAGGCTGAGGTGGAGGGTTCCCCAGATGCTGGCGGCGATCAGGGCGAACGTGAGCAGCAGGACGAGGAAGCGATTGCGGATGGAGAATTCGATGATCCTGCTGATCATGGCTGCATCCCTTTCACCCCATCAGACTTCGCCGATATTGCGCCAGCGGTCTCCGGCTTTGGCGGCTGGTCGCCGGGCGAGGCCATGTGATTGTGGTCCTGCTTGGCGATGGCTTCCTGGAGGCGGCTTTCGGAATCGAGGAGGAACTGGCCGCTGGTGACGACGGTTTCGCCGCCGTTGAGGCCGGAGAGGACCTGCACCATGCGGTCGGCGGCGTCCTGGCCATCGGCTGTGCCGGACAGACCGACGGTCACCTCGCGGGCCTCGAATCGTCCGTTGCCTTTGGAAAGGAAAACGATCTGCCGCGTTCCCGAATCGATGACGGCTTCGCGCGGCACCATCACTGCTTCCTGTGCCGGCGTGGCGTTGAACATGGCGGAGGCGAACATTCCCTCCCGCAGATCGTGCCCCTCATTCGAAAGCACGATTCGCACCATCGCCGTCCGGGACTCCATGTCCAGATGCGGATAGATGAAATCGACCTTCCCCTCAAACACTTTCCCCGGCACGGCGGTCACGGTGACCTGCACCTCCATCCCCTCCTTCACCAGCGACAAATCGTGCTCGTACACCTGCACCTGCAGCCACATCACCGAGCGGTCGGCGATCCGCATGATGCGGTCGCCCGCCTTTACTGCCGATCCCTCCACCACAGTCTTTGCGGTGATATGCCCATGCAGGGGGCTCCTGTACGTGATCGACTTGGGCGAAGCGTCCATGGCCGCGATCGCATCAATCTGCTCGGTCGACAATCCCAGCAGTTCCAGCTTCCGGCGCGCCCCGCCCACAATTGCCGCCGTGGACGCCTTCAGGGTCTCATCCCCCTCTTTCTGCACGAGGTCGGTGGCCTTGCGCGCGGAGATCAGTTCATCGCTCGCCGCCGTGATCTCGGGGCTGTACAACTCGAACAGCGGGTCGCCCTTCGCCACCGCCATTCCCTCCCGGTCCGCATAGAGTTTCTGAATCCAGCCCGATACGCGTAAATTCACCTCGAAGTGATTCTGCTCGGGCTCGGTGAATGTCCCCACTGCGCGCACCATGACGTGCAGCGGACCGCGCTCGACGTTGGCGACGCGCACGCCCATGTTCTGCACCATCACGGGGTCAATTTGAATGGCCTGCGGCTGGGTGATCGCGGAGTTTGCGGAATGGGCCGTGGCGAGGTGGAGCACTTCGAGGGGCATGCCGCAGATGGGGCAGACGCCGGGATGATGGAGAATGATCTGGCGGTGCATGCTGCATGTGTATAGCAGTTCAGGTGCTGTGGAAGTCCCAGCGGAGTCGTTCACCGTCCTGGCCGCGACGGTTCGTTTTGCGAAGAGCGTGTTCCAGTGCCCGCCGGTCCAGATACCGGTGACGAGCGAGGCCACGAATCCGATCACGACGAGGAAAATGTATTGACTCTTTTTCATGGACCGCTCCAATTCGTCCTGGGGGAGGGAGGGAAGGGGAAACGCGTTCGTTCAGAGACGTGGTCCGCGGGCGCGCGGAAACATCACGTCAAAACGAGTCGAATTGGAGGGGGTATCAGACGAGCAATGCGCAATGGAGGCGCAGGAGGGAACTGCCCGATTCGCCGCAGGGATCGAGGCAGCGTGCGTCGCCACGTTGAACGGGCATGAGGGAAGGAGTCAGGACCATTGCGGGGATGTACGCGAAGGCGACGGGCTGGGCCGGCGCTACGTTGACGGGACCATGTGCGGAGGAAAGGAGAGCGCGGGCATAGCCGCAATCGGTGCAGTTCTGTGAGCCGTCCTTGGAGGGGGCGGTGCCGCGATTGTCGTGACGTTCGCAACAGGAGTGTACGGGGCGCATCGGATTGGAGCTGAGGCCGAGCGCACAGGGGCAGAGGGCGGTGGTTAGAAACATGACCACTGCGATGAAGCCGGGGATGAGTTTGCGCGCCAGAAAGGCCATAGGGTCCTTTGAATCACTAGTTCCACGATACGTATTGCCATCGGACCAAGTCAAGTCGGAGTTTTCCGTAAAGGCGAGTGAGGCGGGTTGGAGCGGGGAGAGGAGTCCCGCCTGGTTAAAGCACGTCGCGCAATTCAGCACGCAGCGCCCGATAAACGAGCATTCCTGTAGTTACGAGCAGCACGCCCCAGCCGATCATCGCGCCCCAGAGCCAGAGCTCGGGCAGCCGGCCGTACAAGAAGACTTCGCGAACGGAATGCAGAAAGGCGTAAGGCGGGTTGAGGACCCACCAGGGGTGAAAGGAATCTTCGAGATAGACGATCGGGACCGACCACATCCAGATCTGCAGCAGGGCCACCAGCATCTGGAAGACATCGCGGAAAAAGACGTTGAGCGTGCCCAGCAGCAGGCCGAGACCGAAGCCGACGATCTGCCACAGGGCGCAGATGACGGGCAGGAGGAGCCACGTCCACGTGGGGTGCAGACCCATTGAGACGGAGAAGAGAACAAGGATCGCCAGGCTGATGGAAAGCTGTAGCGTGGCGGTCGCGGCGGCGGTGGCGACGAAGACGGGGCCGGGGATGGGGAGCTTTCTTAAATAAGTTGCGTTGTCCTGAAACGCGCCGGTGCCGCGGACCACGGCTTCTGTGAACGACACCCAGGGGAGCATGCCGGAGCAGAGATAGACGGCGAACGGTGCGTTCACGCCGGGCAGATCGAATCCGATCTTCTGGAAGATGTGCGAGAAGACGTAGTAGTAGACGAGAATCTGCAACAGCGGCGAGATCACGTGCCAGAAGAGACCCAGGCCGGTGCCTGCGTAGCGATGGCGAATGTCGCGGAGTGCGTTCTGCCGAATGTAGCGGTGATAAGGTAAAAGGTCGCTCAGCATGTGGCCTCGCCGCTCGCCACCAGTTCGTTCGCGGGCAATTCGCCTTCCGTGCGATCCATGCGTGCGCCGTGCGAATCGAGAATCATCAGGTCATAGAGGAGCACGCTGAACTGCCGGCCGGACTCGGTCATCGCCCACGGCCAGTGATGCAGTTCGATTTCTTCGACGCTGTCGCGCAGATCCAGGTTGCACGACACGACGAATCCTTCCGGCGCCACTTCGTGTGAAGTCACCGCCGATTCGACAATCTTCACGCCGCGATGCACCACCCGCAGAGCGGCCATCGGGTGATACGCCGTGCAGACGAGCCGCAGATGATGAATCCCCGGCCGGGTCACGTTCACCCGCACCTTGCTGACCGGGCCGAGCATCCACCGGCAGCGTGGCAGCTTCTGCTCCGCGTAGGGTCCTTCCCACGGATCAAAGCCCGAGACTGCGGCCCACTCGCCCGCCGCCAGGCCCAGCGTCACCGGTTCCACAGCCACATCCGCGGTCGGCCCGAACCGTACTTTTGGCCCGATTCCCAGCTTCGCCAGGAATCCACCGCGTTCCAATCCCACGTGCAATTCGTGATACGCGTTCTCGACCGACCACTCGTTCTCTGCATGGAGCCGCCCCCACACGCTCATCTCGCGCCGTGCGCGTGCATCGGAATAGAGCGCGAAGATCGCATGCGACAGCGATTCGGCATTCACCGCCCCTGCCAGTCGGCCATTGACGTTATCGATCACAGCCTCGCTTACTCCCCCTACCGCGAACGCAACGCTCGGGGTTCCACAAGCCGCGGCCTCCGTGAAGACCTGTCCGAAGGCCTCCTCGGTGCTCGGGCCGACGAACAGATCCGCCGCCGCATACGCCATCGCGAGGCGCTGTGGATCGTTCGTGTAGCCGAGCGCCCGGACGCCGGGAATCAGCCGCTCCAATTCCGGACTGGCCGAACCCACGCAGGCCACTGTTACGTCCGGCAGTTCGAGTCGATTCAACGCTTCCGAAAGCAGGTGCACACCTTTGCGCGGATCGGTGACCGTCGACGCGGACGACAGAATCACAAATCCCTCTTCGGGCAGCCCGAGCATCCGGCGGCAGAACTGCTTGTCCATCGGTCGAAACACATCCAGCTCAATGCCGAAGCAGATTGTCGAAACGCCGGCCGAACTCTTTTGCGCCTTCAATGCGTTGCGCGCGATGTCGGCGGTCCACTCGCTGTTCGCCAGGAACAGCGGCGGCGTTCCCTGCGTATACGCTTCGTATTTCTTTTCCCAGGCTCCGCGAATCTTCTCCGGCGCGAGCACCGGATACTGCGTGGCCGTCGGGCAGCTCTCATCGCAGCCGTCCAGATATTTCTGGCAGCCGCCCGTGTAAGCACAGCGGCCGGTCAGATGCCAGAGATCGTGCAGCACCACCGCGGTCGGCCATTGCTTCGCGAGCATTCCCACCAGTTCCGGCGAGAGCGAGGCGCCGTGCGTGTTCCCCACCATCACGACGTCCGGCGAAACGTGCCCGACGGCTTCCACGACTTTCGCCGCATCCGCCGCCACTTCCGAATGCACCCGTTCCGACGCGGCAAAGCTGATCACTTCATGACCGCCGGCGATGAGTGCATTAACCAGACGCCGCTGACCAATGCCCGCACCGTACTTGAAGCCCAGATCGCTGACCGACGCCACGCGCAGAGCCCCGCGCGTCACCTTTCGCCCGATCGGACGCACGTTTAATCCATGCTTCGCCGCGAATTCGTCGCGCACGCGCGTCAGCTCCGGCAGGAATTTTTCCACCGCCGACGTCTTCTGCTCCCCGTGATGCCGGAACCAGCAGACCGATCGCCCCATCACATGGAGCCGCGCCTTGGCGAGCGCGAAGCGCAGCCACAGTTCGTAGTCCATCGAATAGTGCAGATCGACATCGACGTGCCCGCCGGCTTTCTCCCATAGCTCCCGGGTGAACATCACCTCCGGCTGCATGAAGAACTGCCCGGCCATCCAGCGACCCTCCAGGTCCAGCAGCTCCTCCGCGGGCAACTCGCCGTCTCCGCAGGAGGTCATGTGCTTCTCGACCAGCCGGCCTTCGCGGTACTGTTCGCAGATCCCCGCCACCATGTCGGCGCCCGTTTTCCAGAAGGCCAGCGCCATCGCATGCAGGGCGCCCGGCGCGAGCATGTCGTCGGCGTTGATCCAGGTCAGAATTTCTCCCGTGGCCTTGGCAAAGCCCTTGTTGATCGCATCGCTCTGGCCGCGATCCTTCTCGCTGACGGCATACGCCAGCGCGTGCCGATACTTTTCGATCACGTCGCGCGTGTTGTCCGGAGAACCGCCATCGATCACGATGTGCTCGACGTTCGGATACCCCTGGTTGATCACCGAGAGAATCGTTTCTTCGATGAACGCGCCGTAGTTGTACGAGGGCGTGACGATCGAAATCTTCGGCCAGGGACGGCCGTCAGGAAGAGTTTCCGGATAGCGGGAGATCGCCTCGTTGGATGAGTACGGCCATCCGCTCTTGCTCGTGTGCCAGCCGTCACGACGCACACGCTGGCAAATCGCCCGCGCCGGCTCGGTGACCTCCGCCAGGCGCGCCTGATCGACTGTTTCTGCTGCCCCGCCCGTCTCATTTAAAAAGACGCTTACCAGTCGCTCGCGCATCTGCTGAAAAATCTCCGCCGGCAGTCCGACCGGACCCTCGCCACCGCACCGGGCGGTCGCCATCAGCAACGCTGACGGCCCGAATTGTCCCATCGCGCGATAGAATCCCTTCCCTACCCACTCCTCCACCGCCCGCCTGACCCCGTCAATCCCGCCGAAATCGTGACACAATACCGGCGTTCCGGGGGTCAGAATTCTGCTCAGATTGTGCAAATCGGCCCAAACCCCCGGGTAGCGATGATCGCCGTCGACAAAGACCATCGTCGGCGTGATCGGAATCATCCGGTGAAACTCGAGAAATCCGCCGCGAAATAGCAATGCGTGCTCCGCGAGCTTCTGCACCTTCAACGTCTCGTATGTCCGCCCCACCGAGGGCCCGTCGATATCCACCCCATAAAACTGGGGCAGTTCTGGGCCGTGCTTCGCCGCGATTCCCGCGAGCGCCCCGCGCAGTTCCACGGTCGCGCTGCGCCCGCCAAACATCCCAATCTCAAGAATGATGCCGCCGTTGTGGAATGCCATTTCGTAGAGCTTTTCGGAGTCACGAATGTCCTGCCATCCCGGCAGGGACTCCGTCTCCTTGTAGATGCGCGCGTGCTCATCGTTGAGATAGGCATCCCCTTCGCCCCAACTCCGCTTGTAACCGTTTCCGGGCGCCATGGGCCAGGCGGTGGTCGGCGGAACAATTTTCGGTTGCGACATCATTTGGCCGTTTCAAAAAAAGAAGACAAATCTCCCCCGCCCCGCATCACTTTTCCCATTGGCACCGGCTCACGAGGCCGAGTTTCATGAGGAGCCGGCGCGAACGTGCGCCGGCGAGTTCATTCAGCCGGGCCTCGGTCTCTTTGCGTTTGGCAATCAGTTCGCGCGACTGCGCATCGTATGCCGCTTTCACCCTTGCCCATTCCGTCGCCTTCGCCTGGAGTTGCTCTTCCAAAGCGATTACCCGGGGCTCAAGTTCACCGAGTCGCGACATCTGAGCCCGCTGCGCCGATTCGTATTGCGTCACCTGGCTCTGGGCATTGCGTGCGACTGCTTCCGCATTGGTAAGTTTGTCGGCCGTGCGACCCAGTTCGAGCCGCAACGAACCGGCTTCTTTCTGCGCTGCCAGAAGTTTGTCCACCCACCCCTCCTCGCGCTGTGCAATCTCGCGCTCCCGCTCAATCACGTGCTCCACGTTCGCCGCCATGTCCTTCTGCAGTTGCAAAAGGCGAACGTCCACGCTCACCTGCGCCTGCCGCAGACGGTCCCGTTCGGCGCGCATCGAGGCACTTTCCTCCTGCTCCGCGATCAACCGCTCCTGCGTCCTGGCCAACTGCGCCCGCACGTCCGCCACTTCCTGCACCAGGAGTTCACGCAACCGGCGAAACTCATCCAGCAGCTCTCCGTTTTCAGCGCCGATCTGTTCCTGGCTCATAATGAATTCCCCGATACTTGCACCACCACTTTTTACGTGCGTGGCAACAACTCCACGCAACGGCTTGTTGCACTTCCATCCGCGACCGCGTCGATTGCCGCCGTCACCCGTGACACCGGCACCAGCTTCACGCAGTACGACTCCGACATCCGGCAGAACCAGCCGCAGGGGGAACAGGGCATTTCCACCGCGACCGCCAGAGAGGGTGTCGCCAGCGGAGTGAAGCGCGGCCAATGGCCACCGCCGAAGAGACTTACGACTGGCTTGCCCAGTGCGGCAGCCACATGCATTGGACCGGAATCTTTACCTATATAAGCCTGCGACAGGGATGTCAAACCGAGAATCATGGAGACACCTTCGGATGTTGAAGCATCGCCTGTCACGACCGCCACTTGCTCCTCCAGGCCGATGAGGCTGCGGATGCGTTCGAGGGATTTCCGCTCGTTTTCCGCCCCGGTCAGCAGCACGCAAAGGCCCCGGTTGGTGATGAGATGTCGAACGACGTCGACCCAGTTTTCGTGTCCCCATTCCTTCAAGCCGGCGTAATAATCGCCGGCGTTCCCCATCAATCCCGTCCAGAAGCCGGTCGATCCCGCCCGCGCCCACCACCTGGGATGCTCAGCGGCGAGGTACTTGCGGGCGAGTTCGAGGTCGGTTTCGTCGGCTCGCAAAACGGGATCTCCGAGCGCGACTTGCTTGCCGAGCACCCCTGCGCAGAGGGCTGCGTTCTTGCGTGACTCGTGCCAATGTTCGTGGACCTCCACCACGCGCTCGGCGCCCGGGATGCCGTCGACACTACGGCCGCCGAGGTAACGGAAGCCGTTCATGCGGACGCGCGTGCCGCCGGATTCCGCGGCGATGCGTGCCAGGTGCTCTTCGAGGATGGTCCACTGGTAGGGACCGAACGCGAGCACGCCGTCGCTCTGGAGGAATGGGTGGACACGGTCGATCAGGTCGGCGTCGAATTGTTCGATCTTCTCGCGCTGCATCGCATAGGGGTCTCGTTGGAGCACAACCACTTGCGCGGCGGGACCGAGGCCCCGGCGTACGAAATGTTCCGCGTGGCCACGGCAGAGCACCATCAATTCATGACCGGCGTCCAGAATGGCCCGCATCATGGGCAACCGCAGCACCACATCGCCCATCCCATCCGGGTTCGAGACCACAACGCGCATAAACTCTCGCTGCCGCCCAAATACGCAGAATTACGGACTATCATTCTCGCATTTCCAGGACGGCACGCAATCGATTGGAAAGATGGAGCTGTCCGCGTCCGATGATTCGCCGTGGTTCCCTGGATCTTTGAACCAGTGTCCTAGTCGTCGTCTTCGCTGTTCATGCGGTTGCGCCATTGGCTGAGCAGTTCGCGGGCGCGGGCTTCGTCGCGTTGGAGCACCATCACCTGGACCCATGCGGGCACCTCGGCACGCCACCCGGCCAATCCCCCGCCTGCGAGCATCGCGACGATGCCTTCGCCCTCCAGCCGGCCGACGATGAGCGTCCCTTCCAATTCCGTCGGCACGGACGTGAGCACCACCGGCCGATTTTCATCCGCTGCGGTCATGCAACCCTCCCTTGATCACGACAATTCTAATCGCGCCGTGCATGCATTCACACCGCGGAATTTCCGGACATGCGCCCCCCCTACATGGGGTGGTTTTTGGAGATGCCGAAGCGGGTACTCCTCCAACTGCTCACCACCGCCAAACACAATCGCCCCTGATCCCCGCGCGAACGCTTTTCATTTCCCGCGCTCCCACCTATTCTGAATCCACAGACTCGCTTTATTCAGTATTCAGGAGTGTCCATGCCCGTCCCCAGCACCGCCCTCGAAAATCTCCTCACCCGCCTCGCCGACATCCACAACCTCGATCAGTCCACCGCCCTCCTCGAGTGGGACCAGCTCGTCATGATGCCTCCGAAAGGCGCCGAGGCCCGCGCGAAGCAGCTCTCCACTCTCGCCAAACTTTCGCACGAACTCCACGTCGCCAGAGAAACGCAGGACCTTCTCGCCGCCGCCGAAGCCGAAAAGCCCGGCGACGAAGATCACAAAGCCATGCTCCGCGTCGCCCGCCGCAACCTCGACAAAGCGATCAAGGTTCCCACGTCGCTCGTCGTCGCGCTCAAGGAAACCACCGCGCTCGCCCACGAAGTCTGGGCCAAAGCCCGTACTGATAACAACTACCCCGCCTTCGCGCCCTGGCTCGAGAAGCTCCTCCACCTCAAACGCCAATACGCCGCCGCGATTGACCCCCGGAAACCGATCTATGATGTCCTCCACGACGACTACGAAGAAGGCATGACCACCGCCACCCTCGATCCTCTCTTCGCGACCCTTAAAAATGAAACGATTCCCTTCGTCGCCGCCATCCAGGAACACGCCGACCGCGTCTCCGAGGAGCCACTCACGCGCGACTACGACCCCGCCCTTCAGCAGAAATTCGCCATCGACATCCTCCGCGCCTGCGGCCTCCCCTTCGACCGCGCCCGCCTCGATACGTCCGTCCACCCCTTCTGCACCAACTTCTCTCCCAACGACGTGCGCATCACGACCCGCTACGAAAAAAACTGGCTCCCCGGCGCCCTCTTCGGCGTCATGCACGAAATGGGCCACGCCTTCTACGAACTCAACATCAACCCCGCCTACGAACATACCCCACTCTCCGGCGGCGTCTCCCTCGGCGTCCACGAATCGCAGTCGCGCCTCTGGGAAAACCTCGTCGGCCGATCCCGGGGATTCTGGAATCGCTTCTATCCCCACCTCCAGCAAACTTTCCACGCCCAACTCGCCGCCACCCCGCTCGACACCTTCTACAAATCCATCAACCGCGTGAAGCCCTCCTTCATCCGCGTCGAGGCCGACGAAGTCACTTACAACCTTCATATCATCCTCCGCTACGAAATGGAACAGGAACTCCTTACGCAAAAGCTCTCCGTCCAGGACGCCCCGCAGCGCTGGAACGAAAAAATGCGGCAATCTCTCGGCATCACCCCGCCCACTGACCGCGAAGGCATCCTCCAGGATGTCCACTGGTCCGGCGGCGGCATCGGCTACTTCCCCACGTACTCCCTCGGCAACATCCTCGCCGCGCAACTCTTCCAATCCGCCAAAAAGGACCTCCCCTCCCTCATGCCCGACATCCAATCCGCCAACTTCGCCCCGCTCTATAGCTGGCTCAAAACCCACGTCCACCATCACGGCAGAAAATACCCGCCCGCCCAACTCATCCCCCTCGCCACCGGCCAACCCCTCACCACTGAACCGTATCTCCATTACCTGAAAACCAAATTCAGCGAGATCTATGAACTTTGATGGAATTGAGTCATTGAGGCATCGGGGCATTGATGCTCGATTGAGCGACAATCACTCAATGAACCGATGACTCAATGACTCAATCCGACTCATTCCCTACCTCACCACCTCCGGCACAACCCCCTCCTCCTTCCAATCCGGCACCGTAAACGCTTCCTCCGAAAAACGTGCCGGCACTTCCACCACCGACAAACTCATCCCCAGCCGCGCACGCCGCGCCGGATAATCGAGGATCACTCCCCGCGGCATCATCGGCACCGCCTCCCCCACCGGCGGCGACACCCCTCCCCCCGCCTTGTACCTCACCGGCTGGTAATCGCTCAATGTCGCCCGCGCCAGCAGCTCGCCGTTCGGCAAATACAAATCGACCTCCCGCACCTCCCCGGTGCGCCGATCCACCACAATCTCCTTCTCCATCGTCGCCGTCCCGTCTGACCCGGGGGCGGACTGCCGCACAAAAATCAAATCGTTCACCCCGCGCTCATCATCCACCCGCATCACGATGCTCTCTCCCGAATCCGGCGCGATCTCGGTCACCCCCAGCAACTCCGGTATCTCCGCCGACAACGCCTCGAACAACTTCGGGTCCGCCCCCTTCCCCTCCCGCAACGTTGCCGCCATCTCCCGCTCCACCCCCGCCCGTGCCGCCGGCCCCATCCACGCACGCTGTTCCTGCCCGCGCTCAATCGCCCACCACACCTGCTCGTTCCGCCCCAGGTCAAAAATATCCTTCAACTCATACCGCACCGATAGCAACAGCTTCGCCCCATGCGTCGCATACGTCTGCTCCACCAGTAGCGTCCCGCTCCCCGCCGGCGAAGTCTCCGGCTTCCCTTCCTTGTTCGGCAAAATAATCTGCACCCCCCCATCATCCGCGTGCGCCCTGAACCGCGGCAAAAGCACAGCGCGCGCATTTAGCTTTGCGATCTGCTGCTCAATCGAAATCGCCGCCGGCAAATCGCCCCTCGGCGCAGGCGGAGGCTGAATCACATGACAACACCCCCCCACCGCCAACATCATTACCAAGGCCGATCCAATTCGCCAATCCATAGCGTCCTCCTCAAACGCCCCGCCGTTTTACCAGAAACGTCCCATCGCCGCCGCCTGTTTCACTCCCCGGCAACAACCGCTGCCACCCCCCTCACTCTCCGCGCTGTTCAGGAATCGGACCAAACGTTTACCGCCGCCGCCCCCTCTCTCTCCCAGCTCCCCTCACCCACCATCGCGCCAAAAGCTCGCCGACGAACTCTTCGTCCTCGACGACGCCCTCAGCCTCAGAGCCTCGCCCGACGCCCCCCCCCAGGGTCTGTTCCCTCCACTACTGATCCATCAACGAGGACGCCGCCGGCCCGCGCGAACGCAAGGCGTCAAGGGAATCCGGAGCGTAAACCAGCGAACACCTCGAACCCGAGCCGTGGGCCTTCGCCAGAATCTTCCTGCCGTTCAGCACGAAATAAAACAGGAGTGGCAACCGCCGGCGAAGCCAATGAATGTTCAACGGCGGCAGCGGACTGATCCAGACGTGAAGATCCTGTCGCGCCATTCGCGCGTGGCAGGAGAGGCAAGAGATCGCGCCGTTCAACTGGGTAAGGCCGGCTCCATCTCTCGGACGGAGAGCGACTGATTCAGAATATCAGCCAACTGGGGGAGGTGCGGTTCTTCCATCATCGTCAGGTGATTTCCCGGGCATTGCTTGATTTCAAGTTTGCCTTTGACGAAATCGCCCCAGCCGCCGGTCGGATCGACGATACAAAACTCGATCCAATCCGGCCTCTCCATCGCCTGGATCAGAGTGACATCGCCATCGTGCGGCCCCGGACGATAGTTGTCGTAGGCCCGACGATTAAGTTGGTTGACTTGCTCAATGTGGGGCATGAGCGTGACGGCCGACTCCGGAATTTCCTGATCGGCATTGCGGTGCGGCTTGATATGCTGAAATCTGGCTCGCGCGCTCTTTCGAAGGAACCGCTTGACATGAATTGCTATTCGCGCAATGGGCGGGCGGCTGCGGCCAGCCGTCGACGTGAACGCATCCAGCAGAATGGTCGATCCGATCTCGTCGCCGTCAGCGCGCATCCTGCGGCCCATTTCGAAGGTGATCAGGCCGCCAAACGAATAGCCGATCAGATGATAGCGTTGGTCCGGGGCCAGCGAACGAATCTCGGCGATGAATCGCGCAGCCATTTCTTCGACACTTTGCGCCGGGGCCGATGTACCGTCCAGGCCGGGGAACTGGAGACCGTAAATAGGCCCCGGCCACGTCAACCGCTGCGAGAGCGGCCGGAAAAACAACGGATGCCCGCCATGACCAGGAGCACAGAACAATGGCTCGCCGTCGCCAGGCTTCAGCATTGCGATCAGGCTGGAGTCGTTCGACTGTTGCGGGCGCGCCAATATGTCCGCCATTTTCCCCACCGTGGTCGCGGACAGGAACGTGTTGACCGAGACGAACCGGTTCGTCCTTTGTTGAATCTGGGTGCAAAGGCGCATCATGCCGAGCGAACTTCCGCCCAACTCGAAGAAGCAATCGTCCAGGCCGATCTGCTCGACGCCGAGCGATCGCTTCCACAGCTCGGCCAGGTCCTTCTCAAGAGGAGACGTCGGTTGCCGGGAGGATATCTGCACCACCGGCACGTCGTCCGGCAGGGCGCGACGGTCGACTTTGCCGTTGCGCGTTGCGGGCATCGTTTCCAACGCGATGAGCTTTTCGGGAACCAGGTAGGTGGGCAGGTGCCTTTGCAGATGCTGGCGGAGTTCCGCAGCAGTGCACGTTTGCCCACGAGCGAGCGTATAAAAGCCGACAAGGTATTTGTCCGCCGATTGGCCGCGGGCGATCACGACGGATTGGCCGATGGCGGAGTGCTGCTGCATGGCCGCCTCGATTTCGCCGGGCTCGACCCGCTGGCCGCGGATCTTGACCTGGAAATCCAGCCGGTTGATGAAGTCGAGATT
The DNA here is from genome assembly GCA_035524355.1 of Phycisphaerae bacterium. GTDB lineage: Bacteria > Planctomycetota > Phycisphaerae > WQYP01 > WQYP01 > DATKPA01. The sequence goes on along the minus strand of DATKPA010000031.1, from coordinate 10,512 downwards.
GCCGTCCGGGAGCCATCGGCAAAGATCGCCGGTGCGATAGAGACGGGCCTGGGGATCGGTGCTGAACGGATCGGGAACGAAGCGCTCCGCCGTCATCTCCGGGCGATTGAGATAGCCAAGGGCCACGCCGGAGCCGCCGATGAGCAGCTCGCCGGGGCGATCGTCGGTGATAAGCTTGCCGGATTCATCGAAGATATATGTCTGCGTTCGTGCTATCGGTTTGCCGATCGGAACCGAGGTGGCGCCGGCCGCCAGATTGCGGGGAATCTTGTAGGTGGTTGCGAAGGTGGTTGTCTCGGTCGGGCCGTAGCCGTTGACCAGATGCATATGCGGGAAAAGTTCCAAGCATTTGCGAATATGGTTCGGGGAGAGCGCTTCGCCGCCCTGAATAAGATAGGCCAGGCCCTCGAGAACATCGGGGTTTTCCTCGATGGCGAGGTTGAAAATGGCCGGGCCAAAAAAGACCGTGTTGACGCGGAAACGGCGGATTGCTTCACGGAACTCGTGCAACGTGGCAATGTTCTCACCGTGGAAAAGAACGCAAGTACCGCCATTGAGCAGCGGCGCGAATATTTCGAGCGTGGAGGCATCGAAGGGGAGCTGCGAATGAAGCAGGAACCGCAAATGAGAGCCAAACGGAATGAAATCTGATTCCGTCACGAGCCGCACGATGCCCGCGTCGGGAATCAATACGCCTTTGGGCACTCCCGTTGAGCCGGAGGTATAAAGCAGGCAGGCGATGCCCTGGGGGTGGGAACGGCCAGACATCTCCAATCCGGTTGGCGCTAAGCGATCGGCTTCCTCTACATATGCGGCAGGAACTCCGGCCGGCAGACGATCTGCCGATTGCCGCGTCAGGAGAACAACGGAGGGCTTTGCATCCTTAAGCAGGAACTCGAGCCGCTCTCGCGGCTGGTTCAGATCGATAGGGAAATAGAGGGCCCCAACCGACAAGATGGCAAGGTAACCGGCGATGACGTCGACACTTCGATCCATTGCAATTCCGACGACGTCACCTGGAACAACGCCGTTTCCGATCAAGAGCGACGCGATCTGTCGAGAACGCTCGCTGAGCTGCCGGTACGTCACTGTCCCGTTCATTCCGTCCAAAGCAATCGCATCCGGCGTTCGGTCAGCCTGGCGGAAAAAGAGTTGATGAACCGACATTCCTCTCTCACTTTGAAGCCGGTGGCTTCGTCAAAATGGACTGACGCGCATCAGGCGGGGTCGCCCTACAGGGCTGTTTCCCACCGATCGTCAATCACTTGCGCGAGTTCTTTGCGTTTTGATGTCATGCGCCCAGTCCGGTGCTTGAATGAAAGGCGAGAAATGAAGCGTGCATTACCGAATACAGACCAAGAGCACACGTTGGAGCGTGCTTCCGACGAACAAAACTACACTACGAGCGCATCAGGCGCGTGAAACTCAACTTCCCCCGTCCCAGCACAAAGGCTCGCGCCTCATTTGCGGAACTTTACATCGGGAAATGGATTAGTCAAGGAACGAAATTAAATACCTAAATATATCGAGAGAACCAGACAAGCCTGCAGTTCGTTTAAACGGCATAATGATTGAGATTTTTATGCATGTAGCGCAGAACACTTACTTAAGAAGCTCGTATTTACTCGACTCCAGCGCAGCGGTTTTCCATCGATTGAGTGATGTCGCTCCATGAATCTCAGATGAATGCGACGCCGTTCGCGAATGCATCCCGATACGCCTGCGGCGCATGCCCAGATCCCGGCAGTAATCGATCGCAAACACCGGTTTAGCGCCGGCAATCAGAACCGCGAGAGAAACGGAAAGGAAATGACGTATGAAAAAGGAACTGGAGAGGAATTGGGCGATGAGGGACTCGAACCCCCGACATCCGCGGTGTAAACACGGCGCTCTAACCAACTGAGCTAATCGCCCGCATCATCAGAATACCCCATTGATCCGCGACCGCCAAATGTGCCTTATTGTCCGCACATCAGGACGGCAACGAGGCCCTTTTGAAAGTGCAACCGGTTCTCCGCCTCCTGGAAAACAACCGATTGCGGGCCATCGATCACCTCGTCGGTGATCTCGACCCCGCGATACGCCGGCAGACAGTGCATGACGATCGCCTGCGACGGCGCCGCCTTGAGCAGCGCCGCATTAATCTGATACGGCTGGAATATCGGCAGCCGCTTCGCCTTCTCCGCCTCCTGCCCCATGCTCACCCACGTGTCCGTGTAAATGATGTCCGCATGCCGCACCGCGTCTCGCGGGTCGCGGGCGCTGGCGAAGTCGAGCGTCGGCACCTGCCGCATGATCCGCTCGATCAGCTCCGGCTCCAGTTCATACCCCGCCGGCGAAGCAATTCGAAATTTCACGCCGAACCGCGCACAGGCCACCATCAGCGAACGCGCCACGTTGTTGCCGTCGCCGATATACGCCATCGTCAGCCCGGCCAGCTTGCCAAAATGTTCTTCCGCCGTCATCAGATCCGCCATCGCCTGGCACGGATGCGAGTAATCGGAAAGCCCGTTGATCACCGGAATCGACGCATGCGCCGCGAGTTCCTTCAGCTTCTGATGCTCGAACACCCGCGCCATGATCCCGTTCACCATCCCGGAGAGAACGCGCGCCACGTCCGGCACCGACTCCCGCGTCCCCAGCCCGATCTCGTTCGGCGAAATGTACAAGGCGCCGCCGCCAATCTGATACATCGCCGTCTCGAACGACACCCGCGTCCGCAGCGAAGGCTTTTCAAAAATGCACGCCAGCACCTTGCCGCGCCCGACCGGTTCATTCTGCCCCGTCTCCTTCAACTGCTTCTTCAATCGCTTCGCCACATTCAGAATGTGTTCGAGCTTTTCCTGCGGCAGGTCGACAATCGAAACGAAATCAGTTTTCGTGGCCATGGTTTATCCCAACAAAATTTCGGTGCCCACACCCTGATCCGAATATATCTCCAGAAGGAGCGAGTGCGGAAACCGCCCGTCAATGATGTGCGCTTTTTTCACCCCCGCATCGAGCGCGATGATGCAGCTCTCCACCTTCGGCAGCATCCCTTCGCCAATTTCCTTCTGCGAGATCAATTCCTGGATCCGCCCCTTCGTGATCGACCGCAGCAACGATGCCGGATCATCCTTCTTCGCGCGAATCCCGTGCGTGTCCGACACGAGTACGAGCTTGTCCGCTTTCGTCGCCGCGGCGACATGACCGGCAGCGGTATCCGCATTCACATTCAGCTTCTCGCCCGCCGCATCGCGGGCAATCGGCGCAATCACCGGAATGAAATCCGCCTGGCATAGCGCCAACAGCAGCGGCGCGTTCACCCACGTTACCTGCCCCACCTGGCCGATGTCGATCTTTGTGCCCGCCTCGCCCGGCAGATACATCTTTTCCGCGAAGAGCGCCGTGGACGTGAGCGACGTCAGCGGCATCGACTTGCCGCCCAGCACGTTGATCGTGTTCACAATGAAACCGTTGATGTCCGAGCAGAGCACATGCTCCGCAATCGCCAGCGTCCGTTCATCCGTATACCGCCGCCCCTGCACGAACTGCGCCTGCAGCCCCGCCTTCTTCATCGCATCCGTGATCGCCTTGCCGCCCCCATGCACCACGATCGGCCTCATCCCCACCGCCTGCATGAACACGACATCCGTCAGCACTTTGCGGAACTCATCGTCGTTGTCCATGAACGACCCGCCCAGCTTCACCACCACGATCTTCTCATTAAACCGCTGGATGTAACCCAGTGCTTCGATGAGGGCGTGAGCCTTTTCGATAATCGGCGCTTCGATGGGAATGTCCACGTCGGGTCACACCTTTGTGCAAAAATGGAAAACGAATCAGGATACGAACACGCTCAGGTGCGGTCAAGCGTTTTCGCCTCCTTGCGCATTTCTTAAAAGGCCCGAATTGGACGCGAACTATCTCTCCAGTTGAGCTCGGGCTGCCGCGAAAACCGCCCGCAGCATCGGCTGCGTGAGCTTGCCGGTGAACGTGTTCTGCTGCGACGGGTGATACGTGCAGAGCAGGAAAGGTGCGGCGGGAAAACGGAAGAGCGCGCCGTGAGCGAATTTCGGGCGCGGCGCATCGGCGGCGAGCCACTCGCGCCGCTTATAGTAGGCCAGCGCAGCATCGAACGCGATCTTCCCAAGAACCAGGATTCCACCACCGCTCCGCAGCCCGGGCATCGCGTCTATCGTCTGATCCAGAAATGGCCGGCAATTCTCTATTTCCCGCGGCGTCGGCTTGTTCCCCGGCGGAGCACAATGAGCCGCCCCCGTGATCAGGCAATCGATCAGCCTCAACCCATCCGCTCGATGCACCGACGTCGGCTGATTGCAGAACCCTTCCGCATGCATCGCGGCGAAAAGAAAATCGCCCGACTTGTCCCCCGTGAAAAGCCGACCGGTGCGGTTGGCCCCGTGTGCGCCCGGCGCCAGCCCAAGAATCAGTAGCCGCGCGGAAGGATCGCCAAAATTCGGAACTGGGCGCGACCAGTACCTCTGGTCGCGATAAGCCGCCCGCCGCGTTTCGCCGATCGCCTGGCAATGCTTTCGCAGGCGGGGACAACGGTCACACGTTTCAATCGCGCGCTGCAGCGCGCTCCACTGAGAGAGCGAAACGACGGATCGGCGGGGTGAACGGACGGCGGGCATATGCACTCGAGCCACAACGCGGAATATCGCATCATAGCAACCGTCCAAACAAGCCGCCGCACCGCCACCCGTGCTCTTACTCCTGCACCCGATTGCGCAGCCATTTCTCCGTAATCGAAATATCGTTCGCCGACAGCACGTGCCCCGCCGTGAGCGTTTCGACTTCCACCCGCGCGCCGGCTTCGCGGAGCATCCGTGCATACCTTTCACGCTGCGGCTCATCGGTCATCGAGTCGAACGAACCGTGCGTCAAAAGCACATCGCGCCCCTGGAGGTCCGCCGGTTTCTCCGGAACCAGCGGAATCATCGGCCGCCACAACGCAGCCGCCCGAAGCACCTCCGGACGCAGTAAAAGCAGCGCCCCGCCGATGTTCGCCCCGTTGGAGAAACCGACGGCAACGACCTTCTCCGGCAGAAATCCGTAGGTGCCGCTGGCGCTGCGCACAAACTCCGCCAGCTCGTGCGTCCGCGCAATCAGATCCTCCGTGTCAAAAACGCCCTCCGCGAGTCGCCGGAAAAACCGCGGCATCCCGCGCTCCAGCACCTTGCCGCGCGGACTCAGAAGGTTCGCCGCCGGATCCAGCGAACGCCCGACGCCCAGCAAATCCCGCTCGTTTCCCCCCGTGCCGTGGAGAAGCAGCAGCGTGCGCGCATTCGCGCCCGCCCCTTGTTCATAAACATGCGTGAATTGGAGAGCAGTCACGTTACACCTCCTCCGCGGCGAGGCCGTCGAAACGCGGCGCAAGCGTGATCTTCGGCAATGCCGCCTCCACCTGCACACGATGAGGCTCCAGCCATGCCGGAAGCTGAATCCGCGTCGCCAGCTCCTCCGGCTTCTCGTTGATCGTCATGCCCGGCGCATCCGTCGCGATCTCAAAGAGTACCCCGCCCGGTTCCCGGAAATAAATCGAATGAAAATAATCCCGATCCATCACCGGAGACACATTCCGGCCCGCCTTGCGCAACTGTTCGAGCCAGAGCGCCTGCTGCCCATCATCCGGCGTACGGAACGCAACGTGATGCACCTGGCCGGCGCCCATCTGCGGGTAATTCCCCTTCGGCACCGTCACCACATCCACCACCCGCGCAATCGCATCGCCATGGGGCGGGGCCGCCTGATAGCGCACGCGCTTCCCTTCCCGGCCAACTTCCCGGTATCCAAACTGATTCACCAGAATCCCCGCCGGCGCACTCTCCGTGAGTTCCGCAAGCGTGACGCTGTGGAATCCCCGGATCGCATGTTCCACCGGCACCTCGCCATGCCTCCACGCATGCCGATCTCCCGCAGCCTTCTCCGTCTCGACCAGCGCCAGCGGCATCCCTTCCGGATCCTGAAACGTCACGACCTTCTCACCAAAACGCTGCGCATGTTGAGCACCACCCGTGGCGAAACGATCGAGCCGCTCCTTCCAGTAATCCGCCGAACCGACCGGAATGGCAAACGCCGTTTCACTCACCTGTCCGACCCCATTGGTTCCGCGCCGCGCACCAGGCCACGCGAAGTACGTCATGATCGTGCCAGGCCGACCCAGCCCATCACCGTAATAAAAGTGATAGGAGCCGGGATCGTCATAGTTGATCGTGACCTTCACGAAACGCAGGCCGAGCGTCTTGGTGTAAAAATCGATGTTCTGCTGCGCATTGCCCGTGATTGCAGTGACGTGGTGCAGCCCCGCGATCGGCGTCACCGCGTTGGCCGCTTCCCGTGGAGTCGTTTCATTGTGGAGAGTCATAAAGAACCTTCTTTCTCCACCGGCGGCCCGCGGCTCCTTTGCCGACGCCTAGCGCCAGTGTTCAACGACAATAATAGTTGTTGTAACGACTATTGTCAAGACTTCTTTGGCGAAAAATCGCGACTTCCACCCTCGCACTCCCCCCAGCACTTCACCCCAACCCACTTAACTACTTAACCTCTTAACCACTTACCCCCACCACCCCCTCCCGCTACACTGCTACCACTGTTATCACAGATCCACTGGAGCCCCCATGCCCCTCCCCCGCATCGGCATCACCATGGACGTCGGCACCCCCGACGAATCCCGCAAAACCCTCGAACTCCCCCTCGACTACGCCAACGCCGTCCTCCGCAACGGCGGCCTCCCCCTCCTCCTCCCCATCACCCACGACCCCGACATCCGCTCCCAAATGCTCGACAACATCGACGCCCTCATCGTCCCCGGCGGCGACGACCTCGACCCCAAACTCTACGGCCAAACCCCTCACCCCAAAACCAAACTCGCCGACCCCGACCGCCAAACCTTCGACCTCGCCATCCTCGCACTCGCCGAACAACGCCAACTCCCCACCCTCGGCATCTGCATGGGCTGCCAAACCATGAACGTCCAACGCCGCGGCACCCTCCACCAACACCTCCCCGATTCCCAGCCCGACTCCCCCATCCAACACCGCCGCGTAGGCGACCGCACGAACTTCCACGACGTCACCATCCACCCCGGAACAAAACTCGCCCACGCCCTGAAACTGGAACAGCTCCAGGTCAACTCCCGCCACCACCAAGGCATCGCCAAACTCGGCCACGGCCTCATCCCCACCGCCCTCGCCCCCGACGGCCTCATCGAAGCCTTCGAAGACCCCACCCTCCCCTTCTGGCTCGCCGTCCAATGGCACCCCGAAAACCTCCCCAACACCCCCCACGACCTGTTGTTCCGCGCCCTAATCGCGGCCGCAGGCCGCGCGTAACGCGGGCATCCTGCCCGCATACGCTCCGCAGGAGCGTTCCCACCGGGATTTCCATTGACACACAACGCCTCCTTCCCGAACATCCCAATCACGATGCACCCACCCCCTCCACCAAATACCACAAAGCGCACCCGCGGCTACCTCCCCCACTGGGAATCGCCGAACGCAACCTACTCCATCACTTTCCGCCTCGCCGACTCCCTCCCCCAACACTACCACCACCACCACACCTACATCCTCAACAACCCCAAGAAAGCCGGGTTGCAGAACTCCCCTTGGGTGGGCACCACCTGCGGGCAGGATGCCCGCGTTACGTAACGCGGGCATCCTGCCCGCAAACGGCCCGCAGGCCGTCCTATCCCCTCACAAATTCCACAGAATTTCCTCTTGCATCAAACCCAAACTTAACGCTAACATACTTCCGTCTGTCGGCGACAAGAGCCTGCGGGGAAGGGGAATCTCGTGCAAAAGGGGCGGTACTACAACGCACGCATACGAAGCAGAAGCGGCAATCTCCGCGACACAATGCGCCCGACCTTCCCACCAGATTTACGCCACTTACATTACTTCACCACTTCCACGAATTTTATCACTTTGCGCCAAAAACCCCTCAAAACTCAATTCAGGGAGGCGCAGCAATATGAGGATCTTCGGAGGATTTTGCACTTTTCCCACCCCCACTATGAGTATCTTCGGAGGAAAACACCAAATCATTCTGAGGATCTTCGGCTGGCGCTATCAAAAACGCGGTTTTTTGCCCCCAGAATCCCTGGCCAGGCTCACCACCGGCCCCAAACTTTTAATGTTTCACGCCACCCCCAGTTATCACCGATACACTGCTACTACCGACCCCCGCTCAAGGCCAAGCTACCACCCCGCCCCGCCCCCCGCTACACTTCCCCAAAAACTGTCCCTCGGAGCCCAACCCATGCCCTTCGATTTCCGCACCGTCTTCCAGCGTGCACTCCCCTACCGCGAGTTCCTCACCCGCTACGGCACCGACGAACACCGCACCCGCTGGCAGCAGGTCTACGATGCCGTCACGTTCACCGACACCCAAAAGCAACTCCTCGCCACCTTCCGCCGCAAGATGAACGTCCTCTGCCTCTCCGGCCCCTGGTGCGGTGACTGCGTCAACGCCTGCCCCATCTACCAGAAAATCGCCGAGCACTCCCCCGGGGGGCTCATCGACCTCCGCTTCATCAACCGTGCCCGCGACTTCAATGCGACCTCGACCACCGCCGCTCCCAAGCCCGGCACCGTCGACGACCCCGACGACATCCGCTCCACCCAGCTCGGAAAAATCCTCGTCAAGTGGGGTTTCCTCACCCCCGAACGCGTCGAAAAAGCACTCCTCCTCCAGGAAGAACAGCACGCGAAGGGCCTCAACGCCCGCATCGGCGACGTCATGACCGGCATGGGCTTCATCACCGCAGAACAACGCGACAAAGCCCTCGCCGCCCAGTCCGGCTACGAAAACCTCGACGCCTGGGACATCGCTATCGCCAAAGAGCTCTCTATCTGCGGCGCCCCGCGCGTCCCCGTCCTCCTCTTCCTCTCCGAGGACTGGTTCGAATGCGAACGCTTCGGCGAACGCACCCTCGCCACCTACCGCGACAAGGCCAAAGCCTATCTCTCCAACCTGCAAGGCGCCAGTTGCCCCACCGGCCTCTTCACCCACACCGGCGACATCCTCGCCGAAAACGTCGCCGAATGGCTGACCCACTTCGAACGCGTCCAATGGATGCTCCTCACCAGCCCACGCCTCCAAAAACTCCACGGAGAAATCTGACCCCAATAAAGCCGGCGATGGTATCGCCGGTCGAATATGAAAAGACATTCGGGGGGAAAAAAATGCTTGATGCATCAGCGCGACCGCATCCCACCGGTCCATCCTCACGGCTCACCGCCCGGCCCCGGCTGATTCTGCATCGCCCGCTGCGCCGCCTGCTGCATTGCCTGCGCCCGCTGCTGCGCCGCCACAGCCTGGGCATACGCAGCCTCCCTCTTCTCCGCCGCATCCAGAATCGCCTGCCATTCCTCCGGCGTGAATTTCGCCTTATACCGATATTCCAACGTCGGGAAATGCGTCCCGTCCCAAACCTCTGCGCCTTCCCGTATACCCAGTGCCGAAACCGCAAACACGCTGTCGGCGATAGGCTCGTCCAAACGAACATCCGTTGCCGTCAACTCCGTCATGTGATCCGGATGCACCGGCCCGCCGGACGTACCATCCTCCTTCAGCGTCGAATAGACCTGAGACCCATGCCGTTTCGGAAACCATATCCCCGGCTGCAATTCCAGGTAGTCGCTAAACCACAGCTCCCACGCTGGCAGACCGTACCGGCCGACCCAGACAAGACTCTTCTCCCGCACCTCGTCCTTGCGCGCTTGCGAGAGATTATCCAGCCAGGTTTCGGCATCATCCTCCGTCTTAATCTCGAATCCGTCCGCCGCCGCAAATTCGCGGTTCATCGCCAGCATTTCGGCCGGATCTCCCGCCGCTCCCTCCCACACGCCGTAGAGTCGATTATCCGACACACCCACAAACCACCGTTCCGGCCAATCATCCTGATTGTTGATCGTCATCAGCTTCCAGCAATCCACCCCGCGAAACTTCTCCCGGCCAACCGCCACAAAATCCTTCGCAGGCCGGGCGGCCTGAAGCGTGTTCAAGTCGGTCCACTCGAATTGATGAGCGTCGGCCATCAGCCATTCAAATGTTCCAAATTGCGCTTTGGAATTGATCGACAGGTACGGCGACCTGCGATTGCTGTAGTAATAGTCATAAGCGGCCGCCCCATCCCACAACTCCTCCCGCCTGAACAAATCGTCTTCCGCCTTGCTTTCGTAGCGAAAATGCTTTCCATCAAAAAAGAGCGACACCGCGATCTTCAAGGCGGGTCGGAGCTGCGCAATATTCTTCGGATCAGGAATGCTGCCAGCGCGTTTCATCGTCGCGGTCATCGCAGCGATGCCGACCTCGCTCCGGCGTGCCACCTCCTCAAACGTCACCTGCAGCGATTTGACCCGATGAATCCACTGCTCCCCCTCCCGCACCTCCCTCACGAGATCCGCCGCATCCGGCAAAGCGCTCGACGCCGGTTCCGATGCCGCAGGCCAATCGCCCCCCCATGCGGCCGCTACACACCCGCACACCACCAACCCGCACCAG
>DATKPA010000030.1:0-115933 GCA_035524355.1 Phycisphaerae bacterium | reverse complement strand
GGGAACGGGTTGAATAGTGGAGCGCGGTTGAGGCATGCTTCTCAATCACCGAGGTTGTGATTGAGAAGCACCCGGCGGGAGCATACGCATCGGGTGTTTGCGTTGGTGATGCTGGAGATTTGGTGGCGGAGGTTTTCGCCGAGCGTTGAGACGACGATGTAAACACGAAGGCACGAAGAGCACGAAGGACCACGAAGAGGAGCGAGGGGTGACGCGATTTTCGAGAAGCACCTGCGTGGCGGTCGTGGCGTTTGTTTTTTTGTGCTTGTTGTTCGGGTGTGCTGGTTCCGAGCCGGTGTATCGGCATCCACTTCCTGTTGCCGCTCCTCATCTTTATTTCTATAAGCCTTCGGAACTTGCTGGGCGGGTCCGTCGGGATCGGCCGGACGTGAGGGACGGATTTCTTGAGCGGGATTCGAAACACGATTCGCTTGTCTTCGGAGAATTTGACTACGGCGGCCCTCATCGGGCGTTCGCATTCCGTAACGGGAGTTACACAGAGGTGCCCGCCAACGAACTTCCGTACGAGGTGGCTCGTCGCGCGCCGGCGCTTGCAGATCCTGATGAGCGCATTGTTGGTGCTGACGACTCCTGCTCGCTTTTTTTCTATTACGCCGCAGCAGCACACGTTGTGCGAATTCGTCAGCGCAATGAGCCTTCCACGATAGTCTTTGAGCTCCATTCCGAGATTCCGCCGGAGCGCCTTTTTTCTGTATCGGATCGGTTGTACCTTGTGACGGGAGTTCCGCGCCAAACGCGGTTGGGGCCGGTTGCTGTTCCGGGAACCAAGCCCGATTCGCCACGGCATGTTTTCGTTTTAAGGAGGTCTGGTTCTGCAATCACACTTGAGCGCGAGGTGTTGGTTCCGGGGTCGGATATTCTTGATGTCGATCCCTGGTCAGACAATGTGCTGGCCGAGGAGTCGGTGTGGGTGGGCTGGACGCCACTTTTCTATGGGCAGGATGTGTGGCAGATGAATCGGTTCGTCTATGAGCTTTCCACGGGACGACGAACGGAGGTTCCGATTGCGAGCGGGATTGGGATGGAGGGTCTTCCGGACGGATTTTTTCTGCGCGCGGATGCGGTTTCTCGAGGAAGATAGCAGTTTAACGTAGGGAGCGGGATCATACGCATCGGGTGTTTGCGCTGGTGATGCTGGAGATTTGGTGGCGGAGGTTTTTGCCTTCGATTGAGACGGGGAGTTAAACACAAAGGGCGCAAAGAGCACGAAGGACCACGAAGTGTTTTAACACAGAGTTGCACAGAGGACACAGAGGTGCACAGAGAGACGATTTCAGAATGGGACTGGGGGATGAGTGGACATGTGGCACCCGGCGTTCGATTGCTGGGCGTGCGTTACAATGGGGTGGGAATGCACATGAGGCATGCTTCTCATCACCGAGGTTGTGATGAGAAGCATGGCACCCGGCCTCCCCGGCCCAAAGGCCGGGGCTAAACGTGGGGGGACGAATTAATTTTGATGGGACGGGGCGCCGCGTTGCGGCGGCGCTGAAAGGGGGTGTGGCGGGTTCAGGGTTGTGGCGCGGGCTACATGGTGGCGAGGTTGTCGATTTTTTTTACGTAGCGTTCCATGGCGTGGTGTTTGATGAAGTTTTCGGATTCGGCGTGGAAGTTGTCGGCGGCGTTGATGACGGTGTTGAGGAAGCGGAGCCATTCGGCGAAGTTGATGTCGAGGATGCCGTTGGCGTCGAGGTACATGGGGATGCCGACGTGGTCGTAGCCCAATTCGCGGGGGGCGACGCGGGTGACGACGTCTTCTTCGTTGATGAAGCGGAAGGCGTGTGCGGCGGGGTAGTTGGATTGGGAGATGGGGGCGGGGACGGCGAGTTTGCGGTTGAGGTATTGGGCGAAGGTGGGGTCGCCGACGCGGGGTGAGCCGAAGGTGTAGAGTTCGGTGGTGAGTTTGGCGAGTGCGGGGTCGGCGAGGACGTTGGCGTAGGCGACGGTGGCGAGAGCGGCGCCGAGGGAGTGGCCGGTGATGAAGAGATGGGTGTTGGGTGGGAGTGATGCGAGTTTTGGGGCGATTTTGTCCCAGACGGCTTTGGTTGCGTCTTCGAAGCCGCAGTGGGCTTTACCGGGGGTTGGGGCGGAGCAGGGGATGAGGGAGATTTTGGCGTCGGCGAGGATGTCGTTGAGTTCCTTGGGTTCGGTGCCGCGGAAAGCGAGGATGGCGACGTTGTCGGGGCCGACGGATTTGGTGATGAGGAAGGCCTGGGTGCCGAGGTTGTCGAAGTAGTCATAGGAGTTGACGTTCCATCCGGCGGGGTTGGTGACGGTGAATTTGACGGTGTTGGCGAGGGGGGAATATGCGAGGAGAGAGGCACGGGCCATGAGAGCGGCTTTGGCGTGGGAGTAACCGGGAGTGGCGAGGTTGGCTTTGGGGAAATCTGCGGCGCGGGCGGGTTGGGACCAGTAGTCGGTTGGGAGGATGGGGGCGGGAGCGGCGGGTTGGGGGGGCGTTGCGGAGGCGGCGGTGTTGGGGGCGGGTGCAGTGGGACTGAGGGGGGAAGGATTTGCGGGGCCAGCGCCGCCACCGGGGCCGGTGTCGGGTGTTTTGGAACTGGAGTCAGGGGGGCGGGAGGTGCGGAGGTTGACGAGTTTGTTGAGGGCTTCGAACCAGAAGGGAGCGCCGAGGCAGAGCGCGAAGGCGGTGAGGAGGAGGCCGAGGCACTTGACGAGGTAATGCCACAGTTTCCAGTGGGAGATTTTTGCGGGGTAGAGGGGGTCGGCGTGGGACCAGCCGAGTGGGATTCCGATGTGGGAGAGGGCTTCGAGATCGTCTTTTGCGGTTTGGGTGGTGGGAGGTTGGGTGTGGTCTTGCTGGATGACGCCTTGGGCGAGCTGGACGGCCTGGGCGCGAGCATCGGGCGAGATGAAAAGGTAGTGTGCGAAGGAGAGGGTATCGGCGTTGACGGCGAGGGCGCAAGCGAGGCCGATCCAGAAGAGGCAGACCTGGACGCGGCGTTTGTACCAACCCGCAGCGCGCTCCATGGTTTGGTTGTACCAGGATTCGAGTTGTTGATGAAAGAAGGCGTAGCGGGCGTTGGCGACATCGGGGGTGTTATCGGGAACGGCGGCGGTGGTTTTGTCGACAAAGAGGGCGAGGGTTTGAGTGAGCGCGGGGTTTGTGGTGAGGTCGATGGGAGGCACTTTGCTCAATGAAATTCCGGTACGAACGGATTGAACGGTCTGGCGAACGGCCCAGAAAGTACGCCTCTGGGAGAGGGGCGTGGCGGGATCGACGATGAGATCGATGAGGACATCGGCGAACATGGAGGAGGCGATGTATGCGGGGCGGCCTCTTCCGCCGGGCTTGATGGAGGAGGGTTTGTCCTCGGAGGTGAGGGCATCGATGAGGGGGTGATTGAAGAAGGCGAGTGCGTCGGTGTTAGCGGGGTCGCGCAGACTGAGGAGGTTGAAGAGGGCCTGTTCAAGATTGGCGGCGCGCCAACGGCGCCATGCGGAGATGTATTCGACGATGGAGGAGCCGACGAGGCTGAAAACGAGAAAGATGGTGGCGAGACCGATGAGGACATCGAGGGCGACGGAGCCAAGCATGGGGTCTCCTTCGAAGGGGGATTCGCAGAGATGATATGTACAGATTTAGGTAAGATTGTACGTTGTGCGGGGCGGAAGGGAAGATAAATATTTGAAACAGAGGAGAAGCAAGGCACTTGGCGGTGGGTGCGCTTTGGGGATGAGGCCGACGGATTTGAATCCGTCGGCTTTTTTGGGGGGAAGGATGCAATCAGTGGGATTCGGGACTGGGGCGTTTGGATCGGGTGGAGCGCTTTGGAGAGGTGGAGCGCGGCGTTGCGGCGGTGTTAGAAGAGGGTGGGTTGGGTTGGTTGTTGGGGGATTTCGGCGGGTGGTGGGGTGGTGGGGTCGAGGAAGTCGCCGGGGATTTCGGGGAGGTGGAGTCGGAGTTGGCTGTGCAAGTTGGCGAACTGGCGTTGGAGGGATTCGGCTTCGTTGAGGGCTTCGCGTAATTCGTCGTTCTTCATAGAGGAAGGGATCGGCGGTTGGGGATCACGAATTCAGGGGCGGTGGAAATGTAGCGGTTGGCGCGACGGTTGGGGGGGATAGGTAAGGAGGTGGGCGGGGGATGCGCAAGGGGGTGAGGTTATCGGGGGTGGAGGTCTTGGGGAGGGTGAGGGGCGTTGATTGAAGGCCAATTGCATGGGGATGTTCGTTACATGAGGCATGCTTCTGGCCACCGAGGTTGTGGCCAGAAGCATGGCACCCGGCTATACTCCGCGGCCTATGATGCGACGAATGAAATTGATGGCGTTGTTGGCGGTGGTGTTGTTGTCGGGGCGGGCGTTTGGGGTGGATGCGGCACCGCCGGGGTGGGAGTTGCGGAATGGGTCGTGGGTGCCGCTGGTGCAGCCTGGGGCGGGGACGCCGGATGCGCAGGTGGCGCAGATGATTCTGGATTTGAAGGCGAACCACACGAAGAAGCTGATATCGGATGCGAAGAAGTGGGAGAAGGCGAACAAGCTGCATCCGCTGATGCCGCAGGTGCTGGTGCTGCAGGGGGACGCGGAGGTAGCGCGAGGGAACAAGTACAAGGCGTTGTACTCGTATGAGGAGATGCTGCTGAACTATCCGACGTCGGATTTGTACGTTCATGTACTGCAGCGGGAGTACAACATAGCGGACGCGTTTTTGAACGGATACAAGCGGAAATTTCTGGGGATGCGGATTTTGCCGGTGACGGAGGATGCGTTGACGCTGCTGGATCGGATTCAGGACCGGCAGCGAGGGAGCCCGATAGCGGAGCAGGCGGGGATTCGGCTGGTGGATTATTACTACAAGGCGGGGAAGTTCCAGGAGGCGGTGGACGCGTGCTCGGACTTTTTGAAGCGGTATCCGTATTCGCAGTATGTGAGGAAGGCGGAGGTTCGTCGGGCGGAGGCGTCGCTGGGGAATTTTCACGGGGTTTTGTTCGATTTCACGCCGCTGTTCGATGCGCGGGAGCGACTGGCGGCGATCGGGGATGAGTATCCGCAGACGGCGGAGCAGATCCAGGTGCCGGCGGTGGATGACCGGATTTATCAGTTGGAGGGGAAGAAGGAACTGGAGATTGCGCGGTATTACTGGCGAGCGGGTCGGAAGCATGCGTCGGCGTATTATTACAAGCGGGTGATAGCGACGTGGCCGGACACGGCGGCGGCGCAGTCGGCGCGGTCGGAGTTGCAGCGGCGGTTGCCGTTGGAGGTGGGCAAGTGAGAATAAACGCAAAACACAAAACGCAAAACACAAAACGTTTGGCGGGAGCGGGTGCTGGAATGGGGGCCGGAGTGGTGCGGGCGGGTGGGAACCACAGAGTCGCGGGGGGCAGAGAGACGCACAGAGGTTGGAGGGGAGTGGTGATGGTGTTAATGGCTTCTGGCTTTTTGCTTCTGACTTCCTGTGGGTACACGTCGAAGCCGGCGTATAACGCGTCGGTGCGGACGGTGTGTGTGCCGATATGGGAGAATCACACGTTTCGTCGGGAGTGGGAGTTTCGGTTGACGGAGGCGATTGACAAGAACATTGAGTATCGGACGCCGTACAAGATAGCGTCGCGGAAGGATGCGGACACGATATTGACGGGGGAGATTGTGGACATTCAGGAGGGGGTGCTGACGAACCGGTATGGGACGGATTTGCCGCGGGAGACGGAGCTGACGGTGGTGGTGAATTTTGTGTGGAAGGATTTGCGGTCGGGGAAGATACTGGTGGAGCGGAAGGCGTTCAACCGGTCGGCGACGGAGATTCCGCAGCTGGGGGAACGGGTGACGGATGCGGAGCAGCTGGCGATCGAGCGGCTGGCGACGGGGATTGTGGATCAGATGCAGTCGGATTGGGGGACGGAGCTGAAGTAGGGGTTCAAACGCAAAACACGAAACTCAAAACACAAAACGTGTTGGGGTGAGGAGTAGCCGGGGAGGGACGGCCGGGGGTGAAGTGGGCCCGGGGTGCGTCGATCTTCGATCGACGGCTGAACAATTTTTGTTATTGTGGGGGCTTCGCTGGAATGTGGGGGGTGGCTATAATGGTGGGTCTTGTGAAATCCGATAATCTTTCATACTGCGCTTGGAGCGGTGATAACTGAGGTTTTCATGCCAGAGATTCAGGACGACCAGAACGAACAGAATGAGAAGTCAACAGGGAGCGGGCGCGCCGGGAAGGGAGGTTCGCGGGGGACGAATGGGAACGGGTTGCCGGGCGGGGATGGGAACATGCGGTTCAGCCGGTCGATGCTGGGCTGGATACTGATATTGTCGATAGCGGTGCTGCTGTTCGTGGTGTTCCACCACAATGAGACGTCGAAGGAGGTACCGTACTCGACGTTCCAGACGTACCTGCAGCAGACGCATATCAGCAGCGTGGTGGTGCGGGATGGGGAGACGATAGAGGCGACGCTGAAGGATGATGTGGGGGGCGAGAAGGCGGGGACGAAGCTGATCGCGCATGTGCCGGCGACGGCGATGGACGGGTATTTCTGGAATCTGCTGTCGAAGGAATCGGAGAACTACGGGGCGAGCTTTGATTCGAAGGCGTCGAACAATTTCTTTTGGGCGTTGATCATCAATCTGACGCCGTACCTGCTGATTTTTGTGCTGATCTGGTTTTTCTTTCTGCGGCAGATACGGTCGGCGGGCGGCGGGATCGGGATGCTCGGGAATTTCGGGCGGTCTCGGCATCGGCTGCTGTCGAAGGAGCATACGAACGTCACGTTCAACGATGTGGCGGGGATTGAAGAGGCGAAGGAAGAGCTGCACGAGATCGTGGAGTTTTTGAAGAATCCGAAGCGGTTTCAGCGGCTGGGCGGGCGCATTCCGCGCGGGGTTTTGCTGATTGGCGATCCGGGTGTTGGGAAGACGTTGCTGGCGAAGGCGATTGCCGGGGAGGCGGATGTGCCGTTCTTCTCGATCAGCGGGTCGGATTTTGTGGAGATGTTTGTGGGTGTGGGGGCGAGCCGGGTGCGGGATTTGTTTAAGACGGCGAAGGAATCGTCGCCGTGCATCATCTTTTTGGATGAAATTGATGCGGTTGGTCGGCGGCGTGGGAATGGGATGGCGTCTGGGGGGCACGATGAGCGCGAGCAGACGTTGAATGCGATTCTGGTGGAGATGGATGGGTTTGATACGAACGATCAGGTGATCGTGATAGCGGCGACGAACCGGTCGGACGTGCTGGATCCGGCGTTGACGCGGCCGGGGCGATTTGACCGGCAGGTGTTTGTGCCGCTGCCGGACATCAAGGGGCGGTATGAGATTTTGAAGGTTCACGCGCGGAAGGTGAAGCTGGGTGGGAGCGTGGATTTGATGAGGTTGGCGCGTCAGACGCCGATGTTTTCGGGGGCGGATCTGGCGGCGATCATCAATGAGTCGGCGTTGATGGCGACGATGGCGAATAAAGATGCGATAGAAATGAATGACCTGGAGGAAGCGCGGGACAAGCTGCGGTTCGGCAAGGCGCGGAAGAGCCGGGTCATTGATGAGAAGGAGAAGGAGATTCTGGCATGGCATGAAGCGGGGCATGCGATTGTGAATGCATTGCAGCCGGACTATGAGCCGCTGCATAAGGTGACGATCATTGGTCGGCGGGGGTATGGCGGGGCGAGCTTTTCGCTGCCGGAGAAGGACCGCATCGTGCATCAGAAGCGGTACATGCTGGCGCGGCTGCGGGTTTGTTACGGAGGTCGAATAGCGGAAGAGTTGTACGTGGGGGATATTTCGAGCGGAGCATCGGCGGACATTCAGGAAGCGAGCCGGCTGGCGCGGGCGATGGTCTGCGATCTGGGGATGAGCGAGGCGTTGGGACCGATTCGGTTTTCGGCCGAGGAGGAGCGGGGATTCATGCCGGAGCCGAAGGAGTATTCGGACAAGACGGCGGAGTTGATCGATGCGGAAGTGCATCGGTTGATTACGGAGTGCTATCAGGAAGCCAAGGCGCTGCTGGTGTCGAAGAAGGAAGAGTTGACCGCGTTGAAGGAAGCGTTATTGAAGTATGAGACGGTGGACGGGGAGGATGTGAAGAAGATTCTGGCCGGGCAGACGATTTCGAAGCCGACGGTGCAGGAGATTCTGGCGAGCGAGCAGCAGCGGCGAGCGGAAGCTCGTCGGGAGGAGGAGAATCGCGGGACGGAGGGTGGCGGTGCGATTGGGATTCCGCAGCCGGGGTGAGGGGAAGGAAGAATTTAGAACGATGAACGATGAAAGGGCCTGGGTTTTCCGGGCCTTTTTCTTTGCGCGTGAGGGCACATTGCCCGGCGCCGCCCGAGGCGGCGGGGGTCGGTCGTGGATTTTGGGGGGTGATGGGGGGAGAATGGCCGATATGGAGTGCAGAGGACCGGCGATGCCATCGCCGGCTTGGTACTGCTGAAATGAGGGATGTATGAAGGGTCGGACGGCGAAGATTGCGCGGAAGACGAAGGAGACGGATATTTCGCTGGCGGTGTCGCTGGATGGAACGGGGGTGTCGACGATAGAGACGGGGGTGGGATTTTTTGACCACATGCTGACGCACCTGGCGAAGCACTCGCTGATGGATCTGACGGTGAAGGCGGAGGGGGATACGCATATTGATGATCATCACACGGTGGAGGATGTGTCGCTGGTGCTGGGGGCGGCGTTGGAAAAGGCGCTGGGGGATAAGGCGGGGATTTATCGGTATGGGTGGGCGTCGATACCGATGGAGGAGACGCTTGCGCATGTGGCGCTGGATTTATCGGGGCGGCCGGCGTTTGTTTTTAACGTGGAGTTTCCGTCGAAGAAGATCGGGGGGTTTGATGTAGAGCTGGTGCATGAGTCGCTGCGGTCGCTGGCGAATGCGGCGAAGATGAATCTGCACGTGAATGTGCCGTACGGGGGTAATGCGCATCATGTGGCGGAGGCGATATTCAAGGCGCTGGCGAAGGCGTTGCGGCAGGCGGTGGCGGTGGATGAGAGGGCGGGTGGGGCGGTGCCATCGACGAAGGGGACGCTGGTGGAGTGAGGGGGCGGGATGGATTCGAT
The DNA here is from genome assembly GCA_035524355.1 of Phycisphaerae bacterium. Taxonomy (GTDB): domain Bacteria; phylum Planctomycetota; class Phycisphaerae; order WQYP01; family WQYP01; genus DATKPA01. Next base: position 106,904 of record DATKPA010000030.1, on the reverse strand, counting down.
GCCCTGCGTGATGTGAGCGACCGGAATCGAGCTTCGCTCGATCATGGGCAGGATGCCCATGCTACGTTTCAGAAGTCGAGGGTGAGGCCGAGGGTGAAGCGGGTGTCGTTGTGTTTGCTGCCGCTGTCGGCGGTGTTGTCGTAGTCGTCGGTGAAGCTGAGTTTGAGTCCTGCGCCGCGAGCGAGTTCGGGGAGTTTGAAGGCGAGCGCGGTGTCGGAGGTGATCTGGTATCGGGAGGAGTCCTGGACGGCGACGGTGTAGAGGGCGTCTTCGGTGAGGGATGCGCGTTCGTTGATGACGTATTCGGCGCGGAGGCCGACGAGGGCGTCGAAGTCGGTGGTCTGGTCGCCGTTGAAGACTCGTTCGTAGACGAAGGCGGGGCCGGAGCGGAGGTCGAGTTTGAATTTGGAGCCTTTGAAGAAGAAGTAGCCGGGGCCGAAGGAGGAGGTGGAGCGGAGGGAGATATCCTTGTTGGCGTCGTAGAGTTCGTGATTTTCTGCGAAGCCGTACCAGCGTTCGGATTTGTCCCAATGGGGGAAGGAGCGGCGGTAGACGGTATCGAAGTAGGCCTGGTTGGAGGTGGTTTCTCCGTTTGTGACGGCGTAGTTGGCGCCGAGTTTGAGTGTGAATTCGTGGGGTTTGAAGTCGTATTTGAAGTTGGCTTCAGTGGCGACGGTGGTGGAGTCGTTGTTTCCGGAGGTGGAGAGGAGGCCGAGGGTGAGCTGGTTTTTCCAGTGGGGTCCGACGGGGAGGTACCAAGGTTCGAGGTTGAGGTAGAGGGCTTTGGCGGCGGAGGCGGCGGGTGGGGCCGGGATGGCAGGTGCGACGAGGGTGGGAGCTGCGGCGGAGTCGGATTCGTGCCAGCCGGTGGCGTCGGGGAGCGGGGAGACGAAGGCGGTGTGGGATTCCCCCCCCCTGCCCTGGGGGTTGACGATGAGGACCTTGGCGTCGGAGCGGAGGGTTTTGATTTTGTCGCGTTGGATGTGGAGGAGTCCGGCGAAGTTGGTGTCGAGGTCGACGGTGTCGGGGCCGATGCGTTTGATGGAGCCGGAGAGGGTGTCGCCGGATTTGAGGCTGATGGTGTCGGCGAGTGCGGGGGCGGAGAGGGCGAGGGCGAGCAGGGTGGGGAGGAGGTAGCGGCTCATCATGAGTGTTCCTTCCTGCAGCATGCGTAGGTGGGGTGTGGAGGTATTACGGGGGATACGGGGGTTGTGGATGCTCCAGCGGCGTGTCGGGCCGTTGGCGGTCAATCATGTTCGCGCATTTTTCAGGCACCATACGGTGGGAGTTATTGTCTGTCGGAGCGTTGCTCCTGGGGCGGGGATGTTACGCGCAACTGGTATTTTCCCCCGGTTATGGCAGATCCCGGGCAAGCCCGGGGCTATATGCGTTCGGGATGGCGGCCAGTATAATGCGGGTCCGTTTATGAGGCAGGAAGATGAAGACGGAGGCGCGCAGGATACTGTTTTCCGGCCGGGTGCAGGGCATTGGGTTTCGGATGACGGCGGTGCAATTCGCGTCAGGCCGGCCGGTGTCGGGCACGGTGAGGAATCTGCCGGACGGAAGGGTCGAGATGGTCGTGGAAGGCGAGAGTGCGGAAATTGTGGCACTGGTGGCCAGGCTCAGCGAACATTTCGGGAGTTTCATACGTAATGTAGATCACGCGGATGTGGCCCCCCTACCGGGCGGCGGCAAACGGTCGATTGGTCTGCGGGTTATTGATTAGGTTTTCTGGACGCACATGGTTTTATCAGCGATTGCAATTGGCGTGTTGGCGGTGTGGGCGGCGCTCACATGGATCTTCCGGAAGTCGGCGGGGTCGAAACTCATCGCGTATACGTCGGCGCTGGCGATTACGCTGGCGCTGGGGATGATCGCGGAGGGATTTGGACCGTCGTATGCGTACCTGCATATTACGGCGGTCTACCTGTTATCGGTGGCGGGGGTACTGGGGATGTTCGGCGCGATCGAGTTCGGGATACTGCGGCTGATCGGGCTGTTCCGACTGGGTGCGATCACGCGGATCACGTACTACGAGGCGCTGCTGCAGCCGTTTACGATTATCGTGGTGGTGATGGGGATTGCGGCGATCACGATTCTGGCGTTCGTGCCGTACTACACGATGGGGGAGGATTACAAGATGTACCGGGACGTGGCGATCTCGATGGCGTTCCTGTTCACGCTGCCGATCATGGTGTTTGCGTCGACGAAGGTGATCGATGAAGAGATCGAGAACCGGACGATGCTGACGCTGATGTCGAAGCCGATCGCGCGGTGGCAGGTGGTGATCGGGAAGTATTTCGGGGTGACGGTGCTGTGCCTGGGGGTGATAGCGGCGTTGGGGATCATTGCGGGGACGTGCGCGTACCTGCGGTATTTCGATGACATGCGGATTGACTACTTCGTGTCGCGGACGGTGCAGGAGAATGACCTGCTGAACCTGAACAACACGAAGGCGGTGCTGGCGATCATTCCGTCGATACTGCTGGAATTTCTGCAGTTGGCGATGCTGGCGGCGGTGTCGGTGGCGATTTCGACGCGTTGGGGTCTGGCGTTGAACGTGACGGCGACGGTGATTTTGTACATCGGGGCGAACATTTCGCGGTATGCGGTGGCGATGGATTTGCCGGCGCCGTTGAGCTGGGTGGTGTGGCTGGTGGCGCATTTGTTGCCGAACCTGGCGTCGATGGATTTGAGCCAGCGGCTGGTGTATGGGAATTTCAACTACGGGAATCGGTTTATTGCGGGGGGGAATACGCCGTCGTATGGGCAGATCTGGCAGTATGTGGGGATTGCGTCGGCGTATGCGGTGTTTTATGTGTCGGGGGTGCTGTCGTGTGGGGTGGCGATGTTCAGGACGCGGGAGTTGACTTAAAACTCAAAACGCGAAACGCAAAACACAAAACTTTGGGCGGGGAGCGGTGGCGTGATTGTGGGCGCTATTTGGGGGGACGTCCTTTGCTCTCGATGTAGAGGCGGATGGCTTCGGGGTAGGCGAGGCATTCCTGTTCGAAGACTCGTGCGGCGAGGGAGTCGGGGGTGTCGGAGGGGAGGACGGGGACTTTCTTCTGGAGGAGGATGGGGCCGGTGTCGTAGGTGTTGTCGGCGAAGTGGACGGTGCAGCCGGATTCTTTTTCGCCGGCGGCGAGGACGGCTTGGTGGACGTGGTGGCCGTGCATGCCTTTGCCGCCGTACTTTCCTGGGCCGCCGCCGGCGGACGGAAGCAGCGCGGGGTGGATGTTGAGGACGCGGCCGGCGAAGTCGTCGGGGATTTGCCAAAGGGAGAGGAAGCCGGCCATGAGTGCGAGGTCGACGCTGTGGTGCCGGAGGATGTGGGCGATGCGTTCGGAGAAGGCTTCGAGGGAGCCGGAGTCTTTGCGGGTGATGATGTGGACGGGGAGGTGGAGGTTTTGGGCGCGTTGGATGCCTTTGCAGGTGGGGTTGCTGGCGATGACGCAGGCGATCTGGGCGTCGAGTTCTTTGCGGGCGATGACATCGGCGAGGTTCTGGAGGGTGGTGCCGCCGCCGGAGATGAGGATGCCGAGGCGGAGGGTCATGGGCGGCCTCCTGCTGGTTGGGAACGGTTGGAAACCACAGAGTCACAGAGAGCACAGAGGCGCACAGAGGGTTGAGGGAAATGACGAATGACGAATGACGAATGACGAATCAAATCCCAATGACGAATGACCCAATGGCGAAACACATCGCATGTGGGTTCAAACGGGTTTGAGGAATTGAGCATGGTAGGGGGCATTTTGTTCTTTCTCGCTGGTTTATTTTAGGCAGTGTGGATTTTAGCGGGTTTAGAGCGGCGAGACACGAGGAGCATGGCGGAGATACCGGCGGCCATGACGAAGGAGACGCCGATGGCGATGCGGGTGAGGGCATCGTGGCCGCGGGCGTTGCCTCCGGCGAGAGCGCCGACGGCGGGGCCGATGCAGGTGCCGAGGCCGATGAGGGCTTCGTGGATGCCTGCGTGTCCGCCGTGGCCTTCGGAGACGTGCATGGCGTAGTAGAGGGAGGAGGAGTAGACGGTGGCGGTGGCGAGGCCGAAGAGGATCTGCATGGTGAAGAGCATGGGGACGGTGTTGATGACGATGAAGAGGACGAAGCTGATCCAGAGGGCGAGTTGTGCGCCGAGGAGCCAGCGGGCTTTGTAGTGCCAGCCGGACCATTTCCAGAGTAAGGCGAAGCCGAGGACGCGTGTGAGTGCCCAGACGGAGGTGATGAAGCCCTGGGAGGTGAGGTTGGTGATGCCGGCCTCGGTGGCGAGGCGCATTTTGACTGGGAGGAGTACGTTGATGGCGACGAAGGCGAGTGCGTTGCCGATCCAGGCCATGAGGAGGAGTGTTTTGGCGCGTTGGCGCATGTCGGGGGAGTCGATGTCGCGTTCGTGCTGGGATTCCTGGGGGACGTGCTCTTTACTGATGGCGGAGGCGGGCGGGGCGAAGAGGAAGAAGAGGGTGATGGAGAGGAGGCTGCAGAGAGAGGGGACGAGGAAGATGTTGCCCCACCAGGCATTTTCGAGAGCGCCGCAGGTGAAGAAGGAGACGAAGCCGGCGGACCCCCAGGAGATGTTGTACATGGCGGTGCGCATGTTGAGGGGCATGGGGGCGCGGGTGCGGGAGATGGCGCTTTCGATGGCGGGCCAGATGGTGGAGCTGGTGAAGTTGAAGGGGAGCATGAGGAGGAGGAGGAGCCAGATGTTCTGGAAGTGGAGGGTGAGGAGGGGGAGGAGGGTGGAGGCGATGCAGAGGAGGATCATGGTGCGGACGACGCTGCGTGGTCCGAAGCGTTCGGAGAGGCGTCCGGACTGGAGGGAGATGAAGATGTAGGCGAAGCCCCAGGCGGCGGAGAGCCAGAGTCGCATGGAGGGGGTGACGTGGAGTTCGTGGTCGGCGAAGTCGTAGGCACCGGTGCAGAAGAGTGTGGCGGCGTAGGAGTTGAGGAACTCGATGGCGTACCAGGGGCCGAGGGCGCGGATGTTGGAGGCGGGGATCGGGGAGGGGTCGCGCTGCGTCCGTGCGGCGGGGTAGGGTGTCACTGGATGGTTACTCCGTCGAGAAGGAGGTTAGTTTACGGGTTGGGGGGTGGGAGTCCAAATGGGGGCGCGATGGCAGCACTCTTGTGGTTATTGAGCGTCGGGGGCGGGTTCGCCGAAGTTGGGGGTTCCGTCGGGGTTCCAGTGGAGGATCTGGGCGCGGGTGTTGCGGTTGGGGTCGAAGAGTGGATCGCCCTTGATTTCCTTGTAGTTGCGGGCGTGGTAGACGATGACGTCGAATTTGCCGTCGGGGGTGGTGGTGAAGGAGTTGTGGCCGGGTCCGAAGACGTGGCGGGATTCATCGGTCTCGAGAACGGGTTTGGGGGATTTGGTCCAGGAGGCGGGGATGAGGAGGTCGGCATCAGCGCTGGCGGTGAGCATTCCCATGCAGTAGTGGTAGTCGGTGGCGGAGGCGGAGTAGGTGATAAAGATTTTGCCGTTTTTTTGCAGGACGGCGGGGCCTTCGTTGACGAGGAAGCCGATGCGTTCCCAGGGGAGGTCGGGCTTGGAGAGCATGATTTGTTTGCCGGTGATGGAGGTGGGGGTGTCCATTTTGGCGATGTAGAGGTTGGTGTTGCCTTTAATGGCGGGGTCGTGCTGTGCCCAGACGAGGTAGTTGGTGCCGTTGTTTTGGAAGGTGGTGGCGTCGAGGGAAAAGGATTCCCAGTTGGTTTTGAGCTGGCCGTCTTCTTTCCAGGTTCCGTCGAGGGGGTTGGGGCTGTCGTTTTCGAGGACGAAGATGCGGATGTCCCAGACTTTTTCGGCGCCGCCGGCGGCGAAGTAGATGTACCACTTGTTGTTGATGAAGTGGATTTCGGGGGCCCAGATGTGGGAGCCCATGGGGCCGTGGGGGTGCTTGGTCCAGATGGTTTTGGTGTCGGCGCTGGCGAGCTCGTTGAGGGATTTTGCGCGGCGGAGTTCGAGGCGGTCGTATTCGGGGACGGTGGCGGTGAAGTAGTAGTAGCCGTCTGAGTGGAGCATGGCGAAGGGGTCGGCGCGCTGGAGGAGGAGGGGGTTGTGGAAGGTGGGTTCGGTGGCGTGGGCGGGGAGTGATATCAGTGATACCAGTGATATCAGTGAGAACAGGAGGCAAGGTGACAAGGTGAAGCGAGTGGGGGCGGGCATGGGTTAGCCTCCTCGGGTTGACTGGCGCTTCGTTGATCGTGATCTGTGATTGTAGTGGTGGGGTTTGCGTGGGCCAAGCTGGTGCGATTTGGGAAGTTGTGGCCGTGGTTTTTGCACATTTCCCCGCGGCGTCGCGGATGCCGGGCTTTTGAGTGTTCCTCTCCTAGACGTAGGGTTTGAGTTGGGTGAGGCGGGCATCGAGGGCGTCGATGGTGAGGGATTTGTAGGCGGGGGGGAGGAAGCGGGCGTCGGTGCATTCTTTGACGGCGGCGAGGTCCATGTATTCGAGTTTCTTGGTGTTGGGGTTGGGGCGGGCTTCGAGGAGGGCGGCGGTGAGGAGGTCTTTGAGGGGGGGCTTGGGGTCGGGGGCGAGGGTGAATTGACGCTGGACGCGGACGAGGAGGGATTCGACTTCGTTGCCGGAGAGGATGAGCGTGGGGGGCATGTCGGGAATCTGATCGGCGGGGAGCGGGAATTTGAATTTGTTGGCGATGGAGGTGAAGAGGGATTTCATTTCGTCGGGGGTTTGGGGCGGGAAGAGGGGGATGTGGACGTCGAGCCGGCCGGGGCGTTTGAGGTCGACTTCGAGGAGGTCGGGTCGGGAGGTGGCGAAGACCCAGATGATTTTGCCGCGGTTGCGGGTATCGGACATTTCCTTGGCGAGCATGGCGTAGACGCGACCGGAGAGGCCGGAGTCGTCGTTGGAGTCGCGTTTGCCGGTCATTTGATCGGCTTCATCGACGAAGACGACGACCTGTCCGAGTGCGCGGAGGATGGAGAAGATTTTTTCGAGGTTGGATTCGGTGGCGCCGACCCATTTGTCGCGGAAGTTTTTGAAGACGACGCAGGGGACGCCGAGTTCGCCGGCCCAGCAGTTGACCATGAAGGTTTTGCCGGTGCCGATACGGCCGGAGATGAGGTAGCCCATTGGGAGGGCGGCGGTGTTGCCTTGCTTGAGGAGTGCGGCGTCGTCGCGGAGCCATTGTTTGATCGCTTCACCGGACTCGCCCTGGGAGAAGTTGTCGAGTGTCCAGGAGGATTCGATGAATTCGAGGAGGCCGTTGGTTTCGCGTTCGATGGCTTCCTTTTTCATTTTGGTGAGCCAGGCGGCGGTGATGTTGCGGTCGTTGTTGAGGGCCTGTCCGATGAGGGTGCGGGCACCGACGCGGGAGAGGCCGGTGAGGCGGCGGGCGAGAATGTCGAGGGGGACTTCGCAACGTTTGGTGAGGTCGGGGAAGACGTTGGCCTGGAGGGAGGTGAGGTAGTCGAGCATTTCTTTTTCGTCGGGCAGTGGGATTTTGAGTTTGGCGGGGTGGGGGTTGTTGATGACGAGGTCGTTGAGGTCGTTGAGCTGCTCGGTGAGGAGGACGGTGATGATGTTGGACTGGAGGATGGCAGGGTCGTTGGCCCAGGTGAGGGCTTTGACGATGTTGGCGGAGAAGTCTCCGCCCAGGGAGGCGGGGTTGCCGGCGGGGACGATGAACTGGGCGAAGTCGAGGATGATGGCGATTTTGTTGGGGGTTTTCGCCCCCCCACCGCCGGCAGTGGTCGCGCCCGGTGCGGCGTTTTTAGGATCCTTGGCGATGGCGCGGAGGTTGAGGGTTCGGAGGAGGTAGCGATCGATGATTTCGAGGGCGGGGCCGGGCTCGCGGGCGCGTGTGAAGAGGGGCTTGTCGGCATCGGTGAGGGATTCGAGCCATTGGCCGACGTCGTCGGCGCCTTTGGTGGGGCGGATGCCCTTGCCGCGGTCGTAGTGAATGACAACGTCGTAGGAGCCGAACATGACTTCCTCGAGGAAGGATTTGAGGGGGAGGAGGCGTGGTTTGCCGTTGGGGGCGGTGGCGTTGGCGGAGGAGGTGGGCGGCGGGAGCGCGGGAGCGGGGACGAGATCGAAGACGTTGCCGTAGAGGATGAACTGGGCGATGGAGCCGGAACGGAAGAGCTCGCGCATCTCCTGAGCCCAGGGGGGGAGGGTGTCCGCCATTGGCCTTCTCCGAGGTTGGAATACGTGGATTGTCGGAGTGCGGGCGGGGGGCGTCAAATCGCGGAGTCGTTAAGTCGGTGAGAATCTATTTGAAAGACGCATGAATGGCCACGAAAAACACGAAAGACACGAAAGTTGGTCGATGTTTGAAGTAGCTTTTGAGTTGGGGATACGCGTGGTGGATTCGGTTCACAAGTTGACGATTTTTGCGATTTAAGTTCCCGTGGCGGAGGACCGCACCAACATTCTGGGAAAATCAATTTTGCAATCGGGCAAGCGGATGATATCTTCATTCCATGCGACAGGTGTTCGGCAACGTTGCCGAATGAAAAGGGAAGGCGGTGAAAACCCGCCACGGACGCGCCGCTGTAACGGGCAATCTGGCGTCCGATCACTGGAAACCTGCGGCGACCTCGCACGTGAGGTTGCCACGCTTGCCCCCCCCCCGGCGAGCTTGTGGGAATCTGGGAAGATCGGAACGCTTTTCGCCCGGAGTCAGAAGACCTGCCTGTTTCTGGTTGTCAGTCCTCGCGAGATGGGACACGGACAGGACTTCGGCTTTATTCTGGCGTTCTCCCCGCGCATCCCCCCCCCCCCACCCCCACCGATGATGCGTTTGTATAGTGGGACGCCGGTTATCCGATTCACCTGCCAAGGGTCCCAGGGACGTCGTCCCTCGCGGTGGCGCGCATGCGAAGCGCATCACCGTTTTTCTGATCTCCAGGATGCAACCTTCCGAGCATCCGTGCCACGCGAATTGGCACGAGGAGGTCTTCATGTTTTTGCGTTTTGGGACGGTTTCGTGGGTGGCAGTTGTGTGCAGCGCGGGCATTGCGCGCGTTGCGTTGGCGGATGGGACGTTTGCGGGGGCGGTAGTGGAGTATGTTCCGGGGGCGATTTCGAGTTCGGCGTTGCAGCAATCGGCGGCGGCGACGCTGGGGTTGCCGGCGTCGGTGGATGATGGGCAGACTTCGCCCTTCACACCGCCGTTTCATGCGAGCAGCATTTCGATCGTTGGGGCGGGCGGGCATTTGACGCTGCAGTTTGCGGCGCCTGTGCTGCCGGTGAGTGGGCCGGACATTGGTGTGTTTACGAACACGGGGCTGGTGTCGAAGACGGTGAACGGCGCGATCACAGCTTCGACGGCGGCGAATGGGAATGCGGCGACGTTTTCGACGGATGCGGCGATCGTTTCGGTGTCGGAGTTCAACAACGGGGATTGGGTGGCGCTGAATGGGGGGAATCCGATCGATCTGACGATGCCGTCCAACGCGTTTACCGATGCGACGATTTCGGGGAGCGGCGTGGTCACGGTGTCTGGGGGCACGATTGGGGCAAATCCGTATCAGCCGTTCACGGGGACGCTGAAGGATTTTGCGGGGCTGACGTATCCGGAGATGGTGACGTTGTTGAACGGGAGTTTTGGCGGGGCGTGGATTGACGCGTCGGGGAGCGGGTTGGCGGCGATCAATTTTATTCGGTTTGATGTGCCGACGGGGGATCGGCTGGTGCTGGATGGGGTGACGTCCGCGGCAGCGGTTCCGGAGCCGGGGACGATGAGCGTGTTTGGGATTGGTGCGGCGGGTCTGCTTTGTGGGCGGCGTCGCAATGTGCGCAAGAGCGTGAGTCCTTTTTTATGGAAGGGAGAGTTTATGAAGTCACGCGTGCTGGTTGTTGCTGGAGCGGTGTTGCTGGTTGGAGCGGCGGGACGTTCGGCGATGGCGCAGAGTTTTGTGATGAACGGGACGACGTACCAGGTGGAGGATGTGGCGGGGAGCGGTCCGGACAAGTCGTTGCTGGAACTTGATTTCGGGAGCAATGCGTTGCCACAGCCGCACTTATTCGGCTATGAGTGGGATCCGGCTGTGACGCCGGCGCCGTCGGAGCGGGACGTGCTGGTGTCGCTGCAGAACGACAACATGGGGTTGACGTTCACGGAGACGTACTTCGCGAGTTTCAGTTCGTACCTGCTGAACACGTTGTGGTACAAGCAGAATCAGCCTGCGGACGATTATCCGAACTCGTTCTGGCTGCTGTTCGACAGCGCGGATGGAAAGACGTGGACGGATGGGCAGGTGGGTTACGATCAGGCCTCGGTGGTAAACGGCGGGTTTGCGGGGTGGGCATGGCAGGCGAGCGATCCGAATTATGGGCGTGATTTCAATTTGCCGCCGTTGGATCCGAGTCATTTTCCGGCTGCGATTGGAGCGCCGGAGCCGGCGTCACTGGGGCTGGTGATTGCGGCGGCGGGGATGTTGAGTGCCCGTCGTCGCCGGCGTTGGTGAGATTTGTGGGGGCATCCCTGGGGCGGTTGTGTTGCGCCGCTCCAGGGAGCTCTGCAATTTCGGGTGATTGATGGGCAGGCGCGGGTTTACGCTGATTGAGCTGCTGGTGGTGGTGAGCATTATTGCGCTGCTCATCGCGATTCTGCTGCCGGGGCTGGCGAAGTCGCGAGGGCGGGCACGGACGACGGTGTGCGCGTCGAACCTGCATGCGCTGGGGATCGGGGTGAACCTGTACCTGGATGATTACGGCGGCAACTTCTTCCGGTATTACGTGAACACGACGGCGGCGAGTCCGCTGGGTCCTGGCCGGTTGTGGTGGTTTGGTTTTGAGCCGAACGGGCCGGGGAACACGGCGAACCGGCCGCTGGATAAGACGGCATCGCCGCTGGCACCCTACACGGCGAATCTGGACAACCGGATGCAGTGCCCGGACTTTCCATACGGTGATCCGCTTTACTTTCCGAAGTTCAATCAACACGCGGCGTCGTATGGATACAACTGGAATCTGGGGAATCCGAGCCTGGCGCTGCCGGCAAAGCGTGAGAAGTTTCTGGATCGGGCGGCGAACATCCTGGTTTTTGCGGACGCGGTGCAGTTTGATTCGACGAAGACCTTCAATGAGGGGCATTACATCACCTACACGAACCCGCTGACGCTTTCGGGGTATGGCCACTTCCGGCATCCGCAGGGAATGTCCGGCCAGGCGCAATACATCCTGCTGGATGGGCATATGGAATCAGAGCGGCTGTCGGGGCCGAGTTTCAGGACGGTGGCGGGGTCGCCGGCGGGGAATCTGACGGGGCTTGTCGGCGGGCTCTCCCTTTACGGGGATTGAGGCTCCAGTCGTCCGCCATGACTCCTCCGACTGAACCGGCTATGATCAGGGCATGGTTCCGATGGAGTGTCCTTGAATGAAGCGTTCTGAATCGGTGCGCACGCTGGCGCTTGCGGTGACGTGCCTGGCGGTGGGGATTGGGCTCGGGCGGTGGTATTGCCCCCCCCACCCGACGGTGCCGACCAATCCGCACGCGGCGGCGATGAACCAACAGCACGATTCCTATCAGTTCTTCGATACGCTGGTGGACTTGCGTTCGCAGATTCTGCACAACTACGTGGAGCCGGTGGATGACCAGAAGCTCCTGAACGGTGCGATTCACGGGATGATGGCGGAGCTGGACCCGTATTCGAATTACTTTTCGAAGGAGGAACTGGCGAATTTCGACCGGGCGGTGCATGGGCAGTTTTCGGGGATAGGGGCGGAGATTTCGCAGGACCAGGCGACGGGGAATTTTATTGTCGTCTCGCCGCTGGAGGATTCGCCGGCGCTGAAGGCGGGGGTGTTTGCGGGGGATCGGATTCTGAAGGTGAACGGGGAATCGGTGGAGTCGATGTCGCTGAAGGATCTGCTGACGAAGATCACGGGGGATCCGAATTCACAGTTGAGATTGACGGTGCTGCACGAGGGTGAGAAGACGCCGGTGGAACTGACGATCACGCGGACGGTGATTCAGATGCACTCCGTGCGCGGCGTGAAGCACGGGGCGAATGGGGATTGGGATTTTCTGATCGATCCTGATCATCGCATTGCCTATGTGCGCATTTCGAATTTCATGGAGACGACGGCGGAGGAACTGGACAATGCCCTGCTGTCGCTGATTCACGACCAGTCGCACGGCGGCTTGAGGGGGATCATAGTGGATTTGCGGTTCAATCCGGGCGGTCTGCTGCAGGCGGGGATTGATGTGTCGAATCGGTTTCTGGATTCCGGGGTGATCGTTTCGACGGGCCGACCGGACACGACCAAGCGTGATTTCGTGGCGGAGGCGACGCCGGAGCATACGTATCCGCGCATTCCACTGGTGGTGTTGATCAACAAGTATTCGGCGTCGGCGTCGGAGATTGTGGCCGGGGCGTTGAAGGATCATCAGCGGGCGGTGCTGATCGGGGAGCGGTCGTTTGGAAAGGGATCGGTGCAGACGCTGCTGACGCTGGACAACGGGAACGCGGCGCTGAAGCTGACGACGCAGTATTACTATCTGCCGTCAGGCAAGAACATCATGCGGAAGCCGGGTGCGACGACGTGGGGCGTGGAACCGGATCCGGCGTTCAATATTCCGCTGACGGATGAAGAGAACCGGCAGGTGCTGACGGACCGGGCGAATTCGGAGATCATTCGGCACGTGCCGACGAAGCCGTCGGTGGCGGGGGATAAGACCAATTCGACACCGACGGAGGCAACGACGAATGCGGCTTCCGCGACGCAACCGATCGAGGCGTCGGATCGGCAGTTGCAGCGAGGGCTGGAGATGCTGATTGCGTACCAGGCGTTCGGCGGCGATCGCGATTTCACGTCGGATGTGACGACGACGAGTCCATCGGCCAGTGCGAGCATTCCGAATTCCCCGCCGGCAAAGACGTCCCCGAGCACCGGGCCGGAACATTAAGACGAACCGCATGCTGATACTGGGCATCGAAACCACCTGTGATGAGACAAGCGCCGCCGTCGTGCAGGACGGGCGCGAGGTGCTTTCCAACGTTGTCTCGTCGCAGGTTGATCTGCATGCGAAGTTCGGGGGCGTTGTGCCGGAGGTTGCGGCGCGGGCGCATCTCGAGTCGATCAATGCGATCATACAGGAGGCGCTGGATGTTGCGGGGGTGCGGAATCCACGGGAGGAAATCGGCGCGATTGCGGTGGCGAACTGCCCGGGACTGATCGGGTGTTTGCTGGTGGGGACTGCAACGGCGAAGGGGCTGGCGTTTGGGTGGGGGAAGCCGCTGGTGGGCGTGAATCATGTGCAGGCACACCTGTATTCGGTGCTGCTGGAGGAGAGGTCAGAAGTCGGGATTCAGAAGTCAGAGGCGTTGTTTCCGGCGGTGGGGCTGGTGATGTCGGGGGGGCATTCTTCGCTCTATCAGGTGCAGGCGTTCGATCGGTTGCAACGGATTGGGCAGACGCAGGATGATGCGGTGGGAGAGGCGTTCGACAAGGTGGCGGCGATTCTGCAATTGGGATATCCCGGTGGCCCGCTGATCGACAAGCTGGCGATGCGGGGCGATCCGCTGGCGATCAAGTTTCCGCTGTCACATCTGGAGAAGGATTCGCTGAACTTTTCGTTTTCCGGGTTGAAGACGGCGGTGCTGTATCACGTGAACGGGAAGAAGGGCCGCGAGCGCGATGCGAGTTCGCTCTCGGAGCAACAGAAGGCCGATGTGGCGGCGAGTTTTCAGCACACGGCGGCGCAGATGCTCACGGTGAAACTGCGTCGCGCCGCGGCACGATTTGAGACACGATCCCTCATCATTGGCGGCGGCGTCAGCGCCAACACGGCAATTCGCAAGGCGGTTCAGGAATTGGGCCGCGAGTTGGGGCTTCCGGTCTTCATTCCTCCGATGCGCTACTGCACGGACAACGGCGCAATGATCGCGGGAATCGCATATCCGCTGTTGCAGTCGGGCAAGGTTTCGGAACTTTCGCTGGATACGATCGCAACGGTGTGACCGCCTGTGCGCGTTGTTCCGCCGGCGGTTCGCCTGGATTTTGCATGGCTTGATCCTCCAAAATCGGTCTGCACAACGCCGCCGATCTGCCAGTAGAGAAGAGCGGCTGCACGGCATTATGGGCGGTAAAACGCAATTGAGCGGAGTTACTTCCTCGACACCATGGGCAGCACGGGGGCATTCCGCTCCTTTACCTCTCGGGTGTGGGGGTTATCATGTGCCGCTGGTTTATTTCTCTGGCGGTAGAAGAAAAATGGCGAATGAAACGATTACATCGGTAAAAGGGATGAAGGCGGCGGCGCTGCATTGCGGCATCAAGGCATCGGGCAAGCCGGACGTTGCGTTGCTTGTCACGGAGGCGCCGGCGGCGGCGGCGGCGGTGTTCACGCGCAACAAGGTGGTCGGCGCCCCGGTGATCGTGGGAAGGCAACACATCAAGCACGGGACGTTGCGAGCATGCGTAACGAATTCCGGCTGCGCGAACGTCTGCACGGGAGAGCGCGGCATTCGGGACGCGCTGGAGATGTGCCGGCTGACCGCCGACGGTCTGGGCGCCGGCGACATTCGTGAAGTGCTGCCGTTCTCGACGGGGGTGATCGGTCACTTTCTTCCGATGGACAAGATTCGCACAGGCATTCCGCAGGCTGTGGCGCAGTTGTCGGATTCGGAAGAAGCGGGCCGGGCGTTTGCGCTAGGGATCATGACGACGGATCTCGCGCCGAAATCAGCGAGCACCAGCTTGACGCTGGGGGGCAAGCGGGTGACCGTTGCGGGGCACTGCAAAGGCTCCGGCATGATCGCGCCGAACATGGGCCCGCCACAGGCAACGATGCTGGCGTATGTCGCCACGGACGCGGCCGTCGACCGCCGCGCGCTGGCGAAGCTCATTCCGTCAATCGCCGACGAGACGTTCAATTGCGTCACCGTCGATCAGCACACGTCCACGTCCGACAGCTTCGTCATCATGGCGAACGGGCTGGCGGGCAACAAAAAGATCACCGGCGGCGCCGAGCTGCAGAAACTCGCAAAGGCCCTGCTGGAAGTCTCCGATTCGCTCGCCCGGCAGATCGCCCGCGATGGCGAAGGCGCCACCAAGTTCGTCACCGTCACCGTCACGGGAGCCGCCACCAAAGCAGACGCCAAGCGCGCCGCCGAGGCGATCGCCAATTCGCCACTCGTGAAAACAGCGATCCATGGCGGCGATCCGAACTGGGGGCGATTCGTCTCGGCCGCGGGCTACTCCGGCGCCAAAATGATCGCCGATAAATCGGCCTGCAAAGTGGGAAGGATCGCTGTCTTCAGGAACGGCCGGCCAACGACGATCGATCTGTCGAAGGTCGAAGCGGAAATGAAACAGAAGGAGGTCGACATCACTGTCGATCTCGGCGCCGGCGGCAAACACACCCATCGCGTGTACACGTGCGATCTCTCGCGCGAGTACATTACGATCAATGCTGATTACCACACGTGATCGGAATCCGAATTAAGCGTGCCGCGTGAGTACCGCCCCCAAGCCTATTGTGATCGTCGGTTGCACCGCCTCGGGCAAGAGCGACCTGGGGGAAGCCCTCGCCATCCGGCTGGGCGCGTCGATCATGGCGGTCGACTCCATGCAGGTGTACCGCGGCATGGATATCGGCACCGCAAAGCCGGACGCAGCCACCCGGGCCCGCATCCCCCATCTCATGATCGACGTGGCCGACGCGTGGGAATCCTACTCCGCGGCCCGATTCGTCTCGGAGGCCCGCCCGATTGTGGAATCGCCAGCCCGGCCCCGGCTGTTGCTGGTTGCGGGAACGTTCCTTTATCTGCGGGCGCTCATGGAGGGGCTCTTCGAAGGGCCGAGTGCGGACCCGGCGATTCGGGAGGAACTCACCACCCGGGCCGCTCGCGATGGGAGTTCCGCCCTGCACGAAGAGCTTGCCGGGATCGATCGAATCGCCGCGGGCCGCATCCATCACAACGATCTCCGGCGCATCGTGCGTGCTCTGGAAGTCTTTCGGCTGACTGGTACGCCCATTTCCACGCTGCAGACGCAGTGGTCGCGCGATCACCCCGCGATCGACGCCGTCTACATTGGCATCCAGTGGCCAAAGGAACAGTTGAGCCGGCGCATCAACGCGCGCGTGAAGAAGATGGTTGAGCTGGGCCTTGTGGAGGAAGTGTCTCGCCTGGCCAGGGACCCCCGCGGGTTTTCCGAGGAAGCCTCCGCGGCAGTTGGGTACAGACAACTGCTCGACCACTTCGCTCGTAGGTGTTCATTGGAGGAGGCGATCGAGCAGATCAAGATCCAGACACGCTACCTGGCCAAGATGCAGCGTACGTGGCTGAAGCGATGGCCTCCCAATGTGCACTGGCTGGAAGCCTCGGACGATCTCCAGGGAGGCGACCTGCTCGAACGGGCTCTCGACATCGTGGAGCGATCCGAAACGGCGCAATGAGAGGTGAGCGCAATGATCGATTGGCGGAAACTCTTCGTCGGAGGAATGATGGGGATGGGTTTGGTCGGATGCGCCTCGCAGCGGCAGGACAACTCCGCAGAGGCAGCTCTCGAAGCGCGCGATCCCGCGGCCCGGGCATTCAACGGCACAATCGTCAGCCTTCGCCCCATCAAGACTGAAATGCTGATAAGCAAGGACGAATACCACGGCCGCGACGCCTTTCCCAACATCATCCTCGTGAAGTGGGATGCCCAGACGAAATTCTATCTAGATGGGCAGCCTACGACCCTCGATCAATTGCGGCAGTACATGCCGGTGAAAGTGAAGGGGCACATGCGCGACGGCGAGATGTTCGCCGAAACCGCGAGTTTTTCGAGCGTGCTGCCGAAGAACGTGATCCCGGCGGCAACCGCGCGGGCACAATGATGGCGCGATTACCCGTGAGGCGAATGCCCGTTTGATTCGTGCGGCGTGGACACGACTGATGTGCGAGCCGCGTTGCGCTGCCCCCGCGCCGCCGAGATCAGCAATCCGGCATACACCAGGCCGAGCAGCAGCCAGAGCATCCAATGCGGACGCGGCGCATCGGCCGTGTTGGCCGGATCGTAATACCCGGACATCACGAGCTTCCGGTATTCGTTGGCCCATTGATAGCGGGCAAAGAGCAGATAGAGCAGATCTCCGACCGTCACCAGCGCCCAGAGGATGCAGACGCCGAAGAGATAATCCGGCCGCGGGTGCCTGCGTGCATTGCAGATCATGATCGGCACGATCGCCACGAGTGCGGCGGCTGCGACAACCGCAAAAGACTCGAGCGCGAGGACGAGAAGGGCATCAGATTGATCGGCAGGGTCCGCGTATGCAAGGAGCCAGGCGGGAATCATGATTGCGCCATCAGGACGAGGGGAGGAGCGAAGCGACAGGTGCGCTCTGACCCGGGCGCCATCCGAAATGATGCAGGACGTCCGTGAGCTGCGTGACCTTCGGAATCACGAGGTCCGGCTTGTGCCGCCGGCGTCGCAGGAAGTTGAAACGGCTTGCATTGTGGAGGGCGGGTTTCCACACGGTTCGCATCCCGGCACGTTTGGCCCCCGCAATGTCAGTCGACAGCAGGTCGCCGATAAAAATTGCGCGGTTCGCCGCAACTCCCACTTCGCTCAAGGCCATTTCAAAAATGCGCGGGTGCGGCTTGCGATAGCGGACGCTCGAAGAGTAAATGCGCACCGGGAAGAATTCCAGCAGCCCCTCTTCGCGCAGATGACGGTCAAGGCAATGCGGAGGCACGAACGTGTTGGAAACGATGGCCAGCTTCGTCCCCGCATTGCGGAGTTGTGTGAGCATGCCATTGACGCCGGAGTCCACGTGCGAAGCGTCGCCGATCGGCTGATACCACAGCCACGCAAGGTCCGCCAGTTCATCTGCTGAAATAGTGATGCCGAGAATTACGGCCGCTCGCGCAAGAATGTCCGCGTAGGAAAAGTCGCGCCGCGAGACCTTGGACCAGATCCACGCCCGTCGCAGGTACCGGTAATGAATGCGAAAGTACTGCTGGAAGCTCGGCAGATTCTCATGGCGGCAGGAAAGAAACCGGTACGTCAGTCTCGCGCCCTGGCGAAAGAGGATCTCGGCTTCGCGGCGTCCCACGCCAAAATTGATGATGGTGTCGCCGAGATCAAAAAGGACGGCGTCAATCATGCAGTTCCATTCATACTCTAGCCTTCGCAACTCTTTTCGAGTGCGTTTGGCTAAGCCTACCCCACGCGCTCAGCACAAGCAAGACGGTAGAGCAGGAGCGAAGGGCATTATTTCAGAACTGCGGAGAAGGACGCATTCTCGGGCGTCAATTCCACCGCGTCTGCGGTTTTCGCCGCAACCTGCTTTGTCTCTACCCAGAAATAAAAACCTTTGTCCGTGGTGGTGACCGCAACCACGTCATAGCTGCCCTTCGGAATCTCCGGCAGATCGACCTTCCCGCTGCTGTCGGTCACGCCCTGCTTGATGATCGACGGCGTCATGACGGGAAGAACCTGGCTCTCAAAATACTGCGGCAGCACCACGAGGTTGCGCGGACCATCCGGCGTGCACTCGCCGACGAAAAGATACTGCAGGAAATCATGCCAACTGATCGTCGTGTCCAGTGAATCGTTCTTCGGATTCTGCAGCATGCGGTGGGCCGATTCAATCTGGCCTGTGTTCGGCACGCCCGGCTTCCCCTGCGCCTGCAGCCAGATCGTACCGTTGCCGGAGTTGATGTCCTGCAGATGCTTCAAATTCTCATCATACGACGGCCCAATGAGCGGCTTGGCGACACGAATCGTGGTGTTAAGAGAGACCACGTACACCTTCACATTATCGTTATGCCCCCCCTCCATTCCCGCCACGTGTACTGTGAGCGTCGACTGCTCCGCCCGGCTCGTGCGTGGTGCATAGGCAGCGGCTGATTCGGCCCGCGTTGGCGTATCCTTCAGAATCCCCGCGAGGTCGACTTTCGCCAGTTGCTTCACCTCGACAAACTTCGGATGCTCATCCTTGTTGATCTCGAAGAGCCAGTCCTCGATCACCTTGTCCTTGTCCTTCGGGAAGTCGTCTGCAAGCTGTCCCGCGTCGTATGGCGTCAGCACCAGCGTCGTGCCCCGTTCCAGATACCCGATCGGGTAATACTGCTTGGGCTTGTCGGTCACGAGGCGAATCTGCGTCGGCGTGATGAAGAAATACGGCTTGGCCGCATCACCGCTCGCACCCATGTTCACCGAAGACTTCGGTGGATCACTCCCCTGCGAGATCTGCGCCCGGACCATGACGACGGCCTTGTCCGGATCGTTGATGTCGAACTGTTTGAGGATGTCGGGATTGCTCGACACCCAGGCGGCGGGAACGGACATCAGATCGGGCGGGAGCGCCGTGCTGGCGCCAGTTTGCACCGACTGGCGATACCCGTAGCATTCGACCAGGAAATTCGGGTGAGCGTTTGCAAAGGCCTGATCTCCGCCGAGCGCACGCCCCAGCGCGAGATTCCAGATGCCGACCGTGAAATTGTCCGGTGCCAGCCAGATGTTCGATCCGGAGGCAACTGCCGTGGGATCGCCTTCGACTCGCATCCCCGTCGAACTCCCGAACCGGTCATACCCGAGAATGTCCGTCCCCAGCGGCAGCATCTGGATACCGATGAGGGTCGAGCCAATCACCACCATCGCCGCAAGGAAGCCGAAAACAAACCCGACGGAGCGATCCAGTATCTTCGGCATTCGCACGTTCTTGATGACGGTCATGTCGGCGGCGATGCGGCAGGCCGAGAAGGCCAGGAAGAACAGCAGCAGGAACGTGATCCCCCGGGCATAATCCGGCCGCCAGCCGCTGATCACGCGCTGCAGCGGCTCAAAGAAGGCAGCCGCCAATAGCGAGGCGAACGTGGCCCCGATGAACGCCAGAAGCGCTGAAAGAGTCCCCTGGTTGCCGAGATAAGCGGCGAGCAGCAGGATCAGCAGGAGCGAGACAGGGTTTAAAATCATGAAGCACCGAGAGAGCGTTAAGGATGTCTTGCGAACGGTCCGGAATATGGACTACTTCGGCGCCGGAACGCCAGCTTTCGAGCCTCCGCCGGCAGATGGAGGCGCCAGCACGCGCGTGACTTCGTTAATCGCCGTCACTCCGCTCGCGAATTTCCGAATGCCATGTTCAACCAGCAGTATGAAGTTCTGCTTCCGCAGCAGTGCCTTGAGTTGGCTGTGATTGGCCTTCGCGGCGATCGCCTTGCGGATTTCATCGTTGACGATCATCACCTCAAAAATGCCCGTCCGACCCTTGAACCCCGAACCGCCGCAATCCGGACAGACAATCTTATGCCCCTTCGCGTCCAGAATCGGCCCAGTGTTCGCTTTGAACGATTGAAAGTTCCGCCCGATCGGCAGGTTCAGCCGCTTCAGCGTCGCTTCGTCCGGCTGATACGGAATTTTGCACGTGGGGCAGAGGATGCGCACCAGGCGCTGGGCAATGATCGCCCGCAGCGTATTAATCGCTTCCGTCTTGTCCGTGTTGAGTGCAAGCCACCGGTCCAGCGTCGTAAACGCATCCTGGGACGTCATGCCCACATACACGCGGTGCCCATTCGTGCCCGGATCCGCCGAAAACCGAGTGATCACGTCCGCGGTCGGCTGGTCCGGCACCTGCGACACCAGCATCACATTCGGATCCTTCAGAAAGATCGAGGAGAGCTGCTTCGAGAACGTCAGTTCCGTGTTGCGTGTGTCAAACGTGTTGACCGTGACCCCTTCAATCTCGGCCTGCGGATTGGTCTCCAGCGTCTGCACGGAGTTCGTGAACGCATCGTGCTGCCGGACCAGTGCGTACAGTGTCGCCGTCCGGCCACTGAGCTTCGGGCTTGAGACGATCACCGTCCCGGCCGTATCCGCCGTCAGTTTCTTAAGTTCGTTGAGCTGATCGGTCGTGAGACCAAGCCCTTCCACGCGCAGATCCCACTGCCCCTTTTCATTGGCGTGCAGCGATAGCTTCTCCCCTGCCGTGCTCCCGGACGTGCGAACCGTCCACGTAATAACGGAGCCCTCGGAATCGCGGCTCTTAAATCGCCCCACCTGCGGACGCCGCCGCTCCTCCACATTCAGCCCCCCCATCACTTTAAACGCCTGGATCGCCGACTCCGCCTCAGTACGCGCCAGCGGCGGCTGGTGATATGGAAAACCATCCGTCAGGAAGCTCAAACCATAGCTGCTTTCCGTGGGCGTGAGATCCACCTGCTCCGCTCGACGAATCAACGCCTGAATCACCAACTGGTCCGCGGTCGCAATGCCTGCGGCGAGGGGATCATCCGGCTTCGGAAGGATCATCGGGGAGTCATTGTGCCGAAGATACGTGAGCTGCGACTGCCGCGCCGATCGCCGTTCCTCCATTCGGCTGGAAGCCGAGGAAACCGAGGCGAGCGCCCCCTTAAACAAATGTCCCGCCGGCCCAAGAATCTGCACCCGCTTCCACCAGAAAATTCCCACCCCCGTTCCGGCAATCACCAGATTCAAGGGAAGCGCGATCCAGAACGATGGCATCGTGATGAACACGATGAACATCACCAGCAGAATGCCCAAATAACTGAGCTGCCACGGCAGTTCCGGAAGATCCACAAGGTGCACCTTCACATCTTCCGCCACAAACGTGCAGAATCGCGCCCACGCGATGAGCGATGCAAATGCAATCAACCAGTAAACAACATTGAAATAATCGAACATGCGGCCTTCCGTGCAGCTGGGGGGATAATCCTGACGATGATCATCGGGAATGCGGAAATCTTCAAGTCGTTTCGAGTTCGGAGTTGCAACTTCACGCGGCTCCGCGCTTCGAACTTACGACGTCTTGATCCCCTTCATCCGCATGCGAAGTTCATCCGGGTTCGGTGAAGCCGCCATCGCTTCCTTCGACGAAACAATTTCCTTGAGAACCAGCTCCGACAGCATGTCGTTGAAGTCGATCGAACCGGTTCCCTTTTCGTTCCGGATGACGGAGGTCAGCTCGTTCTCCCGCTCCTCCAGAATGTACTTCTTCACGGCGGGGGAATTCAGCATCACTTCCACGACCGGCACGCGCTTCACCTTGGGATCCAGCGCGGGCACGAGTTTCTGGAACGCAATCGCCACAAGGTTCTGCGCCAGCGCCTGCCGGATGTTCGTGTGCTGCTCCTTCGGGAACAGTTCCAGCAGACGGGTGATCGCCCCCGGTGCGCTCGAGGCGTGCAGCGTCGAGAAGACCAAATGCCCCGTTTCCGCCGCCTGCACCGCCGCCTGGAACGTCAACCTGTCTCGCATTTCGCCGATCAGGATCACGTCCGGATCCTCACGCATCATCGCGCGAATCCCATGCTCGTACGTGTCGCAATCCAGCCCGATCTCGCGCTGGTTGATAAACGCCTTTTTATCCGTGTACGAGAACTCGATCGGGTCCTCGATCGTCACGATGTGGACGTTCTTCGTGTCGTTGATCTGCTCCAGCATCGCCGCGATGCTCGTCGATTTCCCCGACCCCGTGATCCCCGCCATGATCACCAGCCCCTGCTCGCGGTCGGCAATCTTCGAGAACACCTCCGGCAACCGCAACTCCGCATAGTTCGGCACCTTTGGATTGATGCGCCGCGCCACGATGCTGCTCGTCCCGCGCTGCCGGAAAATGTTCACACGGAACCGCTCCCCGCGCCCCATCGCGTATGCAAGGTCGATCGTCCCTTGCCGGCGATACTCCGACAACTGTTCGTCGTTGAGCATCTCCGCGATCATTGTCTCGATGTCCGCCGCGGAGAGCGGGTCCGTCTTGAGGACTCGGAGTTCTCCGCCCACGCGCACCCGCGGAATCGCATCGGACTTGATGTGAATGTCCGACCCATTCACCGCCGCCAGCGTCTTGAAAAACGTGTTGATTTTGTTCTTCTTCTGGCTGCTGTCCGCGGCCAGCGGCGCCGCGTGACTTTCTTCGCCGCTATCCGGCTGTGTTTCAATTTCAGACATCGTTTCCTGACCTGCCTTTCAGACTGATAGCTTGTCGCGGGGCCACGCACTTTAACAGGTTATGCCAAATCCCGCGCACCGACAAGACGAATCTCGTTGCCAGAGCCGCCCCCCCTGTTACAGGATCAGCCCATCCAGACTCGAAAACCCCGGCATTTCAATCGTGTAAAACGGCTCCGCATACTTCCGGTTGATCGTCCCCCCGAAATACGCCCCCACGTTCTCCACATACCGCACCACCGCCCCCTGTTCCGCCCCCGTCCGCCCCGTATAAAACTGCGACTGATAGCAATTCACCGCCTCGATCTTTTTCTGCCAGAAATCCGTGACATCCATACAGAACGTCGCCGGAAAGTTAATCCGCAAATGCGTGCAGAAATAATAAATGATCCGCCGGCAATAGAAGGGCTCCCCCGGAATGCTCGACTTCGTCAGCTTCGCATCAAACCGCGCATCCTCCCCGATCCGCGTCAATGCCACGTGATCCGGATGCGCATCCTGCGGATACGGCAGAAACAAGATGTCCGGACGCAGTTGCCGATAAATCGCTGCAATCCGGTGCCGCGCCTCCACCGAATGCATCACCTCCCGATTCTTCAACCCCGCCGACACGCGCCGCACGCCCAGCACCTTCGCCGCCGCCGCCGCCTCCTTCGCCCGCAGTTCCTCCGACCCAAACGGCGTCGGCTCCCCCGTCGTCGCATCCACCAGCGTCACCTCATGCCCCCCCGCCGCCAGCAGCGCAATCGTCCCCCCCATCGCCAGCTCCTGATCATCCGGATGCGGTCCCAACACAGTCACATTCATACAAATTATCCAAAAACAATTCAGCCATCATTTAGCTGCGGCCCTCGGGCCGCGCGTTCGATTGGCCCAGATATAGACGCACTACTCTATCCTCCCTTGCACCCCGTCGCCCAAAAATCCCCCCTTCCCTTTCCCAGATCACCGCGCAAGTCGGAAGCCAGGGAACCCCCACTCACTTCCGACCACCCCGTGCCTCCGAGACAGCGACAAAAGCTCACATAAGCATAGATTTCGTTTGCCGACCCCCAATTTCCGTGATAGTGTTTTCGCCGTAGACCCCCCAGCAATCAATGGTTTGGAACGATTGGAGAGAGCCCCATGCGCGACATCACATGCCACCTGAAATCCATGCAACCCGTGCTCGCCGCCGCCCTCCTCGCCCTCTGCGGCGCAGCCCACGCCCAAAGCGTCATGACCACCACCTATGGCTTCGCCGGCGAACTCTACGGCTACGGCAAATCGCAAAACAACTCCGATTCCGGCTACATCCCCGGCGGTTACAGCTCCCACAATTCCGCCGCCACCTGGGATGACCAATCCACCACCGTCATCGACAACCTCGTCGTCACCTTCAAGCAACATTCCACCATCTCCGCAACCTCCACCGTCAACCAGGGCCAGCTCCACCTCCTCGTCGAAGCCTCCTCCAACCTCTCCCCCAGCGAATTCGATTACATCGATGACGGCGGCACCCCCATCTCCGTCCGCAGCCCGCTCATCGCCGTTGCCGGCGGATCCGCCACCGCCTCCATGCTCGATACCATCACCATCACCTCCCCAACCCTCCCCGCCGGCACCCCGGTCGACTTCCACGTCAGCACCACCCTTCACGTCAACATCACTTCCCCCGCCTACGGCAACGCCGACGCCTCCACCTCCGTCCTCTTCTACAAGCCCGGCTACTCCTATACAGACGACACCGGTAACAGCTACTTCGGATTCATCGACCGCCACTTCCTCGGCACAAACCTCAGTCAGGATGTCGAACAAACTTCCGACATCCTCCACACCTTCGTCGGCGACAGCTTCACCGTCGAACTCGATGGATCCGCCTCCGCCACCGGCGATGCCGACGCCAGCCGCCCCTCCGGCTACGCCCTCGCCGACGCCGGCAACACCGCCTTCTTCAACCTCGATCCCCTCACCCCCGGCGCCACCTACACCACCGACTCCGGCCTCAGCTACCTCAGCCCCGCGCCCGAACCCGCCTCCCTCGCCACCCTCGCGCTCGCCGCACTCCCCCTCCTCCGCCGCACCCGCCGCTAACCCCGCAAGCATTGCTCTCCCCCGAACAACCCCGCTATAATCCCCCCCATGAACACCCCCACCCCACGCGTGTCCATCCCCATTACCCAGGGCTAACCGACCCCTTCGGTCTAGCCCAGGTTCCGAATCTCCCCAAAAAAAACTAAACTACGCAGCTCGCCGCAAGACGAGCCCCAAAGGCCCGAATGGGCCGACTTTCAGTAGCCATGGCCGGAAGCCCGTGGTTTCGAGACCGACGAACCAATCGCGAGGCCCAGCGGGCCGACTCTCAAAAGGTGCTCATATGACCGAATCCACAGCCCCCACCGCCAACAACTACAAAGACACCCTCAACCTCCCCAAAACCAACTTCGACATGAAAGCCAACCTCACCCAGCGCGAACCCGCCATGCTCAAACAATGGCAGGACCAAAACCTCTACCAACAAATCCGCACCGCCCGCAAAGGCTCCGCGGGGGGGGGCAAAGGCAAATGGGTCCTCCACGACGGCCCCCCCTACGCCAACGGCGACATCCACATGGGACACCTCATCAACAAAACCCTCAAAGACATCGTCGTCAAATTCCGCACCATGCAGGGCTTCGACTCCCCCTACGTCCCCGGCTGGGACTGCCACGGCCTTCCCATCGAATCCGCCATCCAAAAAGAGCTCGGCCCTAAATTCCGCGAACTCTCCAAGGAAGAAGTCCGCAAAAAATGCGCCGACTACGCCATGAAGTACGTCAAACTCCAGGGCGACTCCTTCCAACGCCTCGGCATCCTCGGCGAATTCAACAACCCCTACCTCACCCTCAACCCCCACTACGAATCCGGCATCCTCGAAGTCCTCGCCGAACTCGTCAAACGCGACCTCGTCTACCGCCAGAAAAAACCCGTCCACTGGTGCACCAACGACCGCACCGCACTCGCCGAAGCCGAACTCGAATACGCCAACCGCAAAGACAACTCGATCTACGTCAATTTCAAACTTGCCAATGTCACGACACTGAAATCCAACTCGGAAGCAACGGAATATTTCCTGAAGCAGCTCAGGCCTTTCGCAAATAATGCATACTTGATGATCTGGACGACGACTCCGTGGACGCTTCCCGCAAACCGGGCAGTTGCTGTCCATCCGGACCACGAATACGTCGTGCATTGGTACCGAGAGAAAAGTGACACCACCGGCGGGCCTTACACCAAATGCGTGATCGTGGCCTCACAAGCGTTGGATCGCATTCGCAATCTTGGGTACTTCGCAGACGGCGAAACTCATGGTCCCGTCACAGGACGGGAACTCGTTGAAATGGGACTCAAGTATTTCCATCCTCTTGGCGCGCCTGAAGCTACCGAAACAACACAACTCGAGATCGACGCATTGAAGGGCGCCCACGAATCGTTGAAGCCCCTCGTGCAACCCATCGTCCTCGCCGACTACGTCACCCTCGAAGACGGCACCGGCCTCGTCCACACCGCCCCCGGCCACGGCAAAGAGGACTACCAGACCGGCCTCAAATACAACCTCGAAATCTACAACCCCGTCCTCCCCGACGGCCGCTACGACGACTCCGTCCCCGAATTCCTCCGCGGCAAATCCATCTGGGACGCCAACGACCTCGTCCTCCAAAAACTCACCGAGCAAGGAACCCTCTTCCACGCCCAGAAATTCGACCACGAATACCCCCACTGCTGGCGCTGCAAAAAACCCGTCATCTTCCGCGCCACCGAACAATGGTTCATTGCGGTAGATAAACCCTTCAAGAACGACCACGATCCTGCGGGCTTGACCCCCAAGACGATCCGCGAGCGTGCATTAATGGCTGCTGGCCTTAATCCTCAACAACCAATCTTCACGGAAACGCAGGCCAAGTCCATTGAGGAACAGCGGCTCTTTGAACAAGAGGAGAATCAGAAACTACGGGAGGCGGAAGAGCGCGGCGAATGGAAAATTAAACCCGCTGATCCCAAGGTATTGGCGAAGCTTGACGCTAAATATGGACCAGAATTGCAACTCTTCCGTCGATTGAGTGGAGTTCGTTTCATCCCGTCCTGGGGTGAGAACCGTCTGAATGGAATGCTCCTAACCCGCCCCGACTGGTGCATCTCCCGCCAACGCTCCTGGGGCGTCCCCATCCCCGCCTTCTTCGACAACAAAAACCGCTGCCTGTTGACCGAAGCGTCGGTGCGGAGAACCGCCGCATACTTCGCCCAGCACGGCGCAGACTCCTGGTACACGGATTCCGCCGAAAGAATCCTCGGCCTCGACCCCAACAACCAAGCCCAGGGATTGCAATCCCTGGGCTTTCCCGCCGATGTGGATGTGGCAACCTTGGAAAGAGGCCTCGACATCCTCGATGTGTGGTTTGAATCGGGGGCGTCGCATCATGCGGTGCTCGAGCGGACGCATCCCGAACTCGGCTACCCCGCCAACATGTACCTGGAAGGAAGCGACCAGCACCGCGGCTGGTTCCAATCCTCGCTCCTCGAAGCCGCCGGCTACAAATCCGAACCCCCCTTCAAACAAGTCCTCACCCACGGCTTCGTCGTCGACGAAAAAGGCCGCAAGATGTCCAAGTCAGAAGGCAACGACATCAAGGTCGACGCCGCCCTCAAACAATACGGCGCCGACGTCCTCCGCCTCTGGGTAAGCAGCGTCGACTACCAGAACGACATCCCCTGCGGCCCCAACCTCCTCGCCAAAACCGCCGACGCCTACCGCAAAATCCGCAACACCATCCGCTACCTCCTGGGCAACCTCTACGACTTCAACCCGACCACTGACAGCGTGGCCCCCGCCCCGCACTCCATCGACGCCTGGATGCAGAACAAACTCGACACCTGGGCCAAGGACGTCTACACCGCCTACGACACCTACGAATTCCACAACGTCTTCAAGCTCGTCTACGAATTCTGCAACGTCGAAATCAGCGCCGTCTACGCCAAGGCCATCAAGGACCGCCTCTACTGCGAACTCCCCACCAGCCCGAAGCGCCGCGCCAGCCAGACGGTCTGCTACAACGCGCTGATCAAGCTCATCGAACTCACCGCCCCCGTCCTCGCCTTCACCGCTGAAGAATCCTGGTCCGCCGTCCGCTCACTTCCCGGCTGCGCCGATCTCGAACCCAGCGTCCACCTTCACGCCATCAATTCAGAATTCAGAATTCAGAATTCAGAATTCGCCGACAAACACTGGGCCCTACTCATGCCCCTCATCGAAAAAGGCAACAAGCAGTTGGACGAACTCAAACGCGCCATCGGCCTCGGCAATCCCCTCGACGCCGAAGCCGTGATCATCCTCCCCAAGGTCGAAGACGAAGTCTCCCGACTCGTCACGGAGTATGCCCCCGAAATCGAAGACGCCCTCGGCGTCGGCTACCACCGCATCGAGCACGGCGAAGTCTGGGACATCAAGATCAACGACACCCGACAGCTTTACCCAAGCTGCGCCCGCTCCTGGAAACGCCGCCCCGACGTCGGCTCCGACCCCGCCTACCCCGACCTGAGCGCCCGCGACGCCGCCGTCGTCAAAGCCCTCCAAGGGAACCCGTAGCGTCAGCGCCGGTGTGCCAACCTCGCCCCCCCCACCGGTCACCTCCCCGCGCACGCGGCCAAAACCGCTCACCTCAAATCAAAAGCCCAGGGATTGCAATCCCTGGGCTTTTTCTTATCCACCTTTTCCGCCCCAACCCGCCGAGCGCCACAACCTCCCGCCCCTCAGTGGTCCTGCTGGCACTTGGTCAGCGTGATCGTCAGCGTCTGCGACGACGCATCAAACTTCGTCGTGAAGTATTGCCGCCACTTGGTGTTCTTGGTGCCCTTTTCGACGTACGCCTTCCACTCGTTCCCGTTGCCGGTGACATGCGCCTCGTGCTTGTTGAAGCGCGGGGTGAACTGGCCGGCGACGGAGGTGGGCGAGTAATTGTCGGCGATCTTCATTTGGGTGATGAGGTCGTCGAAGTCGGAAGGAAGTCCGCACGCCTTTTTGAATTTCGATTGGTCGCCATTGATGATGATCTTCTCCGGCGAACTCGGCTTGACCTCCACCTCGACGTGGGCCAGCTTCGCGTTGTAGGCGTCCACCGCCTCGTTGTACCCCTTGTAGAACAATTCGGCAGCGCCCATCCGGCTCTTGAAGTAGGCCGGATCCTTCGCATCCCCTCCGAGCTGTTTGCACGTGGCGACCAGCGCATTGAGCTTCACGAGCTGCGCATCCGCCTCCTTGAGCGTTGCCGGAACGCGCTTGGAGCGGATGGCGGTATTGAGTTCGCCGAGCATGTTGTAGATTTCGACGAAGTCGGCCTGGGTGGGGGTGCCGAATTTCTTTTTGGTGATCGCCATGAGCGTTCTCCCACGAGAGTTTTGAATCAGAATTGAGAATGCGGGATTTATACGGTGAGGCAGCAGACCACGGCAAGACAATTCCGAAGGTGGCGTAAAATACGGATGCGGAGAAGCCGGAACTACAGCGGGATGTTGCGTATGAAGAAAGTGTTTTCGGCGCGTTTGAAGGTCATGAAGCCGAAAGGTTTCATGGCGTTGTACACCGCGTCGGAGCAACCAGGCTTGAAACGGTCGTGAAGCTCGATAATGAGCATGTTGGTCTTCGAGAGCCAGAGGTGGGCGTTCCGGTCGAAGAGTTCGACTTCGGCGCCTTCGATGTCGATTTTGAGAATGTCGATGACGGGCAAGCCGGAGAATTCGAGGATTTCGGAAATGGTCATGGCGCGGACGGCGGAATTGGGGTCCGTTACCGGCGACTCGCGCACCTGGATACCCCAGTGGCCGAGGAACTGGTTGTTCTGATCGTGCGTGACGAGATTGATTGTGCCGGACTTGTTCCAGACGGCAGCGTGCAGGGGCTTGATGTTGGGGTAGCGGCCGACGTTCTCGCAGAGCAGTGCGAAGTTCTCAGCCATGGGTTCGACGGAAAGGATTTTGGCCTCGGGAAACTGGTTGGCAAAGAGAGCGGAGACGAGGCCGATATTGGCCCCCGCGTCGATAATCAACCTGGGCGGCTTCACGATGGTGAGCTGGTAATCGCGTTCAAGATAGACTTGCGCGAATGCCCCGGAGTCGCTGGTTTCGGGACGCAGGCCCACGGGATACCGCAGGCCGGGAACCTGCAGTTGGATGAGCGCAACCGGGAAGCGGTAGGTCTGGTCGTGGACTTTGAATTCAAAGTTCATGCGATTCCTAGCCTGGAAGTGCTGATAGGAATATAGCATGAACATGCAGATAATTATATGTAATAATGGACGTGAGGTTTATTTGGATTGCGCCTTGGCGATTTCCACATCGCGGGCTTTGATCCAGTCGTCTGGCGTCGAGCCGTTGTAGCCGACGCTGCGAATGAGTTCCTTCTCGTGGCTGTCGAGGATGACAATCATCGGAAAAGCATCGACTTTGAATTTCGCCGCGAGCGCTTTGTTTTGCTTTCGGACGGCCGCGGTTTGCGGTTTCTGATTGGGGAAGTCGACTTCGACGAGCACAAAGGTCTTGCCGGCCCATTTTGCGAACTGGGTGGAGCGGAACACCTGCTTGGCGAGCTCGATGCAGGCCGGGCACCAGTCGCTGCCAGTGAAGTCGAGGAGGAGCATTTTGTGGTCCTTCTGGGCTTCCTTGACGGCGGCGGCGTATTCTTCCGTCCAGGCGGAGGCGTCGGCGGCGCGGGCAGAGCGAAGGAGAGTGCCGGCGGAGAAAAACAGTGCGGTCAGCAACAAAAGAGGGCGTGAATGGCGGATCATGGCAACCTCTCCTCCAAAGCGGCGGCGAAATGATTTCCGCAAAAGCATAGCGACTCTTCCTGGCGGCGACAAATTGGAGGCACGCACGTCGATGTCCGATAGAAAGCCTACTGGAATAAAAAGGGTAGGTCTTCTTCTACGGTAGAGATCCATCTTGACCGGTGCTACCGTACTCAAGTATAAGCTACTGCTCTATCCTTTAGATTCGAATGCTTGCGCGTGCCGTGTTGGCAACTCAACGCGGAACCGCGGAGGCCTGGAGTGTTGTAACGCCGCGATTGAGAGCCGGAGGAGGCACGCATGTCGTCGTTGTATCGCCGCAGCATCAAGAAACTGATTTCGCACCTGACGATTGACGGAGAATTGACGGTGGAACGGGGGCGCGGACGCAAGAGCAAGCGCGGGGGATTGTTTGAATTTTTGGAAATGCGGCAGCTATTCAGCGGGACTCCAGCGGATATTTCGACGAACGTGTTCGGCACGGAGACTTTTAGCTCTGCGCTGTTTTCGACCAACTTTGCCGGTGGGACGCTCGCTGACATCGAGATTACGACCTTGCCGGCCAATGGGACGCTGATGTTCCAGGGTGCCGCCGTCACCGCCAATACGAGCATCCCTGCGAGTCAACTGAACCAGTTGACGTACACCCCGAATGCCAGTTTCACCGGAACCGACACAGCTCAGTGGGACGGAACGGACGCAAGCGTGTTTTCTGGAACGCCGGCGAATCTCACATTGAATGTTCAGACCGACACAGCGCCCACTGTGACGGACGTGACGGTTTCACTGCAGCATGACACTTCCAACAAGACGATAGGGGTCACTGATTTTTCCGCGCAGTTCACCGATCCGGACAGCGGCGACACGCTGCAGGTCGTGCAGGTTGTGACACTTCCGACCCATGGCACGTTGATGCTGGGTAATGCCTCGGTGTCGGCAAACCAGAATATCTCGCTCAGCACGTTGTCGAATACGCCGCTGACGTACATCCCGACCGCGGGATATACCGGGGCGGATTCATTTCAATGGAGCGGTTCGGACGGCGTTCTATTTGCAGCGGCGACGGCAAACGTCAGCCTGACCGTGAATGATGCTGCACCAACGGTTTCCGACCTGACGGCTGCCTTGCAGCACGATTCATCCAAGGCTTTTGCAGCGGCCGATTTCTCGGGCCCGAGCCAGTTCACCGATCCGGATACGGGCGATGTGCTGCAGGCAGTGAAGATTACCGCACTTCCGACTCATGGGAATCTGACGCTGGGGGGAGCCAACGTAACGGTCAATCAGGTTATCCCCGTCGCCAATTTGGCCAACCTGACATATGTTCCCAGCGCAGGATTTACCGGGGCGGATTCTTTCCAATGGAACGGTTCGGATGGGGCCCTGTTTGCAGCGGCGAGCGCAAATGCCAACCTGACGGTAAACGATCCTGCTGCGCCCACCGTTTCCAATCTGAGCTTTGTGGTGGTCAAGAATGCCAACACGACATTCAGCGCGGGGAACTTCACTGCAGGGTTCACCGACACAGATGCCGGAGATTCGCTCCAGAGCGTGCAAATCACGGCGCTTCCGAGCAATGGCACGCTGAAATTGAGCGGCGCCGCGGTGACGTTGAACCAGACCATTGCCGTGAGCAATCTCGCCAACCTGACATATGTTCCGAACAACGGGTTTACCGGAGCCGACAGTTTTCAATGGAACGGGTCGGATGGCGCTTTGTTTGCGGTATCCGGCGCCAGCGCCAACCTGACGGTCACTGATACGGCGCCGACACTCTCAAATCTGTCGACTGCGTTCTTGCACGATACGACAAAGACCTTTACCGCGACCGACTTCTCGGGCGTGTTCGCGGATGCCAATGGCGATACGCTGCAGTCGGTGACGATTGTGACGCTCCCAGGTCATGGGACGCTCATGCTCGGAAACACCACGGTCACGGCGAACCAGACGATTCCGGTGGGAAGTCTGCCGTTGACCTACGTTCCGGCTGCGGGATATGTCGGCGCCGACAATTTCCAATGGAATGCGTCGGATGGCAGCTTGTCGGCGGCGGCAAATGCAAACGTCAGCATGAACGTTACCGATCAGGCCCCGTCCATTGGCAATCTGACGATCGCCGTGGATAAAAATGATGCGAAGACGATCACGGCATCAGATTTCCTGGGACAGTTCACCGATCCGGATACCGGCGACACGCTGCAGGCAGTGAAGATTGTCACGCTTCCTGCGAATGGGACATTGAAGCTGGGGGGTGCCAATGGTACCGCGGTCACTGCGGGTCAGACGATTCAGTTGAGCAGTCTGCCGCTGACATATGTTCCCAACTCAGGCATCACCGGGACCGACACTTTCCAGTGGGAGGGCTCGGATGGCGCGACTCTTTCGACGGCAGCGAATGTCACGTTGAACGTAACGAATTCGGCGCCGACCCTGTCGAACGTCACCATCGGTGTGCCGACTAACAATTCCACAGCGCTCTCCGCGAGCAATTTCACGCGGGGCTTCCACGACATCAACGCCAACGATTCAATTCAGCAGTTGCAGATTATTTCGTTGCCAACACATGGCAATTTGACGCTTGGGGGAGCCAATGGAACGACGGTCACCGCGAATCAAACGCTTTCATCCGCGGATCTCGGCACGTTGACCTATATCCCGGACCCGAATTACACGGGGAGTGACGGCTTTACCTGGAGCGCATCGGACGGCACAGCTTTCGCCGCGGCACCGGCCACCGCGACCATCGTGAGAGCGGCCGCCACGAACGCATCCTACATTCTTCCCGAAGGGATCAACTCGAATCTGAGCCTCTCGAACCTGACCGCAGCGTACTCGGATATCGCAAACGGTTCGCTTCAAACGATCACGTTCCTGTCGACGCCATCGAACGGCACCTTGTTCGTTAACAACACCGCGTTGAACGCCGGCATGCTGGGGACGCCCTTCAGCTTGAGCAATCTGACGTTGACATTCACGCCGAACAATCCGGGGAATCCCCCGGTTCCATTGGTTGACGCAATCCAGTGGGAAGGGTCCTCGGGGAACCTCACCTCGGACATCGGGAATATCGTGATTGCAAGCGTGTCGCCGAAAGTGACAGATCTCTCGTTCACGGGGCTGGAGAATCTGGCACTGACCATCCCCACGAACCAGCTCGCAAGTGATTTCTTTGCCGCAAGCCGCGGAAACCCCACCGTGTTCGAAGTGACGGCGCTTCCGACGAATGGCACTTTGATGATTAACGGCGCACCTGCGATCCTGAATAACCCATATGCCATTTCGAATCTCACCATCGCCTATACGCCGAATAATGGTTACACGGGGGCGGATAGCATCGGCTTCACCGAATCGATCGACGGCACCTTGTTCCCGGCAAGCCCGGCCAACATCAGTCTCACAGTGATCGGTCCAACGGTCTCGAATGCGACCGCCACGGTGGGAGAGAATCGGTCCTATGCGTTCCCGACCACGGACTTTTCATTCACATCCGACCTGACCAGCGACGGCTTTAGTCCAACGATGTTCAGGATCGTCAGCCTGCCCGCGCACGGGACGCTCACGGTCGACGGCTCGGTGGTGCAGAGCAGCCAGTTGCCGCTGACGGTCGACTACAGCACGTTGTCGATCAGCTACCGTCCAAACACGGGCTACACGGGATCGGACAGCTTTACCTGGTCGCTGTCGGCGGACGGGACGACTTTTGCGGCGGCGGCAACAGACGCCCTCACGGTGAGCGCGCCCTCTGTGACGGCGTTCAGCATATTCGCCGGGACGGGGACGCCTTTTGCGTTTTCCACCCAGTTCAGCAGTAACTTCCAGAGCGCGGGCGGAGCACTGCAATTTGTACGCATCACCAAGTTGCCGGCGCATGGCGTACTGAAACTCGGCGTGACGCCGGTGACGGTGGGCCAGAACATACCCGCGGCGAGGATCGCTTCATTGACATATTCGGGGATCGCAGGCTTTTCGGGAAGCGATACCTTCTCGTGGACGGGCGGGGACGGCGCTGTCTTTGCGTCGACGCCGGCCGCCGTGACTGTAAGCGTTCTGCCGCCGCTGGCAGTGCTGGGCAACGGAATCCTGATCGCGCAGAACAAAGCGCCCACCGTGACGAACTTTACGGACTTTGCGTCATGGACGCTGGCGGCGGACGCGTCGATGCAGAACGACACGCGGACGTTTACGATCCGCAACAGCTCGAATTCGACGATGACATTCTCGACCATCACGCTTGGTGGGGCCAATGCCCGTGATTTTGTGATCACGCAGCCGTCGATTACTTCCGGCGGGAAGTTCTCACTTGCGCCGGGCGCCGCTGCGACGTTCACGATACGGTTCCGGCCGCTGGAAGCGGGCAAGCTCTCGGCGACCGTGATTCTCAAGAACGGCGCCGGGGTGGTGAATTACCAGTTTGCAATCCAGGGGACGGCGCTGCTGGCGAGGACCATTGATACTGACTCCTCCGGAGGCATCGTTCAGGTGGCATCAACCAGGACCGGCTCAGGCACCGCAGCCACCAACGGTCACATCGTGGCGATCAAGTACACGGGCTACCTGGCGGACGGAGGCACCATTTTTGACGCTTCGTCTTTGCACACGCAAACAGCCAACGGCTTCATCTTCCGGCTGGACAATACGGCGAACCAAACCTACCTTTCCAGTGCCTCTAATAAGGATTTTAGTTTCAACGGAATCGATGGAAGCGTCATCGCCGGCTGGGAATTCGGTCTTCAGGGAATCCGGCCCGGCGAATCGCGCACGTTCATTATTAACAGCGATGCGGGATACGGGGCCAATGGAACTACCGGAATTCCCGGCGGGGCGACGCTTATCTTTGATGTGCAATGCGTTGCGGTCGATCCGAAGCCACAGGTGGGCGCCGTTGCGCTCGGTGCGAACAACACTCCTGTTGCCTATATAACCCCGGGCGAGACAGCAGTCACCGCGAATCAAACTCTGTTCTCGCTGAGCAACACCTCGACCAGTGCGACGGAGTCGCTATCGTACGAATTCTTTACGGTAGGTGCGACAGATGCCAACGGCACGCCACTGAGTAATTGGAATTTCACCAGCTCGACTCAACCGGTAAGTCTGAGCGGACACAATGCACCCGATTTCAGCCTGGCGTCTCTGCAGCAGGTTTCGACCGGCGTATGGGTTCTAACGATTAATTTTCATCCGCTGACGCCGGGAGTAAAGAACGAGACAGTGCATCTGCACACGAACGATCCCAAGTTCTCTGATTTCTCGTTCAACATTCAGGGAACGAGCACGAAATTCGCCAATCTGCAGGCGGGCTTCGACCCGACGCTGAATCTGCCGACACAGACCGAGATCACCGGAAGCGGCCAATCGATACAGGTTCCGGTGACGGTGTCGAACAACGGAGACGCGACATTCCCGAACAACTCGCACACGAACATCCAGATTTATGCTCGTTTATTGGACAGTTCAAACACGACGAGCGGTGGAGCTTTGACGCTGGTTGGCTTCGTGAACAACATCGATGTCAGCAACCTCCAGGTGAAGGGCATCAAGCGGTTTTATCCGCAGATCTCGCTTCCGCTGGGAATGGCTGCGGGAACTTATGCATTCGAGGCGGTAGTGAACCAGGCCAGCATCATTAGCAATGCCTCGATTTCTGCGTTGATAACGCAGCCGGCGACGTGGGCGTCGATGGTGCAGGGAGGCGGTAACGGCGCAAATCAGACGATGACGGACGATGATACCGTTGACACCACCACGTTCCCCATCGCTTCCGCCAAGGTTCATAATCGATTGATCAACGTGATCGCGGGCCAGTACACCCTGTCCGGCAGCCTGGGTTCCTCGACCGTCACCGGCACAACCACCGGAGCACACGGTTCAATCGTCGTGAATGTCCAGAACCTCGGGAACGTATACACCAACCCCAACCAGGTGTTCAGCGTCGACATTCTGGCAAGGGCAGTGGATAACAGCGGGACGGTGATCCTCGCGAGCGGTTTCCCAACCAGCGCGGGTCATTTGCCTGTGAATGGACGAAGGAGCATCACGGTTCCGGTGAGTTACACCGGGGCGCTGAACCGCACCGGTTACATTCTTGTTGCACGTATCCGAATGATCGATTCGGGCAACAACAACCTGAGCGGAACGCAAATCATCTCTCTGGATCAGAACCTGTCGCCTGTGCTTTTCTACGTGTCTTGAGCGAGGGCACGAACAACCGATCCATCACGCAAAGGGCCGGCCCGATGAAGGTCGGCCCTTTTCCTTCATTGCCGTTGGTCACAAGAGTTGGATTGGAACGCGATATTTCTGACAGGCGGGATTCGGGGGGGGGGAGCTCACGGAGTTGCGGGGGCGGCCTCGGGATTGTTGATTTGTGATGGCACCAGAAGCCCGCCGGAGAGAACGATCTTGAGTCCCATGTCGACGGTCCAGTCGGTGGCGCGAACCTGGTCCTCGGGGAACAGTTGAAAGAAACCGGACATTGGGTTTGGCGTCATGGGGATGAAGCAGCAGACGAGTTTTTTGCCGGTGGCGTTGTCGTCAATCGTGTTGGTGACGAACGCGATCGTCCAGGTGCCCAGGCGAGGGAACTCCACGAGAGCCACGCGCTGGAAGCCGGCCCCGCCGCCGCCGGACCGGAAGACGCTCATTACCTGCTTGGCGGTTCCATAAACGCCTTTGATCAGCGGGAGGCTTTCGATGAAGCGTTCGAGGCGGGCGAGGATCTGGCGGCCGATGAAGAATGTGCCGAGCAGGCCGAGAACGTAGACGATGACGAGCGAAATAAGGACCGCCAAAAACGGGGTCAACACGGTCTTGATGTTGTCTTCAGAAATGTAGGCGCTAAGCCACGGAGCGAGGAGCCTGTCGGTGATCCATGCGGCGGGCGTCGCGGTGTAGATGGTGACAAGGCCGTAGAGAAAGCTCAGTACCCAGAGGGTGATGAAAAGCGGAATCACCGTCAGAAGGCCCGTCAGCAGGATGGAGCGCAAGTGGGAAAGAATGGAAGCACGCACGCGGCTAGGAGCGGCGCTGAGTGTATGCAGAGAATCGACCACGGAATTGTGGTGGTGGGATGGGTCGGAGGGGTTTGGGGGGGGGCTCATATCGCTTTCGCGGTTAGATGTAGTACATTTGCCCGCGGCCATGCTGGGCGACGCGATCGGCGAGCTGCGCGAGAGACATAACGCTCAATCGCTCACGGATGGCGTCGGAGAGATCTGCCTGGATGACGCGAACCGCCACCTCGCCGGGGCGTTCTCCGGCGTCCGCCGGAATCTCGTCCTCCATGATTCTCTTCCCTTCAAGCCGGGTGACGATCTCCTCAAGAGAGATGGACTTGGGTGGACGGGCAAGACGATAGCCACCCGTGGCGCCGATGCGCGAGACGAGAAACTTGGCGCGCGTCAGTGCGGCAAGGATCGATTCAAGGAATTTCGTGGGGAGCTTTTCTCGCTGTGCGAGTTCGCGGGTCTGGAGATAACCATGTTCATAGGCGTCGGCAAGACAAATGAGAGCACGAAGCCCATATTGCGTGCGTTTCGATAATTGCATTTCGACTCCCTTAGAGCAGCAATATTAACCGAGTACGCGAAGTTTTCGCAACGCCGATGATCTTATCGGAGCAATGTCAGCCAAAGCCGCACGCCATGAGCGGGCGGAAGTTCGGGGTTCGCCAGAATTGATTCGAGAGGAATGCAGCTTATACTTGAGTTGCGGTGAATATGAGCAGTACTTCGACTATGCAGCGTCTTCTGGTTCTGGCCGGTCCGTCCGGCCGGCAGGATTCGCTTGTCGACCTCCTCAGGACGCAACACGAGGTGGTGGTGGCGCACTCGATGGAGGCGGCACTGAAGGAGTTGCGTGCCGGAGAGATTGATGCGGTTTTCTCCGATGCCGCCGATTTTCTCCCGCTCGAACGGGCGATCGCCTCGCAGCAATCCGGATTGATCCTTGACACGATCGGAGAGGGCATCTGCATCACCGACGAGCAGGGGCAGATACTCTGGGCCAACCGGCGGATGAAGCAGTGGGCCGAGCCGATCCGGGATCGCATTCGCGCGGTCTGCTGCGAAGCGCGGGAAATCTTCGTCAATCAACAGTCCCCGGCCACGGAAGATCGCGGCAAGAGTCAGGGCAACGTGACCCTGCCGCATCATCCGAATCGTTCACGCAAGTTTTCCTTCAGCATCGATGAGACCCATTACTTTGAGATGTTCTGCTCGCCGGTGATCGATTCTTCGCGCCGCGTGACTCAAGTGGTGGCGATCTGCTGGGATGCCACGAGCGGGCGGCGGCTGCAGCAGAAGATCGACGCGATCGACCAGGCCGGCCGCG
The DNA here is from genome assembly GCA_035524355.1 of Phycisphaerae bacterium. Lineage (GTDB taxonomy): Bacteria > Planctomycetota > Phycisphaerae > WQYP01 > WQYP01 > DATKPA01. The sequence continues at coordinate 67,906 of DATKPA010000030.1, read as the reverse complement.
AGCTGGTGCGGCTCGAGGGGGAGGCGATTGCGAAGCTGAACGTCAGCCAGCGACTCAAGCTCCTGGAAGAAAAGATCATCAAGTTCTGCCGCCAGTTGATGCACTTCGATCACTTTGCGATCCGCCTGCTGGATCGCAAGACAAACAAGCTGGAGCTCGTGATCTGCGTCGGGATGCCGACGGAGGCGATGGAGGTGGAGCTCTTCGCGCAACCGGACGGCAACGGCATCTCAGGGTATGTGGCGTCCACCGGGCGCTCGTATATCTGTGCCGACGTGACGAAGGATTCGCGTTATGTGACCGGGCTGGCGAACGCGGGCGGTTCCCTCACCGTTCCGCTGATGCTGCACGACAAGGTGATCGGCGTCTTCAACATCGAGTCTTCGCAGACCTCCGCCTTCACCGAGGATGACCGCCAGTTCGCGGAGATCTTCGGGCGCTACGTGGCGGTGGCGATCAACATTTTGAACCTCCTCGTCGTGGAGCGATACAACACCACGGGGCAACTGGCATCAGACGTCAGTTCGGAGATCGCCGGACCGCTCAACGATATCACGTCCGAGACCACGCTGCTGATGGACGATTACATCGGCAACGACGACATGCGGCGCCGGCTGCAAGTCATTCTGGACAACGTGACGAAGATCCGGCGGAGCGTGCGCGAGGTGGCGGAGGGGCCCAAGACGATTCTGGGCGGCGATGCCGCGCCCAAGGCCGCCGATCCGCTGCTCAACGGCAAACGAATCCTTGTGGCCGACGATGAACCGAACATCCGTCAGACGATCGCGGATCTGCTCGGCCGCTTCGGTTGCCAGGTGGATACCGCTTCGGATGGCGCCGAAGCGATTGCATTGATCGCGTCGAAAGCCAAGTACGATCTTGTGCTCTCGGACATCAAGATGCCGCACAAGAACGGTTATGAGATTTTTGCCGCCGTTCAGAAAATGGGGCACAAAGCGCCGGTGATCCTGATGACGGGGTTCGGATACGATCCAAATCACTCGATCGTCCGTGCGACGCAGGACACTTCAGCGGGGGCAGGCCTTTCGGCGGTGCTCTTCAAGCCGTTCAAGGTGGACCAACTGTTGAACGAAATCCGAAAAGCCGTCGGATCTCGCGCCGCAACATAATTCGCATCCCCTCCCTGCTGCCATATCTCGCTGTCATATCTCTGAGCTACAAGCTTCCTACGAGGACGTTCGCGGCAATTCATTACCCCTGATAACCGGTTCCTTCTGGAAATGGCCCCAGATGGTGATGAACGTGACGACGCCGGTGGTGGCGCCGGAGAAGATCAGAACCGACCAGTCGAGGAATGCCGCTCTGGTCCAGCCAATCTCCGGCTCCTTCAGGAAACGCAGCGAGGCATAAATCGTAAAGAGGCCGACGTTCGCCGCGGCGAGTGATGCGATCAGATTCCCGAGGCGAAGCTTCATCTCATCGCTCCGGAATTGCGCCCAGACGATGAGGAATGCCGTCGCGCCGAGCGACAGCGCCGACAGATGGTACATTACCGGGACCCACCCGGCTGCCGCCTGCGAGGGATCGATGAGCTTAAGCCATACGAACCGCGCGACGCCCCATCCGGCAATCCCGGCGAGCACAGCGGCGGCTATTTGAATCCAGGCCTTCACAGTTGTTCCTTCTCAAAATTGCTCAACATATCCCGTCGCGTCGGAGCCCCACAGCTCACATCGGGTGAGACTGCACCAGTTGCAGCCGCAGCATCAGCAACGCCGTATCGAGCTGCGTGTCGGTGCTCGCAGCCTGCGTCGTGGCCGGCTCTGTGGCGGTGGCGGAATGAATCACATCGCTGTCGCGGCGCTGCTTGAGCAGATCGGCGAGCTGGTCCGGCGTAAGATCGACGGTGACGTCGGGATCAACGCCCCAATCCTTCGCCCCGTCGCGCCGGTGCAGATTCTCGCCGTTCGGCAGGTAGTAATAGGCCATCGTGAGCTTCATCTCGGCGACCGGCGTGCCGTCGGCAAGCTGCTCCGAGCCGATCCCGAAGAGGTTCTGGACCGACCCCTTGCCGAAGCTGCGGTGGCCGATGATGTATCCGCGGCGAAGATCCTTCATCGCCCCGGAGAAGATTTCCGAAGCGCTGGCGCTGTACTGGTTGATCAGCACCACAATCGGCATGTCCGCCGGAACCAGCGGATTGTCGTGCGCCGTCCACTTGTACTCCCTGGCCTCGGCGGAACGCCCGCGGGTGGAGACGATCACCCCGTGGTTCAGGAACATGTCGCTGATATCGACCGCCGCACGCAGCAGCCCGCCGGGATTGAACCGCAGGTCGAGAATCAACCCACGCATCCCCTGCGACTTGAGCTCCTCGATCGCGGCACGCAGTTCATCCGCAGTTTCGTCCTGGAACCCGGTGATGCGGATGTAGCCGATCTTGCTGTCCGGATCGAGCATGTAATTCCAGCGGGACTGATCGCTGTCGAGCCGCTCGAATCCTTTGACGCTGTGAACATTGATGATCGCGCGGGTGAGCGTGTATTCCTTCGGTGCCTCGGTTCCCCGCTTGATGCGGAGCGTGACCTGGGTATCCGGCTTGCCCATGATCTTGTGAACAGCCTGATCGATGGAAATATTGATTGCACTCTGGCCATCGATAGCCGTGATGATGTCCCCCGCCTGAATACCCGCCCGGTACGCCGGCGTGTCTTCCAGCGGGCTGATGACCTGGAGCTTGCCGCTCTCAAGTCCGATCATGACACCCACGCCGCCGAAGGTGCCGCGCATCGTCTTGTCGAACTCCGGCCGTTCATGTGGCCAGATGACCGCGGAAAACGGATCGAGCTTCTCCATTGCGCCGTCCGTGAACTCCATGATGATCACTTCCTTCGGAAGCTTCACCGAGGAGTCACTGGCGCTGACGAGATCATTAAGGATTCGCGCCATGTCGTCGCCCGTGAGCTGCTTTCCGGAGGTATTCCCGGCGAGGGCGGCATCCAGCGCCTTGCTGAAGGTGTCGCGCGAGGCGGCGTCGGCCAAACCGGGGAATTCCTTCGCCAGCTCCGGCGTGGTGAGGAAGAGACGAAGCGCATCCACTCCCCCCTTCACCAGCGCGTCATACGTCGTCAATTCCACCCAATCGTTGCGAGCGCGCCGAATGGCGTCCAGCCCCATGTCCGGCTCAATCTGCTCCACATAATCCTGCCAGCGAGTGAATGACGGGGTCAGATCCTCATCGTCGTCCGGCTTGGTCGTGGCCGCCGGCTGCGTCGTTCCCTCAGCCTTGAGCTCTTCCTCCCGCTCCTTCTCCTGCTTTGCGACCAGCGCTTTACGGGTTTCATAGAATGCCTGCGGCGTGTAGACCGCGAGAAGACGCGTGCGCCGTGCAAGACGCTGCATGTCCGGCTTGTAGCGGGTATCAATTTCATAGAGCGAACTCAGATCTGTGTACAGTTGCAGCGATTCAATCCAGTCCCCCTTCTTTTCAAAATCCGCAGCACGGTCCGCCACCTTCGCCGTCAGATCTTTCACCCAGTCGAGCTTCAGAAACTCGCCCTGGTCCTTGGCAATCTGGTACGCCATCACGACGCTCAGCATCGCCTCGTCAAACTTCTCCTTCTTGAGCTCTTCCTGCGCCTTGCTGACCGCCTTGTCGTATTCCTTTTTCCGCTCCCCCTCCTGCTTCTGGATCTGCGCAACGTACGCATCCTTCCACTGCTCCATCTTCGAGGTTTCGTTGGTCGTGGCAGGGATGTTCAGCTTCGAGAGCTCTTCGATCTTCTGACTCTGCACCAGCCGCGTGACGCGGTCGGCGTAGTCGTAAACGATCTCCTGCCCGCCGTTGCTGTTCACCGGCGTGGCGGCTTGCAATTCATGCTGGACCCAGAGCCCACCAGCGAGCACGAAGGGGACGAGGAGCATCGAAAAACGACTCGTCGGCGGTAGCTGCTTGTTCATTACCATTACACCATTTCTGGAGACACGAATTGCGAATTATAGGCCGCCCCCCGAATGCCATCTCTGCGGACTCTCGAAATCGACCAATGAGCATCGGCTTGCATGTGATTGGGCACTGCGCACGCCTTGATATTAACGATCGACCCTTTATCGGGTCAACTTTCGCACTTTGCAAAATCGGCGATTAGTGGCGGCCGACTGAATATTTACGACTGGCCGGACAGCATCGGTCAACCCTCTTACGTCGCTGCCGGCGGACGGTTCGTTCAGCGCGATGGGCCTTTTTTGCCAAACTTGCCGCCCGACTTGCCTGCAGCCCCTTTCCGCGGCGATTTCCCGGAGACTACCCGGCCATCGCCCCTGCTCTTTGAACCTGCAGATTTCGCTCGGCCGCCAGCTCGCGCCGGTTTGCCCCGGCCATCCGACGACTCCTTGGAATCGAAGCTGCGGTGATGCCCGCGGACATAGAGCTGGATCGGTACTTCGGAAAAGGGGAGCCGCTCGCGCAGTTGCCGCACAAAGAATCGCCGATACTCCTCGGTGATCAGGTCGGGATTGTTGACGAAGAGCACGAGCGTCGGCGGCTTTACGTCAATTTGAGTCGCGTAATAGACCTTCACCTTCTGGGCCGTCGGCGAACTTGGGCCGCGCAGGGCGAGGATCTCCTCCACCGCCTCGTTGAGCTGGCTGGTTCCCAGCCGCGTCGACGCCTGCTCGAACATCACCTGGGCGAGGCGGATGAGCTCGTCAATGTTCTGATTCTCGCGGGCGCTGATGAAGGCGATCGGCGCGTAATCCAGTAGCGGCAGGATCTTGCCCACATACTCCTCGAACTGCTCCGCGTTGGCACGATCCTTCACCAGGTCCCACTTGTTGATCACGATGATGCAGGGCTTGTTCTCTGACGCGATGTAGGACGCCAGCTTCTGGTCCACGTCGCCCATCTCGACGGTGGCGTCGATCAGCATGAACACGACGTCCGCCCGGCGAATGGAGCGCTGGGCACGATGGAAGGCATAAAACTCAAGATCGTCCCGCGTGATCTTCGCCTTCTTGCGCACCCCGGCCGTGTCGATGACGAGAAATGCGTGTCCTTCGCGCTCAAACCGCACGTCGATGGAATCACGCGTGGTGCCCGGCACTTCGGAGACGATGACGCGCGGCTGCCCGGCGAGCGTATTGATCAGCGTGCTCTTACCTGCGTTTCGCTTGCCGACGACCGCGATCTTCATCTCCGGGTCGGCGGGCGTATCGCTCTTCTTCATCTTGAGACGCTTGGCGATCGCCGCAAGGAGTTTGTCCTTACCCTGCCGCGTCGTGCAGGAAATCGGCAGCGCTTCGCCGAAGCCGAGCGAGAAGAAATCCGCCGTCTGCAGCGCGAGCTTTTCGCCGTCGGCCTTATTCGCCACCAGGAGCACCTGTTTCGCCTTCCCTCGCAGGAACTCGGCGACGACAACGTCGAGCGGCATCTTGCCATTCTTCACGTCAACGACGAACAGCACGAGGTCCGCCTCTTCAACGCCGAGCTTGATTTGCCGCTCGATGTCGGCGGTGAGGTTGTCCTTGTCGATGACGCCGTAGCCGCCGGTATCGGTCAGCTCAAAGTACTTGCCGTTGTACTCAACCGGCGTGGAGACGCGGTCGCGCGTGACGCCCTCGGTGGGATCGACGATCGAGATGCGCCGGCCCGCGAGGAAGTTCAGCAGGCTGGACTTGCCGACATTGGGACGACCGACGATTGCAACAATAGGAAGACTCAAATCTAAAACCCTTCCGATTACTCCCGGCCCTTGGGCCGGGGAATTTGTTCAAAACAGCGTCACAAATCCGGCGGTACGAAAATGGTGATCGTTCGTAAGCGCCTCACCAATGCGGAATCGCCGCATCGCTTGAAACGAAATGTAATCTACTATTCCTGCACTGCCGACGCTTCCAGCTTCATATGCCGACCAGGCACTGTGAATATGTTCGGGCATCACAGGAAGCAATTTTCTTTCCTCGATCAACCGATGCCGGAAACGAGCCACAATGTGTCGTTGCTTTAATCGCGACATCGCATTGCCGCACTCCAGCAGGACAGGCTCCGTCGTAACCATCACGACGTTCTCGGCCAGCAACGATCTGTATATTGCCTCCGCCTGTTTGTGCCATTGGTCTCGATCATCCCAAAGCGCTATGAGGCCCACTGTATCGAGAAAAACGACCCTCATGGCTGGTGCTCGTTATGGCGTTCAGCCAAATTGCCGGGAGAATTTGGGTCATTAAACCTCATCCCCAGAATCTCGTAGATTTTGTCCATGCCTTGAGGAGTAAGGTTCACCCCTTCGAGAGCCGGCTCTGAAGCGGCTTCCTCAGTTATACGCGGCTCAAACTCAACGTGCGTGTGCTCCGGCAAGGTCACCTTTTCCGTCGGTTTGAACACGCCGTTTTCATAAATCGCTTTAACGACCATGACCGCACCTCATTATTCCAGCCACGCTTTAGACTCTTCATTATACACTATGCCTCTTTTCCGCAGCATTGTTTGTACTTTTTGCCGCTGTTGCACGGGCACGGATCATTGCGGCCCACCTTCGGCTGGTCGTTCACGATGGTCACCGGCGTGCGCTCCTCCTTGCGGTTTTCGACCGGAGGCGCTCCCTCGGTGGCGGCGGAGCGCTCGGCCCGCACTTCCTGCGCCGCCGGGCTGGCGCCGACGCCGTAGCTGTTCTGCCGCTGGAAATTCTCGACCGGGTTGGTGTAAACGTTCTTCATCACGAACGCCTGCTGCAGACGCACCTTGAAGATGATGTCAGTAACGCGGTCGCGTATGCTCTTCATGAATTCCTGGAAAAGCCCGGATCCCTGCTTCTTGTACTCGATGCGCGGGTCCTTTTCGGCGTAACCGAGCAATCCGATCGATTCGCGGAGCTGGTCCATGGCGTAGAGGTGGTCTTTCCAGGTGGAATCGTAAATCTGCAGCAGCACGGTGCGCTCCAGCTCGGTGAGTTCGTTACGCAGGAAGGCGTGGCCCCATTCGTACAGCCGCTTCCGGCGATCCTCGAGCGGTTCGTCTTCGAACTCATCGGGCGCCAGCGGAATGCGGAACCGTGCGCTCACCCAGCCTGCGAGCATGTCGCTGGCGGTGAGTTTCTCGAGCGCCTGATCGATTTCCTTCTCGACGTTTTCGTTGGCTTCCTGGCTGATCTGCACGAGCCTGGCGTGGAGCTGCGGCACGGGCAGGGAGCGGATTTCATCGCCGCTGAGCGTGCGGCCATACTTGCCCTGCACCCAGGTCGCGAGTTGCTCTGAAACATAGATGTTCTCGAGTCCCCCACCGCCCAGGGTGACCTCGAGGGCGTACTCGACCGGATACTCAATTTCGCGGCGGGCGTAGCTGCGATGCGCTTCTGCGAGAATGAAGTCGGCGGCCTCCTGCGGCGACTTGCCGATCAGCGACTCCGGAGCGAGTTTCAGATCAAACTTGTTGTTGGCCCATTCTGCGAGCTGCCTCTGGGCGTAGTTCTTCTGCAGGAATGGCGCGATTGCCGAGCAGTTCCTCCGTTCGATCTGCTCGAGGGCGGCCTCGATGAGCGATTCGCGGATCTGATCCCGGTCCATCTTCTTGAGCTGTGCGCCGCTGACCTGCACCTCGAACTGTTTCTGCGCCCATTCCGCGAGCTTGGGGTAATCCCAGTCTTCCGGATCGGCATCCGGGTCGAGCCATTCGCTCAGCGACATCGTGATCGAGGTGCGCGCCTCGTCGCGAGCCTTCTCCTTAATTGTCGTCTCCAGCACGGCCAGATCCGTGTCGCGCAGGTCGCCCGGTTCCATCGCGCAGTTGAACGCATCGCGGGCCCACTCCGCAATCACCGTCGGCACGTATTCTGGATCGAGGTACTGCGCCACGGCGTCATCCACTGATTCCGAGATGATCTCAAAGATCATCTGACGCAGGTTCAACCCCTCGAGAATTTGCTGCCGCCGCTTATAGAAGTAGTTGCGCTGCACATCGCGGACTTCATCGTATTCGAGCAGGTTTTTACGGATGCCGAAGTTGCGCTCTTCGACTTTCTTCTGGGCCTTTTCGACGGAGCGGCTGACCCAGGAGTGCTCGATCGCCTCGTCTTCCTTCATGCCGAGACGCTGCAGCGCCTTGAGGACGAAGTCGCCGGCGAAGAGTTTCATGAGGTCGTCTTCCAACGAGAGGTAGAAGCGCGATTCGCCGGGATCGCCCTGCCGGCCGGAGCGGCCGCGGAGCTGGTTGTCGATGCGGCGGGCTTCGTGGCGTTCGGTGCCCAGCACGTACAACCCCCCCGCTTCCGTCACGTTCTGCCCGAGCTTGATGTCCGTGCCGCGGCCGGCCATGTTCGTGGCGATCGTCACGCGACCTACCGTCTGGCCGGCTTTGTTCACATACTGCTGGCCGGCGAGTGCGACGATATCCGCTTCGCGTTCGTGGTTCTTGGCGTTGAGCACCTCATGCTCGATGCCGTGGCGCCGCATGAGCATCTGCGAGAGGCGCTCGGATTTTTCAACGCTGGTGGTACCGACGAGCACGGGCTGGCCGCGATCGGAGCAGGCCTTGACCTGCTCGACAATCGCGTTCCACTTGGCTTTTTCGGACATGAAAATGAGATCTTCCTGATCGGCGCGGCTGATCGGCCGATTCGTCGGAATCTTCACCACGTCCAGCTTGTAGATCTTGTGGAACTCCTCCGCTTCCGTCATGGCCGTGCCGGTCATGCCCGCGATGCGCTTGTAGAGCTTGAAGAAGTTCTGCAGCGTGACCGTCGCCATCGTCTGCGTTTCCGGCTTGATGCGCAACCGTTCCTTGGCTTCGACGGCCTGGTGCAGACCATCGGACCACTGGCGGCCGACCATCTTTCGTCCGGTGAATTCGTCCACGATGATGACGCCGATTTCGCCGTCGAGATCTTTCTCCACGACATACTCGCGGTCGCGTTCATACACGACGTGGGCGCGAAGCGATTGTTCCAGCAGGTGCGGCCAGTCCATGTTGCTGCCGATGTAAAAGCTGCCGACGCCGGCGTATTCCTGCGCCTTCTGGATGCCTTCGTGCGTGAGGTGGACCGACTTGCGGTCCAGTTCCACCTCGAACATCTGCACTTCCGTCTTCAGCCGCTCTTCCGCCTTCGGCAATTCCTCTTCGGCGACCGCGAGCTGCGATTCCAGCTTCTTCGCCTTCTCGGGATCATCCTTCGCATTCTTGATGTCCCCCTGCAGACCCTTCACGCGGCGCTTGAGCTCTTCGACTGAGTCGTTGGCGTGCTGCCAGGGTTTGTTCGCTTCGAGCAGCTTGCGGACCACTTCATCGGCGGCCTTGTACTTGGGGGCGTCATCATGGGCGGGGCCGGAGATGATCAGGGGAGTGCGGGCTTCGTCGATGAGGATAGAGTCGACTTCATCGACGATCGCATAATCCAGCGGGCCCTGCACCTGGTCGGCGACGGAGTTCTTCATGTTGTCGCGGAGATAGTCGAAGCCGAACTCGCTGTTCGTGCCGTAGGTGACATTGCACTGGTACATCTTCTTCCGGCTCTGGTTGTCCATGAACGCCTGGATGTAGCCGACATGCATGCCAAACGCGAAGAAGGCGGGGGCGACCCAGGATGCGTCGCGGCGGACGAGGTAGTCGTTGACGGTCACGACGTGGCAGTGCTTGCCCGTGAGGGTCATCATGAAGCAGGCGAGGGGCGCGACGAAGGTTTTGCCTTCGCCGGTCGCCATCTCGGCGATCTTGCCTTCGAAGAGCACCATGCCGCCGATGAGCTGCACGTCGAAGGGGCGGGCACGGAACGGCGGGCGGTCTTCGGGGACGACGGCGCGGATGGCGTCGTACATTTCCACGGGAATTTCGACGAAGCGCCAGTCGTGTTCGCCCGGGCTCTTGAACTTGATGTCGGTGTAGAGGTCCTTGAGTTGCTGGGTCGGCAGCGTTTCGCGGTCGAAGTTCATCTGCGGGTTGAAGGCGTTGCGCAGGCCGATGTTGCGGTCCATCGATTCGCGCATGAGGGCGAAGGCTTCGGGGAGGGCGGCGGGCTCGTTGATCTCGCCTTTGCGGAGTTTGGCGGCGAGTTCCTGGGCGCGGGCTTTCATCTGGGCGTCGGTCAGCTTGCGGATTTCGGGCTCGAATGCGTTGATCTGCTCGACGCGGCGGCGGTAGCTCTTGATGAGGCGTTCGTTGCGCGAGCCGAAGATGGCGGTGGCGATTTTTCCGATGGCGGCGGTCACCATGACACGGGTCCTTCAAATAATGGGGGGCGACGCGGGGCGTCGCGCGGTGTTGTGGTCTGAGAACGAGGGTACGCGGGAGAGGTGTGTCAGAGGACCGGTGGGGCGAGCAGGCAGTGCTTGATGGCAAAGGCGCGATCGCGCTGCAGGCCGATGGGGGGGACGACGGCCGGCGTGCGGGTCGTGAGGATCGGTTGAGCGAGCGTGCAGAGGGTCTGCGGCTCGAAGAGGAAGGCGGCGACGGACTGGCGTTCGGCGGGGCGAAGTTCGGCGAGGAGGAGGCGGTGAAGGATTTCGACGGTGGCGAGGATGTGCAGGCGGTGGGCGGAGGAGAGGAAGGTGGGTTGATGGGCAGTGCGGTTCTTTTTCGCACTGGTGGACTCGATGGCGGGGGATTCGGGGATGATCGGTGTGGTGTCGGTTGTCTGGATTTTGATGGCGGGGGCTTGGGAGGCGCTGCTTGTCAGGTGGGAGGAGGCGAGGAGGGGCTGGGCGGCGAGGAGGGCGAGGGCGCAGGAGATGACGGCCAAGGCGCGGGGGCCGAGGAGGCGCGATGTTGCAGGTTGTCGGGGCGTGATTCGCATCAATTCCTTCCGCCGAATCTCATCAGCATCGGTTCACAACGGTGCAAAGTCAAGGTGAAGCCGATTGTTTCGCTGAAAGCGCCATGGCCACCCATTATAGGACAGCAAACATACGGTGATCCCCCTTCACGGCGAGGTGGAAGATTGCCCTGTCCCGGGGTGGAGAGACCGTTAAAGGAAGTACCGCTTCCGGCAAAAACATGCGTCACAGTGTAGCGGAGAGCTATCTGAAGTATCGCACTTTGGCTAGACTGAACCCGAGTGAAGCTATCAAACCGTTGACGGCCACGAACACATTCAGGCATGCAGACGTCAGGAGTACCGTGGCGCCAACCGATCTCATTCTTCCTGCGCATCACGAAGTGTTGCGCGGGATGCAGTCGTTTGTGGGGGAAAATCTGAACTTTCTGGGAGAAGTCGACCGGGCGTGGCAGCCGACGGATTATCTGCCGGATTTGGCCGCCGAGAACTGGCACGAGCAGGTGGAGGATTTTCGGAAGAAGTCGCGTGAGATTTCCGATGAGCTGCTGGTGGTGCTCGTGGGGGACATGGTAACAGAGGAGGCGCTGCCGAGTTATTCGGTGTCGCTGAATCACATCGCGCAGGATCACGAGGGGGACCGGGATTCGCCGTGGGCGAAGTGGCTGCGCGGGTGGACGGCGGAGGAGAATCGGCATGGGGATCTGCTGAATGCCTATCTGCGGTTGACAGGGCGGGTGAACATGCGGGCGGTGGAGGTGACGGTCAATCACCTGATTGCCAACGGATTTAATCCGAAGGCGTATCCGGATCCGTATAACGGGCTGATTTATACGTCGTTTCAGGAGCGGGCGACGAAGATTTCGCACCGGAACGCGGGGAGGATGGTGGCAGCGCAGGGGGACACGTATCTGGCGAAGATTTGTCAGCGGATTGCGGGGGATGAATCGCGGCACGAGGCGTTCTATACGAAGATGATGCGGCAGGTGATGGAAGTCGATCCGAACGGCGGCGTGCTGGCGTTTCGGAGCATGCTGCGCGGGATCATTGCGATGCCCGGCCGCCTGATGTACGACGGCAAAGATCCCGACCTCTTCGATCACTTCGCCGTGATCGCTCAACGGACGGGGGTATACACGGTGTATGACTATGCTGCGATCATCGGGCACCTTGTGGAGGTGTGGGACATTGCGGGGCGGCTGGTGACGGGGCCGGCGGCAAAGGCGCAGGAGTATCTGTGCCGGCAGGCGGAGCGGTACGTGGCGTTTGCGGATGAGGTCAAGGCGAGTCTTGCGGCGCAGCCGGCGATGGCGTTCAGTTGGATTCATGATCGGAAAATCTAGGCCGGGAGGGGAGAGGTGGATCATGGGGGTGCCTCCGCAGGTTGGGGTCTGGAGACTCGGGCGAGGGTGGCTTTTGCGGCGGCGAGGGTGCCGGCGTCGTGGGTGGGGGAAAGAGTGGCGATGAGGAGTTGGAGGAAGTGGGGGTCGGTGAGGAGGGCTTCCTCGGCGGGGGTGGGCATAAGGTTTGTGTGAGTAGCAACGGGATGCGAGTGTGGCGGTTTTGGAGCGGTGGAGGGGTTTTTCGGCATTGGACTCGCAATGGGGTGCGAGTTTGTGGGGGGTAAAGTGGCAGTCCGGTGCGAGTTTGAGGGGGGCAGAGTCGCAGCGGGGTGCGAGTTGACGGGTGGAAGGGTGGCAGCGGGTTGCGTGTAGGGGAAGGGGAGGATTTCGTAGATGCGGGGTGCGTGGAAGGTGGTTGGGCGGCGGGCGATGAGTTGGAGGGTGAGGAGTTCGCGGAGGGCGTCGGTGCAGGTGCGGGCGGAGAGGGTGGTGAGTTCGGAGAGGGCGTGGAGGGAGATTTGAGCGGTGGGCGGTTCGGAGTTGGGGCGGGTGAGGGTGGAGAGGGCGAGGTAGATTTTGGCGGCGGTGGGTGAGATTTCGGCGAGTATGGCGGGCATTTTGCTTACCCCTAGTGGATACCTAACAGGATTACGCCACGGGATTGGCGTGGAGGCAAGTGGAAAGTTAGGATTTTGGTTGGATGTCGAGCGACAGGATGGGATGTCCACGGACGTGGAGGCCTATGGCCGATAGTGTAGAATTTAGTTGCCATGAGTCCGAAGCGGAAAACAATATTTGTGGGGGATGATTACCTCGATCTCGTGAAGCGGTTTCCGTTGCGGGTGATTCGCAGTGAGCGGGAGTTGGATGCGGCTGCGGCCGTGGCGATGAAATTGGCGATCAAGGGGGAGGAACAGTTGTCCGATGGGGAAACCGAATACCTGGATGTTCTGGATCGGCTTAACGAGGATTATGAAGAGCAGCATCATGTGATGCCGGTGGGGAAGGCGAGTGCACTGGAGCGGTTGCGGGCATTGGTGAAGGAGGCGGGGATGGGGGCGTCGGATTTGGGGAGGTTGCTGGGGAATCGGAGTTTGGGATCGCTGCTGCTGTCGGGGCGGCGGGAGGTGTCAAAGGCGCATATTCGCGTGCTGGCGGATCATTTTCGGGTGGAGGCGGGGTATTTTTTGTGAGGGGCGGACTCAGAATATAGCTGTAATTCGTTTCGCGCTCTTTATTGATCATCCTGTAGGGAAAGTCGGCGCAATTGCTCGACCAAGAGGGGCACGTGGATGGTGGCGATGCGCCAGACGACTTCGTAGTCGAGTTCGCCGTAGTCGTGGGCGAAGATGTGGCGTGTCGCGATGATTTTTCGCCATTCGATTTCGGGGTGGGCGGCTTGGCACGACTCCGAAACGCGCCGGGCAGCTTCGCCGATGATTTCGATTTTTCGTTCAACGGCGGCCTGGAGGAAATCGTCGGTCAGCAGGTCGTTGAACGTGCGGTTGTTGACAAATCTTTGCACCGCTTCGGCGGCGCTGAGCATGTCGGAGAGGTAGGCGGCGTCCCTGCCTTCACTCGGCATAGAGGACCTCGCGGGTGCGGAGGATTTCGGCCTTGCGGTAGGGGTTTTTCAGGTATTCGCGGCGGAGCATGTCGACGGGTCTTCCGCCGAACATTGCGGAGAGTTTTTCGCGCATTTCCATGTCGGCTTCGAGGGTCATCGTTCTGCCGGGGCGCAAGGTAATGAGGACGTCCACATCGCTGGACGGGCTGAAATCGTCGCGGAGGATTGAGCCAAAAAGAGAGAGCTCGGCAACGCCGTACTCGCGGCAGAACGCCTGGAGTCGGGCTTCATCAATGGACAACGGCATCACGCGCATGGTTCACCTCACGGCATTATATCGGAACGAGCCGCAGGAATTATACAAGTTTGGACGGAAAGCCGTTGTCGAGGGTGAAGAGATGATCGAAGGCTTCGGGGCGGTCTTCTTCGCTGGCGCTGAGAATGGAAACAGAGACGAACGCGAAGACGATGGCGCCGATGTGCTCGCTGGACTTGAGGCCCATGTCGATCAGCAGATCGCGGGCGTGTTTGGGGGTGCCGGCTTGTTCGATTGAGAAGGCGAGAACGCGGCGGCAGAATTCGGCGGGGGTGATGTGAGCGCTGGATTGGCTCTGGCGCTTGTAGGCGTCGTAGACGAAGGCGATGGTGTCGGTGCTGTAGCCGGTGTGGCGGGAGAGGTGTTCGAGCCGGGCGAAGAAGGTGGCGCGGCCGCACTCGGGGCAATTGGCGGTGACGAGGCGGATGTCGTAGCCGCAGCGGCAGCGGACTGGGTCAGGCGGCTGGAAGGTGGAGATGATTTCGCGCGTGGAGCGGTAGGGTTCGGTCGGCTTGGGGCGGGGTTGTCGGTTGAAGAAGTTCATGGGCTCTGAGATGCAATGGGTCATTGAACGAACAGGAGGCATGCTTCTGGCCCCGAGGTTGGGCCAGAAGCATGGCACGCGGCGATGCTAGCGGCGTTTCATCACGCCGCCATTTTCGATGCGATCATCTTCCCAAGGTCTCTATTGTTCACGCCCAGCGCAAAGAGCGCCCGGCAAATCAGATCCAGGCTCGCCTCGGCGGCAGCGCCCTCCAACTTGGCCACGCGCGATTGGCTGGAGGACATCAGCTTCGCAAGTTGGTGCTGCGTTATGCCACGTGCTTCGCGCACGGTCTTAAGCATGCCAACCAGGCGCACCTTAAGATCGATCAACGCCATTTCCTCGTCGGAAAGGCCAAGGAACTCCTGCACCGTACCGACCTTGAACCCGGCGGCTTCGAGTTTTTTTCGCTTCGTGGGTTTCATGAGCACCTCATTTTTGGCTGCGGTCATGCCGGGCGAATCGCCGCCGACATGCTTCGATGACGTTTTGCGGCGTCTGTTGGGTCTTCTTCGCGAAAACATCTCCAATCAGAATCGCGTCCCGGTCAATGCGATATATAAGACGCCAAGTTACCTTCATTTTAGGATCCCGAACCCGCAATTCATGACAGTGTGCTCCAATTGAAGGCATTGGCCTTGCATCAGGCATTCCCAAGGGGTGTCCCTGCTGAACATACCTGAGAAGATACCCCATTGTGCGTCGTGCTTCGTCTGAAAAGGGCGGCGTTTTGATTTCGCCGTTCAGCCAAACCAACTCCTTATCAGCCATTTACCGATTCCCAGTTTATGTCCAATTGGACATAATAGCAAGAGGCGTTACAAAAGAGCCCGAACCTTCCGGCTCGGGCTCTTCAAACTGAGGGATTTTTCGGACCGGATACTATTTGTTAATAGTCGCCGTGGTCGTGATCGTGGCCGCCGCCCTTCTTCTCTTCCTTCTTGGGCAGCTCGCTGATGATCGCGTCGGTCGTCAGCAGGAGGCTGGCGATCGAGGACGCGTTCGACAGAGCGGTGCGTTCGACCTTCGTCGGAACGATGACGCCCATCTTGATCATGTCGCCGTATTCGTGGGTGAGGGCGTTGTAGCCGAAGTTCTGTTCCTTCGACTCGATGACGCGCTGGGCGACGATGGAGCCGTCGACGCCGGCGTTGGAGCTGATCTGCTTGATCGGGGCGTACAGTGCACGCTTCACGATGTCGGCGCCGATGCGTTCATCGCCGTCGAGCTTGAGCTTGTCGATGGAGGGGATGGCGCGGAGGACGGAGACGCCGCCGCCGGGGAGGATGCCTTCTTCGACGGCTGCGCGGCAGGCGTGGAGGGCATCTTCAACGCGGGCCTTCTTTTCCTTCATCGCGGCTTCGGTGGGAGCGCCGACCTTGATGACGGCGACGCCGCCGGCGAGCTTGGCCAGGCGTTCCTGGAGCTTCTCGCGGTCGTAGTCAGAGGTGGTGCGATCGATTTCATTCTTGAGCTGCTCGATGCGGCTCTTGATGTCGGCGTTTTTGCCGGCGCCTTCGATGATGGTGGTGGTTTCCTTTTCGATGTGGACTTTCTTGGCGCGGCCGAGGTCCTTGATGTCGAGGGTTTCGAGGGAGATGCCGAGCTCTTTGAAGACGGCCTTTCCGCCGGTGACGATGGCAATGTCTTCGAGCATGGCCTTGCGGCGGTCGCCGAAGCCGGGGGCCTTGACGGCGACGACCTTGAGGGTGCCGCGGAGCTTGTTGACGACGAGGGTGGCAAGGGCTTCACCTTCGATGTCTTCGGCGATGATCAGGAGGGCCTTGCCGGCCTCAGCGACTTTGCCGAGGATCGGGAGCAGATCCTTGATCGAGCTGATCTTTTCCTCGTGGATGAGGATGTAGCAGTCTTCGTAGGTGACATCCATCGTCTGGGGATCGGCGAAGTGCGGGCTGATGTAGCCCTTGTCGAACTGCAGACCTTCGACGAGGTCGACGACGGTGTCGAGGCCTTTGCCTTCTTCGATGGTGATGACGCCGTCCTTGCCGACCTTGTCCATGGCGTCAGCGATCTGCTGGCCGATGACGGTGTCCTGGTTGGCGGAGGAAGCGCCGACCTGGGCGATCTGCTTGGTGTCTTTGACGGGGGTGGAGATCGAGGAGAGGTGGTTGAGGACGGCTTCGACGGCCTTGTCGATGCCACGCTTGAGGAGGGTGGGGTTGGCGCCGGCGGTGACGTTGCGGAGGCCTTCATCGAAGATGGCTTCGGCGTAGACGGTGGCGGTGGTGGTGCCGTCGCCGGCGACGGTGGAGGTCTTGGAGGCGACTTCCTTGACGAGCTGTGCGCCGAGGTTTTCGTTAGCGTCTTCGAGCTCGATTTCCTTGGCAACGGTGACGCCGTCCTTGGTGACGGTGGGGCTGCCGAAGGATTTTTCGATGACGACGTTTCGGCCGGAGGGGCCGAGGGTGACCTTCACCGCCTGGGCGAGGGTCTTGACGCCGCGGCGCATAGCTTCGCGGGCGTCGGTGTCGAATACGATGGATTTAGCGGCCATATTGTGGTCTCCGTGTTTTGAGTCTGATTCAATGTGTCAGTACGTGGACGGCCTGCGGGCCGTATGCGGGCAGGATGTCCGCGTTACGTTAGTCGATCACGGCGAGGACTTCGTCTTCGCTGAGGACGAGGAATTCGTCGTTGTCGATTTTGATTTCGGTTCCGGCGTAGGAGGCGAAGATGACTTCGTCGCCTTTTTTGACCTGGAACTTGGCGCGCTCGCCGGAGTCGAGGAGTTTGCCGTCGCCGACGGCGATGACGGTGCCGCGTTTGGGTTTTTCCTTGGCGGTTTCGGGGAGGACGATGCCGGACTTGGTTTTGGATTCGGCCTCGACGCGTTTGAGAAGGATCTTGTCGCCGAGGGGACGGACTTTCGCTGCCATGTTTCACTCCTTATTGAGTAGTCAGTAGTCAGAAGTCGGAAGTGAGAAGTCGGAAACGGGCGGGAATCTGTCTGCTGACTTCTGACTTCCAACTTCTTCCTTACACAGGCCATTGGTTGTGATGGAAACGCCGCAACGCGCGGGCCATCACTTCAAGCATGAGGTTGACGTCCACCGGTTCGCTGAGGACGGTGAACGCGTTGAACTGCAGCGCCTGCTGGAGGAGCTGCTTGTCCTGCTCCGGAGGCGGCGGTGCGATGAGGATGACCGCCGGGTCCGATTTGGGCTGCGCGGGGCGTGCATCGAAGCGGACTTCGATGCGCCGCTGGGTTTGTCCGGCGTTGGTTCGCTCCTGCAGGTTCATCTGCAGGTGGAAGGAGGGGCCGGCAGGCGGGGCCGGTTGAGGCCGGCCCTGATCGCGCAACTTGTGGATCAACTGCAGGACGTTGATCCCGCTGATGGCCGGGAGTCGAGTGTCGACGACGGCCAGGTGAATGGGGTGATGCTCAATCAGATCGACCGCCTGCGGACCGCTGGTAGCCTCGAAGGTGCGAACACCCATGGGCGCCAGGAGTTGCGTGAGCGTCTGATACCAAGCCTGTCCCGCGAAGGGCTTGTGCTCTTCGTGAGTCAGAAGGAGATTGAGTCGAGCATCGCCTCCCATATAGGTCACCGGGCCGGGAAATGCAAAGGGTGTGCCCATCGTCCATAAAGGTGTCGGTGATAACCGTAATAACAGTGGCAACAGGGAGTTAGGATGAATGGGTGCGGGGGAGTGGGAGTGTGGGGGCGGCTGCCAAAGCGGGAGCGGGGAAGGGAGGGAACTGCCGGGATGGCAGCAGGTGGCGGGGGATTGCCGATTTCCCATTGCCGATTGCCAATTGGAATCAATCGGCAATCGGCAATGGGTGTTGGGCAATCGGCGGTTATTCGTTGACGGTGATTTTTACGATTTTGGGAGGGTTCTTGGGGCGGTCGTTGGCGCCGCGGGGGGAGTTGACGATTTTGTCGACGGTTTCGATGCCGGAGGTGACCTTACCGAAGGCGGAGTATTGGCCGTCGAGGTGGGGGGAATCCTGGTGCATGATGAAGAACTGGCAGGAGGCGGAGTTGGGGTCGTTGGAGCGGGCCATGGAGAGTACGCCGCGGGTGTGTTTGCGGTCGGGGCGGGTGTTGAATTCGGCCTTGAGGCGGGTGTTGCCGTTGGAGCCGGTGCCGGTGCCGGTGGGATCGCCGCCCTGGATCATGAATCCGGGGATGACGCGGTGGAAGATGACGTTGTTGTAAAAATTACTCCGCGCCAGGTCCAGAAAGTTCTTAACATGGTTTGGCGCCACATCGGGCCAGAACTCGACGGTGATGTTCCCTTCGGTGGTCTCGATTGTCGCGGTCGGCGTTTTGGCAGCTTCCGTCATGACTCGTCTCCTGAAAAGCGGTAGACCCCCGACCCCGGGGGAAGGGGGCGAGTATACGCCACGGCATTCAGAGGTGAAAGCGACATGCGCGCCCAGCTCGGCCCTCCGCCCGTCCGCGGCGCCCGCCAATGATGGCTTTCATCGCGGGGCGGGGGCCGGAGAAGTGGAGGGATGCTTGAGGTTTCGGAGCATCTGAAGCAGGACATTGCTGGCGGCGTAGGGAGGGCGGCGGGAGACGTCGCCTCCGGTGTCCCAGAGGACGGGGACCATCTTTCTGGAGACGGCGGCGTTGGCGACGGCGGACATCCAGCGGACGGTCGAGGCTTCCTCTTTTCTGGAGCAGAGCGAAAATTCTCCGATGAAGGCGGGCGTGTTGTTGCGGGTGCAGAAGTCGTTGAGGGTGTCGAAGAGCTGATTGAGTTGTTTGTAGTCGTCGGGGGTTCCCCAGGTGCGCATCATTTTGCCCCAGGAGGCGTCTTCGTTCAGGCCGATGAATTGCCACGGGGTGTAGTAGTGGACGGAGAGGAACAGTTTTCCGGGCGTGGTGTCGTGGGGCATATGGAAGTCGGGGTTGCAGGTCTTGGAGATATCGGTGGTGTAGCCGGCGATGATGAGGAGGCGTTTGGGGTTGTTGCCGCCGGTCTTGCGAACGGTATCGATGAAGAGCTGATTGACGCGGGTGAGGGTGTCATAGGCTTTTTGTTGGGAGCCTTCTCCGTCGAAGGTGGATTCCTCGTTGAAGGCTTCGAAGATCAGTTTTTCGTTCTTGCCGGCGAAGAAAGTGGAGATCTGCTCCCAATACGAGCGGAACTTGGTCTCGGCTTCCGGGCTGAAGGTGTGCCAGGTGTTGGGGAACTTGTCTTTGACGTCGGAATCGATCCAGCCACCGTCCCAGTGGATGTTGAGGACGCAGAACATGCGGGCGTCGGTGATCCAGTTGACGACTTCGGCGACGCGGCGGAATTTGTCGGGCTGGATGCGGCCGTTCTGGGCATAGGTATCCCAGGCGACGGGGAGGCGGACCGTTTTGAATCCGAGGCGGGCGAGGGATTGGACATATTCGCGGGTGACGGGGGGATTTCCCCAACCGGTTTCCCAATGGACTGTATTGTCGAGGGTGTTGCCGATGTTGATCCCGGGCGTCATCTGGGAGACGGCGGCCGCGGCGGTGAGATCGGTCATTTTTTCGAGGGGAAGGGGGGACGGTTGGGGGGAGAGTTCGGGCGGAAGGGCGGAGGCGAGGGGAGAGAAGAAAAGCCAGGACAGGGAGAGGGCAATGAAGGTTGTGATGGCGAGAATATGCAAACGTTTGCGCATCATGGGAGTGTATCCTGGAGGACTGGCCTTGAGAAGAGCGGCTTGCCGGGAATGGGGCCGGAGGACGAATTCCCAGTGTGGGATGGCACTACGCCTTCGCGAAACGGCCGCGCTCGCCTTCATCCGCGCCCGCGCCTTGCGGTATACTGCCAGCAACAAGGGGGGGCGAAGATCACGGAGGATCCTGCCGCCATGCCTTACGACCCCAATTCGTTCGTCCATTTACACGGCCACTCGCACTACTCGCTGCTCGACGGTGGGGCGACGATTGATGGGTTGCTGAAGAAAGCCAAAGAGCTGGGGATGCCGGCGATTGCGCTGACGGATCACGGCAACCTGTTCGGGGCGGTGGAGTGGTACAACACGGCGAAGAAGTTCGACATCAAGGGGATCGTGGGGTGTGAGTTTTACGTGGCGCCGAACTCGCGGTTCGACAAGGAGGCGCATGGGATTTCGGAGGCAGCGTATCACTTGCCGGTGGTGGTGAAGAATGAGGCGGGGTGGCGGAACATTTTGAAGCTGGCATCGCTTGCGTACACGGAGGGGTTTTACTATCGGCCGCGGGTGGATAAGGAGACGCTGGCGAAGTACCACGAGGGGCTGGTGGTGATGAACGGTCACTTCGGGACGGAGATTTCGGCGTGCCTGGAGCGGGGGGACATGGAGGCGGCGATCGCGTGCGCGGGGCAATATAAGGATATTTTTGGCGACGATTTTTACGTCGAGCTGCAGAATCATTTCGACCCCGCACAGGTGGCGATGATTCCGAAGTTGATTGAAGTCGCGAAGCGGGCGGGGTGTCCGCTGGTGGCGACGAACGATCATCATTATCTGCTCAAAGATGATTACGATGCGCACGATGCGCTCTGCTGCATTTCGATGGGGCGGACGATTGCGGATGAGACGCGGCTGAAGTATTCGCGCGAGCTGTATCTGAAAAGCCCGGCGGAGATGCGGCAGATCTTCAAGGAGGTTCCGGAGGCTTGCGACAACACGGTGCTGATCGGCGAGCAGTGCAATTTGAAGCTGGACTTCAACGCGCGGCATGCGCCGGTGTATCACCCCCCTATCGATGCGAGCGGGAAGGCGCCGACGCCGGACGAATATCTGCGGCAGCTTTGCCTTGAGGGGGTGAAGGAGAAGTACGGCGAGAACCTGACGCCGGAGCAGCAGAAGCAGATCATGGATCGGCTGGATTTCGAGCTGCAGGTGATCTGTTCGAAGGGGTTTTCCTCGTACTTTTTGATCGTGTGGGACTTCTGCAATTACGCGAAGAACAATGGGATTCCGGTGGGGGCGAGAGGATCGGGCGTGGGCACGGTGGTCGGGTATGTGCTGTCGCTGTGCAATGTGGATCCGATCCGGTACGACCTGCTGTTCGAGCGATTCATGGACCCGGCGCGTTCGGCGATGCCCGATATCGATATCGACATCTGCCAGGAGGGTCGCGGGAAGGTCATTGAGTACGTGCGGAACAAGTATGGGAACGTGTGCCAGATCATCACGTTCAACACGCTGGGGGCGAAGGCGGCGATCAAGGATGTGGGGCGTGTGCTGGGGATGGCGATTGCGGATACGGACAAGATCACGAAGCTGATTCCGGGCGGGCCGAACGTGGAACTCGAGGGGGTGGTGAAGATTCCGGACATCAAGAAGATGATCGAAGAGAATCCGCAGGTGAACAAGCTGTTCGCGGTGGCGCGGCGGCTGGAGGGGTTGTGCCGGAATGCGGGGATGCATGCGGCGGGGGTGATTGTGTGCGATAAGCCGCTGGACACGATCGTGCCGCTGTACAAGAACGGCGACGATGTGATGACGCAGTGGGATGGCCCGACGTGCGAGATGGTCGGGCTGCTGAAGATGGACTTTTTGGGGCTGCGGACGCTGACGATTTTGGAGCGGGCGCTGGATTTGATCGACAACGATCTGGCGGCGGGGAAGGTGAAGCTGCCGCCGCGGCTGAAGGAAACTCCGCCGCCGTTTTTGAAGAATCGCGGGAAGGGTCATCGGATTGATATTGAGCGGATCGATATCACGGATCAGCACGTGTATCAGACGGTGTTTCAGAAGGGTGCGACGAAGGGGGTGTTCCAGTTTGAATCCGGCGGGATGAAAGACCTGCTGATGAAGATGAAGCCGGACCGGCTGGAGGATTTGATCGCGGCAAACGCGCTGTATCGTCCGGGTCCGATGGACCTGATTCCGGATTACTGTGCGCGCAAGCATGGCAAGCAGAAGGTGCCGTCGCTGCATCCGCTGGCCGACGAGGTGCTGGCGGAAACGTATGGCGTGATGGTGTACCAGGAACAGGTCATGCGGATGTTCAACCGGCTGGGGAGCATTCCGCTTCGCCGCGCGTATGACATCATCAAGGCGATTTCGAAGAAGAAGGCGGAGGTGATTCAGAAGGAGAAGGTGGCGTTCCTTGAGGGGGCGGTGAAGAACGGGCTGGAGCAGAAGAAGGCGGAAGACATTTTTGATGACATCGAGAAGTTCGCGGGCTACGGCTTCAACAAGTCGCACTCGACGCGGTATGCGTTCGTGGCGTACCAGACGGCGTGGCTGAAGACGTACTTCCCGGCACAGTACATGGCGGCGCTGCTGACGTTTGAAATGATCGACCAGGCGAAGACGGTCGAGTACATCGACGAGTGCCGGCATTTGACGCTGCCGGGCGTGAGCGGAGCTGGGAAGGTGGGGATTGAGATTCTGGCGCCGGACATCAATGTGTCGGATGCGGACTTCACCGTCGTCGATGAAGACATACGGTTTGGGCTGGCGGCGATCAAAGGCGTGGGTGAGAAGGCGGTCGAGTCGATCATGGCGAGCCGGTGGGAGACGGATGCGGAGACGGGGAAGAAGACGCACAAGCCGTACAAATCGATTTTCGATTTCTGCGAGCGGGTGGATCTGCGCGTGGTGAACAAGAGCGTGATCGAGTCGTTGATCAAGTGCGGGGCGTTTGATTCGATTCATCCGGTAAGGGCTGCGTCGATGGCGGCGGTGGAGACGGCGACGCGGATGGCGCAGCAGGCGCAGGAGGCGAAACGGGCGGGTCAGGATTCTCTGTTCGGTTCGCCCTCGAGCGGAGCGGCCGGGGGGGGGATTGCGCAGGCGGAGCCGAAGGTGCCGGCAATTCCGGAGTGGCCGAAGTCGGAGAAGATGGCGTTGGAGAAATCGGTGCTGGGGTTCTACGTGACGAACCACCCGCTGCGGGATGTGGAGACGCTGTTTGAGAGCTACATCACGCTGTCGACGGCTTCGATTCGGAATGCGTCGGACGGACAGGCGGGAATCATGGGCGGTCTGATTTCGAAGATTCGGCTGATGACGACCAAGAGCGGTCCGAACGCGGGGTCGCGGTGGGCGATCCTGCTGATTGAGGATCTTGCGGGTACCCTGGAAGTGGTGCTGTATTCGAACGAGTACCAGAAATTTGCGGAGATGATCAAGCAGGATACGGTGCTGTTCTTCGAGGGGACGGTGGACAAGAAGCGGGAGGAGCCGTCATTTAAGGCGAAGGAAGTCTACACACTGGAGAGTGTGCAGAAGAAGAAGACGCGAGAGATCCTGATCCAGACGAACTCGATGAAGCTGGATGAGGGGACGATGGCGGCGATCGCGAAGATTTTGAAGGAGCACAAGGGGAATACGCCGGTGAAGCTGGAGCTTTGCGATCTGGCGGTGCAGCCGGGGGTGAAGGTGCATCTGCAGCTTGGCGGCGGGTTGAACATTCAGAACGGGGGCGTGGGGCTGCTGAAGAACCTGTTCGGGGAGGGGGCGGTGCTTCCGCTGGGGCCGAATCGCAAGGCGAAGCAGCGGCCGCAGCCGGCAGTGGAGGCTCCGCTCATTGCGCCTTCGGACGAACTGGTCGAAGTGTGATAACAATGGCGTCGCGATCGACCTTCGCCGTGCCGCGATTCTTCTCTGCCCCCGCGCCGCCGTTTCAAACGGTGAATAATCCGGCTCCCAACTAAAACTCGCGCGGATCACGCGTCGATCTTCGATCGACGGCTAAACATTTTGCGGACGAGATTCCACTGGAATCGCGATAACCCTCACCCGCGCTGATCCACGCCCACGTAACGCTGATCCCGCTTGCCGACGTATTCCGCGCGGGGACGGATCAGTTTGTTGTTGGCGTACTGCTCGAGAATGTGAGCCACCCAGCCACTGGTGCGGGAGATGGCGAAGATAGGCGTGAAGAGATCGCTGGCGATGTTGAGGTAGTGGTAGACGGAGGCGGAGTAGAAATCGACGTTGGGCTTGAGGCCTTTGGCGCCAGTGACGATCTGTTCGATGGCGATGGACATCTGGTACCAGTTTTCCTGGTTGGTCAGCTTGCCGAGCTGGCGGGACATTTCGCGAAGGTGCTTCGCCCGGGGGTCGCCGTCCTTGTAGACGGCGTGGCCGAAGCCCATGATCTTTTCCTTGGTTTCGAGTTTGTTGCGGATGTGGGCGTCGACGCGATCGGGATGGCCGATCTCGTTGAGCATCTTCATGACCTGCTCGTTGGCCCCGCCGTGGAGCGGACCCTTGAGGGCGCAGATGGCGGCGACGACTGCGGAGTGCATGTCGGTGAGCGTGGCGGCGGCGACGCGGGCGGCGAAGGTGGAGGCGTTGAGTTCGTGATCCGCATGGAGGATGAAGGCCTTGTCGAGGGCGCGGACGGAAAGCGGATCGGGGACGATGCCGCGGAGCATGTAGAGGAAATTGCCGGCGAGGGAGAGATCCTGGCGGGGCGGGATTGGATCGCGATCATTGCGGATGCGATCGTAGGCGGCGACGACGGAAGCGATCTGGCCCTGAATGCGGATCGCCTTGCGGGCGTTGGCGGCGTCCGACATATCTTCGGATTCGGCGTCGAAGGTGGCGAGTGCGGAGATCGCCGTGCGCAACCCCTCCATGGGTGTGGTGCGGCGGGGGAAGGTCTTCATCACGACGATGAGACCCAGGGGGAGGTCGGCCTGCGTCGCGATGGAGGTACGGATTTCCTCGAGCTGCGACTTGGTCGGAAGCGAGCCGTACCAGAGCAGGTAAATCACCTCTTCAAACGAAGCGTTCTCCGCCAGTTCATCGATGTTGATGCCGCGATAGGCGAGCACGCCGTCTTCGATGGAGGTGATGCTGGAGGGGAGTGCCACGACATCGCGCAAACCGGCAGTCGAGGCGGGAGAAGCAGGCTGAGACATGGCAGGCTCCGGGATTCAAGAGGGACACGGGAATAAGAAAACGTATCATAGTCGCGCGTACGAAGATCGCCTAGTGACAGCCCGTGAGGAGCCCGGCATTTCGGTGACTTTCGGCAAAAATGTTTTGAAAATCCTGCTGAATCCTACTTTCCCGGCTGGGAGAAGGCGTCTCCGCCTGCCGCGGCCACGGCGGGAATGTTGTAGTGCACCGCTGCCGGGGACCAACTGAAGACGAAGCGATTCTGTACCCATGTCCAGGCGGGCCCAACCAGGCCGAATTGGAGGTAGGTCACATCGTCCTGGTCGGTGCGGACGCGCAGATGGGTAAGGTTGGGGGCGTCAAATTGCTCGGGGCCGTGGCTGGAGGCGCGGCGGTCGAGCACCGGCGCGGCGGAACCGATCATGGTGGCGATCGCCTTTCGCACATCGTCGGCATGCTCCGGCTGGGCGGCGCCGACGATCGTGACCATCAGCGGCAGGCGGAGCGGGTGCTGCGGCGCATCGTGAATGATGACGATGGGCTGCAGGTACGGAATCACGTCGCGCTCAAGGCTGACGTGGTGCCGGGCTTCCTCGTGGGCGAGCATCTGCGAAACGGTCAGCCTGCCGCTGGGAACAATCGCATCCAGCAGCACCAGCACGCGGCTGTAGAGGGCGGGCCAGTCGATTTTGACGGCGAGATAGGCGGTCGCTTCCGGCGGAATGAGCTTCAGGAGGGCGGGATTTGTGAGAGGGACGGTCCATGGGGTATCGGTGGTGACGCCGTTGGTGATGCTGCCATTGTCCATGGAAATGGCGCGGTCGTGAATGCGGGTGGAGAAGAGGGCGGCCTCCGTGGACGTCAGGTCGAGTGTGGAAAACAGCCGGCCGAGAACGGTGTGCTGCATAGGCTGGGGGAAGCGTTCGCGGAAGGCGCCGGCGGCGACGTAGATGCGGGCCATGATGTCGCCGGTGGAGCCCTGCGTCGCGGCGGCGGTGTCGACTTCGCCAACCATCGCCTCCCATGGCGTGCCGCCGACGGGGCGGTCCGCAAGATAGTGCTCCATTGCCCCTTCCCCGATCGTGAGCACGAAGTACCTGCCCTGCTGCGTCCACTCCAAACAGAGCCATGCGGGCCAGGAGGCGTCGTGGAAGTGGATGTATTCGCGTTTCGCCTCGGCGGTCTTGCGGACGGACTGCTGCGCTCTGCCACGGGTGGAGAGGTGGCTGAGCATGTGCGTGAGGCGATCGACCATTTCCTGCGGGTGGCCGGCGGTGTCGATGACCCACGCGACCTGAACGGAATTGCATTCCAGATCGCCCTGGGGAGTTGCGGAGAGGTCCGCATCGAGCAGGGCGAGGCAACTGTGATGGTTCCCGGCCATGCCGATGAGGGTCAGCATGTCGCCGACCTCGCTCGCCTTGCGCGAGAGCACGCCGATGGATTCCATCGCCTGCACGCCGAGATCGAGCAGGGCGCTTTGATCGCCGGTGCGCGCGGCGGCGGGATTGAGCTCCAGGAAAGTCAGGGTGTCATGCGGCAGGAGCGGGTGGATTTCATCGGCAGCGCGCGCGACCCCGCCCATCCAACAGAGAAGGCCCACTGCAAACGCAAATCGCCGCACAATTTCACCCCATCTATTCCCGTCACCCCCAGTCCACCGTTTCGTCATACGTCATTGATCATTGTCATTCGCTACTGGTGCTGCCGGCGGATGATCATGTCGAAGTTTCGCACCATCGACTTGTACATCGCCCACACGATTCCGCAATACGCGGCGGAGGCGGCCAGAATGGCGACGAAGAGGGTGATCCGGCCCGTGAGCTCACTCCCCGGGGCAAACGCGGAGGCGGCGTAATCGGCCGGGCAGATCATCACGGCGATGGCGGTGTACGGCGAAAAGGCGGCGATCGCCACGCCGATCACCGGGATATTGCTGGCCGCCGTGAATCCGCAGACACCCAGCACCGCGCAGATGCCGGCGAGCACCCCCACCGACGCCATCACCGCCACGATCGTCCGCGACCACTTCAGCGACAACTGCAATCCCAGCATGCAAGCCCACGCCAGCAGCGACGTCAGCAGCACCGGCATCGCGACAATATTCTCCGGCCAGACCACCCATTCGCCACCGCCGCTCCGCAGCGTGAAGATCAGGTCATACAGCACCACGAGCACGATGGTGATCGTCGGCACCGCCGCGAACGGCAGCATGAACGACACCAGACCGCGCAACTTCCCCCAGATGTAATAGCGCGACGTGATCGGCGTGACCAGCAGCAGATCGAGCGTCTGCGATTCGCGTTCCTTCGTCACCGCCGCCGCCGACGTGTTCGTCGCCACCAGCAGCGAGACGGAGAACTCCACGATCACCAGCGCCATCAGCACCCGCCGCGCATCCACCATGGCCAGATCGCCCCGATGATAAAACACCAGCAGGACAATCGCAGCCGCGGTGCCAACGAGAATCGTCACCCACCGGGCAATGCCGCGCCCGGAGAACCCCGCCCGCGTCGCCGCCTCGCGCCATGCGACCGGATTCGCCCACACCGTCCGCGCCCGCCGCCCCCGCGCCTCTTTGCCGCGCATCACGATATTGCGGAAGAATGACCAGAATCCGACCTCCGACCGCTGCGCAATTCTCCGCAGCACAATAGCCGACGGCACCACCAGCACCAGGCTCGCCACGGTCGTGATCGTGACGTACGCATACGCCGGATGCAGCAGATACCACCGGACAAACGCGTTGGCGCCGGCGAGCGTGCTCAGATCCGGCGTGGGGTAGGCGGTCGAATTCACGACCGATTGCAGGGCAAGAAACGGGTGGATGCTCGTGAGCCACGTCGTGTGGTACGTGCCGGTTGCCGGATCGAGCGACAACCAGAAGTGATCGAGCAGATAAAGAGCGACAAGATAAATCGCGTTGAACACGTAGAACCAGAAGACGGTCTTTCCGGAGCCGAGGCGGAAGACCGCGATGGCGATGGCAAGTGACCCGGTGAACAGGGCCGTTGAGAGAGCGATCGAAAACGAGAGCACAATGTTGGATGCTGTCACGCCGCCGTAGAGCAGCGTAATCGCAAAGACCGGCGCCCCCGAGAGCAGCAGCGCCACAACATAATAGAGGCGAGAAAAGAGTGACCCCAGAACGATCTGGGCATTGGTCAGGGGCGTCGCCAGCAGAATGTTGTACGTGCGGGAATCTCGCTCCTGCGTAATCGCCGCGGCACAAAAGACCGGCGCCAGCAGGCAGATCATCCCGAGTTGCACATACGAAATGGCGCTGAACACCTGCGACGACGCCTTTGCCAGATCCGAGAGCGATTTCGCCTGCGAGCTGCTCGTCATCAGTGCGATCATCAGCACGAAAATCAGCAGGCCCAGGTAGCCCCAGCGCGTAAACGCATGCCGCAGCCGCCGGCCGCCGGAGGTCACGACGCGCAGCAGGATCGGGTTGAGCGGCGCGAGTTTGAGCATCGAATTCGCTGCGCTCACTGCACAATCCCCTTGGTGAGCCGCATGAACGCCGTCTCCAGATTCACTTCCTCTTCGCGCAGCAGCGTCAGCCGGAAATTCTCGCCGATGAGTTTCTGCGCGATGAACGAGTTGTCGGTTACGTCGGTATTCAACGTCACGTGCATCAGCCCGTCATCAATCGCCACCCCCGCAATCCCCGGCGTCGCACGCAGCAGATTCGCCGCATCGGCCAACCGCTCCGCCACCGCCACATGCAGCACCTGCCCCAGCGATGCCTTCCGCACCGCCGCCTCCACCGTCCCCGCAAAAATCAGCTCCCCGCGCTCGATGATCCCCACCTTGTTACACAAATCCGCCAGCTCCGGCAGAATGTGTGAGCTGATCAGAATCGTCTTCCCCATCTTCTTGAGTTCTTTCAGCAGCTCGCGAATCTCAATGCGCGCCCGTGGATCCAGCCCGCTCGCCGGCTCATCCAGCAGCAGCACCCGCGGATCGTGCAACAACACCCGCGCCAGCGACAGCCGCTGCTGCATGCCTTTCGAGAGCGAATCCACCATCGCGTCCCGCTTGTACGCCAGGTCCGTCAGGTTCAGCACATCGTCGACAATCTGCTTCCGCTTCGCCCCGTTGATGTCGTACGCCGCCGCAAAAAACTCCAGGTACTCCTGCACCACCATGTCTTCGTACGCCCCGAACGAGTCCGGCACATACCCGATCAGCGGCCGGATCTTCCGCGACTCATACCCCACGACATAATTACAAATCCGCGCCTCGCCCCACGTCGGCTGCAGCAATGTCGCGAGAATCTTGATCGTCGTACTCTTTCCCGCCCCGTTCGGCCCAATAAACCCAAAGCAATCCCCGTCCTCAATCGTCAGATTAAGATTGTTCAACGCCAACAGCGCCTTACCGCCGACGTTGTACCGCTTCGTAAGATTGATCGTTTGAATACTGACGCTCATTGGCCCTCCGGTGGAATACTGCGCGAACCCGCCCGCACGCCTGCTGCAGGCTCCTGACGGATCAGTTCATCCTGCGGCACAACCACGTTCTTCAGAGGCAACGCCCACGCGAACGTCACCTCCCCCTTCCCTTCCAGCACGCGATTGTTCACCGTCAGCGGCACCGGCGATGGGACATAGTTGCTCTTCGCAATGTCCCCTGCCCGACCCACAATGATCGCCCCCGCCGCATAGAGCATCTTCGTACAATCCGCCCCCCGCGCGAAATCTCGCGACGGATCCACGCGCACCGCGTCCTGCAGCCGATCCGGCTGCCGCGCGTTGAACAGGGTGAAGAGCATATCCTTGCTCTCGCCGTCCGCGACCGCACCTTCCTCCGGCGTCAGCGAAGTGTCCTGCACCCCGGTGACGTGCACGCCGATCGTCGCCGAATCCGCAATCCGATGGGTCATCCAGTTCAACAGCTCGCTCAATTTCACGGACCGCGACGTAGCGTTTCCCAGGTATAGCGGCTTGAGTCCTTTCTCCAGATCCAGCGTCCCGCCCGCCGGCCAATCGTCCGCCTTGTAGACATTCGAATCACTCTCCGCCGTCACGCTCTGCGCCGGTCGATGCACGAACACCCGCACATCTTTCAGGTCATACCCTGAATGATTCACCAGGGAACCCTTCAATGGCGCGCTCTTGCTCCAATCCGCCTGCTGGACGAATTCCGCTGTCCCATCAATCCCGCTCCGCTCGCCATTCCACCGCCCCTGCAGCTTCTTCAGCGTGCTCCGAAAAATCGGCCGCGCAATCGTCGGCGTCTCATCGTACAGGTCATAACTCTGCGGATCTGCAAACGGCTTCACCCCGTCCGGCGTATCCACTGCCATCGGCGCCAGGTAATTCAACCCCGGCCGCCCCTCGCCCGTGTCCGGCTCCGTCACGTTGAGAGGCCCATTCACCGGTGCAAAGACCCCGTAATACCCCAGCGCTGTGATCTCCTTGCTGTTCACGGTCCCCAGCACAAACGTCCGGTGCCGCAGGTCATAATTCGTCAGGTGCATGAACATCACCACCGCCCCCGCCAGCCCCGTTGCCACCACCACCGTCCCGCCAAACACCCACCAGCTCCAGTGCACCACCTTGTACATTCGCAACACCAGATGCCCGATCGGACCCGCCGCCAGCCAGTACACCAGCAGAAACAGCACCGCCACCAGCACCCCGCGCTCCGTGAACTCCGTGACATCCACCTGCATCGGAATGTTCGCCCCCAGATCGAGCTCCGCCGGCGGCATCGTCACCGGGGGCACCCCCGAGGTGCCCAGCGTATCCGCTACTTTCCGCTTCGCATCGTATAGCTCCGCCCCCATGATCATCGCGTCCCCCCTCCCGCGCCATCCTGCCATCTGGTTCCAGAACCCCATCCAATCTTCATCCGCCATCACGCCCTGCTGAATGTCGCCGTTGGAGGCATCCACCG
The DNA here is from genome assembly GCA_035524355.1 of Phycisphaerae bacterium. GTDB lineage: Bacteria > Planctomycetota > Phycisphaerae > WQYP01 > WQYP01 > DATKPA01. Next base: position 36,710 of record DATKPA010000030.1, on the reverse strand, counting down.
TGATCACCGTCACCGCCCCGCGCCCATACACCCCCGTCACCGCCAGCGGATTCTGCACAAACTCCTTGAGGTTCGTCCCCGAAACCGCCTTCGCATCCGCCCGCAGCGTTCCCGTCACCTGGCTGATCTTCGCCGTGCTCAGCCGCAGCGCGTTGCCGCCAAAGTACGGCGACAAGCTGCTCAACTCCACTTCACGCAACCCCGTGAACGTCATCGGCATCGCCGCCCGCAATGCATCGCCCCCCTTCAAAAATTCCTGCGCCTGCGACGACACCGAAATAATCAAATGCCCGCCCGACCTCACCCACTCCAGCATCGCCTTCAACTGAAATTCCGCCGGCACATCCGACACCCGCACCTTCTCCGCCTCCCACACGATCGTGTCCACCCCATCCAGCCCCAGCGCGTTGTCCGGCATACTCTCCGCTCGATCCACCAGCGACACCCACGTCGCCTCCGTCCCGCCGTACGCCTTGTTGTAACTCGCAAACCCCGCCCCCTGCGGCCCCAGCACCACCACCCACCGGCACCCCTGCGAACTGTCCGGATCGCGCTTCGGTATCCCCACGTTCGCCAGCCCGCCCTTCGGCGTCGGCGCCGCGATCGTCGCAATCACCTGGTTCCCCGATTCGTCCATCACCACTACCGACGCCGCCCCCAGCAACTGATCGTCCGGCCGCGGCCAGTAGTAAACCCAGAAATCCCGCCCCTCCACGTCCGCCGCATCGAGAATCACCTTCTGCCCCAGGGACAGCACCTTGTCCCCGTCGAGATCCACCTGCTCCACCCCCAGCCGCACCGCGATCTGCTTGCCCGACCGATTCTCCAGCCGCACCCGCACCGGCACCCACGCCCCCGGCCGATACTTCCCACCCAACCCGTTCACCCCGCCGATCCCCATCGAAACAATCTCTCCCTGCACCAGATCCCCGTTCGCCGCCAGCGACACCCGTGCGCATAACGCCATCATCACCAACGCAACGAAAACTCTCACCCAGCAACAACAGGCCATCGCCCGCCACTTCAATCGCATAGAACCCTTCTCGCCATTCTGCCAGTCATCCAAGCATCCACCACACACTTCCGTCCTGACGCCCCAATTCTAGTACGTCTCCGTCTGCAAGTCCGTTCACGCCAAAATCCGTCCTTCTGTGCGTCCTCTGTGACTTCGTGGTCTTCGTCACTTCGTGACTTCGTGTTTCGTCGTCGTCCGTCGCCTCAATGCGCCGCCACCTTCTCCGACGGCCAGATATTATCCGATCCCGGCCGGTGCAACACCCAGTAATCCTCGTCCAGGATCACCTTCACCGGCTTGAACGGCATCGTCAAATCCACCGTCTGCTCCTTCTGATCCAGCATCACGTTCGGCACCACCTGCCGCTTCCCGCCATCCCCCAGCAGCGTGATATCCACCGGCATCTTCACCAGATCGTCCGGCTGATCCACCGTCAGCTTCACCGCAAAATCTCCAGCCGCAGGCTGCGTCCCCGCTCCTTCTGACTTCTGACTTCCGGCTCCTGACTTCTCCGTCACTTCCGCCGTTACCACCCAATGCGCGAACACATTCTGATCGATCCACTGCGCAAAGAACCACGACAGATCCTGCCCATACACCTTGCTCGCCAGACGCCGGAAATCATCCACCGTCGTCGGCTTGTTCTTATACGTCTCCACATACTCCTTCATCATCCCAAAAAACTTCTCATCCCCCATCAGCTTCCGCAGCATGTTCAGAACGATCGCCCCCTTTTCATAGATCACCGGCCGATACAACGGCGAATCCGGAAATGTGTCCCGAATCGAACCCTCCCCGCGCGGCGCCATCATCTCAAACTGAAAGAACAACTGCGAATAGCGCTCCATATGCTTCACAAACGCCGCCTCCCCATCGGTGTGCTCCGTGTACAACGCATCCGAATACGTCGCGAATCCCTCCGACAGCCACTGGTTGTACCCCGGATCCGCCATGTTGATCGGCACCAGGTTTCCGAACCACTGATGCGCCAACTCGTGCGCCAGCAAGTTCTCCGGCACATCCTTGTGTGCCACCATCTTCTCGTGCAGAAACATCAGACTCGCCGGCCCCACGCCTCCAAGAAATGGCGGCAGCGGCGTCTCCACCATCGCCATCTTCTCGTACGGGAACGGCACGTACTTGCTCGCGTAAAAACTCAAAATCCGATTCGTCACATCGATGTACGCGTCCGTCTTCGACGCATTCTCCGGCCGAAAATACGTGTAGTAATGAATCGCCCCCACCTGCTCCTCCCGCATCTCGTACGGACCATATGCAAAATACAGCCCGAACACCGGCGACTTCGTCTGAAACTCAAACACCCCGGGCTTTCCCGGCTCCGTCGATTTCTCCCGCTTTACCATCTCCCCCGTCATCACCGCCTCCACATTCGCCGGCGTCTTGATCACCACGTGTGCATCAAACACATCCCCGATGATCGTCACCGGATACCACGCCGCCCCCGACAACCCATACCCAAACTCCCCCAGCCCCATCTGCGGATCCATATGCAATTTCACTACCTGCGGCTCCGTCGTCGGCGCCACCGCCTGCGGCGCATCCATCGGCGCCGGCATCGGCGTCGTCAGCTTCTCCTTATTATCCACACCCCCCGGACCCGGCATCGGCGGCGCATACTGCCCGCTATAGTCAAACGCCACCGTCGTCGCCGCATCCTTCTTCAACTCTGCGGGCAACGAAATCTTCAGCGTCTGCCCCTTCTGCACATACTTCACCTCCACCCCATCCACCTTCAACGAATTGAACTCCATCCCATCCCCCAGCATCAGCAGCATCTCATTCTTGTCCGCCCCGCGATTCACCAGACTTAACGTCCCCACCACCGAGATCCGATGCATCGGCGGATCAAACGTCACCGTCATGTCATACTTCTGCGCATCGAGCTTCTGCTCCGCAAACTGCCGGAACATCCCCGCCGGCGGCAACGGCTTGTCGCGCACCGTGTCATACGGAATCTGCCCGCCATAACGCCCCTTCCCGTACTGCTCCCCCTCCGTCGCCGCCGCTTCCCCCTTCGCCTTCCGCGCCTGGCTGCCCGCCTGCCCGCTTAACGGACTATCCGGAAACTCCTTCTGAATCCGCTCAAATTCCTTCGCCGCCTCATCATGCTTCTTCATCTGCTCGTCGAGAATCTTCGCTCGCGCAAAGGTCACCTCATCCGCCCGATACTTCGGAAACTCCTCCTGCAACTGCGTGTAAAGCTGCAGCGCCTGCCCATACTCATGAATCTTCTCGAACAACTTTGCCAGCCGATACATCGCCTCCGGCTTGTAATCCGACTGCGGATAATCCTTCAACACCTGCTGGAACGTCTCAATCGCCGCGATCGGCGGATCCCCGATCCCGTCCTGCCAGATCCGCCCAATCTCCATCAGCGCGTCATCCGCACGCTTCCCCGTCGCAAACTTCGTCCGATACTCCGTCAGTTTCGCGATCGCTTCCTTATACTTCCCCACCGCCTCGTCCGGCTTGCCTGTCTTCAACTCATCCCCCTCCGCCCGTATCAGCTTCGCCTGCTCCAGCAGCGCAAAGCCCGCATTCTCCTCATCCGGATACTGCTTGATGATCTCATCGAGATCGGCGCGAGCCCTCGTGCGATCCTTCGCCACCTCCTCATCAATCTTCACAATCTGCTTCAACCCCTCCGCCGCCTTCGCACTCGCCCCAAACCGCGTCCCCACCCGCTTATACTGATCCTGCACATCCCCGATCTCCCCCTTCAACTGCTCCGGCGACTGCGTCAACGCATCCGCCCGCAGCTTCTTCTCCAGTTTCTCCGCATAAGCATACTGCGCCTCCGGCGTGTGTGGCACACTCACATACCACACCACCCCCCCACCAATCGCCAACACCATCAGAACCAACACCACCGCGACGATGATCTTCTTGGCGCCCATGCCCTTAACTTCCTCAGCGATCCATCCTTATCTCAACCCCGCACATCATACCCGACACCCGCTGCCTCGGGCAGCGCGGCGACTATCTGCCCCCATTGGTGCCCTCAATCACCCACCGTTTCGCGACCTTGCAACGCGACGCCCGCCCCGCGCTCACCCACCAAATCCAACCACGCCTTGCTCGCATGCGAAAGATACCCCTCGCGCCGCCAGATCATCACCATATGCCACTCGATCAACGGCGACGCAATCGCAATGTTGCACACGCCCCGGTGCGGACGTTCCTCCACAATCATCCGCGGCAAAAACCCCACCCCCACCTTCGCCGCCACAAGCTCCAGAATAAAGTCGATCTGGCCGGATCGCGCCGTCACCGTCGGTGTAAATCCGCTCTGCCGGCAGGCATCCAAAATAATGGTATTCAGCGCAAACCCCACTTCGAACAAAATGAACGGCAACTCCTTCACCGCCTCCAATTTCACGCCGCTCCTCTTCGCCAACGGATCATCCGCCGCCACCAGCAGGTCCACCGGCTCGCACCGCACATCCTTCACCTCAAAGTCCTCCCCCACTGGAAGTGGAGACGCCGCCAGATCCAGCTCCCCGGCGAGCACCATCTCCTGCAGCCTCTTGCTCCCATGTTCCACCAACTGAATCTCGACTCCCGGATAACGCCGCCTGTACACCGCAAACAGCGGCGCGAACAGCGTATGGCTCCCCACCGGCGGCAGCCCCAGCCGCAGAATTCCCCGCGTCAAACCCCGAAGCTCCTCCAGCTCCGCCAGCAAATCATCGCGACCCGCCAGCAGCGCCAACCCACGCCGATACACAATCTCTCCCGCCGCCGTCAGCGTACTCCGATGGCCGATCCTCTCCAGCAGTTGCAGGCCAAGTTCCCCCTCCAGTTGAGCCACCGCCTTGCTCACCGCCGATTGTGTCGCACTCACCACTTTCGCCGCCCGCGAAAAGCCCCCCTGCCGCACCACCTCCACAAACGCTCGCAGACTCCGCAATTCCACACTATTCCCCTTTGGAATCAAATGTATTCTAAAGCGTCATTTTACTCATAGTGGCGAGCTCCATAAAGTACATCTCTGGAGTAACGAAATGATGCGCTTTTCGCCTATCAACAGAACGATCGAAAACTCGGCCCCACCCGCACGCAGCCAGGCCCCAAATCCCCACGAATCCCTCCCTCACCGCCCAGCCCGCAAGGCTGTACAGCTTCTTGTGAACGGCTTGCTCGGTTTACTCCTCCTTCTCGCCTGCGTCTTGATCGGTGAAGTCGCCCGTCGCCTGGCCCATCTGCCCCTGCCCGGCCCCGTGATCGGTCTGGCTCTGCTCGCCATCATCCTGGCCCTTTCCAGCCGCCTTCGACTCGAGCAGCATTCCGCCCGCGTCGAACCCATCGCCCGCCTCCTGATCTCTCACATGGGCCTCCTGTTCGTCCCCGCGGGCGTCGGCATCATCATGGAAGTTTCCGTCCTCCGCGCCCAATGGCTCCCCATTCTCGCGGGACTGCTCGGTTCCACTTTCATCTGCCTGATCGCCACCGCCTGGCTCATGCACCTTCATCTCCTCGGAAAGGATGAGAAAAAAAGCCGTGAATAACATTCAACAACTCACCCACACGTTCCTGCAGTCCTCCCTCTGGATCGGCGTCACCGTCGCCTGCTACCTCGCCGCGCTCGGCATCCGCAAGCTCTTCCGCGATCATCCACTGGCCAACCCGCTCCTCATCGCTGTCGTACTGGTGATCCTGATCCTTCTCGCCACCGGAACCCCATACCCCGAATACTTCCGCGACACCTGGCTCCTCACCTTCCTCCTCGCACCCGCAACCGTGGCCCTCGGACTCCCCCTGGCCAAAAACCTCCGCCACATCCACAGCAGCTTCTGGGGTATCGCCTTGGCGCTTGGCGCCGGTTCGGTCGCCTCCATGCTCAGCGGCATCGCTCTCGTCCGACTCTTCGGCGGCGACAAAAGCCTCGCCATGTCCATGCTCCCAAAGGCCGTCACTACCCCCATCGCCATGGCCGTCTCCTCCCAGGTCGGCGGCCAACCCGCGCTCACCGCCTCCCTCACCATCGTTGGCGGTATCATCACCGCCGTCACCCTCGAGGCGATCCTCAAAGCCATGCGAGTCACCCACGGTCACGCCGTCGGCCTCGCCGCAGGCACCGCCGGCAGTGGCGCCGCAGCAGCCCAGGTCTCCCCTCACAGCGACGGACACGCCGCCTTCGCCGCCATCGGCATCGGACTCAACGGCCTCCTCACCGCCCTCCTGGCCCCCCTCGCCGCTGCTCTCTGGAGATGAACCCCCATGCGCTTTCAAGCCATCCTTTTCGACCTCGACGGCACCCTCATCGACTCCCTCGCCGATATCGCCGACGCCTGCAATCTCACCCTCGCCGCACTCGGTTATCCCACACATCCCATCAATGCCTACCGCTACTTCGTCGGCGACGGCGTCAAGAACCTCCTGCTCCGCGCCCTCCCGCCGCACGCCCGCTCCGAGCCCATCCTCAACCAGTGCATGGAAACCTATAACGCCCAGTACACGCGAATCTGGCACGCCAAGACCCGTCCCTACCCCGGCATCCCCGAACTCCTCGACGCCGCCACCGCCCAGGGACTCCGGCTCGCCATCCTCTCCAACAAACCCCATCCGTTCACGGTCCAATGCGTCGAGAAAATCCTCGCCGGCCATCACTTCGAGGTCGTCATGGGCGCCTCCCCCCGCTTCCCGCACAAGCCCGATCCCCAGGCCGCTCTCCACATCGCCCAAACCATGGCCATTCCCCCCGCCGAATTCCTCTACGTCGGCGACACCGCCACCGACATGCAAACCGCCGTCGCCGCCGGCATGTTTCCCCTCGGCGCACTCTGGGGCTTCCGCACCGCCGACGAACTCCTCGCCTCCGGCGCCAAAGCCCTCTCGCATTCTCCCGCCGATCTTCTCAAAGTCTGCGAGATTCCTGTTGTTCTATGATTCCTTGACCATCGGGGCCCCGCCCACACTCAAACGCCCGCCCCATCCGGCTCATCGCAAATCCTCCCACAAATACCCGCATTCAACCCTCCGTCACCGACAGAATATTCCCATCCGGATCCTTGAACCACGCCACCTTCGCCCCGCTCGGCGAACGCCAGATCCCCATTTCATCCATCTGCATCCCCGCATACCGCTCAAACGTCACCCCCTTCTCCCCCAGTGCCCGCACCGTCCCCTCCGCACTCTCCACCCGCCACCCCAACACCGTAAACGGATGCGGCCGGAAATCCTCCACCGTCGAAACGTTCACGACGCGAACCATCACCCCATTCGCCTTGAACACCTTCGCAAACAAATCCTCCCCCACAAACTCCAGTCCCAACACCCCCTCATAAAACGCCCGCGCCCTCTGCGGGTCCCGCGTCGGCACAAACGCAATCACATCCGCCTTTCCAAGCATACATCCTCTCAACCGCTGGTTCGAGCCATCCGCCGACGACCGACGCCGAGCATGACCCCCGAGCCCCACACGAACAGTAGAAGCGACGACGGCTCAGGGACCGACTCGATCACCCCGAACACGCCGTGCGCCTCGTCGTTCGGCCCGGCGGTGAAATAGACCTTGCTGCTGCTGCCGGCCGAACCGCCCGTGCCGCTGTTCCCGACCATCAGGCCCCATAGCCCGTCGATGACCACCGGGTGGCCACCCAGGTCATTCAACTGGCCCAGAAACGTGTGCGACGTCGGGTCGAAGACGTTGATCAGGCCGTCGCCGAAGTTGCCGACCAGCAGGTCGCCGGCGAACGCTCCAAACGAGCCAGGAGCAATCGCCAGCCCCCAGGGGGAATTCAGCGTGCCCATCGACGCGACCCTGGCGAGGAAGTTCCCCTGCACGTCGAAGGCGCTGACGAAGCCGTGCCCTGCGCCGGCGACGTCGTCCTTCCCGGAGGCGTCCTGAAGCGCGTAGGTCACGTAGATCGTATTGCCGAGCTTCTGAATCCCGAACGGGGCGTAGCCCGACGGAATCGCCGGGTCAGTGAAGGAGCCGGCCAGAGCTGGCGCGCCGGCATCCCCCTTGAGGATGTCGATCTTCCCGGTGTGGAAGTTGGCGGAATAAAGGTAACCGTGAGCACCGATCGCAGCCGCGGTCGTGCCTTTGTAGACGCTGCTGGGATCGCTCAGTTGGAGCACTTCGGCAGTCGTCCCCAGTGCGCCCCGCCATCCGGAGATTGTCCCGTCCTCGCTGACGAAGAGGAAGTTGTCGCCGTTGAAGCCGCCGGCGCCGATGGGGTTGTTGATCTGGCCGGTCACGCTGCCGGCGCCGGGAATCGTGACCTCGAGGCTCACCTTCGTTGGGACGTTGGTGGCGGCGTCGACCCTGTACAGCGTCGCCACGCCGGTGCCGTTGTCCGACACCCAGAATGGACTGGTGGCCGTCGCAGAGATGCCCCAGGCATTCTTCAGGTTCGGGTCGGTCAGCATCGCCGGGTTGGCCAACGGATCGTCGGTGACGAGGTTCGTTGCCAGGAACCCATCGGCCCGCGCGGCCCGCAACCAGCACGAAATCGTGGCCAGCGACAAGGTCGTCGCAAAGACCGGTATGGATCGACGAAGCAAGTTCCTGGCCCTCATGTTCTTTCCTTTCAATCAAGGTCGCAGGTACGCCGGTTGGGGAATCGCGTTCGGGCAAATCACTTGTACTTCTACTATCCTGTAATATGGAATGCTTATATCAAGATCAATTTATGTTTCCAAGGGAAAACTTTCCCGGCCTGTTTCTCTTGAGCTGGACATTCCCCGGCGTAACTCTCTCTCCTGAAATGAGAAAGAGCAGTAAACCTGGCACGGGCCAATTCCACAAATTTGTTCAAGCGTGAGAAGCCGTGAGTCAGAGCATTTCACAAATGCCCGTGTCGGTGCTCGGATGCGTGCTGATTCCAACCGAGTATCGGAATGCCCAGGATAATGCGAATCCAGCGAAGAATCGAACGTTCGCCGGCGCTACTCATCATCCAATCCCTTTCCATTCAGGATGTTCTGCATACATTTCTCAACCCTTGACGCCCGGGTTTTGGATTGTTTCGCCGCTGAAAAATAGAGGAGATATGCTCTTTGCCGTCCCGGCGTCAACGCACGAAAAGCCGTCTTCAAGGCAGGGATTTCCTCTAATTTGTTTTGAAGTTCCTCAGGAATTGTGAACTCTGTAATTGCTTTTAATTTCACCTTCAAACCGGCCTTTTCCGCTTCAATGGCTTCATGGAGGTACGCCTTCAAGATGGGTTCCAGCTCCACTATTTGTTGAACATTGGTGAACCGAATCACCCGCACCGACTGCGAATTCTCCGTTTGCTGGACAAGAATACCCTTCGCATCCTTTAACAACGCGCCTTTCACAAAACTCAGCACGCAGGATTCTTTAAGTGGGCCCATGAAAGCGACGTTACGTCCCTCAAACGTGTAACAGGGAACACGCCACTTCACTTCCTCGGTCAGTGGACAGTCGAGAAGAATCATTCTCAATGCCTGCAATTCTGCCTGCCACTTTTTATTTTTTCTTAAATACCCATCGACCTTTGGATTCATTCTGTTCATCGATTGTTACTCTCAAATAAAGTGCGCCCAACGACCGTGTGCACTTGCCGGGCCCGTTGCTTGGGGAGACCGCTGGTTGCGAAACTCCGGCACCATCAGTCAAGGCATGCATGGTTTCCTCCCCATCGCGGGCCAGGCGCTCGAAAATCGCCCGACGGGTCGGGTTGGCAAATCGAATGTCGGCCGACCGGTTGCTGATCCGTCAGCGATCCGAATTCCAACTTCACCGAGCGTTTGAGGTAATCGAAGCCTGTGGGCTGTGACGATGGGTAGTGGAATAGGAGGACCGGCGAGTTCGTCCCCGAATTCGTCAGGAACTCAAACCACGCCCGTTTGCCTCTTCCAAGGACGGACTCCACCACTGCTTCCATCGCGGGACCGATCTGGTGTCGCACTGCAGCGCCGCAGGCCGCTTCCGCCCTGGTCATCCACTTGTTGGCTTGATTCCGGCTCTTGCCTGCGTCGGGCAGTTTCAGAAAGGCAGGCGATAGGGAGAGGTCGATGTCTTCGGAGAATCGCTCGATGATGCCAAACACCTTAGACAGCGACGTGCCACCCTTGAACACGAGGCTGCCCGCGAATTCCGACTGAAAGAGGACTCCCAGCATCCAGCAGACCCAGAAGTCCTTTTCCATGATTACCGGCGAGACGTTCCGACGGATTGCGGCCTGCTCAACATACACGCGGCGCTCGTCGGGCGTTAATTCAAGGAAGGCGAGCTTCATGCCCCCTCCTGGGCAAGTTCTCGAAAGATCGGGTGCATCCACGCTGGAGCAAGCGGAAGATCCTTGATTAGTTCCCCTCGCTTGTCGGCTGGAATCGTCCGTTTCAGGTGTTCCCGCCGCTCCGGCGTCACGTTCTCCTCCCCCAATTCGCGAAGAGCCTGGATCAACAGTCCACTCAGCCGTCCTGCCGCCGCCATATTTTTGGCGGTCGTTCGCCGGAGTTGTATGGTGCTTCGGCCGATCTTGACCGTCCGGCTGGGGCCATCGGTCAGGAAAACCGCCTTTGCGGGCACTTGCTCGGACAGCCCTAACACATTTGCGGCATACGCTCCCGCAGGTTGAAGGCGCGTGCGGTCGCGGCCAGCTAACGCCCTGGCTACCGCCTCGGCAGAGGGAGAAAGCAGCCCAAGCGTCGGGTGCTCTTTCGGGAAGTCGTACACGCCTCTGGCGAGTCGGCGAATGGTCCCTTTGCGGACGAGCCGGTGAAGGGTGATGTCAACCGCCTCGCGGCTTCCGAAATTAAAGAAATCGGCGGGGACAAAGACAGAGCCGCGCCCACGGCCGCGAATGGCCGTAAGAATCCGTGAATCAATGGATTCCGTTGATGTCTGTCTGATCTTCATGTAAGGAATAATGTCATTTTTTCCTTACAATATCAAGCGAAATATTACTGGGGGAGACACGAGGATAATCACTGGATATTCAACCGAAAAGCGTTACCTCTCGCTTCCGCAGAAGCAATTGCATTGCCTCGAGCCAACAGGATTTGAACTCGCCATGCCCGTAGCATCCAAACCACCCTTCCGCTATATACCTCTCATGCCCACCCCACGTCCCTACTCCCCCCACGACGCCTCCATCACCCTCCCCGCCCTCCAATTCCTTCACTCCCCCCCCGGCGAACAACTCCGCGCCCACATCGCTGATCTCCTCGCCACTCACCCCAGCCCCACCGTCGCGGACATCGCGGCACTTCGTAAATCGCATCCACCCGACGTTGTCCACGCTGCGCTTACGCTCGGCCAGGCCCAAAAGAAAGCCCACGCGAAATTCCCCCAACTCCCCTACCTCTGGGCCGTCCCCGAAGCCCTCGAGCAAGCCACCGACGCCGCCGTCGCCGCCCACAAAGCCACCCGCTTCGCTGCACTTAACCCAAGCAACATCCTCGACCTCTGCGCCGGCATCGGCGGCGACACCATGGCTCTTGCCAAAATCGCCCCCGTCACCGCCCCAGTCATTGCCTACGACCTCTCACCCATCCGTACCACCTGCCTCCGCTACAACCTCAACTCGCTGGAACTCCAAGCGGAAATCCGCACGAAAGATGTCCGCACCCTCCTTTCCGCTTCAAAAACAGATAATCCATACAATTCCGATAGGAATTGGGGGGAGATTGCCAATGACGTGCACACCTTGGCAATCTCCCCCCCCTCCGCCCTTTTCCACATAGACCCGGCGCGACGCTCGGGAGGCAAGCGCAGCCCCCACTTCGAGGACCTTATCCCCGGTCCGGACATACTCTTACCGCTCATCGAGCAATTCTCGGGAGGAGCGATCAAGTTGAGTCCGGCGGTCGATTTCGATTCGTTGCCAGCGGGGCACCTCGAGGTCATCAGCCACGACCGCTCCGTCGTGCAGGCGGTGCTCTGGACGGGCAAGCTCGCGGAGACCTTCCCGCCGCACACGCGCACCGCAACCATCATTTCCCCCCACCACCCACCCTTTTCTCACACGGCACAAACCGGTCGTTCCCCGTCGATCCCCGCCGCTCCCGGCCATTTTGCATACCTCTTCGAAGTCGATCCGGCACTCACGCGCGCGGGGCTTGCCGGCACCTTCGCGGAGTCGCTCGGACTCCTACCGCTGACGATCGACGGCGGCTATGCGGCTGGAATGGACGCGCAGCACCACGTCGCGCTGACGCCCTTCCGCATCATCATGACGCTCCCCTACTCGCAGGAGCGCGTCGCCGCCGCGCTGAGTCACCTCACTGAAGGCGAGCACGGCGCGGTCGAGGTAAAGACGCGCGGCGGATTGCCGGGCATCGACACCGATCGCCTGCAACTCATCTGGTCGGCAGCCACGCCGACGCGGCGCACCGTGCTGATCTATCGCCAGGGAAATGACGTCGTGGCGACCATCGCCGATCGCGTCTGACCCGTTTTGTCATTCGTCATCAGTCATTCGCCTCTCCCATCCTGCGCCGTTTCGGCGGCGTAACGATGGTGACGAAAGCGCGCTTGGGGGGCGGCCATGGTCCAGCCAAGATGACGACGGGAATTTCCCACAAATGAACACAAATGGACACAAATCAGGGACAGCTTTGTTATGCCTGTAGTGAGCGTGTTGATTCCGGTCTTTAATGCGGGGCGGTGGCTGCGCGAGTCGGTGGAGAGTGTGCGGGGGCAGACGGTGGGCGATTGGGAGCTGATCGCGATTGATGATGGCTCGACGGATGATTCGGGGGCGGTGCTGGCGGAGCTGGCGAAGGGGGATGGGCGGATGCGGGTGCTGTCGCGCGACAATCGTGGCCTGGTGGCAACGCGGAATGAATTGCTGGGGATGGCGCGGGGGGAGTTTGTGGCGTGGATCGATTCGGATGATCGCATGACGCCAGAGCGGCTGGCGCTGCAACTGGAGCGGTTTTCGCGCGAGCCGGGACTGATCTGCCTGGGAGGCGCGTGCACGTTGACGGATCCGGAGGGTCTGCCGATCCGGACGCATGCGTTTCCGACGGATCATGAGCCGCTGGTGGAGATCATGCGGGAGGATATCGCGTTTTATTTTCCGTCGGTGACGATGCGGCGGGAGGCGGCGCTGAAGGTGGGCGGGTTTCGGGAGCCGCTGCGGATCGGGGAGGATTACGATATTTGTTTGCGGATGTCGGAGGTGGGGCGCGTGGGGAATGTGCCGGAGGTGGTGCTGTATTACCGGCAGCACATGGCGTCGACGGCGAATGCGGGGCGGGCGAAATGCGCGGCGTATCGGGGGCTGGTGAAGGAACTGGCGGCGGAGCGGCGGTGGCGCGGGACGGATCGGCTGCAGCGCGGGGAGAAGGTGGATGTGGATTTTGGCGCGATGCCGGGGGAGCGGGATGTTCGGGCGGAGACGCATCGGCGGTGGGCGTGGTGGGCGCTGGCGGAGGGGCATTGGCGGACATCGCGGAAGTATGCGTTGCGGGCGCTGCGGGATGCGCCGCTGGATCGGAAATCGTGGAAGTTGCTGGCGTGCAGCATTCGAGGGCGCTGATGAGGATTACGTTTTTGTTGCCGCCGGAGTCGTTGTCGGGGGGGATGCGGGTGGTGGCGACTTATGCGCGGCTGCTGGCGGGTCGAGGACATGAGGTGATCGCGGTGCAGCCGCGGCATGCGCGGCGGTCGATTCGCGAGACGTGGCGGTCGCTGAAGCGGGAAGGGCATTGGCCTGCCGATCCCGACCGCGGACCTTCGCATTTTGATGGGATCATCGTGAGACCGGGTGCGGGAACATTCCGCCGGATCAAGTTGGCGTACGCGGGGGCGATTCGGGCGGAGGATGTGCCGGAGGGGGATGTGGTGATTGCGACGTGGTGGGAGACGGCCGAGTGGCTCGCCGAGTTTGCGGCGTCGAAGGGGGCGAAGGTGTATTTCATACAGCATCACGAGGTGCACATGTGGGGGCAGCCGGCGAAGCGGGTGAATGCGACGTGGCGGTTGCCGATGAAGAAGATCGTGATAGCGCCGTGGCTGGCGGAGTTGGCGCGGCAGTTTGGGGATGAGGATGTGGCGATTGTGCCCAATGCGTTGGATGCGGGGTTGTTCTTTGCGGCGGAGCGGGGAAAGCAGGCGGTGCCGACGGTGGGATTTTTGTATTCGCGCGTGGGGTTCAAGGGATCGGACCTGGCGATTGAGGCGATCAAGATGGCGCGGCGGGAGGTGCCGGGGTTGCGGGTGGTGTGTTTTGGGGAGGAGGAGCCGTTGCCGGAGGTGCCGCTGCCGGAGGGGGCGGAATTTTATCTGAAGCCGCGGCAGGAGGAGATTCGGGAGATTTATGCGGCGTGCGATGCGTGGTTGTTTGCGTCGCGCGTGGAGGGGTTTGGGTTGCCGATATTGGAGGCGATGGCGTGCCGGACGCCGGTGATTGGGACGGGGGCGGGGGCGGCGCCGGAGTTGATCGGGCGCGGTGGGGGGCGGTTGGTGGGGATGGGTGGAGCGAGAGAGATGGCGGAGGCGCTGGTGGAGGTGCTGCGGATGCCGGAGGGGGAGTGGCGGGAGATGAGCCGGGTTGCGCATGAGACGGCGACGGGGTATTCGTGGGAGGAGGCGGTCGAGAAGTTTGAGGCAGCGCTGGCGTGCCAGCCACTTGTGCGAGAACGGCCTGCGGGCCGTCATGGGCAGGATGCCCATGCTACTGGTGGAGGCGGTTTTTGAGGCGGCGGAGGAGTGTGACGGATTGTTTGATGATGGGGGTGCGGTCAAACCATTTGTGAGTGTCGATGTCGCTGCGGGAGGAGCGTTGGTGGCCGAGGGAGGGGTGGGCGATGCGTGTGGGGATGCGATTGCGGATGCGGAATTCATTGAAGGCGCCGTCGACGTGCATCGGGCCGCCGTCGGGGTGGTTGGGGTGGCGGGTCTGGATGGTTTCGAGCCAGTCGATGAGCTGGGGGAGGATGGCGCTTCGCACGGCGTAGAAGTGGGCGCACACGACGTGCTGGGTGGAGAGGTCGAAGGTGATAGGGTGGTCGGAAGTTGAGAGCGGTGGAGTGGGGAGGACGTGGCCGAAGTAGGCGAATTGCCAAGTTGGGTCGCGCGTTATTTCGGCGAGGAGATGGTCGTTCTGCGGGACGAGGGGAGAGAAGGACATGTCGTCTTCGAGGATGAGGATCTGGGAGTAGCTGTGGGCGTGTGCGTGTCTGAGGATGGCGAGGTGGCTGAGGAAGCAGCCGCGGCAGCCGAGGGAGGGGAAGCCGGCGAGTTCGATGACGCGTTGACCGGGGAAGAAGGAGGCGTGAGCGTTGGCGGTGTCGAGCGGTTGGGGAGAGGGGAGGTTGGCGCGCTGGAGCTCGGCGGACATGTCGCGGCGGCGGTCGGCGCGGTCGGGGAGGTTGAGGATGTAGATTCTGTCGAAGGATTGGGCGAAGAGGGAGGTGGTTGGGAGGGTGAGGGTCATGATATGTTTGGCTTTCAGCAGCGATCTTCGGGATGCGTGTTGCGTCCCTTCGGGAGGGATTACGAAGGCGAGGGGAGGAACGGTTTTGCGGAGGCAGGTTCGTCCGAATCAGGTGGAAAACCGCTTAAACGCGGAACTCCAAGCGGGGCTCCGAACAGTCAGGGCAATTGCATATGGATGATAGCCTATGGGTTTTTGGTCCCCTTTCCCACGCCTACCCCACAAAGCGGCCTTCCAAAGGCGGTTTCGGAAGTGAAAATGGGGCCAGAATACTCGAATATTCATGGACGAGATTCCATATGCGTTTGCCCTGCCGAACAGTCGTTGGCTCGGCAATTTTCTTGACAGGGGGGCGGGTATTTCCTACTATTGCGCGACTACAAGTGAATACGGCTCTTATCCAGAGTGTCTGAGGGACGGGCCCGTTGACGACACAGCAACCCATCGGAGTCGCAGTGATGCGATTTTGAAGCGGGTGCTAATTCCCACCCGTTTGTTTCGCTGAAGGGCGGAGCAATCAAGGGGATAGATAAGCGGATCGTTTTGCCGACGGTGTCGGCGGAGTTAGGACGGCCTCTTATCTGGGAAACCCGGGTTGGAGGCCGTAATCGTTTTTGCGATTGCCGCGCGTTGGCCAGGAGAGACTATGTCGTACGTGAAGGGACTTCGGTGTCGGGAGTGTCACAAGGCGTACCCGCAGAAGGGTGTGCACGTGTGCGAGGTCTGCTTTGGGCCGCTGGAGGTGGAGTACGACTACGCGGCGATGCAGGGGAAGGTGACGCGGGCGTCGATTGAGTCGAAGGAACGGAATTTGTGGCGGTACCGGGATCTGCTGCCGGTGGAAGGGGAACCGAAGGCGGGGTTGAATTCGGGGTGGACGCCGTTCAAGCGGGCGCGGAACCTTGAGAAGTATTTGGGGGTGAAGGAACTGTACATCAAGGATGATTCGGCGAATTATCCGACGTGGTCGTATAAGGAACGCGTGGTGTCGGTGGCGATCACGAAGGCGATCGAGCTGGGGTATGACACGGTGGGGTGTGCGTCGACGGGGAATCTGGCGAACTCGGTGGCAGCGCATGCGGCGCAGGCGGGGCTGAAGGCGTTTGTGATGATTCCGCATGACCTGGAACTGGGGAAGGTGCTGGGGTCGCTGATCTTTGGGCCGACGATGGTTCGTATCCAGGGTAATTATGATGATGTGAATCGGCTCTGTTCGGAAATTGCGGATAAGTATAAGTGGGCGATTGTGAACGTGAATTTGCGGCCCTTCTATACGGAGGGGGCGAAGACATTCGGGTTTGAGATTGCGGAGCAGTATGGGTGGAAGTTGCCGAAGCACACGATTGTGCCGACGGCGGGCGGGACGATTTTGCCGAAGGTGTATAAGGCGTACCAGGAATTTATCAAGCTGGGGCTGGTAGAGGATAATCAACCGAGGATTTATTCGGCGCAGGCGGCGGGATGCAATCCGGTCGTGGAGGCGATTCGCGCCGGGCGCGAGCTGATCAAGCCGCAGAAGCCCAAGACGATTGCGAAGTCGATTGCGATTGGGAATCCGGCGGATGGGTTCTATGTGGTGCAGGCGGTGAAGCAGTCCGGCGGGTGGGGCGAGGATGCGACGGATGAGGAGATCGTGGATGCGATCAAGCTGCTGGCCAGGCTGGAAGGGATCTGGACGGAACCGGCGGGCGGGACGACTTTGGCCTGTGCGATGAAGTTGATCAAGAGCGGACGGATTCCGAAAGATGAAAGCATTTGCGTGAGCATCACGGGGAATGGCTTGAAGACGACGGAAGTGGTCGTCGATCATCTGGAGCCGCCGGCATCGATTCCGGCGAAGCTCGAGGCGTTTGATGCGATTGTGAGCGGGCAGAAGAAGGCGGAGCACGCACAGGTCCCCGTCGCCGTATAATGACCCTAAAGGAGGACGTATGCAGCTTTCTCTCGACAACGAAATCCAGCGGCGAATCACCGATCGTGTGAATTCCGGTCAATACGGCTCCCCCGAGGAAGTCATCGCCGCCGCACTAGCGGCTCTGGAACACGAAGAACGAGCCATGGAATTCGCGCCTGGTGAACTCGATCGGCTCGTCGCCGAAGGTGACGCTAGCGGCCCCGCACTTGACGGCGATACAGTCCTTGCGGAACTTAAGGCCAAACACCGGGCGAGGATAAAACTTCACTAATGTCACGACAACTTCGAATTAAGCCTCGCGCCAGCTTGGATTTGGATGAAATCTGGGAATACATCGCTCGCGATAGTTTTGTCGCGGCGAACCGGGTTGAGGACGACTTGCACAAGGAAATACGTGAACTTCTACCGTTCCCCGGAAAAGGCCACACAAGAGAGGATGTGCAGGATAGAACGCTTCGCTTCTGGAAAGTCTATTCTTACCTGGTCGCTTACCGCTACGATGATGAAACGCTCACGGTGATACGCGTCATTCATGGTGCCCGAAACATACGCCAGTGTCTGAGTAACAGTTAGCCCTCAATCGCACAAAATGGAGTCCCCAATGCCTGTGAAAGTCCGTATTCCCACTCCTCTGCGTCAGGCGACCGGTGGCGTCGATCTGGTCGAGTTGCAGTCTGGCACCGTTGGTTCTCTTCTGAATGAGCTTTCCGAGAAGTTCGAGGGGATCGATAAGCGTCTCTTCAAGCAGCCGGGCGAGTTGAACCGGTTTATCAATGTTTATGTGAACGATGAAGATATCCGTTTTCTGGATAATCTGAATACGCCGGTGAAGGAAGGGGATGATGTGTCCATTGTGCCCGCGGTTGCGGGCGGATGAAGTCCCCGGCCCAAAGGCCGGGGCTAAACGAGGAAGACAATGCCTACCAGCAAGAAACGAGTTTGGCTCACCTTCGGCAGCAGAGACATGGTTGAAACGCCGGCACTGTGGCGAATGACGAGCCGCTTCCCCGATGTTTCCTTCGATATTCGGCAGGCCAGCGTGACGGTCGAGATCGGGATAATGGCGGTCGTGTTCGAAGGGGAGACCGAGCGGGTGGAAGCGGCGCTACAATGTTTGAAGGATCAGGGCGTCACGGTGGAACCGATTGAGAAGAATGTCATCGAAGGCTGAAAGGAACGATGAACGTAGAACGATGAACGATGAAAACGGGATTCCGATTGGGTCGTTTGTCTTTTATTAATCATCATTAGTTGCAATATGGCACTTTCTGAAATTGCAGAAGAACTCGATAAGGCGGATCCCTCGCTGGCGCGGTACAACCGGCAGATGCTGTGGGCGCCGATCGGGATTGAGGGGCAGAAGAAGCTCAAGGCGGCGAAGGTATTGCTGGTGGGGTGCGGGGCGCTGGGGACGGTGCTGGGGAATCTGCTGGCGCGTGCGGGGGTGGGGCATCTGACGATTGTGGATCGGGATTTTATTGAGATCACGAATTTGCAGCGGCAGATTTTGTTTGATCATGATGATATTGAGCAGAACTTGCCGAAGTCGGTGGCGGCACAGAAGAAGATTGCACGGATCAATCCGGAGGTGACGGTGGAAGCCGTCGTGGCGGATGTGAATCATACGAACATCGAGCAGTTGGCGGCGGGGAAGGATTTGCTGCTGGATGGGACGGATAATTTTGAGACGCGGTTCCTGATCAATGACGTGTCGATCAAATTGAACATTCCGTGGATTTACGGGGCGGTGATTTCGGCGTCGGGGCTGGGGATGAACATTTTGCCGGGGAAGACGCCGTGCCTGCGGTGCATTTTCGAGACGATGCCGCCGCCGGGGATGAATCCGACGTGCGACACGGCGGGGGTGCTTGGGCCGGCGGTGTCGATTGTGTCGAGCTGGCAGGCGTTGGAGGCGATGAAGATTCTGACGGGGAATCTGGAGGCGCTGTCGCCGTTTTTGTTTTCGTTCGATCTTTGGGACAACCGGTTTCAGCAATTGAAGATTGCCCGGGCTCGCGAAGTGGCGGATTGCCCGGCGTGCAAGCATAAGAATCTTGAGTATCTCTCCGGGAAGTTTGCGAGCGCGACGACGAGTTTGTGCGGACGGAACGCGGTGCAGATTTCGCTGGGGCATGCGATCAAGATCGACTTTGAGCAGGTGGCGGCGAATTTGCGGAATGTCGGCAAGGCGACGTTCAACAAGTTCATGCTGAAGTGCCCGATCGTCGAGGGCGACGGCGAGCGGCGGAAGGAGTATGAGCTGACGCTGTTTGCGGATGGACGGGCGATTTTGAAGGGGACGAATGATGCGTCGGTGGCGCGGGCGCTTTATTCGAAGTATGTGGGGGCGTGAGCGCTGAAATCGATTCGTTCCTCTATTAGGAACGGTTCTTTTAACACAGAGAGTCAAAGAGAGCACAGAGGACGCACTGAGACGGTTTGAGATTTAGGAATTTGGAGTGATTCATGGCGATGTTGGAAAGTTATCTCGCGACGATTGGGCATACGCGGGCGATGACGTTGAAGCTGGTGGCGGATTTGAACGAAGAGCAGATGACGTATCAGCCGGCGGCGAAGGTGAATCATCCGGCGTGGGTGCTGGGGCATCTGCTGCAGGTGGATCACGCGTTTCTGTCGTTGATCACGGGCGAGGCGATGCCGGCGTGGATTGATGATGCGTGGAAGGGGACGTATGGGATGAAGAGCGAGCCGGTGTCAGACAAGAGCAAGTACAAGCCGAAGGATTTTTATGTGGAAAGGCTTGCGGCAGTGCGGGAGCAGATTATCGCGCGGCTGAAGCAGATGAAGCCGGAGGATTTCATGGCGCCGCATCCGGACCCGGCGCGGCGCGAGCGGTTTCCGACGGTGGGGCATGCGGTGATGCTGTATGGCACCTGGCATGAGGCGTATCACTCCGGGCAGCTTTCGACGTGGCGGCGCGTGCAGGGGTTGCCGGCGGTGTGACAAGCGTCGCGTTGCGACGCCGCTAAACATGGAAATTTTTGTCAGAGCGTGAACGTTATGGCTGATGTGATTTATTTTGATAATGCAGCGACGTCGTGGCCGAAACCTTCGGTGGTGACGGAACGGATGACGTCGTTTCTGGCGAGTGAGGCGGCGAATCCGGGGCGGGCGGGGCATCGGATGGCGGTGGGGGCGGAGAAGATGCTGGATGGGGTGCGGAAGCTGCTCACCGATTTTGTCGGCGGAAAGGATCATCATCGGATGATCTTTACGATGAATGGGACGGATGCGCTGAATATTGCGATGAAGGGGTTGCTGCGGGCGGGGGATCATGTGATCACGACGACGCTGGAGCACAATTCGGTGTCGCGGCCCCTGCAGGCGATGGCGGATGGCGGTTTCATCACGCTGACACGCGTCGATTTTTCGCCGGAGACGGGGGTGATTGATCCGGCGGATGTGAAGAAGGCGATCACGCCGAAGACGCGGTTGATCGTCGTGACGCATGGGTCGAATGTGGTGGGGACGATTCAGCCGGTGGCGGAGGTGGGGCGGATTGCGCGGGAGCACAAGATTCTGTTTCTGGTGGATGCGGCGCAGACGATTGGGACGGTGCCGATCGATATCCATGCGATGCACATAGATGTGCTGGCGTTTCCGGGGCACAAGTCGCTGCTGGGGCCGACGGGGACGGGCGGGTTGTATGTGAATTCGACGGTGTCCCTGGACGCGTTTCATGCGTTTCGTGAGGGTGGGACGGGTGGGGATTCGTCGTCGCCGACGATGCCGAAGTTGTTTCCGTATTTTCTGGAGGGCGGGACGCCGAATACCGTCGGGATCGCGGGGCTGGGGGCGGCGGTGGAGTATGTGGTGAAGCACGATCCGGCGAAGACGCTGGCGAAGGAACAGGGGATGGTGCAGCGGGTGATTGATGTGCTGTTGTCGAATCCGAAGTTCAAGCTGCATGGGCCGAAGACGGCGGGCGGGCGGGTGGGGACGCTGAGTTTTTCGATTGAGGGGTATTCGCCGCAGGAGGCGGGGAGCATTTTGGACGAATCGTTCAATATCGCGGTGCGGCCGGGGCTGCATTGCTCGCCGTACGCGCACAAGACGCTGGGGACGTTTCCGGACGGGGCGGTGCGGGTGTCGCCGGGGCATTTCAATACGGAAGAGGAGTTGGCGGCGCTGCTCGATGCGCTGCAGCAGTTGGCGGGGTAAGCGCCCCCCCCCACCGACGTAAATTGTCCACAAATGAACACCAATGGCCACAAATGGGTTAGACCGTTGGGCGGCCTAAGCCCGAGGAATCGAGCGCTCGCGGGGTCGCGTGGGGGGTATCCCGGGCAAGCCTGGGGCTATGTGGGAACAGCGGACAATTTTCGGCGGCTGCGATAACATATCCGCCTCTCTCCTACCCGTAAAAGGAATAATGGAATGGGTTACGAAGCGGAAATGGCGTACGGAAATCTTGCGGCGAAGCTGAATGCGATCGGCCAGGCGCATGTGTTTCGGTTCTGGGCGGAGTTGACGCCGGATCAGCAGAAGGATTTTGCGGCGCAGCTGGAGCGGCTGGATTGGGATCTGATAGCGAAGCTGGTGGACACGATGGTGAAGCGTCCGCAGAAGTTTGAACTGTCGGGGGATGTGGAGCCGGCGCCGTATTATGAGAATAAGCCGACGGATCCGGCGAAGCAGAGGAAGTTGAAGGATGCGTTTGCGCGGGGGGAGGAATTGCTGAAGGCGGGGAAGGTGGCGGCGTTTGTCGTGGCGGGCGGGCAGGGGACGCGGTTGGGGTGGCCCGGGCCGAAGGGAACTTTTCCGGCGACGCCGGTGAAGAAGAAGCCGCTGTTTCAGTGTTTTGCGGAGTATCTGCTGGCGACGAACAAGCGGTACAGCACGAATGTGCCGTTCTACATTATGACGTCGCCGCAGAATGACGGGCCGACGCGTGAGTTCTGGGAGCAGCACAAGTATTTCGGGATGAACCCGAAGGATGTGATGTTCTTCCCGCAGGATGAGCTGCCTGCGATCTCCTTCGACGGCAAGGTGCTGCTGGAGGCGAAGGATTCGCTGGCGCTTTCGCCGAACGGGCATGGCGGGTCTCTGCTGGCGCTGTACAAATCGGGGGCGATTGCGGACATGAAGAAGCGGGGGATCGAGCAGATCAGTTATTTCCAGGTGGACAATCCGATCGTGCGGTGCGTGGATCCGATGTTCATCGGGCTGCATGACCTGGATGGGGCGCAGATGTCGAGCAAGATGCTGCCGAAGGTCGCGCCGAAGGAGAAGCTCGGCAACTTCTGCCTGATCGACGGAAAGATGTCGGTGATCGAGTATTCCGATTTGCCGGATGAATTGGCGGAGCAGCGGACGGCGAGTGGCGATTTGCGATTCCGCGCGGGGTCGATTGCGCTGCATGCGATACGGGTGGATTTTGTGGAGGAGTTGAACAAGAAGGGTGGGGAGGGGTTTGCGTTGCCGTACCATCGGGCGGAGAAGAAGGTGCCGTGCATTGATGCGGAGACTGGGGCGCCGATCAATCCGGAGAAGCCCAACGCAGTGAAGCTGGAGACGTTTGTGTTCGACGCGTTGCCGCTGACGCGGAAGAGCATCATTTACGAGACGGACCGGCTGGATGAATTTGCGCCGATCAAGAATCCGACGGGGGTGGATTCGGCGCAATCGAGCGTGGAGATCACCACCGAGCGCAATGCCCGCTGGCTGGAGGGTGCCGGGGTCGTGGTGCCGCGGAAGGGCGATGGGAAGGTGGACGGGCTGATTGAGATGGCGGCGGGGTTTGCGCAGTATCCGCAGGATGTGGTGGCGAAGAAGTCGCGGATTCCGGGGATTGCCGCGGGTGGCCAGGTTTATCTGGAATAGACGGGGGGAAAAGAAGATCGAGGCCACACCCGCGCATTTCCATGCGGGTCTCTCGGAAATGTGAGGTGGTTATCGGCCGCCGGCAGGCGCGGCGCCGTGCCCTCGCCCGAAGGGCGTAAACACCCACCCAATTGACGTTTATGAAACTCCCACTCCAGCTCATCTGGAGAATTCCGCCGCGTAATCAATCCACGGCACGCGGCGCTCCGTAAACCCTCATGAAACGCAATCATGAGGTCTTCAGTGACGGTCGCAGCAGAAGAAATTCTCCCTCAAACGTCGGCATCCTGCAGCGTTGCATTGGCATCACGCGACGAGGATCATGGCAACGTGGGGATCAGCGACGGCAAGGTTCCGGAGCGGACTTCCGCCCGGCCTGCCCGCGAGGCGCGATCTTTGAGGAGAACCTCTGCTGTGAGTCGTTCCAATGAACCCAATCCCCTGCTCGACGTGTTGAAGCGGATGGCGCAGGGAGAGCACACGGCCCTCGCCAGGTGCTACGACCAGATGGGCCCGGTGGTCTTCTCTCTGGCCGTGCGGATGCTGCGTGATCGTCCGGCGGCGGAAGACGTGACACAGGATATTTTTGTGCAGGTGTGGCGTCAGGCGGCGAATTACGACACCGGCCGCGGCAGCCCCGAGGCCTGGATCATGATGATTGCCCGCACGCGCATTCTCGATCGCCTGCGTTCGCGGAGCGCGGGCATCGTGCTCAAGCCGGTGGGAGACAACCTGCCGGACGCACCGGACGCGGAAGACTGGCCGGAAGACCTGGCGATTTCGCGCGAGGATGCGGTGAACGTGCGGCGGGCATTGTCGGAGTTGCCGGCGGATCAGAAGCACGCGATCGAGCTGGCCTTTTTTGACGGCATGACGCACGTGGAAATTGCAGAGAAGTTAAACGTCCCGCTGGGCACGATCAAAACGCGCATCCGGCTGGGACTGATCAAAATTCGCGACAGCCTCCGGGAGTTGATGGGCGAAACGCTCGTCGAGCCGGGCGGCGCGGTCGCAGCAGAGGAGCGTGTCTAATGGCTATGAACGGACTCAACGAAGAACTGATCGAGGCGGCGGCGGCGGAAGCGCTGGGCGCCAACACGCCGAAAGATTCGGCGGCGTACCCGCAGCAGGTCGCTGCGGGCGGGGAAGACGCTCAGCGGCTGGATCGGCAACTGCGCGAGACGGTGGCGCTCCTGGCGGCGGCGAGCCCGTTCATGAAGCCGTCGGAGGATCTGCGGGGGCGGATTCTGCAGACAACGGCGCCGACGACCTTCCGGATGGAAGATTATCGCAAATCGATGAAGGACTCCGGGCGTTTTTATCGCTGGGGGTTCTATGCGGCGATGGCGTTCCTCGCGGCGGGCGCTTGGTTCAACATGATCACGCAGAATCAACTGACGACGATGCAGGGGCAGATGCAGGCGCTGGGCAATCAGGTCAAGGCGCGGGACGTCGCGATCACCGACCTGATCAGCCCCAAGGCCGACCAGGTTGCGATCATGCAGGATAACAAGCTCAGCGGCAAAGCGTTTGTGAACGATGAAACGCACACGGCCGTGGTGGTTCTCCCGCAGGGAATCCTGCCGCCGAACAAGACCATCGACAAGATGACGATGACGCGCAACGGCAAGAAGGTCACATACGGCGTCGTGGCGCTGACGACCTCGCGCGAAGCGTTCCCGCAGTGGTCGGGCGCGCAGCTCAACCCGAATTTCTCCGTGGATCACGTGACGCCGGACCCGCAGCAGAAGGTCTACACGGCGACGATGGCCCACTGACAACCGCGCGTGCGGATGCACGCCATAAGATACAAAGCCTCGTTTTGTTGCAGTGAAAACGCCCGCACCCCCGCGCGGGCGTTCTCATTTTTGCGGCATGGCGGCGAGTTCGGCGTTGAAGGAATCCACGAGCGTACGTTTAACCTGGTCCACCGCGGGGCAGGTGCGTGGGAGGAGGCGCTGCATGGAGGTAACGGGGCGGCCGAGACCACAGGGGTTGATCAGGTCGAAGAAGGAGAGGTCGGTGGTGACGTTGAGGGCGATTCCGTGGAACGTGACCCAGCGGCGGAGTTTGACGCCGATGGCGCAGATTTTGGCGAGGCCGTCGGGCGAGGCAGCGGCGCGGGGATCGCGGACCCAGACGCCGGTGGCGCCTTCGGAGCGCTCGCCGGAGATTTCGAATTGGCCGAGCGTGCGGATGACGGCTTCTTCGAGGAAGCGCATGTAGGCGTGCAGGTTGAGGCCGTAGCGATTCAGATTGATGATCGGGTAGGCGACGAGCTGCCCCGGGCCGTGGAAGGTGATGTCGCCGCCGCGATCGGTTTCGACGACCTCGACTCCGCGGAGTTCGAGCATCTTCGGGGAGGCCAGAAGATTCTGCTGGGCATTGGCGCGGCGGCCGATGGTGATGACGGGGGGGTGTTCAACGAGCATGAGCACGCCGGCGGCATAGTCGGCCTCTTCGGCGAGCACGCGCTGGTGGAGCTGGAGCTGCAGGTCCCACGCGGGGCGATAGGGCATGCGGCCGGCATCGACGATTTGGAGGAGGTCTCTCATCGCGGGTTGGGGGCGGCCTTTCTTGCGGGGGACTTGGATTTACCGTTGACGGCGTGGCCTGGGTGACGATCGTTTTTTCCGCCCGGCATGCCACCTTTGAACGCGATGGCGAGCACTTCGTCGACGGTGCCGGCGAATTCGAATTTGAGGAGCTTGCGGACGTCCTCGCGGATTTCGTCGATGTTTTTGCGGTTGCGCTCGGGGAGGATGACGGTCTTGATGCCGGCGCGCTGGGCGGCGATGACTTTTTCTTTCACCCCCCCTATCGGGAGGACCAGGCCGCGAAGGGTGATTTCGCCGGTCATGGCGACGTCGGGACGAACGGTTTTGCCCGTGAAGAGCGAGGCGAGCGCGGTGTACATGGCGATGCCCGCTGAGGGGCCGTCCTTCGGAATCGCGCCGGCCGGGACGTGCACGTGGACGTCGGTCTCGGCGAACGTTTTCGGGTCGATGCCGAGATGAGCAGCGTTATGCTTCAGGAGTGAAAAGGCGGCCTGGGCCGATTCGCGCATCACTTCGCCAATCTGCCCGGTGAGCGTCAGGGTTCCTTTGCCGGGCATCTGCGTCGCTTCGATGAAGAGAATTTCTCCGCCGACGGGGGTGTAGGCGAGGCCGGTGACGACGCCGGGAGAGGCGACGCGCTGGGCGAGTTCGGATTCGAAGCGTGCGGCGCCGAGATGCTTCTGGAGGTCTTCGGGCAGGACGGCGATGGGGTTTTCGATTTTCGAATTTCGAGTTTCCGCGCCGGGCTTCCCGTGTTTCCTTTCTGAAGAATCCACCTCTTCGGCGATTTTTGCCGCGACGCCGCGTATGACGGAGGCGATGGTGCGGTCGAGGCTGCGCACGCCCGCTTCGCGTGTGTAGCGGTCGATGATTGCTTCGAGCGTTTTGTTCGGAACTTTCACCATTTTTTCGGTAACGCCGTGCTCTTTGAGCTGCCGTGGGAGGAGGTACTTGCGGGCAATGAGGAGCTTGTCGTGCTGGGTGTAGCCGGGGACTTCGATCACCTCCATGCGGTCGCGCAGCGCGGGCGGCACGGGATCCATGATGTTGGCGGTGCAGATGAAGATGACCTTGGACAGATCGAACGGCACGCCGAGGTAATGGTCCGTGAAGGTGTTGTTCTGCTCGGGGTCCAGCACTTCCAGCAGCGCGGCGGAGGGGTCACCGCGGAAATCGGCGCCGAGCTTGTCGATTTCGTCGAGCATCATCACCGGGTTGTTGGTGCCGGCCTTGCGGATCTCCTGAATGATGCGGCCGGGCATGGCGCCGACATAGGTGCGGCGATGGCCGCGGATGTCCGCCTCGTCGCGCACGCCGCCAAGGGAGACGCGCACGAACGTCCGGCCAAGCGATTGCGCGATCGATTTGCCCAGCGAAGTCTTACCCACACCCGGCGGGCCGACGAAGCAGAGGATGGGCCCCCTGCCGTGCGGGTTGAGCCTGCGGACGGCGAGGAACTCCACAATGCGCTGCTTGATTTTCTCGAGGTCGTAATGGTCGTGGTCGAGAATGCGGCGGGCTTTTTTGATGTCGAGGTCGTCGCTGGTCGATTTGCTCCACGGCAGTTCCGCGACGGTTTCGAGGAACGTGCGAATGACGCCGTATTCCGGAGAGGCCTGCGGAATCGCCTGGAGCCTTGCGAGTTCGCGCTCCGTTTCCTTTTTCACGGTTTCGGGAAGCTTCGCTTCATCCAGCCGTTTGCGGAGTTCCGCAACTTCCGCTTCCGGTCCGCCGTCGATCCCCAGCTCCTTCTGGATCGCCTTCATCTGTTCCTGCAGGTAGTAGTTGCGCTGGCTCTTGTCGATGCTGGACCGGACCTGCGACTGGATCTTTTCCTGCAGCTCGAGCAGCTCGATCCGGGCGGCAAGCTTTTCCCGCACGCGCTCGAGCCGCTTTTTCACGTCGATTTCTTCGAGCAGCGACTGCTTTTCCTGGAAGTCGCCCGAGAGATTGGCCGCGAGGAAATCGGCGAGCATGCCGGGGTTGTCGATGTTCTGGAGGATGTTGTTGGCTTCGTCGGGCAGGTTGGGAGTGAGCCGGATCATGCGATCCGCGAGTTCGCGCACGGATTTGATCAACAGCTCAAAATCGGGCGTCAACTCGGGAATGGCGTCCTGCAGGATTTCGACCCTGGCACGCAGGTAGGGCTCGGTTTCGACCAGATCGAGGATGCGGAAGCGGACCAGGCCGTGCGTGAGAATGTTGGCGTTGCCATCCGCGGCGCGAATCATCTTCAGGACCAGCGACGCGGTGCCGTAGCTGTAGAGGTCCTTGGGGTCGGGGTCTTCGTGCGCTTCGTTACGCTGCGTAACCACGCCGACGATCTTGTCGGCAGTAAGGGCGTCATCCAGAAGCTTCTTGCTCCGCGGGCGACCAATGGTGAGCGGCAGGACTGCGCCGGGGAAGGAGACGGCCCCGCGCACGGGGAGAATCGCGAGGATTTCCGGAACCTGAACGGCCTGCATCATGGGGGCGGTGACAACGCGCACGCCCCCGGGCTTCTCAGGTTGCTCGGGCTTCGACTGCTTCTCAGATTCCACAGGTGCTTCGGCCACTGCCGGGACTTCCGACTCTTGTTTTTCTTTCGTGTCACTCACGCCATAACCCCATAACTGGTTGCAACCACTCGGATGCCGCCGCTGTCATTTCCCATTCCGCTTCGGCAGCGTGATCCAGAGCATGCCGAGGTGATAGTTCGCCGCGATGTTTTCCTCATCCACGCCGGATGGCACCTCGACGGTGCGGCAGAAGGTGCCGTGGTCGATCTCCATGAGGTGCACCGCGACAGCGCGCGAGCCGTCGGGAGGGAGGGGGCTCTGGCGGCGTCCACGGATGACGACGTTGCCCTTCTCGAGTTGCACTTCGATGTCGTTCTGGTCCATGCCGGAAATGTCCACGCAGATGACAAAGGCCTGCAGCGTTTCGTAGAGGTTCACAGAAGGTCGGAAGGCGTCCGTCGGGGAGAAGCCGAAGTATTGCCGGCCCATGTCCCGCTCGTGAAGCTGGTGCATGTGTCGGACGAGATTGGCGAATTCGTCCATCGCCTGGATTGTGATCGCTACCATCACCGGGCTCCTGAAAGTACCGCCGGTATTTTACGCACCCGGAATCGGGAGGGCGAATCCCTCCCAAAGTTCCACCCCGTTTGGAGTTGCGCCTTCAGGCGGCCCCCGCGATCCAACCGTGCCAAAGCCGCCGGGTGCCGGAACTCCGCACTTGTACCGACTCGTCCAGCCTGCGATGATCAATCGGGAACACGCTCAAAAGGATCTTTCCATGTCGCGTCTCTTCTCCGGCACGCCATTTGACCGCCCCCCCACCTGCGAGATCTGTCACAAGCCCAAGACAGAGTGCCGCTGCCTCAACCTCCCCGAGAAAAAGAAGATGAGCGCCGGCAAAGGCGAACGCCGGCTCGATTCCGGACTGGTGCTGAACCCGGAAAATTCTACTCCGCCGAAGGACCAGGCAGCCGTCATCCGCACCGAGAAGCGCAAGGGCGATCGGTTCATCACCGTGATCACCGGCCTCGACCACCCAGCCAACGACCTCCCGAAACTCTGCACCGAACTCAAATCCACCTTGGGCGTCGGTGGTTCCGTACAGGGACGGAGCGTGGAACTGCAGGGGGACCACCGGGAGCGCGTGGCGGAATTGCTCCGCGAAAAGGGCCTGCGCGTCAAAGGCTAAAGCCGCTCGAATCCCCGCCAATCCACCAGGAGCTCGCCAAGGACGCTCGTGCCTTGGCAATGTTCATGGAAATGTTCTTTTCGGCAACCTTCCCCTGCCTTGCTCGGTGGGCATTTTTGAGCATAATCGCAAGCAAATGCCGATAATCTTTCATCGCCCGTGACCTTCAACCGCCTTTTACCCAAGGATGGAAAAATGTCCCGTTCCCTTTCCCAAGCTGCCGTGGCCCTTCTTGTCCCTCTCTCGCTCTTCGCCATGCCCGGATGCAAATCCCAGCAGGCGACCATCATCACCCCGCCCGTCGAAGACATCGATCATCCGACCGAAGGGTGGGGCCTCCGCAAGCTGGAACCCAAGGACTACCCCGACATGAAGATCGCCTGGTCCGACAAATCCAACCTCGAGCGGGCGATCGACAAGTCCATCCAGTTCCTCCACGCCCCCTCCTCCAACCGCTTCTACCCCTCCCCCAACCCCGGCGACACCAT
Organism: Phycisphaerae bacterium; assembly: GCA_035524355.1. Lineage (GTDB taxonomy): Bacteria > Planctomycetota > Phycisphaerae > WQYP01 > WQYP01 > DATKPA01. Next base: position 6,825 of record DATKPA010000030.1, on the reverse strand, counting down.
CACCCACGACCAGATCCTCGCCACCCTCTACGACATGAAAGACCTGCTCCACAAGAACATCAGCGGCGAGGAGTTCCAGCAGAACCTCCTCACCCGCTACGACGTCTACACCTCCGTCGGCTACAACGACAAAGGCGACGTCTGGTTCACCGGCTACTACACGCCGATCTACCACGGTTCCCTCACCCCCACGGCGGAATACAAATACCCGGTCTACTCCCGCCTCCCCGGCATCGAGTCCGATCCCATCACCGGCGAAGTGAAGGGGACTTATCCAACGCGCAAGGAACTCGTGCAGTCGGGGCAGTTGAAGGGCCACGAGCTGGTCTACTTCAAGAAGCCCATAGAGCCGTTCATCATCCAGGTGCAGGGATCCGCCAAAGTCATCACGCCCGACGGCAAGACGATGTATCTCGGGTATGCGGGAACGAACGGGCGCGAGCACACGGGGCTGGGGACGCAGTTGGTGAAGGAAGGGAAGATCGACAAGAAGCATCTGTCGCTGCCGGCGGTGATGGCGTATTTCGATTCGCATCCGGGGGAACTGGATCAGTACGTGATGCGTGATGATCGGTTCACGTTTCTGAAAGTGTATGGGCCCGAGGAATGGCCGTCGGGTTCGCTCGGGGTGCAGGTGACGACAAATCGGACGCTGGCGACGGACAAGTCGATTTTCCCCCGCGCAAGCATGTGCTTCATCAACACGCCCAAGCCGATCGCTTCCGGGGAGATTCTGCCATACCAGGGATTCGTGCTGGATCAGGACACCGGCGGCGGAATCCGGGCGGCGGGTCGCGCGGACATTTACATGGGCATTGGGGATGCAGCCGGACAACTGGCAGGCGAGGAGTTCGCGCAAGGCCGGCTGTATTACTTTTTCTTGAAGCCGGAGCTGGTGAATCCGGCGAGCTTCCCGCAGCCGGCGAAGGTGGCCAGCGCGCGTGGGGCGACAAAACATCCCGCGACAAAATACACGGGAACCGGCCAGGGACTGGCGCCCGCAACCGGATCGGGCACAGGGAATGATGAGATGTTCCCAGGTGCGGTGCATAAGTAATCATTGCCTTGCAGGAACGCGAATGTCGGTACGATGGATCAAGCGGATCATGTGGGTGGGGTTGCTGCTGGTGCTGAGCGTTTTGCCGGCGACGGTGGCGGGCGGGCGGCGATTGGCGGCCGTTGGGGGGCGCGATGGGGTGTGGGTGGTGCGCGGGTTGATCGCGGCACTTGTGGTGATGGGAATCGCGCTCGCCGTGGTGGGGAAGCGCGGGCGCGGCTGGCGGTGAGGGACGAGACCCTATTTCCTGGATGGAAGTGTGTCGTCCGGGGCACTCGCTTTGCTGAACTGACCTACGCGCAGCGAACCGTTGTTGCGTGTGGGTTTTGGGCAGCTAAGCGAGGTAAACGCTCATGCGAGGCGCACGACACATTGGCCGGTGGAGCGCGGATTACGACAAAAAGTTTGAATTTGCGAGCCCGCATTCGCGTGGCGGCTCGGGGCGGACGGCAGGTCATCGGTACATGCCAGCCGAACTGCGGGGAGAGGCAGGGCGTGCTGCGGTGGCGACATCGCGGGTGCGGGATGAGGATTTTTCGCAGTTGGATTTCCGGGTGAGGATGTGGCCTGCACCCGACGTGGCAGAGTGAGGAAGCAGCATGACGTGGGGCATCCCTGAAGTGGCTCGAAGGTCACTTCAGGGATTGTCTGCAGTTCGGGGGGGGAAATGGTCGCGGTGGCGCGAGTAGAAGGGGGCGGGGTCTCAGCTGCGGCACACTTCCGTGAGATGCGTCAATAGCGCTGTGGGCCGGTAGAAGTTTACCGACAAATCTTGATCTATTATCCGCGAGACACCTCCGGCGAATTCCTTCTTGCTGCGAAGCCGTACGCAGGCGTTATACTTTTGCCATTCTTCAAAGGGACGAAGAGGAAGGATGGCAGTGATGGCGCAATCCATGTATGGGCGGCTGGCGCGGCGGTTCAACCCGGCCTTGCGAGAGGTTTCGCGGCGCGATGTGCTGAAGGCGGCGCTTGCGGCTTCCGGCGGATTGTTGTTGAGCAACTGCGCGGAGGTCGGCGGTGGGAGCGGTAAACCGGCGAATGGCAAGCGCGTGGTGGTGGTTGGAGCGGGGCTCTCGGGATTGGCGTGTGCGTACGAGCTGAAGAGTGCGGGCTATGAAGTGCTTGTGCTCGAGGCGCGCAACCGTGTCGGCGGTCGTGTGCTGACGTTCACAGACATGGTGCGTGGGAAGCATATCGAAGGGGGCGGCGAGTTGATCGGGACGAATCATCCGACATGGATGAGTTATGGGGCGAAATTCGGGCTGGAATTGAAGGAGATTCCGGAAGATGAGTCGCTGGAAGCGCCAATCGTGATCGGGGGACGAAAGCTGGAGAAGGAGGAGGCGGAGGTGCTTTACAAGGAAATGGATGCGGCCTTTGCGACATTGAATGAAGCGGCGCGATCGGTGAATGCGGCGGAGCCGTGGCAGACGCCAAACGCAGCGGCGCTCGATGCGCGGTCGATGGGGGATTGGTTTGCGGGGGTTGAGACGTCGCATCACACGAAGCGGGCGATTCGGGCGGAATTGGAGGCAAATGAGGGGGTGCCGCTGGAGAAACAGAGTTATCTTGCGTTTCTGACGATGATCAAGGCGGGCGGGGTGGAGAAATACTGGACGGACAGCGAGACCGTGCGTTGTCTGAGCGGGAATCAGAAGCTTGCGGAGAAGCTGGCGGGCGGACTTGGCGAGAGCGTGCAGATCGGGCGGCCGGTGCTGTCGCTTGCGATTGGCGGGGACCGGGTGATGGTGACGGCGATGGATGGGGATCATTACACCGCGGAAGACGTGGTGCTGACAATGCCGCCATCAACATGGAACGATTTGCGTGTTTCACCGGCGCTTCCTGCAGGACTGGTTCCCCAGATGGGGCCGGCGGTGAAATACCTCGCAGCGGTGAAGCGACCGTTCTGGAAAGACGCCGGTCTGGCGGCGGATAGCCTCACGGATGGCGACATCGCAATGACGTGGGACGGCACGGCGGGTCAAAAGGGCGAAGAGAATGCGTTGCTGGTGGGATTCTCGGGAGGGCCGGCGGCGGATCATCTGCGAACGCGCATGCCGGCGGAACGCGAGGCGTATTGTCGCGACTATCTCGGCCGTGTTTTTCCGCACTTCGATGATAACGTGCAGAGTGTGCGGTTCATGAACTGGCCGAGCGATCCGTATACAAAGGCGGGATATACGTTCTTTGCTCCGCGGCAGGTGACATCGATCGGACCGACACTGAAAGCAGGGATTGGAAGGCTGCACTTTGCGGGTGAATACGCAAGCCTGGGATTTCCAGGATACATGGAGGGGGCGCTGGAAACGGGCGTGGCGGTGGCGCGGCAAATTGTAGCGCGCGATCGTGTCGGCTAACGGATTGTGTGCTCGCGCCGGGCGACGATGTGGATATCGGGACCGGATCGGGTGGCGGCGGTGAATTGAAGGCGAACTGCATCGGCGAGTTTCGGGAGATCTTCCCCTCCCACCGCGTGTCGCGACTTCTTTCCGCCGATGACAATCGGCGCGATGAAAATGTGAGCTTCATCGACGAGATTCTGTGCGAGGAAAGATGCCATCAATTCAGGGCCGCCTTCAACGAGAATGTTGGTGTAATCACGCTTGCCGAGGAATTTGAGCAGCGAATGGATTCGCGGCCGGCCGGTGTTGTCGATGGGGATGGGGACCGTCATCACGCCCCTCTCGGCGAGGACGATTCGCCGCTTTTCCGCCGCACGGCCGAGATTCCGCGCATGAACTACCATGAGCGGGGCGAAGGGAATCGTTCGCACGAGTTGACTGTTGGGGGGCAAGCGGCAATCGGAATCAAGAACGATGCGCGTGGCGATGCGGCGAATGTCCGAACCCGAGTTTGGACGCGACATCAGAAGCGGATCGTCCGCCAGTGCAGTGCCGCGGCCGACGATGATGGCGTCCATCCGGCCGCGTAGAGTCTGCACAAAGGCGCGAGAAGTTTCGGAGCTGATCCATTGCGATTCGCCGGAGGCCAGTGCGACACAGCCATCGATGCTCTGTGCCCACTTGGCGATCACAAATGGCCTACCGAGGGAGACGTTTGTGATAAAGGGGGCGTTGAGGGCACGTGCGGAACTCTCGAGCAGTCCGAGGTCGACCTGAATTCCGCGCTTCCTGAGGAGCGCGATGCCTTTGCCGCGCACGGATGCAAATGGATCGACCATGGCGATGACGACGCGCGTTACGCCGGCGGCGAGGATGGCATCGGTGCATGGCGGTGTCTTGCCCCAGTGGCAGCAAGGTTCGAGCGTGACGTAAAGGGTTGCACCCCGCGCTGCGGGACCGGCATCGCGCAGCGCATTGACTTCTGCGTGCGCATGACCAAAACGCTGGTGATAGCCTTTTCCCACGATTTTGCCATGGCGCACGATGACGGCGCCGACCATGGGGTTGGGTTCGACGTTGCCAAGGCCGCGCCTGGCGAGGTTCAGCGCGCGGGCCATGGAGCGAATATCGGCGGGAGAAAAGCTTGTCACACTGCGGCCGGCGCGACTCGAACGCGCGACCTGCGGTTTAGGAAACCGCCGCTCTATCCAACTGAGCTACGACCGCAAATCATTTAAGATTCAATACTTACAAGAATCTTTTTTACTGCCTCTGTTTTCGTTTGAAACCTCATGTGAAACCTCGCATAATTCGCACATGGAAGGCGATGGGTGGCGATTCCCGCAAAAGAACACTGCCACCCATCACCCGCAGACCCCGTCAACCGGGTGCAACCCGGCAAACTGAAACCCGGGTGAAACCCCATATCAGGAGGCCCGACCATGGCAGATTCTACCCCACCCCGCAGCATCACGAAACCCCCACCCCAACGGAAACGCCCCGCCGCCGTGCTCCAGAAGCTGCGCGAACTCGGCGTTCGCCCCGATTTCCCCCTCTTCCCCAGCGGCAACGGCCTATGGGCAAAGAAGGTGCGGGGGCGATTGCATTACTTCGGCCCGCACTCGGACCCCCAGGGGGCTCTGCAGCGGTGGGATGATTTCCAGAACGGACGAACCCCGAAAACCGAGGGGCTGAGGCTCCACGAAATTGTGAACCCGTTCATCGACCAAAAGAAGCGGCTCATCCAAAGCGGCGAAATCACCCATAGGTCGTTTCAGGATTACTACGACACCGCCCTCCGCCTCGCCAAAGAGTTTGGGCGCGAGATGATGGTGAAGGAACTTACGCCGGCCGACTTCAACAGATACCGGGAGCGGATCGCAAAGAAGTGGGGCCCAGTGGCACTCGGAAACGAAGTGCAGCGGGTGCGGTCAATCTTCAAATGGGCTTTCGACACGGGGCTCCTCGAGGTCCCCATGCGCTTCGGCCCGGAGTTCAAAAAGCCCAAACGCCGCATCATGCGCCGGGCCCGGAACGAATCTCCGGAGAAGTCTTTTGAGCCGCCGGAGATCCTCGCGCTGCTGGCTGCGGCGAAGCCCCAGATGAAGGCCATGATCCTCCTCGGCATCAATTGCGGGTGGGGCAACACCGATGTTGCCATGGTGCAATTGAAGCATCTGGACCTCGATGCGGGGGTGGCGGAGTTTCCCAGGCCGAAAACGGAGATCCTCCGGCGCGCGACGCTCTGGCCGGAGACGGTCACGGCGTTGAAAGAAGCGATCGACGCGCGGCCGAAGCCCAAACACGCCGAGGACGCCGGTTGCGTGTTCGTCACGAAGTACGGGGAGCGGTGGAAGCGCGTGGAGACGGTCGAGGATCCGGGGAAAGCCAGCATGGCGCCATACCAGCGGCGGAAAGAGACGGATTCGGTGGGGCTGGAATTCGGAAAGCTGTTGCGGAAGACGACGGCGGAGGGGAAGGACGGGAAGCCGGTGAAGCTGAAGCGCGAGGGGGTGAACTTTTACGGATTGCGCCACACGTTCCGCACTATCGCCGGGCAGACCGGCGACATTGAAGTCGTCGACCTCATCATGGGGCACGAGGACGCGGGCAAATCCTCCACGAGCTACCGGGAATGGGGCATGGATGAACGCCAGGGACACCCGCGGTTGCGCCGGGTGACGGACCACGTGCGGACGTGGTTGTATGGCGCCGAGGCAGTCGCCGGAAAGCCTCCGGGATGAACGCCGCCACGCCCCCGCCGGCTTCCACGCTTGGCCCTGGCGGGGCGTTTGGCGGGTGGTGAAGTGGTCGGATCGGAAGATTGCGGAGAAATGTGCGGTTCACCACTCCTACGTGAGCAAACTCCGGCCTTCACTGTCTACTGTAGACAGTGAGCCACGAACCTACACAACAAAACACGGCACGACCACCACCATGAACACCACCAACATCGGCAAGCGGGAATCATCGGTGGCGACATGCAGCGAGTGGAGTTGGTGCTCAAGTTGGAGCCGTTGCTGGCGGCAAAAGCGAAAGAAAATCTGCGGAACCGGTCGAAACCCGCGAAGAGCTCGCCAAAGCCGCCGGCGTCTCCCACGACACCATCAGCAAGGATGAACGGATCATTCAAAGCCCCGTGAAGGAACTGAGCCGGTTCACCCGCGAAGGCAATGTCAGTATCAACGCCGCCGCCGGGGGAGCGGTTCCGCATAAATTGGCGGAAGCGGGGCGAACTCGCTCATTAGGGGTAGGGAGGGCATGGCGCCGGGGGAACCACTCACGTCGGCGTTTCTTGAAGCCGATGGTGCATGAACGGGATGGAGCGAATCATTCGTCAGTGAATCGCAGGCCGAGAACTTTGTTGATGCTTCGCTGTTTTTCCGTGCTGATTTCGCACTCGCCACGCAGATACGTGTA